>NZ_BONY01000050.1 GCF_016862955.1 Rhizocola hellebori | reverse complement strand
TCGTCGATCTCTCCTTTTGGGACTAGGAAGGGATTCCGTCGGGCGACGGCCGGGCGGCAGTGCGCCCAAGCGGATCAGTTGGTGGGAAAGTTGTCGGGCGTGCGGATACGGTCGCGTACCCATGCGCCTGACGGCTTGAGGACACCGGTGCCGGTGAAGCTTGTCCCGGCGCAGGTTCCCGGGTTGAAGGCGGCGCTGGTTTCGCTGCTGTCGGAGAACGTCCATATGGCCCAGCTGATCTTCAGGCTGTTGAGCAGGTCGATCCATTGCTGGGAACTGGTGAAATCGTTGGCGCCGCCGCCCGTGCTGCTGACGGTGCCGAACTCGGTGACGAACAGCGGCAGGCGCGAGGCAGTGCGGCTGACGGTGGACCGGTAGGTGTTCATGTGGGAGGCGGCGTAGAAGTGGAACGCATACATGATGTTGGGGGCGTTGACTGGGTTGTTGATGACCTCGTTTTCGTTCGCCCCTTCGGATACGCCCAATGACGACCAGGCCCGGGTACCGACGATCACCACGCCGTCGGGATCCGCAGCTCGGATGACCGGGATGATCTGTTCGGCATAGCTCTTGATGCCGGCCCAGCTGACCCCGTTGGGTTCGTTGGCGATCTCATAGATGATGTTGGGTTTGTTGGCGTGGCGGGCGGCGATCTCGCCGAAGAAGGTGCGCGCCCGGCTCAGGTTGAAGTTGGGGTCGCCGGGGGTGAGGGTGTGGAAGTCGACGATGACGTACATGCCACGTGCCGACACCATGTCGATGAACTGGTGCACCAGGTCGGTGAAGCGGCGGGGGTCGGTCTCGTAGCCGCCCTCCTGCACATACATGGCCAGCCGCAAGACATCGGCGTTCCAGTCGGTGGCAAGCGCATCGAGCGAGGCATTCTTGATGCACTGGCTGAACCATTGCAGTCCGTGGGTACTCATCCCGCGCAGCTGGATCGGGTTGCCGTGCTGGTTGCACAGGTTGACTCCACACACCCGCAACTGTCCGTTGATCCCTACCGGGGTGGTGCCGCCGCCTGAGCCCGAGGTGGTGGCGGTGACCGAAGTGCTTGCCGCCGAACGGTTACCGGCCGCATCGCGCGCCCGAACGGTGAACGTGTAGGCAGTGTTGGCGCTCAGGCCGGTCACAGTGGAACTGGTACCGGCAACGGTGTTGGCAAGTGTGGCGCCTTGAAAGATCTCGTAGCCGGTGACGGCGACATTGTCGGTGGAGGCATTCCATGCCAGCGTCACACTGCTGGAGGTGACACCGGTGACGCGCACGTTGCCGGGCACGGTCGGCGGCTGTGTGTCGCCGGGTGCGCCGAGCCGGATCAGCTGGAACTGCTGGTTGGCGCCATTGAGGTCGGTGAACTGGGAGATGCGGGCGCCGTCGGCGGTGGACCATTCCCACACGTCGAGGGCCTTGTTGCTGTTGCGGTTGATCAGCCGCACGTGGGTGGGGTCGCTGTCGACGAGCCGGAACTGCTGATTGGTGGTGTTGGCGTCGGCCCATTGGATGATGTTGGCGCCGTCGCTGGTGGAGCGGCCCGATACGTCGATGACTTTGTTGCTCAGCGCCGAGCGCAGACGGTAGAAACCGCCGCCGGAGTCCACGAAGCGCCATTGCTGTGCCGTGCCGTCATTTCGTGTGTTTTGCACGATGCCTGCGCCGTCGGCGGTGGAACCGTTGGCGACGCTGATCGCCTTGCCGCTGTGCGCGGCGACCAGCACGTAGGTCGCGTTGGTGTCGACGGTGGCGGCGGAGGCGCCGTTGCCGGTCAGCACCCCGGCCGAAACAGCAATGAGGCTGGCTGTGACGAGCATCGGCCACTTGGGCCGCCGTCGTGAGGAAGAGAAAATCATATGTAGTGACATCGTTTGCAACCTTTCAAGCCGGACTGCTCAGGATGAGCTGGCGGGTCGCCCGCTGTGCCAGCCGCTGCGGGGGTCGGCTGGCACAGCGGGGACCTGGACCGGCGCGGCATCGCCGGGGCATTTGTGTCGAGCGTGAGGCAGGCGGTCACCTCAGGTTGGGCAGCTCGTCGCGGGTGATGACGTAGCTGTGGTTGTAGACCTGCTGCAGCAGCGAGATGGGGTTGGTGGAGGTGTTGGTGATCCAGGTGGTGTGCCAGGTGTTGAACAAGACCCACCTAGCGCCCGAGGACTGCAGCTGGTTCGGGTCGGGGATCGGCCCGTTCTCGTGCAGGGCAATGGGAATGGTGCTGCCGTAGATGTTGCGGGTGGTGTTGAACATCGGCAGCAGCGGGTTGTGGTCGCCGGCGTAGGTGTCGGCGCCGCCGAAGTCCACGTAGGCCTTGCCGGGGTAGAACGATGCTTGCGGCTGGCCGTTGTAAGGATGCAACCAGACCAGGTTGTGCAGGCCTTTGGTGCGCGTGTAGTAGTCGAACATGAAGCGCCACAACCGGATGTACTGGCCGCCGCCTTCCTTGCTCCACCAGAACCAGGTGCCGCCCGCCTCGTGGAACGGCCGCCAGATGACCGCTCCGCCCGCCGCTTGAACCTGTGCCAGCTGCGCGGCCGCCGCGTCCATGCGCTGCAGGAACCTGGTGTAGTCGGCTGTGCCCGGGGTGAGCGCCGCGTTGATGTTCGCCGTCAGCAGTGAGCCGTTGTAGCCGTCCTGCGACTGGTTGGGTGCGCCCATGTGATAGCCGACCATCGGGATGCCACCCGCGTTCCACCAGGCGACAGCCCGGCTGCCGAAGGTGGGGGAGTCGCCCATGTCCATGCCTCGGATCGCCGGCAGCCTGCCGGTATTGGACTGGATGTAGTTCATCTCGTAGTCCGGGCCGCCCACCCAGGTCGACTCCTGCTGACCGGAAAGGATGTGGTTGCCGTACTGGCTATACAGGTAGCACAACAGCCGGCGCGCGGCAGGGGTCGCGTTCGGATCGACCGGCTGCGCGTTGCAGGTGCCTGGAGGCGGGCTCGTCGTCACCGATGGAGAGGGCGCGGGACCACCGCTTTGCGACCACCGTTGGTTGGGCTGGCCGTTGCACGTCCACAACGCGACGACGGTGCCGTTGGCTGTGCCCTGGCCGGTGACGTCGACACACAGCTGCGAAGCGGTGGCGAGGATGCTTCCATCCGAGCGAAGGGTGAAGCGCTGATTGGCTTGACCGTTGCATGTCCAGATGACCAGCCGGGTACCCGGTGCGGTGCCCGCGTTGAAGGCGTCCAGACAGCGAGTGTCGCTGAACACTCGCAGCTCACCGGCGGCGTTCGCATTCCACGACTGGCCGGGCTGGCCGTTGCAATCCCAGATCTGCACCCCGGTGCCGGTAGCGCTGTTGCCGCCCACCACATCCAGACACCGGCTGGAACCGGCGCCGACCAGCCTGCCCACGGCCGCCGGCGCCGGCGTCACCACCACCAGGACCGCCACCATCGCGGCCAATGTCGCCGCGAGGGTTGTCGCCGCCAGCCGCCCCCGCTGGCGCACTGGCCCATGGGTTCCCACACTGCCAATCATCAAGCTCATGAGATTCTCCTGAGATTTGTCGGGTACGCCGCTCGGCCGCACCGCAAGCGGTGCAGCGTCTGACAAACGTGTGTGATCACGACGGCTCAGCGACGCGCCCGTTAACGCGAAGTGAAGGGACAACAGCAAACGCAGGTGCGCACTCCGTGCCGAGCGCGTCGCGACTTACATGCCCTGGGATCGAAAGATGGATCTCTGCCTAGCTCCCGATCGGAGCTTATAACGTTGCAATCGGCCGCACAAGCCAAGGACGAGGCATTGACGTGCCGTTGCCATCTGCTTAGGAGGACGCAGGACGGCGTCCTGGTCGCCGAGGCGGGCAGGTCGACGCGCGCACGACAAGGTCGGGCTGAAAGAGCAGTTCCTGATGGCGGTGGCGGGCATCGGACTCTGCCAGCAGCAGCTCCGCCGCGGCCCAGCCGAGCTGATAGCGGGGCTGGCGCACCGTGGTCAGCGCCGGCGACAACTCGGAGGCGAAATGCACATCGTCATAACCCATCACCGACATTTCCGTCGGCACGGCAATGCCGCGGCGGCGAAGCTCCCGCAGCACACCGACCGCGGCAGTGTCGTTGAAACACAGTGCTGCCGTTGGCCGCGGGGTGAGGGCGAGCAGGTGGTCCACGGCGTCGGCGTACCGGTCGGGGGCGGCTGGGCCGGGCATGCGGATGGTCAGCAGCACGTCGTCGGGAGCCAGGCCGGCGTCGCGTATCGCTAGCCGCGCCCCCTTGGCCCGGTCGGCCAGCGATTCCACTTCCGTGGAGACGGTCACCATCGCGATTCGCTGATGCCCCAGCTCGAGCAGGTGCTGCACGGCCAGCCGTCCGCCCCGAACGTTGTCCACCGTCACGGCGCACAGCTCGGTCTTGCCCCGGCGGCGATCCAACAGCACCACCGGCACACCGTGCCGGCTCAGGCTCACCAACCCGTCGAGCTTGCCGATGACCGGGCTGACGATCACACCGCGCACTCCCTGCTCGTCCAGCATGCGCAGGTAGTGCAGTTCTCGCTGCGGCTGCACATCGGTGCTGCAGGTGACCAGCAGGCAGTTGGCTTGCGCGAGCTTGTCCTCCATGCCGCGTACCACCTCGGCGAAGAAGATGTTGGATGAGTCCAGCACGATGCAGCCCACCACCGAACTCGGCGCACCGCGAAGCTGGCGCGCGGCGCCGTTGCGTACGAACCCGACCGCGCTCATGGCATCCTCAACCCGCTGGCGGGTCTCGGCGGCCACCACGTCAGGCCGGTTCAGCACGTTGCTCACCGTCGACATGGAGACCCCCGCCGCGGCGGCCACCTGCCGCACCCCGCCACGGCGAGAACCATCGTTGCCCACGGCCATCGCGCCTCCTCGCTCCAAAGTGTATTCATTGGCCAGACAAGGCCCTCGTCGCAGGATGCGGCGGCCGAGCACAGGCAGGGGCCCACCAGCGCATCAGGTCGACGCCCGGCAGGCACAGGAACGTTGTGCGGCGACCGGCGCTGTGGCGGACGGCTCTTTCCGGCCCTCTGTCCCCAGAGTCCGGATTGCCGAAGCCGTCAGCACTACATCGTCACCTTCGACGTCATATGACGCTAGAGCGCGTGCCCGGATGCGCTGAGAGTGGGAATTGACCACTCGAACAGGAAGGAAAGCATCATGACCGAGAGCAACATGCCGACAGTCGTTCTCGTCCACGGCGCGTTCGCCGACGCCTCCGGATGGTCCGGCGTCATCGAAAGGCTTATGGACGCCAAAATTGAGGTACGCGCCATTGTCAACCCGTTGCGCGGCATCAATTACGACGCGGCCTATGCCGCCAGCGTCTTCCAGCAGATTTCCGGGCCCGTGCTGGCTGTTGGCCACTCCTACGGTGGCGCGGTCATCACCAATGCGGGCTCCATGGCCGACAACGTAGTTGGGCTTGTCTACATTGCCGCGTTCGCCCCTGACGAGGGGGAGTCCCTGCAGGAGATCGAGGGTGGTTCCCGCGACAGCGTGCTGCCCACCGCGCTGCGTCAGTTCGATTACCCGCTCGGCAAAGACGGCGAAAAGGCGGGCGAGCTCTGGATCGACATCGCCCAGTTCCACGAGGCGTTCGCCGCCGACCTGCCGCCGAGCGTCACAGAGGTCATGGCACGGTCGCAGCGGCCGATCTCCGTCCTGGCCTTCGCGGAGAAGACGTCGGCACCGGCTTGGAAAAACCTGCCGTCTTGGGCCGTCGTTGCGACTGGTGACAAGGCGGCCGGCTCCGACGTGGTGGCGTCGATGGCACGGCGGGCGGGCGCCCGTATCACGGAGGTCGAGGCCTCCCACGTGCCGATGATGTCGCACCCAGATCTGGTCAGCGACGTGATCCTCAAGGCGCTGCACGAAGTCGCCTGACCCGTCGCTTGGCCCAAGGTCGCCGCCGGCCGGGCGGCGACCTTTACGCAGGAGGCAGCGAACTGAGCGCGTCGCGCAGGGCCGCACGCGTTTCGATGCCCAGCTTGGGGAATATGCGGTAGAGGTAGGAGCTCACGGTGCGGTGCGACAGAAACAGGCGCTCCCCGATCTGCCGGTTGGTGAGGCCGGCCGCCGCGAGGGCCGCGATTTCGTACTCCTGTGCGGTCAGCGGGCCGGTGTCGTGGGCCTCGCGCAAGGCGCTCAGCTCGCCCTCGACCCGGCTTGTCCATGGGGCTGCGCCCAATCGCCCGAAAGTCGCCAGAGCGGCCGTCAGCTGGACCCGGGCCGCAGCGGTGGCGTCGGCGTGGCGAAGCTGTGTCCCGTAGGCGAGCTGGACGGTCGCGAGATCGAACGGCCACTGGCCGATGTTCTCTGTGCTGAGTACGTCGTCGAACAACTCCACGATCCGGTCGGCGTCTGCGGTCATGGCCTCGCAGGCGCGGGTCACGAAATCCAGGCGGGGCGAGATCGCGGGCAGCCCGGCGGCACGCATCGCGGCGGCGTGGGCGGCCGCCTCCGAGCTGCGGCCTGTACGTGAAGCCGCCTCTACCAGGCCAAGGCACACCCACAAAGCCGTGCCCACGTGAGGCGGGAACGTTCCAGGCGGGCTGATGGCGATCGCATGGCGATAGGCCAGCTCGAAATCGGCTCGGCCGAGCGCGTCGACCATTCGGATGTGGCAGGCCCAGAACTGCGGCAGGTGCGCATGGCGAGGCGTACCCCAGCCCTCAAGCCGGTCGGCGAGCTCGATCACCTTGTCGTGATCCCCGCGCGCGGCCGCCAGCAGGCCGCCGAGGTAGCCGAAATTCTGGGCGAAGAGCCTGTGCCCGTTGGCTTCACAGGACTCGGCGCCGGCTCGGACAAGTTCATCGGCCTCGTCCCAGCGGCCGCTGAGAAACGCGTCCAAAGCTAGATTCCCGCGCGCGCCGATCGCCTGCGTGACCGCACCGCCTTCCCGCTCGCCGCGGATGAGCCGTCGCAACGCCTCCCGGCAGGCCGCAAGGCGGTCGACGAACACGGAAGCGGAGGTGAGCTTGCCCACCTCGTCCGGGTCGGCCTCGCTGCGCATCGCCAGCACCGCATCGTCGAGGCGGCGCAACGTAGGCGCGGTGACCCTTACGGGGTCGCCGAACGCCTCGGTCAGCAGCACGTTGCCAAGGGGCGCGGCCGGGGTGAGGCGGGCCAGCGTGGCGAGGTAGGCGGGCCACAGCTCGGCCCGTCCGCCCCAGATGCAGACCTGAAACAGCGTGTCGAGCGCGGCGATGACCGCGCTGTCGCCCGCGTCGAGCGGGCCGGGATAGTCATTGAGAGTGCTGACCACGAGCCGGTGAGCGGCGCCGATCTCCTCGTCGCCGTTGAGCATCAGGTAGGCATCGGCGGCGGCCGCATGCAGCGCGGCCCGCATGCCTAGCGGGTTGCGGCGTGCTTCCGCCAACAGCGACGGGACGCGGCCCACCTGCCAGCTCATGGTGCCGTCGATGAAGGCGGTCTCGGCCAGCCGGGCACTGCGCTTCTCGGGATCGGGCGTGAGCTGGGCAGCGCGCGCCAGCAGCGTGGCCGCATCGACCGGATCGCCGCGCAACCTGATCCGCCGTGCGCTCTGTTCCAGCGCAGCGGCGACTTCTTCGTCGGGCTCAGCGGTCGCCTCGGCCAGATGCCAGGACCGGCGATCGGGCTGATCGTGCAAGGCGGCAGCGAGGCGCTGGTGCTCGACCCGGCGCTCGGCCGCGGTGGACAGGCCGACCACGGCAGACCGGATCAGTGGGTGACCGAAGATCACCTGTCGGCTGGTGTCGTCAATCCGCACCAGGCGGGCGCGTTCGGCCGGCCCCAGCTGGTCGAGCAGCTGCCCGCCGGTCGCTCGCTCCAGCACCGCCAGCTCAGCCGCGCCGGAGAGCACGGCGAGCAGCAGCGCGGCCCGTGTCTGCGCGGGCAGCGGTGTCACCCTCACGGCGAATATCTCCTGAAGCCGGTCGGTCAGCGGCAGCACGCGGGGAAGCGATGGCCAGGCTGTGTTCTGGATGCCCATCAGCGCGTGCGGCAACTCCAGCAGCGCAAGCGGGTTGCCCTGGGCCTCGTCGAGCATGCGACGGCACAACACCGGCGCGAGCGTCGGATACCGCAGCCGCAGCAGGGCATCGGCCGCCTCGGCGGGCAGGGGTCCCAGCTCATGGCTGGGCAGGCTGGCAGGCTCGAACGCGCTTGGCACACCTTTGCGCACCGCGGCCAGTACGCCGACCCGGCTGCCTGCCAGGCGGCGCACGACGAAGCCGAGCACTGAGGCGCTGTACCTGTCGATCCATTGAATGTCGTCGACCACCAGCACTAGCGGCCTGTCGGCCGCCTCGGCGCGGATCAGATTCAGCGCTGCGCGCGACACCTGCCCCGAGTCGGGCGGATCGCCTTCGGTGACGCCGAGCACCACCGCGAGCGCGTCGCGCTGGGCGGAGACCAGCCCGCCGAGCCCGGCCGTCATCGGGGTGAGCAGCTGGCCTAGCCCGGCGAAGGTGTTTGTTGCCTCGAACTCGACGCCTTGCGCCCTTACCACCCGGGCGCCCGATACCTGCGCCCGATCGGTCGCGGCGTGCAGCAGAGCCGTTTTGCCGACCCCGGTCTCCCCCTCGAACAGCAGCGCGGCACCGTCCCCAGCAGCTTGCTGCAGGAATTGTTCGATCAGGCTGAGCTCTTCCTCCCGGCCCACTAACTCCGGGCGGTGAGCCGCCGCGCCAACCGTCACTCACGCTCCTTGCCTGGTCGTCGCCAGACCGGTGCCAGCCCGGTCCTGGGCCGCTATTAACGATAGCCACGGTCCTGACGGCGAAACAGACGATGGGTGTGCACAGCGCATCTCGCGCACTGCGATGGCACAAGCGCCGCCGGTGTAATCGCTGCTGATCCTGGCCGACACCAGCCCGGACATCTCGTGCCCGCTTTCGCGCCGGCCACCCTGCGGTGGCAATCGTCCACGAGTGCGCGGCTTCCACAGTGGACAGTGCGAAACAAGCCAGTATCGCCGCGCCGAACACAGGCGGATCGGCGATCCCCGGCCCGGCCTCACCATCACCGATGGCCGCGGAATCCGGGCCCAGGCTTCGGCACCGTTCAGCCCGACATTGAGCCTCGATGTCACCGTGGTGAGCGGGCTCGAAGCAGATAGTCTGGGATAGCTTTTCAGGGTGACTCGGCGGTACATGTCGGTGCCTCATCGCGGGTGGCTGGGCCAGCCGCAGCTGCGCACAGGCGAGCGTGGGCATCGACAAGCAACGTGGTTCGAGCTGTTCTACGATCTGGCGTTTGTTGTCATTGTCGGGCAGATCGGCCTGATCGTCGTTCACGATCCGAGCTGGTGGGGGGTTGGCCAGGCGGCGCTGCTGTTTTCGGTGGTGTGGTGGGCGTGGGTCGGTGAGGTGTTCTACACGACCCGGTTCGACGCCGACACCGACCGGGCGAAGCGGCTGATCGGCACCCTGCAGCTCATCGCGCTCACGCTGTTGGCGGCGAGCATCGCCCGCGGTGGGCTTGCCGACATCCGGGTGATCGCCGCCGCGTACGCCTTGGTCCGCACGCTTCAGGTACTGGAGATTTGGCGGGCGCAGCGTTTCATCCCTGAGGCTCGCCCGCTCACACGTCATTTCCTCATCGGGTACGGCTCGGGCGTCCTGCTGTGGTGGGTGGGCGTGGCGCTGCCGGTCCGTTGGGGTGCCTGGCTGTGGGGCGCCGGGTTTCTCATCGAGATCCTGACCTATGTACGTGGCACCCGTTTTCATCGCCGGTACCCGCCGCATGTCAGCCACCTACCCGAGCGGTACGGGCTGTTCACGATCCTCATGCTGGGCGAGAGTTTCATCGGCGCAGTCGCCGGTTCCGCTACCCGCAGCTTGACGTGGTCGGCGGGCGTACTGGTCGCGCTGTCGGTAGCCGGCGCGGTCGCGATGTGGTGGATCTACTTCGACCGCATCGACATTGAAGCCATTACCGCCCTTTCCCGCCCGGGCACGGCCTCCCAACGCCCGTTCGTGATATGGCTGTTCGCCCACATGCCCATCGCGTTCGGACTGGCGCTCAACGGCGCAGGCGTCGACTTGCTGCTACACGAAAACACCGAACACAGCCGGCCCAGCGGGCTGATCCTCATCGCCGGCCAAATCATATTCGTGCTCGCCGAAGCGGTCGTATGCGCCACCGCCGTGGGCGCCGGGCCACCCCAACTGCGTCTGACCCACGGCGTAGCAGCCCGGGTCATATCCGCCGCCATGCTAGCGGTCGTGGCCCTCGTCGCCTGGCAGACCGACTCGGCAATGCTCACGCTTGTCTTGTCCGCCGCGGTGCTGTGGTCGGTGGTCATCTATGACTTCATCCGCGGCCGCCACGCCGGAATCATCACCTGACACTCACATCCCCGCGACGCCATCTACCGATACACAACGGAACCCGCGCCGACAGTAGGCAGCCTGCGCCCGATCTTACGGCGGGAAGTCACCGCCGCCGCGGCGCCGCTGGAACAGCGCACCGGAGTTCACGGACCAGACAGCGCGTCCATTGTGGAGGGGAGGATCGTGGGGTGCGTAGTGCGCTTGCGGCGAGGGGGTTGATGATGGCAACATGTCGGCGTGGCTTGCAGCGTGCGTCGATTTAGGTGCCCCCGGGTGACCGGTGGGCTGATCGAGCTGAGCTGAGACTTCCTCACGCCTGAGCAGTCAACCCCCGGTGGCCGGGGGCTTTTTCGTCTTGTGCCCAAGTCAGGTGTGTAGAGAAGGAAAACATGGACGATCAAATCGCGATCTTGGCTGGTTTGGCCGAGGCGACACAGGCGGCGCTTGACCGGATCGAGACCGCACCGACGCTGGCGGAGTTGGATGTGGTCCGCCGTGAAGCGATCGGCAAGACAGGAAAGGTCCTGGCGGTTCGCCGGATGATCGGCAACCTCGCCGCGGACCATAAGCGGGTGGTGGGCGCTGCGGTCAACGAGGCGCAGCAGCAGGTGGTTCATGCGCTTGAGCGTCGTGAACAGGAGCTGCTGGGAAGCGAGCCGGTGTTGGCGCATCCGTTCGACGTCACCCTGCCGGGGCTTTGGTTGGGTGACGGGACGTTACACCCGACGGTGCAGATGATGTACGACCTCAACGATGCCTTCGCTGCGCTCAACTTCGAGGTTTACGAAGGCCCGGAAATCAGCTCTGAGCAATTCGAGTTCGACTATATGAACTTCCCGCCCGATCATCCGGCCCGGGAGAGCATGGACACCTTCTGGCTGGAAGGGATGACGGGAAAGCAGGGGGCGCAACGGTTGTGTCTGCGTCCGCATCTGACGGGGGCAAGTGTGCGGTTCATGCGCGAGCGCACGCCGCCCTTCCGGTTTGTTTATCCGGGCCGGGTTTACCGCAACGAGAGCACCGACGCCCGGCACGAGCGGGCGTTCTTCCAGTACGAGGTGCTGATGGTGGATGAGCGGGTGCCGCTGACCGCGGGCAAGTTCCTCGTGGACACCATCCTTTCCACCGTGTTCGGCCGTGATGTTCCGACGAGAATGCGCACCGGCTTCTTCCCGTTCGTGGAGCCAGGTTTCGAGATTGACATGGTGTGTCAGGTCTGTTCCGGAGACGGCTGCCGAACGTGCCGCTATGTGGGGTGGCTTGAGGTGATGCCGGGCGGCAGCCCGCACCCGAACGTGCTGCGCGCCGGCGGCATCGACCCGGACCGGTGGACCGGGTTCTATGTCAATGTCGGCTTGGACCGGCTGGTCATGATGCGGTACGGCATCGATGACGTGCGGATGATGCACAGCGCCGATCTTCGCTACCTGCGCCAGTTCGCATAAGGAGACCACGTGAAACTGTCGCTTGAATGGATCTCCGAATTTGTTGATCTCCCTGCGGGGGTACCGGCAACGGAGCTGGCACATCAGCTCACGCTCAAGACGGTCGAGGTCGAGGACGTTGTCGATGTCTCGGCAGGGTTGGCAAACGTGGTGGTCGGCCGGATCGTGGCTGTGGCCTCGGCTTCCGGCGGAGGCAGCCAGGTCACGTGCGACCTGGGCGGGCAGTCGGTGAATGTGACGACCGTGTTGTCCGGTGTGGCAGCGGGCCGGTTCGTTGCCGTGGCGGTGTCCGTGGCCCCGGGGGGTGAAGTGGAATTGTGTTCGGCTGCAGGCCTTCGGCTTCACCAACTGTTTCCACGATCCGCAGCCGGCGAGGTGCTCGACCTCACCGACCTCAACCCGCCGGCCGGTGCTCGGCTGGCGGAGGTGATCGGGTTCGACGATGTCGTGCTGGAGGTCGACAACAAGTCGTTGACCAACCGCCCGGACCTGTGGGGGCATTACGGTGTCGCCCGCGAGTTCGCGGCGATCTACGGCCTGCCACTGCGTGCGCTGCCGTGCGCTGCCCGGCCACCGGCCGGGCAAGGATTGGTGGGACAGCTCGAACCGCAGCTGTGTCAGCGTTTCGCCGCCGTGCGCTTCAGCGCCGACAACAGCGGCGAGGCACCGCTGTGGCTGCGCAGCAGGCTGGCCCGGATAGGGGAGAACAGCATCAACCCGCTGGTGGACCTCAGCAACTACGTGATGTTCACCGTTGGGCAACCCAATCACGTCTACGACGCCGAACGGGTGACGCTCCCGCTGAGAGTGCTGGCCACCACCGCTGCCACAAAAGCAGATCTGCTCACCGGCCCCACGCAACTGCCCGCCGGCCTGCCGGTGGTGCGTGACCAGCACGCGGTGGTGGGCGTGGCAGGAGTTATCGGCGCGGCAGAATCCTCGGTCATCAGCACAAGCCGGCAGATGATCCTGGAGGTCGCCACGTTCCGTGCGCAGCCCGTGCGCAGCGCCTCCCAGCAGCTTGGCATCCGCACCGAGGCATCGGCACGCTACGAGAAGGGTCTAGACACCGACCGGGTCGACGCAGCGGTTGGCCTTTACCTGGCGCTGCTGGAAAAGCAGGTCCCGGGTGTCACCGTTGAGGGCATCGACGATGTCATTGTCGAGGCGACACAGCCTGCCCGGGTGCAGGTCGGTCTGGATTTCCTCAGCTCGCGTATCGGCGAGGACGTGGATGCGGCCAAGACGCAAACAGTGCTGCAATCGCTGGGATTCGCCGTGATCGCGCAGGACGGCAAGCTGGCCGTCACCGCCCCTTCTTGGCGCTCGACCGGGGACATTTCGCTGCCGCACGACATTGTCGAGGAGATCGCCCGCATCCGCGGGTATGACGATCTGCCGGTCGCCGCGCTGACCGTGGCGCTGCGTCCGGTGCGCCAACTTCACCAGCGTCCCCTCGACCGGGTTCTGCGCGAGCTGCTTGCCACGCGGGCCGGAATGCAGGAGGTCGTGACCTATCCCTGGGCCGCCGACCAGTACCTTGCCGCCGCAGGCCAAGACGGCCTGCCGCTGATCCGCTTCGAGGGCGCCCCGTCGCCGGACCGTGGCAACCTGCGGCCCACGTTGTTGCCGACACTGCTGGAGGCGATCGTCGGCAACCTGCGCTACCACGACAGTTTCGCGCTGTTCGAGGTGGGCACCGTGTTCCGGGCCGGACAGGACGAGCCATACAAAGGCCATTTCGAGGTGTTGCCACGCCAGGACAAACAGCTGGGAATGTGCCAGGTGGGAGGAGACGGCGCGGCACTGTTCAGGCGTGCCAAGGGAACCGTCGAAATGCTGAACCGCTACGGGCATCTGGTCGGGATAGGATTCGGCGAATCGCCTTGGCCGGCCTGGACCGACACGGTCGCCCGGCTGGGCATCACCGTGGACGACCAGACGGCCGGCATCATCGGGCTGGTGAACAAGCGATGCCTGCGAGCGGCCGGAATCGACGGCGGCGTGCACGTCGCCTATGCCGAAATCGATATCGGCAAGCTCGTGTCGCATCCTTCGCGGCACAACACTTACGTGCCGATCGCTGACCTGCCGGAGGCCGACTTC
The DNA here is from genome assembly GCF_016862955.1 of Rhizocola hellebori. Lineage (GTDB taxonomy): Bacteria > Actinomycetota > Actinomycetes > Mycobacteriales > Micromonosporaceae > Rhizocola > Rhizocola hellebori. The sequence continues at coordinate 53,005 of NZ_BONY01000050.1, read as the reverse complement.
GACCTCTCAGTCGTGGTGGCGGAACGCATCGCGTGGGCTGAGCTGGAATCCGTGGTGGCGCAGTCCCATCCGCTGGTGCATCGTGTCGAGTTCGTCGACGAGTTCCGGGGGTCTTGGGTGCCTGCAGGACACCGGTCGGTGTCGCTGCGGGTGACATTGCGCCCGCGTGGCTCGACATTGACCGCGGAAGTCATCGGCGCGGCAAGAACGGCCAGCTTGGCCGCCTTGGAAACGCAAACGGGAGCCGTCCTACGGCAGTGACTCAGTTCGGGATCTGTTTGCCTCGACTGCCGTGGTCGCGCAACGGCCGGTCCCAACAAAGTGCTGCCATGGGGGCGGGCCGGCGATGCGGGCGGCGCTCCCGCGTCGACGAGCTGCGCCGCGAAGACGACGTGTCTTGAGTTCTCGGCCGACTCTCATCGCCGTTGCAGCAGAATGCTCACTGCGCCGTCACGTCAGCGCTTTAGGGATCGCGAACGACGCGTGGCAGCGTGGGCAGGCCACAGTCCCGAAGACGTATGGCAGTTTTCTGGTGACCTCGGGCCAGTCGCTGGCACGCGCGAGCGCGAGCAGCCGGCCTTCGACTGTGGCCGCGGGAGCCTCAACCGGCGTTACCGCAGTTGCCGCGAGCGAACCGTCTGAGAAACTCTCGGCTGTGACTTCCGAGTCATTGAGGTTAATCAGTAGATGTTCGCCACACGATGGACAGTCGAACTCCAACTCGCCATCGGTCAGCCGATCGAGGTTTCGCTGCCAGACACCCCCATCCTCGAAGGCCATGAGCGCTTGCAGCCCGTACACGAACTCTGTGTCATCCTTCGCGTGCTGAAGATTCACACTGGCCATGGTGCGAAGGTCGGCGACCTCGGTCTCGTAACGTCGGCGGGCTGCAGCTGCATCCTCGGCACCATCGTTCGAGGCGAGGATTGCGGCGGCCAAGTGCAACGCGGGCACGTACCCGCTCGGGGCACGCCGTCGGCTCATCTCGGCCAGCGCGGGCAGCGCGGCGTAGCTGGCGCTGTACACGGTGCCCTGATGGCAAAGACGACGCCACAACTCGTTCCAAGGATCGCCGTCATCCGCTGCGCGCTCGGCCTCAGCCAACAGAAGGGGCACCCGCTCGGCAGACCCGTATGCATCCCGCAACGATGCCCAATCAGTCACGCCCCCTATCCAACCAGAGTGAGGTCCACCAAACACGCGCGCCTCATAGGCCAAGCAAGAACACTTCTGCTCATGGCCGTAGCAGCGGGCCAGCCAATTTACCCGTGGTGGTTCGACCCGAGGCAATCATCGGTGCTCAACTATGACACCTATTCAGCAAGAACCTTTTTTGCAATCACCGGTTTTGCATGAGGCTGAGCTCCAAATCAAGGTTCGGCGGCGCTGTGCGATGCACGTTGCTTCAGACACAGCAACGGAAAGTTCGATCGGCCGTTCCCCCAAGGACAGCACCGGCAAGAGATGTCGGCGCGCAGCGACGACGGCGTCCGATAGCCGTTGTTCCCTCACGGCCAACGTCAAAAGCGCAACGGAAAGATGACGGCGATGCCGGCATCCGCTCACGGTTCCCAACAGGCAACGCTGATGGAACAAGTGCCGTCTTCCTCCGCTGGCGCGCACTACCGGCAAGCCAGCTCATGGACTAGCCGTTTCCTGGCGTCACGAACCCGCGGGCGGGTAGCCGCCGCAAGGCCGACGACAGCAGTACAGAAACCATTGTCCGCGTGGAAATTGCGCTGCCCGGGCCGGGCGGATGCACTATCGTTGCGTGTCGATAGGTGGGCTGGATCGAGCCTTCGGGTGGGAGGGCCTGTGGAGACCGTGCAGCGCGTCGCTACGGGCAGGTCCGTGACTACGCTGCGGTGGGACGGCGACGACCTTGTCGACTTCGCCGATGGCCCTGACCGCTGGCGTCTCGACGGCACGGTGGACATACCCAGCATCCGGCGCAGCTTCGGTCTTCCCTTCGATCGGGGGCTGGTCTCACCGTCGGGTCGCTTTCAGGCTGTGTACGCCGAACGCGGCACGAAAGCCTTGCTGTTGCAGGGCGGCGAGATCGTGCGTGAGCTGACCCGCGACCCCTACCCCTGCGCCGCAGACACCATCGACTATCCGATCGCGCTGGGCGCCCTATCCGACGGACGCGAGGTCGTGGTGCACTGCCCGGACCACCCCTACGTGCTGCAAATCGACGACGCACAGACCGGGCAACGCCTAACCGACGGGCCACGTGATCAACCCGACGTGTACCAATCTCGGCTCTCGATAAGCCCCGACGGGCGTCGCCTGATGACGGCCGGCGAGAGGTACGGAAACGACGAGGTAATGATCTTCGATCTTGACCTGGCGGTCCGCGACGCGAGCGCTCTGGACGGCGATGGCATCATGCCGCTCGACGCCTACTGTACCGATGTCGCGGCGGCGTGCTGGCTCGACTCCGACCGTGTCGTCATCGCCACTACCGACCACGAACCGTTGTTCGACGACGCCGACGCGCTCGGCCCGCGACAACTGGGCGTCTGGTCCGTCAGCCAATCCCGCTGGCTGCACCGCGCCACCGTCGGCTACCCGATGGGCACCCTGATCGCCTGCGGCTCGCGCGTCATCACGCTCTACGGCCATCCGCAACTGCTCGACCCCATAACCGGCGACGTGATCGCCGAATGGCCCGACGTGCCAATCGGCACGACGCAAGGCAGTTACGAGGACACCAACTTTCCCACGCCGATCGCCGCGCTGCATCCCGACCGGACACGCCTGGCGATCGCCGAGCCAGACGCCATCACCATCCTCACCCTGCCAAGCCCATGACCAGAACCATCGACGAGGTACGGCATAGCTGCGCACGCAGATCAACAACGCGCTGCGCCGACCCATTCGCTGAGCCCACTCCTCGGCGACGGCGTACGAAGACCGTTCCCATGTGAGACGGTCAGATCCCTGAGATCTGAGTCGGCCAGCCCGCTCGACGACAGCATTGACCACTAGGACCAAGTCCCGTTGCGGGCGTCATCGGTTCAGCGTCGAGAGCAACATGGCGTGCGACGTGGCGGGATCGCTGGGCGTGGCTCGCGGGACGATCCGCCGCTAGGTCGAGCCGGCGATGACGACGGGGGTTCGTGCCCGGTGTCGGCGCGTGCCCGAAGAAGCCGCATGATCAAAAATGGCCTCAGTCGGGCCGCGTGAGGATCTTCGGCTGGGCGTCTGCTAGGGCGTGGGTATCGGCGGCCGGGCCGACCATCGTCTGGCCTGTGCGCCGCAGGAGGGTGACTGTATGACTGACTGATCGTCGGCGGGCCTCGGTTGCCTTATGGCCATACATTAGTCGATGTGAGCGTTCACAACCGCCGGCGGTTTCTGATGTGGCTGGCAGCGGCCGCTTCCTCCGCCACAATGGGCGGATCAAAACCCCTGCGCAACGACGACCTTCTGGTCCTTGCGGGGGCCACGGTGATCGACGGAACGGGCTCACCCCCGCGGCCAGACACCACCATCGTGGTGGCTGGGGATCGCCTTGCTTGGATCGGGCACCATTCCCAAATGCCGCCGGCTGAGGTCGTCGACGTGCGCGGCAAATTCATCATCCCGGGATTGTGGGACATGCACACCCACGACGGTCTCAACGACCGGATCACGCTTGCGCTGCATATCGCCAACGGTGTGACCAGCGTCCGCGAAATGTGGGGTATGCCGCAAACCCATGCGGTCAGGCAGCGCATCGAACGTGGCCAGCTGCTTGGGCCCCGCTTCACCATCGCCAGCAACCTCATCGACGGTGCGCAGTCGGTCTGGGCGCCACGCGCCACCGAGGCGGTGTCCGCGGCCGATGGCCGGGCCGCGGTACGTGCCGCCAAGCTAGCCAACGCCGACTTCATCAAAGTGTATTCCTACCTGGGGCAGGAGGCGTTCTATGCCCTGGCCGACGAGGCGGGCCGGCTCGGGCTGCCCTTCGCCGGTCATCAGCCGATCCGCCTGCCGGTACGCGACGTGGTCACCGCGGGCATGCGCAGCTTCGAGCACCTGTTCAGCATGCCGACCGCGACGTCGGTGCACGAAACCCGCATCCTGCAACGGCTCAACGACTATCACAGCTCCCGGGCAAACCCGGGCGGCCTATTCGACCTCATGTACGAGGCCGAAGTGGAGGCGTCGCTGGCTCACGATCCAAGCAAGGCGGCGGCGCTGTATGACCTCATGGCGCACAAGAACTGCTGGCAGACACCAACCCTGACGGTTAGGCGGGTGTCGTCGGTGCCGGCGGACATGCTGCGCGACGATCCGCGCCTGAAGTACATCGACAACGCCACCCGCCAATGGTGGACCGCCTCCCTCAACCGGGCTGCACCACCGCCCGCGTTCACACGCTTCAGGATGGACATGGTCGCCGCGATGGAGCGGGCAGGCGTGGGCATCCTCGGCGGCACCGACGCCCCCAATCCCTTTGTGTTCCCAGGTTTCGCCGCCCACGACGAACTCGAACTGCTTGTGCAAGCCGGGCTCAGCCCGGCACGAGCGCTGCGCACAATGACCGCCGACGCGGCTCGCTTTCAAGGTCTGCAAACCACCATGGGCACGGTCGAGACCAACAAAGTCGCCGACCTGCTAGTGCTCGACGCCAACCCGCTGACCGACATCCGCAACACCCAGCGCATCCACGCCATCGTCACACGCGGCAAGCTCATCACCGCACAACAACGAGCCAAGATCCTGGCCCAAGTACAGGAGGCAGCCAACGCACCAGCCGGCCACGCCCTCGGCACGGCCTGCCGCTGCCAATGACGCACGCCCATCAGCGCGATGCACCACCGACATCGAGTCGTCCGATGACCGTTCCATAGTGAGACCGGGCTCACGCCGTCCGATAAGGACTCGCCGGCTGATCGCCTGCCGGGTCACTGCGCGATGTGGTCTTTTGTGTTTGCGCCCATCATTTGGCGGGCTTCAGCGCAGTCGGCCTCGGCGAACTTCGTGTTGGCCGTGGCCCGGTGGGTTTCGGCTCGTTGGGTGTCGCCCATGTGTGATGCGAGCGTGCTGATCGCGTCATGTAGTAGACCCTCTTCCAGCGGGTCGGGCAGGCGCTTGCGCAGCGTCCAGGCCTGTTTCAGTAGTTGGTGCGCGCCGGAGTGGTCGTTTTGGGCGGTCAGGCCGGCCGCGAGGGTGGTCAGCACTGCAGACTCGCCATGCTCGTCGTGCATGCCGCGGAACAGTTCCAACGCCTGCTCCAGGTGGCCGGCGGCCTTCGTGAGGTCGCCCGTGCGTGTGTGTATCTTGCCGATCCAGTGCAGGCTCAAAGCGGCCATGCGGTCGTCTCCGATGTCGCGTTGCAAGCCAAGCGCCTGGTTTAGCAGCTCGAGCGCGGCAGCCCGGTCGCCGGCGGCAAACTTCGTCTTGCCGAGTTCGTACAGGGCCTGCCCCTCGCCTTGGGGGTAGCCTGCCTCGCGCCAGATCGCCAGCGCGCGCAGCAGGCTGTCTTGGCTCAGGGCGAGGTCGCCCAGGTCCCTTGCCTTGTTGCCGATATTGTCGAGTGTATATCCACTTCGGACAGTGTCGCAGGCAGCAGTGTAAAGCTCGAGCGCATGCTGGTAGGCCGCCAGCGACTCTTTGTGCCGGTTCATCCATCCCTTGGTGGTGCCGAGGTTGGTCCACGCCGCTGCCTCGCGTGCGGGTTCGCCCAGTTCCTGCCAGATAGCGAGCTGCTGCTGGTGCAGATCGATCGAGTCCTGCATTCGGTGGGCGATGTTGGCGGCGATGCCCGCAATGTTCAGCATGATCCCTTCGGCGCGGCGGTCGCCGGTGCGCCTTGCGGCACCCAGACCCCAGTTGGCGCATGCGAGGAAGTCGGCCGGCCGGGTACACGATAGGTAGAACGAGAAAAGGAGGTAAGCCAATTGCCAGGACTCGAGGTCGAAACCATGCCGGGACGCGTCGCGCACGACCAGCGGAAGGTTGTCCGCCTCGCCGCTCAGATAGGCCAATGCGGCCTTCTGACCGGCCGCGAATGGCAGTGGCTCGGACTTGGTGGGGCGGGTGACGAGATTGTTTAGTGGGGTGACCAGGCGGTTGCAGCCGTCGGCGACATCGAGGTACCAGTGCAGCAGGCGATGCCGGGCTGCATCGCGCTGGTCTGCGGTCTCTTGCGACTCTAGTAGCTCACCAGCGAAGAGGCGCAACAGATCGTGAACACGGTATCGACCGACATCGACGGCGTCGATGAGGTGGGCGCTCGCCAGACGGGCCAGCAGGGTGGTCGTGGCTTTGGCCGTGTGGTGGGTCAGCGCCGCGACGAGATCGGTGGCGAACGTCGTCCCGGGATGCAGGCTCAGCAGGCGGAACGCACGAGCCTCGGGCGTGGAAAGTGCTCGGTATGACCACTGGAACGCGCCTCGCACGCTGCGCCCGCCGTCCTCGACCGACAGGCCGCCGAGCCGCTGCTGCTCACGCGCGAGTTCGGTGGCCATGGACTCGAGTTTGCGATCCGGGTCTGCGAGCAGCTTCGCGGCGGTGATTCGCAGCGCGAGCGGCAGGCCACCGCACAGCCGCGCCAGTACGTCGGCGGCCTCTGGCTCGGCTGCTATGCGCTGCGCGCCGATGACCAGGGCGACCAATGATATTGAATCGTCGATGGACAGCATGCCGAGGTGATGGCGGTTGGCGGCCTGGTGCGTGGACAAGGCGGTCAGGCTGTAGCGGCTGGTCACAATCACCGCGCACGATGGCGTGGCCGGAAGCAGCGGCAGGATTTGCTCGGTGCTGGCCGCGTTGTCCAGGACGACGAGCAAGCTGCGGCCCGCGACTGCCGTTCGGTAGCGTGCGGCCAGCTCGTTTTGGTCCTCTGGCAGCCGGGACTCGTCCGTGCCCAGCGATCGCAGGAGGTACACCAGCGCCTCTGCGCATCCAACCGAGGCTGCGGGGTCGTGGCCGCGCAGATCGATGAACAGCTGGCCGTCGCCGAAGCGGGGCGCAAGCGAGTGCGCGAGCTCCAGGGCCAGACTGGTCTTGCCGACGCCAGGGCCGCCCTCGACGCAGACGATTTGCGCGCGGGTGTGCTGTCCTTCAAGCAGGGATCGCAGGCTGGACAGCTCGGTGCGACGTCCGGTGAAGTGGCCGGTACGCGGGAGCAGCTGCGCGACCACGACCGGCTCGCGGACCTCGGGTTCCGCTGTGGCGTCGGACAACACCAGTCCGAACGCCTCCACGAGCTCCTGTCCCGGTTCGACGCCGAGGTCGTCGCGCAACGACTGTTGGATGCGGCGATAGGTGTTGATCGCGTCGCCCCTGCGGCCAACCGCGTGCAAGGCACGGATCAGCAGCGCCTGGATCGCCTCGTCCCACGGCCGGGCTGCAGCCGCCTCCTTCAGCGGGGCAAGCACCTGCGCGGCGTCGCCGGTCTCAATCGTGGCTGCGGCGTGCCAGGCGATGGCCGTCCAGCGATCATCCACAAGGGACGCGAAGGTCCTCTGATCGCTGAAGAAAGCGGCGTCCTGCAGCGGGCTGGCCCACTCGGCCAGAACAGGCGTGAGCAGCGACCTGACTCGAGTGTGATCGCCCGCTCGGCGTGCCGTCGCGGCCTGGGAGAGGCCTCGCCGGAAGCGCAATGCGTCCACCGCGCCAGGGTCGATTCGCAGCGCGTAACCATCGCCGATGGCAGTCAGGACCTGGCCTGGATGGCGGGCGGGCCGGTGCGGCTCGAAGGCCCGCCGCAGCCGCGTCACGTAGACCTGGATCACGTTGGCATGGCTGGCGGGAGGTTCGTCTCCCCAAAGCGACTCGGTCAGGTACGACCGCGACAGCGGCTGGCCCGCAGCGAGAGCGAGCAGCGCCAGCAGGCCCTTCTGACGCGGCGAGCCCAGATCCAGCTCAGCGTCACCCAGCCAGCCGCGGACCGGACCAAGAAGTTGGATGCGTGGATTCATGTCATCTGCCCCGATTTCAACGACGTTAAGCCGTCATTCAACCAACTAAGGCACGGTACTCGCATTACTTCATTTCTTCTCCTTGATGGATGGAGGCTAGTGCGCGCTTTCAAGGCGATCGCGAACCACCGTGCCGGGCTTCAGCAACAGAGAGGCCATAGGGCACAGCTGTTTGGCTGGACGAAGTCAAACATCGGCACGGGCCCACACACATCCGCATCGGACCGCACAGCCGGAGTTCAACCGCGCCGCCTGCACGATGCGTTCCACCAGCCCCTTCGCGGTGCCAAGGCCCGCGCCCTGGGCGGACGGGTCAATGCCACCCCCAGACGCTGGAGGATCCTGACTAAGCTGCGCTGCTGCCCACAGCGGGCCACCCCGATCCTGGCCGCCGTCACCGTACTCCAGCACACCGAGGAAAGATCGATGATTATCGCGATGAAAACAGCTGAGGGACCGGCCAGCGGCGATCAATACGGGAGTGTCCGCTCAGCACAACGAGAGGAAGGAGTACCCATACGGGGCAACACCTGACGACGCATCGCACGACGGCTGATACGGCAACGGCTGCCGTGACGCTCGTTAGCGGACGTACGGGGGGGTCTGTGGGTAGACGGCACGAGCGTCTCCCCACGGCGCGACGTTCACCGTCCCCGGAACACGGCGAAACGCTTTGGCTTTGTCGTCCGCTTTCGCCGCTCACCTAGCGTCTGGGTTGGATGGTCGGATCCCATCCCGCTTATGTGAAGTAGCCCACGAAACTGGTGGTGCATGTGCAATTCATAGAACGACATATGGCAAGACACTCATGCCTCAAAGAGAGGCGGCCCTGCGGGGGTAGGCCCACCGTTCGGTCTGTCATGGTGTATACGGGAGGAGACATATGGTAAGGCGAATCACTCGGGGGCTGTTGGTGCTGGCCCTTATGCTGAGCGGACTCACCGCCGTCAACGCGTCACCGGCGATGGCGGCTTCGGGAACCCTATGCAACACCTCGAACCCCAATGTGCACGTCTGCATCCACGGCAAAGCCGGCATTAGCCGGTGCACAGGCTGGATCTACCTTGCCACCCCGGCGAGCCAATCGGTTCACCATTGGGGGCTCGTCATGGTGATAAAGGGCCATGCGCAACAGGTGGCCGATGGTGTGTTCACCACCGTGAAGAACTACCCCTACCCCGCCGCAAGCAGGCCATGCGACAGCTTGCCCAACGAGGATTACACGGCAAAATCGATCGTCTACGTCTACACTTCAAGCGGTGTGCTGCATTACAACATCTCCAGCCCAACGGCGAGCTTCGTCAACTGACTTTCGTCTCGCGCAATGACAACCGGCCCGTGCATTGGCGCGGGCCGGTTGGCGTCGGAAACCACGGCAGCGCCGTCGGTGCTCTGCAGCGCACACTCACCGGCTGCTTCGACGCCGGCTTGAAGGTGGACAACGATTAAGCGGCACCTCAGCGCGTTCAATCAGTCGTGGGCACTAGCGTCGACGGTATCTAGGCCGTCGACAAATACGCGGCACAGCACGCGACCGCGAACTGATTGACGACAGCAGGCCACCCGGCTTCTGACGGTGATAACGTCGCCAGCACAAGCTGAGTAGCTGGAACGGCACCCCCCGGTCTCATTGAGGGATCGCTCATTGAGAGCGTGGGTTTCTGAGTGAGCGCATGTACAGGCATCCGCATACGGCACCGTTCGAGACGTTGAGATCTACATCATCAGATCCGCATTAATGCGCGATCGGTTGAGTGGCGAGCGATCCGTGTTGCCTGGAACATCCGCGCCGCAACGTTTCCCAAGTGTGCCGCCGCTGCGATCGCGTTGGTGGTGAGGCCGAGTACCGCTGAGGATAGCCTTCACGTTGCCAAATCTCATAGCGTTTCAATCGCAGCGATATGTATTGGCTAGCAAGAGGACGACTCGGTGGAGGATGCCATGAACACTGAATACCGTTCCGCGAAGCCAGGTGTTTGCGGCACCGTCCGCTTGGTGTTGGTTTTGCGACGCGAAGGGGATCGCGGCTCGCTTCGCTCGCGATCACTGTCCGGTGGGTTGGTCTAACGATCTGGACAGTCGGCCTTGACGCCGGACGCAACAGCGTTGCGCATGGGAGGTCCATCTCGGTGCGCTTGGCCCAGCCTCACCGATGCCTGATCGGCGACCGGGCGGCCTGGTAAAACGCTGAAATGATATTCATGCCACCTTCAACGGTGGGTCCGTCAATCGAAACCTATATTTGGCATGCTCGATGTGCCCGCGCGCCAAGCCCCTGCCGGCCCCCTTCCGGCCACGGTGCCGGGCAGTCAGGAGCCTGCACATGGCCCGCGCCATCAAGGCCGCCATCACCGTGGCGGCCGCAATCTGCATCACCGTGGCCATCGCCGCGACCCCGGCCTACGCCACCCCGCCCAACATCCCGTCCTACAGCACCGCGCTGAGCCGCCTCAACTCGCTCACAGTCGCAGCGGAGTCGCACCAGTCCACGTACAACCGGGACCTGTTCCCGCACTGGATCACGATCACGGGCTCGTGCAACACCCGAGAGCAGGTGCTCAAACGCGACGGCAGCAACGTGGTCGTCAACAGCAGCTGCGCCGCCGTCTCCGGATCCTGGTACAGCCCGTTCGACGGGGCGACCTGGACCAATGCCTCCGACGTCGACATCGATCACATGGTCCCGCTGTCCGAGGCCTGGGCGTCGGGCGCCTGGGCATGGACGACAGCCAGGCGGCAGACCTACGCCAACGACCTCGGTGGACCAGAACTGTGGGCCGTCACCGACAACGTCAACCAGTCCAAAGGCGACAAGGACCCTGCCGAATGGCAGCCGTCGCTTTCCTCATTCCGGTGTACCTACGCCCGCGCCTGGATCCAGGTCAAGTACTTCTACGCCCTGACGGTCGACAGCGCCGAGAAGTCAGCCCTCAACAGCATGCTCGCCACCTGCTGAACACCACGTTGCGGTGGCCCGCCTCGGGCCACCGCACACCAGGTCCGAGCCCGCCGAACGCCCGTCGCTCGAATGCCGCCCATTGCCCGCTATCAACGTGTTCTCGGCCACGACGACAATCTCACCCGCAAGTCAGCCGCCTACCGTGCACCTACGCAGCAATGCAGCGTTGGCCGGCCCGGATCCGCCGTGGTCAGAGTTGAGCGTCGCCGATGGTCAGCGCATTCCCGGACATCAGGTCTCATCCTCGACCCCTATTCTGAGGGCTCTGGAACCAATCGCAACGGAACCGTCACTGGACGTTCGTGGTCGTCGTCGCTGATAGGGCCTTCGCCGTGCGTGCCGCAGGTGCCGTGTCTTGATCTCACCCTGCCCGAGGCGACTCGCGGCGCCCGCAGCGGCATCTTTGCCCCAGCAGGGCAAACCGACTGATGATCAAAATCGACGCGATCGCGTGCTTGGCGGTGATGGCGGCCGGCTGGCAGTCGTTATCAACTATTGGCTCATGCGGCTTGGCGTTCGCGGCGGCATCGAAGACGCAACCCGCCGCGAATGGTCGTGGGCGGCCGAACAGCTCTGGATACGCCAAAGAGCGCACAAGCGGCACGCACAAGCCCGCAGGAAACGCCTTTGTGATGGCGAAATTTGCCTGATCCCGAAAGGATGATGCTGGCTGGGGTACACCCGCCCAGTCGACAGGATCTGTCATACCCTGCGCCGAGACTGGGCTGCAGTGCCATCACTCGTGTCGACCAACCGCATCATGTTTGCATGACTTGGTGTCGTGCCCGCTGCAGTACTTGGGCGGCCGGATACACCCAGCCCCGATTGGAGCAGCTGTGACCCAGACCGCCGCCACCATCGCAGACCAGAAGTCCACCGACGCCGCAGACGTGCCGGCCTATGGTGCGGCCGGTGAGCCGGTCCTGCCAGAGCTGCGCACGACGTGGTGGGAGACGGGAATGAAAGCCCGCGCGGACGCGCGACTGCTGACCGTTCTCACCCAGTTGCCGCGATTGGTTGCCACGGCCATGGCGATCAGCTGGCGGGCCGACCGTCGCCGCACCGTCATCGTCGCTGCCGCCACGATCGCAGCCGGGGTGATGTCGGCGTTCGGCCTGCTGGCCACCCAGCGGGTCCTGATTGAGCTGTTCGCTGCCGGGCCGACACCGCAGCGGATCACTGCCGCGTTGCCTGCTTTGGGGTGGCTGGCGGCAGTCACGGCGTTGCGGGCGAGCATGGGCATCATCAACGGCTATGCCCAAAACGGGCTCACCCCTCGGGTGAACCGCGAGATCGAGCGGCACCTTTTCGAGACCACGACGGCGGTGCGTCTGGATGCCTTTGATCAGGACGAGTTCGCCGACGACATGGAACGCGCCTCGCGTGGCACCGATTCAGCCATCGCTTTGGTGCAGGGCGCGTTCAACTTCCTCGCCGGCTTGGCGGGGCTGATCGCGGTCACCATCGCGGTCATCGTCATTCACCCGCTGCTGCTACCGGCCCTGCTGGTGGCCACCACACCCAACGCGTGGGCGGCGATCAAAGCCGGGCATCAGCGCTACCAGACCTACGTCGCCGGATCGGCCCGGCGCCGCCGGCTGTGGGTGCTGCAGCAGCAGATGGCCGAAAGGCGAAGCGCCACCGAGCTGCGTTCCTACACGCTGCGTGGCTTCCTGCTCAACCTCTACGACAGGGTCATGGGTGCGGAAACCGCGATCCAGCTCAAACTTGCCCGGCAGGTCACCACCACGACGACGATCGGGGCGGTCATCGGCGGGCTGGCAACCACCGCCGTGTACGTGCTGCTCGGGCTGCTGCTGTTCACGGGGAACATTCCCCTTTCGGCGGCGGCGACCTGTGTGATCGCGGTACAGGCAGCGCAACGGTCGCTGTCGACGGTGACCATCCACATCGACCGGATCTACCTGGAGGGCCAGCATTTCGGCGACTACACGGGCTTCATGCACCGCGCCCAAGCACACATGCCGCCCGACAAGGGAGCCATAGATCCCGGGCCCCTGTCCGAGCTTGCCATCAGCCACGTGAGCATGTCCTACCCCGACCGTGACACCCCCGCGGTCGACAACGTCAGCCTCACCCTCAAGGCAGGGCAGACCATCGCGTTCGTCGGCGAAAACGGCTCCGGCAAAACAACCTTGGCCGCCATCATCGCCGGGCTGCGCCAACCCGGCACCGGCACCGTCAGCTGGAACGGTCACCCGGTCAGCGACCTGGACACCGCACGCTGGCAGGCCCGCATCGCTGTGGTCACCCAGGACTTCCATCGATGGCCGTTCAGCGCCGCCACCAACGTGGCCATCGGCGACAGCACCGCCACCGCAGACCTGCCACGCATTTACGCCGCCGCCCGCCGCGCCGCCGCCCACGACATGATCCTTGACCTGCCTTTTGGTTACGACACCCTGCTGGACCGGACTTTCAAAGATGGGCAAGAACTGTCCGGCGGGCAGTGGCAGCGCGTCACCGCCGCCCGCGGCTTCATGCGAGAAGCTGACCTGCTCATCATGGACGAGCCATCCTCGGCATTGGACCCGAAAGCCGAACACGCGCTCTTCCAGGCAATCCGCGACCGCCAGGGCTCCCTGACCACGATCCTGATCACGCATCGGTTGGCCAACGTCCGGCACGCCGACGTCATCTACGTCCTCGACCGGGGCAAGCTCCTCCAGTCCGGCAACCACGACCAGCTCATGGCCGCAGCCGGAGCCTACCGAACGTTGTTCACCTTGCAGGCTCAGGGCTACGCCACAGCCAAGGAGGCAGCGTGAGGATTGCCCTCGCGACCGCGAGCCAGTAAAAGATTGCGGGCCTGTTGCACCACCCAGGCACCGGTGGGATGCGCGGTGACACCGGCGATGTGGACCTGACGGGTGTCCAGCTCGATGACGAACAGGACGTAGATCCGTATGAGGAAACGGCGTCGACCGTGAAGAAGTCGCAGGCCAGGATCGTGTGTGCCTGAGCGGTCAGGAACTGCCGCCAGGTAGGAGCTGACCGCTGGCCGATGGACAGTGACAGGGGTGGTGACGACAAACTGCGGCGCCGCTACGACATGTCGCCTCCGCCCGCGAGGGCCGAACTCCAATTTGGCAAGGGCTTCCCATTCTGGTCGGCGCCGCACGCTGAACATAATGTGTCGGCTGTGCGGCACGAACCGGAAGGAAACGAATGAAGCGAATTAGCCGAACACTCGGGCAGCTGCTGGCGGTCCTGACTATCATCGCTACCGGCTCGTTGACGGCGGCTGCGCCGGCAAGCGCGAGTCCGGGAGACGGCCCGGTCTGCATTCTGCTTCAGAACACCTGGCTGCGCGACGGGCCTTGGAATAACGTAATTCTCACCCTGCATGCCGGGCGTGGGTTCCGGATTCACGCCCGTTCCTGGGACGGCAATTGGGGGGACCCCTGGCTCTACGGCCACGGCGCCGAGGCGCCGGACCTGGACGGCTGGATCCCGGCGTGGCAATGCCAATGAGATGACATAGCCGACACCCGGTGTGGCTGCGAAAGTCGCGCGGCCACACCGGGTGTCGCGCGCCGATGCCAGCGAGCTGGCCCACTTCTTGTGCGCGATCGAGATACTTGTAGAGCGATCCCATAACCTGTGGACAGTGTCCTTGCGGTAGGCGACTCCGTGTCTGGCGCGAAGGTAGCCGTTCCGCCGGAGTTGCGGGTGGTCAGGCTCCAGATACGCGAGGTGCCGACAGCGGCACCCGACAGTCGGGCGGTGAGCTGCCCCGGGTCGGCGTCGATCGCCTGGACATCGACCTTTCCTAGGAGGAGCTCAAGTCTCCCGCGAGTCACACCGACCCCGGTCGAATGCGCACATGGGCTGGTCAGACATTCGCCTGGAGGATGACCGATGACCTGACCCTGCCGTCGTGTTCCAGTTGCAGGTGCCCGACATGCCGGCCCGGGTTGGTACCGGTATAGGTCACCGAGATGGTCAGCACGGTGCCTGGAGCGAGCGTCGCCGGCAATGGCGGGAAACCGCTGTAGGAGAAGGCGCTGTCGGTGACACCGACCTTCGTCAGCGACACCGGATCGGTGCCGTCGGAGGTGATCGTGAGCTCGCCCGCGGGCGGCAACCCGGAATCGAGGTTCAGAAGCTCGATCGGGTTCAGGCTCAGGTGCGGCCCGCTCGCGCGACCCACCACCGTGAGCTGGGCTCGCGGGCGCAACGGGTCGTCGGTGAGGATCTCCAGCTGTGACTCAACCGGTGTGCCGGGCTTCGGCGGCGCGAGGAAGTTGGTATCGATGGCGATCTCACCGCCGGGCGCGACAACGGCCGGAAGGACCGTGAGGTTGGGAAACCCGAACGCGCCCTGGTTGTAGGTGTTGACACCGGTGACGGATAGCGGGGCATCGCCAACGTTCCTGACCCAGAAGGTGCGGACAGCTGTGGTGCCCGAGGGGGACTCGCCGAAGTCGAGCCGGATCAGCTCAACCGCCAACAGGCCTACGGGCGTGGTCAGGGTCGGGCCGCGATCCACCGGGTCGAGCCGGATGGGCGAGGCTAGGCGAGGCGGCAGCGGCGTGTCGGAGAGGAAGACCACGGGCGCGATTGCGGTCGCGCTGAGCGTCATCTGGCCGTGCTGCCGGAACGGGTGTGGGGTATCGGTTTCGCTACTGATATCCACGGACAGGGTCGCCGTCAGCCTGCCGCGTTGCGTCGGAGTGCAGGCAATGTGAACGGAGGTGCTGGCACCGGGGCCTAGGCGGTATGCGGGGGAGACCGGGATACCGAATTGTCCTTCCGGTACCGAATCGATGATTTTCAAGTCAACGATGGAAAGGTCGCGCGTGCCGATGTTGGTCAGCGTCACGTTGGTCCCGGCCGGCTGCCCGACCCGGACGCGTCCAATGTCGACGCTGCCCGGACTGATCTCCAGCCGGCCGTGCCGGCCTAGCGGCGTCACGGAGGTGACCAGCGGTACCGAGAATTGGGACACGGTCGGGTCGTCACAGGTCACCGAGACGCTGCCGGTGACCGGCCCGGGCGAGACCGGACTTGTCTGCACATCGATTCGCATCAACGTGCTTGTCTGGACAGACAGGGGCAGAGCACGGTTCACCGCGAACATCGGGCGGCTACCGGTGTCCTGGCTGCTGGTAATTGCCAGCCCGGTGACCTGAACCGGTCGCCCGGATCGGTTGAAGAGCATCACCTGGCTCACGCTCGATGAGCCCTCCACTTGAGGCGTGGGCTCCCAGCGGTCTACGGCATTGCCCGCGCTGTCAGACAGGAAAAGCCCGCCGAGCCAGTGAGGTGAGCCGCCATCGGGAATCTGGTTCAGCCCGCCCGGCGGCACGATCGCCACCGCCTGCCCGCCCATTCCGCTTGCCGTTACCGTGGCGGGTGTGGACCGGTATCGCATTCCATTGCGGACAATCCAGATGTCGCTTGGAGTCCCTTGCTCGGCCATCAGGTGGCTGCCCCTTGGGACACGCTGTAGCCCTATCATGGTGCCGTGCGGCACCGCCGTCACCGGTGTATGTGTTGTTGTGGCTTCGGTTTCGCCCAGTGCCTGGAACACGGCACCGCGCACGATCCAGTAGACCCGGTCGTTCCCGGCGTCGACAAGCGCGCCGGTGTCGGGTGCATACGTGTCCGGATCGGAGACAGCCTCCGCGACAAGTATTTCCACCCCATTGCTGCTCGAAACCGCAAGGCGCGACCACACCGAGGACCTTCCAAATGGCGGAAGGCTGCGCAGCTGACGCGACCAGCCTGTCCACCATCGCCGAGCCTGCGGATGCTGAGGAAGGCCCCGGTTCGCCCGCATGGCTAGCAGCTCGCGGATGAGCCATCGGTAAGTTCGCATTGTCGCAACGGAATCGCGGATTCCACCCGCCTGGTAGAAGGAGGTGTTCTCCTCGATGTAGCGATCCAACGGGTAACCCCGCATGCGGAACGTGGTGATCAGATCCGAGAATCGCCGGAAATCGGCGCGGTCGGCATCGGATGCCGGCTGCATCTCGTCACACGCGCGCATCCAGCCGTACTCGGAACTGATTTCAACGAGCGTGGGGTTCATCGTGAAAGAGGAGTGCACGTTGAACGTCGGCGCGATCACAGTACAGGTGATGCCCTTCGCCCGTGCCGCCACGATGTCGCTGTCGGTCACCTCGTTGAGCGCGATTTCGGTGAGGGCCCGCAAACCGACCGCGGCAAGACCCGCACTGGACATGTCGTCAACGGCCGGCAGTTCAAGCGGTGAACAGCAAATGCCGACGATGTCGGTGACACCACTTTGGACGGCGATTTCCATCGGGACCAGCTCACGCAGCCCGCCGTCGACATAGCGCTCGGCACCGAACACGATCGGGTCGAAGAACGCGGGGATGGCGGCCGAAGCGAGGACCCCCTGCCGCGGATCGACCCTGACCATCAGGCGCAGACCCTGGATCTGAGCGCGCAACGCATCGAGCAGATAGGTGGCGCGCTCGGTATTGCGAGCGATGTCGCGCAGCACCGCGACTCGCTGCGCGTTCGTCGTGGAGCTAGCCCGGTAAGTTGCCCGTCCGGCCGTAATCGCGGCGATCGCGGCGAGGTATCGCGTCAGCACACCATTGATCTGAGCCGCGCGGGCGGCCGGGATAGCGGCGAGGTTCTCATCCAGTGCTCTAGTGATGTCAGCGGTCGTCAGCGCCGAAAGCACGGGGGTGACCCCATCGCGCTCGGTGAGGTTCCCCATGCCGTCGATGTAGCGCAGCCGTCCGCTTTCCAGCGCCACCGCGGCCAAATACAGGGGCGTTCCGGTGGCGAGATCCTCCGGTTTGAGGTGGGTCCGGTCGTTCAAGAGGGCTTTGATCGGGTCCAGATTGAATATCGAATTCTGGGTGAGCACGGCCATCACCGTGCCTTTGAGCTGCTGCAGCTTGTCGGCGGCAACAGGACCGGAGAAGGTGCTGATGATCGGCGTCGCTAGCAACGCGCCCTGCTTGTCTATCTCTGCGCCCACCGTCGCGCTCAGTGGCGGATCCCCGGTCGGTTCCGCGTTCATCGACTCTGCCAGATCCTCAATCAACGTACCCTTGAACGCCGGCTGGACAGCGAAAAAACCCGTCGCCATGATCCCGTTCCACAACACCTCCAGCGCCCGCAGCGCGGCAATCCCCGAATCAGGATTGCCGGCCGCGACCGACGCCAGGATCGCCGTCGGATTGTTGACAACCGGCGGTCTCGCAGTTGCCAGCTTGATCCCGTTCACGCTGCCCACAGACGTGCCCGAGATGAAATCCGGGCGGAATCCGTAAGCGTCATAGATCGCGGCCAACGCGCCCAACTGAAACGAACCGCGTGCGCCGCCGCCGCTAAGCGCCAAAGCTCGAAATGCCATGGTCGACACGCCCCTCTCGTCATCGAGTAGCGCCAACGGTAGATTCGCCCGCGACGGTGGCGAATGAGGCAGCTGCCCCCAATCTGGCCCGATCTCGGCGGGACACCGGTCCCTTCCCACTCCGGGACCCTCTGGCCATCTACATTGGACTGATATCGGCCGTACCAAGACCCACCGAGCCCCGGAGCTTCGAAGCACCCCTACCGAGCTCGACCGGTCTGCGGCACTGCGAAGGTAGTCGGTCAGCGCTTCGATAACCGCTTGGCCTAGCTCGATCTCCCGCCGGGTCCGGACGACGACCGCCGCGTTCCAGCGTTGTTCGCGTGGCTCAAGGTTGGCACCTGCTCGGCTCGTACTGCAGGTACAGCGCCGAGATCTCTGGCTGGGTCAGGACCTGTTGATAGACCAGTACGTCGTCGATCGCACCCCTGAGGTTGCCGAGCTGCGACACTCCAATATGGAGTGAACCGTTCTCGGTTGCTGCCGCTGAACTGAGCACCGTGTTGGTGCCGCTGACTGTTCCGTCGACGAACAGCTGCATCTGTCCGGTCTCCATGCTCCAGGTGGCGACCAGGTGGGTCCATGCGCCAGCCTCCGCCTTCTGTTCGGAGGTCGCCACCACCTGCTGGGTGCCGCTGCCGTTCAGAACGGCGAAGATCCAGCGATGGTCGTCGCCGGTGCCGCGTTTGAGCCTCAAGTAGAACGGGCTGATGCTTGTGCCGTCGGCGGCCAGCACCACCTGGTCGCTGTCGGTGTCGGCGAGTTGGACCCAGACCGACAGGCTGTAGGAGCGGTCGGTGAACAGCGGTGCTCCGCCGCGGGTGTCGATGAGCTGGGTGCCGGTCAGGCTGATCGCCTTGTTGGCCTGGCATTTGCGGTCGGTGGCCCACAGCAGTGCCACGGTGGCGTCGTTGCGTGCGGCGGCGTCGCGGTGAAACCAGCTGTCGTCGCCGGTGTGCCCGTCAAAACCCCATTGCCCGACCACAGGACTGGCCAGCGCTTTGATCTCGGTGGACGGCAGTGCGCGCTGGTAGACCCGCAGGTCGCTGATGGATCCGTGGAAGTGCTGGCCGGCCCGCGACTCTCCGATGTGGAAGATTCCGGTAGAGGCCCAGGTCTCGCGGTTCCACAGTGGACCCTCGGGTTCGGCCACGCCGTTGACGTAGAGCCGCGGATGTCCAGAGGGGTTGTCCCACACAGCAGCCACATGGTTCCACTGTCCAATAACGACTGGAGTCTGGGAGAACAGCCTTTGCGGGTCGACGCCCGCATCGGTCGTGTCGGCCAGCGGGACGGCCAGATAGTACCTGCCATCGGTGTGCCCGAAGGTGAAGGCGCTGACGTTGGCGCCGTCCTGACTGGCTATCACTTGATCACCCGTGGTGGAGGCGGGCTTGATCCACACCGATAAGGTGTACGAGACGTTGGTGCGCATGGCGTTTGACTCGGCTGGCGCCGTCGTCGCACCGGAGTCGATCCCGTTGCCTTTAAAGGCTCTCAGGAAGGGCTGGCGGCCCTCATGGCCGAGGGCCCCCGGATCCGCCTGGGCCGGGTGGCGTTGTGGCGAGCTGGACGCATCCGTCGCGATGGTCCCCGCGGGCTCGTCCAGCCGCCAGGCCGCTACCGGATCGGCTGCTGGGCGGCCGGCCGCAAGCACGTCGCGCACCCGGTAATAGGCGGGTTTGGGCACGTACTGGTCGGTGAGCATAGTGGCCGCGCCCGGCGCCGGGATCCACGAGTACCTGTCGGTGAAACCCCAAGCCGTCACCGACACACAGCGCGGCACCGCCAGACACGCCGCGGTCACCCAGCCATAGACGTCGGCTTGGCGGCCAAGGCTGTCGCCGCCGGCGGGTGTCAGCAGCTTCACCCCGAGCTCAGTGATCGCCACCTCCAGACCCAGGTCGGCGAAGCGGCGCAGGCTGTCGGCAAGCCCGGAAAGCCTTGAGGTTTCAAGTTTGTGCGTCTGAAATCCGATGCCGTGGATCGGCACGCCTCGGGCGAGCAGACCCTTGACCAGTTCGTAGAGCCCGCGTGCCTTCGGCGAGTCCGATTCGATGCCGTACTCATTGAGGTAGAGCCTGGCGGTCGGGTTCGCGGCGTGCGCCCAGCGAAACGACTCGTCGATGTAGTCCTCGCCGAGCCTGTCCTTCCAGAAGCCTTGTGAACCACCGCTGCGCAGCGATCCGCTATCGTTGAGCGGTTCGTTGACCACGTCCCAGATCGCCACGTCCGAGCCGAAATGGCTTACGGTCGAAGTGATATGGGTCTGAAGCGCCGCCTCCAGCTGATCACCACTCAGCGCGCTCACCCACGCGGGCAAGGCGGAATGCCATACCAGAGTGTGCCCACGCACCGTCTGCTCGGTCTCGTGTGCGAACTGGACAATCGTGTCTGCGGCGGCGAAATTGAACCTGCCCCGGGCCGGCTCGACGTGATCCCACTTCAGCTCGTTCTCGGCGGTCAGTGTGCTCAATTGCTCGCGAGCCCAGTCACGGTAGTCTTCGTCGCCAACCGCCGGGTCCGGATTCAGCGGAGCGGCTCGCACCGCCGAACCGATTTTGACACCAGCAGCCTGGGCCAGATCCCGCAGACGGCCAGGCGCCGCCGCAGCCGGATTGGTGGCCGGAACGACAATCGCAGATCCCAGAAGCGCAAAAAGCACGCCAACTCTCCAGAGATACATGTCCCTGCTTGCACCAATCCGCTCAGGCCATGGGCATTCAACCATCGGCAGGTCTTGATCTGGAAAACGTACCGCCGGTTATCAAATCGTGCAAGACAAACGGAATACTCCTTACCGGCGCACCTACCTACTTGGAGGTCAGCTGCCGCTCCCTGCCGATCAAGGCGGCCCTAAACCAGATGTGCAGACTGATCATCGCCAAGCACGCCAATCCCCGCCAGGGCACGCTCGGGATACTCGCGGCGCTGCCCCGGCTATGGGTCCACATGGCCCGACCCCAGGTCAGCTGTTCCGTTGAGGATTGATCGGCCGTCTCATTTAGATGTGACCTCGAACGAGTCCACCAAGGCCCCTATCTGAAATATCGAGTGCAGGGCCTCGGTAAGACTGGTGCTGTGCGCGTTCCTTCGGCTGGGCACCCAAATCCCGGATCTGGTTTCACTGCAGGCCCGACCGTTCTTATCCCCGAATGGGGTATCCGTGTACCTAGAATTGGACCGATCCGTCGCCGTTGACGGTCACAACCAGAGAGGTCCACTATGACTTCCATATCAGATATGCCCGGCGAAAAGCTTGCCGACCTGTTGATGCGGGGGGCGTCCGGGATTTTTCTTTACGAGGCTGCAGTTCTTCTCCTCAGACGCCACGGTCTCTGGCTGGAGCATCCAGGGTTTCGGCGCTTTATTGTTGTGGAACCGGACGGCCAGAAGGCTTCTGTGGATCTTAAAGCTGCGATGCCGGCGCTCGACTCGGGATCACTCACAGCGGATACCGGCGACTGGCTTACCGACGATGAGGCTGCGAAGATTCTGCGTATAGTGGCCAGCCTCTCGGGCACATATCCGGTGTTACTGCGCGAGGTGGTCGAAGGGATCGACCGGGAAAATATTAAGTACGTGGCTGAAGCCATAATGTATGCAGACGGCTTTTTATCGTCACAAGCGGATCCGCGCTAGATCCTTAATTCGGCACGTCACGATAGAGCAGGGTTGCGGTGAGGGACGCGCCGATTCAGAAACCTTGGGATCACCAGGATGATCCCTATGAATGCCTCGCCGCTATGGCCGCAGCTGGATCGCTTGACGAAGCCTGTCGTGTTCGGCTGCGGTCCCGATCTGAGGGCGATGATGCGGGTTGTCCACGTACTGACGGATCGTCTCAGCGAGGAACCGGTTGTCGACGAGGCTGGAAAACGTCCGATAAAAGTGGGGCGCCCGGACAGTAATGATCGTGATCGGATGTTTGGCCTTGTGAGGTTGCAGCGGTCCGTTCGGTGCGAGCTGGTCCCAAGGGATCCTGCGGCAGCCAAGCACGTACGGCAGCTCGATGACTTCCGGGCGGAAGGTGACACGATGTGCGCCGCGATACACGCCAACGGCCGTGGTCGCCCCGGCGATCACCGCGATCACCGCGTAGACGATGGCTTGCCATCCGCGAACGTAGCCCCCTGTCACGCCCAAAGTCGTAGTGCCCACCAAATAGATAGTGATCGCCATGGGGATGTTGGACGAGCGTGCGAGGCATTGCGGTGCGACGAACTTGGATCCCCGCCTGTCGATCTCGACAAGCAACTCAGCGGCATATTCGGCCGGTCCCCGGCTTCGGACCGCCAACACGACCGCCATGGCAAGCACCGCGATCGACATGACGACGGTCACCCACACCGGCCAGGCCACCAAACTCTGCATCAACGCCAGTGCCAGGACCGCTGCCAATGGCAGCATGAGTGCCTTGATCCGGCTGCGCTTTCGGGTACGCAGTGCCGGCAATGACGTGGTCATGTAGCACCTCCCTCTCCGTATTGTCGGCTACCAGCCGGATCCACGCTGCCCCATAGGCATTGGCGGGCACGGAAAGCGAATCATGGCGCGGCGATCCAGATTGGAAGGATCGTCGCTAAGACTTTGTCAGCCCGCAACACGCAGTGGTCATTACCTGGTCTCAATACGGAACCGCCTGCGGACACGGGTGACCCTGAATTGCTGGCGTTGACCTTCGGACATCTGATCATTCCAATGTCGGGCGATTCGCACCTCGGACGCTCCCACCACACGTGGTCTTCGCCCTTACGGCGGGCAATTGTCCGGCCGTGGTTGCGATCTGCGACAAGTCAGGGAACCGTCTGATGAGCGGGATCCATATGAGACAAGGGCCCTGGACCACGATTACAGCCGACCATGCCTAGCGACTCGTCGCGGCGGGACCGCTATCTGAGACCTGCCCTGAGTAGGCCGAAGTTGGCGATGCAGCTAGCCGGTCCGGCCCAGGTGGCGGCCCGCCAACGCAGGCAGGGCCGCCAAATCGGTTGGGCCCCTTGAGGATCAGCCCGATCTGCTCACCGGCAGCCGCACCGACGCTGCAGCAGCAAGCGTGCTGCGGTTCATCGATGCGCTTGTCACCGCAGGCGCCGCAAAGGTTGTTGCGCCCAGGTGTCCCGGCTGTCACCGAGTCGTCGGCCTTCGCCGTCGCATCAACGGGGAAAGGCGTGGCTCAGTTGAATATCGCGATGTCCAGCTCGGTGAGCTGCTGCGGGTCGGCGGTGAGGTTGATGGCGGTGATCCGGCCGTCGGTCACGGTGAAGGAGAGCGCGACACGTACCTTGCCGCGGGGGGCCCATACGGCTCCGACGATGCCGTCGAGCAGCGCGACGCGGGCGTCGGCGGCTTTGCCGTTCCAGTAGTCGGCCAGCGTCGACGCGCCGTGTATCTCGGCGGCCGAGCCCAGCCGCACCGCGGCGGCGTCGGAACGCATCACCACGTCCGGGTCGAGCACGCTCAGCAGCGCCTCGAAGCGGCCCTCGCGGGCGGCTGACAGGAACGCCTCGACGACCTGGCGGCGGCGGGCCTGGTCCTGCACGGCGCTGTCGGGCGCCTGGCCCTGAACCCGGCGGCGGGCGCGGCTGGCCAGCTGCCGGGCGGCGTCGGGCGACTTGCCGATGACGGGCGCCACTTCGTCGAAGGGCACCGCGAACATGTCGTGCAGCACGAACGCCAGCCGTTCGGCGGGGGAGAGGGTGTCCAGCACGACCATCAGGGCCAGCCCCACCGAGTCTGCCAGCAGCGTCTCCTGTTCGGGATTGGTTCCCGCGACCGTGGCAGCGGGTGCGAGGTGGTCGTCGATCTGGTCGTCGAGGAAGTCCTCGCGCCGGGTGCTGCGCGCACGCAGCATGTCCAGGCAGATCCGGCCGACAACGGTGGTCAGCCAGCCGCTGAGGTTGTCGACCTCGGCGGCGTCGGTGCGGCTCAGTCGCAGCCAGGCCTCCTGCACGGCGTCGTCGGCCTCGGCCGACGAGCCGAGCATGCGCAGCGCCACCGCGCGCAGCCGTCCCCGGTCCTGCTCGAAGCGTTCGGCCAGCCCGTCCTGATCCCGCATATCTGTCTTACCTTCCTGAATCATCATCGAATGTGACACAGGCCACATCTGTCACATCTGTCGGAAGCGGCCCGTCATACCGATGACGAACGAGATCGGGCCGATGTGACAGGCCCGGCGAACCCCAAGATCCTAATGGAGGATGCCGTGCAGGCACGCATGAACAACCCCGCAGCTCTGCTCCCCGAGGCCGTGAAGGGAATCAACCTGCTCTACAAGGCCGCGCACTCGGCCGGCCTGGCCAAGTCGACGCTGGAACTAGTCCACCTGCGGGCCAGCCAGATCAACGGCTGCAGCGCCTGCGTCGACTCCGGGGCCCGGTCCATGCGCAAGTCCGGCGAGACCGACGAGCGGCTGTTCACCGTCGCGGCCTGGCGCGAGACCGACTACTTCACCGAGGCCGAACGAGCCGCCCTGGAGCTCGCCGAGGCGGCCACCCGGCTCGCCGACCGGCCGGACCCGGTGCCCGACCATATCTGGGAGGCCGCGGCCAAGCACTTCAGCGAGTCCGAGCTCGCGGCGCTGGTGCTGTGGATCGCGACGACCAACTTCTTCAACCGCATCAACGCCACCACCCGCCAGCCCGCGGGCCAGAACTGGGGCTGACCGGCGCCGGGCCTGCCTGTCAGGGCAGGCGCGGCGCCGGAACCGGGCCGTCGTCGGCAGCCGGCTCGCCGCCAAGCGGGCCAGCGCCGCGGCGGCCGCCTGCACGCGCAGCCGCCGGGCCATGCCCCGGCTGTGTTCGCGATCGCAGGCGCCGCTGACCGCGCCGACGATCACCAGGTATTTTCTGATCAATGCCGGGTGTACTTGTTCTCCTACGCCTATCCCGCCGCCGTCCAGGACGCACTGCAAGACGAAAACGCCATGCTGGACCCGAACTGCGTCGGATGATTCCTATCCGACCGAGTCTGACCCGACCGGGCCACGCCCTCCGATGCCGCCACCCACTTTGAGAAGCGGCGAAGATCAATATGCCCGCGGATCATTGACGCGGGTCGGCGTTGCGGGCACGCAGGCGGATCCCTTGCGTACAACCTGGTTCGGTAGATCAATGTGCGGATCGCGGCCATGAGCGGACGTCCAGGGGGCGGCGATAGCCTCGTCCTGCCGTTCACCGATTATGAACCTCATGAAGGACCAGCAGGCGCCGCAGCCGGCCGAGGGTGAGGCGAAGGTCATCACGCTCTGCGGCTCGACCAAGTTCGAGACTGAGTTCGCGGAGGTCAACCAGCGCCTCACGATGGAAGGTTGCGTCGTGATCAGCCTCGGAATGTTCAGCCTGCCCGATCTGCCGGACTACGACTGGACAGTCGACAGCTCGGACCTGAAGGGGCGGCTTGGCAGCGTACACTTCCAAAAGATTCGCATGGCTGACGAGGTGTACATCGTGGATCCGGGCGGCTACATAGGTGAGTCAACCCAACGGGAGATTGCCTACGCGGAGTCGCTGGGCAAGCCGGTTCGATATCTGAGTCGCGAGCGCTTGACGCGAACAGGAGACGGCCCACGACAGTGAGTCCGTCCGGGCGGTCCGCTCATCGGTAAGACCAGATGCCTAGATCGCTTCGGGTTGATCTCGACAGAGGCCTCTAAACCATTGGCGCCCATGCATTTTGCCTGCAGTACTGGGCATTCGACTGGATGATGGTGGCTTCAAAGAGCGGGATTGTCTGAGCCGCTACTTGTTGGTGCCAGTTGGAGCAGCCGGCGGCGCGTCATCGTGGCTCGGGTTTGCGATCTGCGACAGCGGGTGCGGGTGCGGCTTCAAAGTTGTCTGGCTGGGACCTTAGGGTGGTCGCATGCCCGATTTCACCTGGCTCCCGGCCAATCAAGCAGCGAGAGAGGACGTCGAGGCGGTCTTCGCCACGGGGGCAGCCCACAAGTGCCGTTGCCAAGCGCTGAAGGTGCCCGGCTGGATCTGGCGCGACACCACCCAGGAGCAGAGGGATGCCGCGTTGCTGGAGCAAACCGCCTGCGGCACCGCCGGACCGACCTCTGGGCTGATCGGTTACGTCGACGGCCAGGCGGCCGGCTGGGTCGCGGTCGAGCCGCGGGAGAATTACCCCAGGCTGTGGACCCGCAAGCAGGCGTGGATGCGGATGGACCCCGAGCTGGAGGGCGTCTGGTCTGTCACGTGTTTCGTCGTGCGCAAGGGCCGGCGACAGTCGGGGCTGACCTACGAGCTGGCCGCCGCCACCGTCGAGTACGGCGAGCAGGTCGGCGCCCGCGTCTTGGAGGGCTACCCGATCGAGCCGCCGCCGGGCAAGACCGTGATCTGGGACGAGGCCTCGGTCGGGCTGGTGCAGGTCTTCCTCGCGGCCGGTTACGAGGTAGTGGCCTCGCCCACCCTGCGGCGGCGTGTGGTGCGGCGACGACTGGGCAACCACACATGACTGACAGCTAACCCGCCCCGGTTGCTGCGCGTTGACGGTCAGGCTAGCGGAGAGGTCCTCAACAACGGCATGTCAGTGCATCCGCTGCAGCACCATCGACATTCTTGGACCTTTCCTCAGGCTCGGCAGGCGCCATGCGGGCAAGACCGTCACCGTCATCATCGAAGCGGCTCAGCTCTGGTCCACGCTGTGCGGTCGGTATCCCCTGGGAGTGTCGGACCCGGCCGGTAGCTTGCGGGCATGGCTGATCTGACTGTGATCACAGCACGGCTCGCTTGGGCCGCCGCGCTTGTCGTGCGGGCGCTGTCGCCGCGCGCGACCTCGGCCAACACCTCGGCGGTCTTGCTCACGGTGCACACTGACGCCCTCGATCTGACCGGGACCGATGGTCACGTCACGGTCCGGGTCACCTTGCCCTGCACCGGTTATGAGACCGGGTGCGTGCTGGTATCGCGGCGCAACCTGGCTGCCACCGTCGCGGCGCTGGATGCGGCCGAGATCCGGTTGACCGCTGAAGGCTCCCGGCTGGCCATCCGCACGCCCAACGCGCGGTTCGCCTTGCCCCTGCTGGACCAATCTGCCTTGCCTGCTTTGGACGATCTGCCTGCCACCGCTGGCACCATCGACGGCAAGAACCTGCACGCAACCGCCATCGCGGTCGCCGGCGCCGCTGCCCAAAGCGATGCCCTGCCTATCTTTACCGGGGTCCGGTTGCGTGGCCGCAACGAAGGTCTGTCCATGGTCGCCACCGACCGGTTCCGGATGGCGGCCGCGGCACCGCCCTGGTCGCCCACCGGTGAGATTGATGTGCTGGTACCGGCCGGCTTCCTGGCTGACACGGTCAAGCTGGCCGGCGCTACCGCTGTGGTCACCCTGCATGCCGATGCGCACCAGTTTGCTATCGCGTGGCCCGGCGTGAGCGTGCGATGCGCCGCGCTGGCCCAGCCCTACCCCGACGAGCAGGTGCAGCAATTGTTCCTAGCCGAGCCCGAGGCCACCGCGACGATCGACGCCCGATCACTGGCCGCGGCCGTTGCCCGCGCGACGCTTTACAGCGGATCGCAGGGCCGGGTGTCCCTGCACCTGGGCGATGGGATCGTGGTGATACGTGGCGGCGACGAGCAAGCCGGAGAATCAGAGGAAACGATCAAGGCTACCGTCCGCGGTGGACATTGCACCGCCACCTACAACGCCGGATATCTTGCCGACGCTCTGCAAGGCTTCACCAGCAGCGCCGTAACGATGCAAATTCAGGCGGGCATACGCCCCACCGTGTTCAGCGACCCCAGCGGTGATGACCCAACACGCCTGCGCTACCTAATCGTCCCGCTGCGGCTGCCTTGAGGACTCACACGGTGCTGATATCGATCGGAAGTGAGACGCGGCCGCGAACGCCCTCATCACGGCGAATCCAGACGAGGTCGTGGACGCTGCTGGCGTGATTGTGTAGCAGAAGGACGACGCCGGTTTGAGGTCGGGAGTGCCTGCGACGTCAGCGTGCGTCCAGGGCGAAGAAGAGGAAGCAGATGAAGGCTGCTCGGTCGCCGATGCCGGGCGGGAGGAGCTCGCGGGGAGTGTCAAGCGAGAAGGGCGGCTCACTGATGACCGCGATGCGGAAACCGGCCTCGGTGAACGCGTCGGTCATGGCGTGCAAGCGGCCGGTGCCAGAAGGTCAGCACCTACTGGGTTCGGTCCTGTCGCAAACGTAGATGTCATCCGTGATGGCAAAGCACCGTCCTTACAAAGAGCGGCACATATAGCCGAATCGGACTGCGGGGAAGTGTCGTGACGCGTATCCGGTCAGCGCACACATATGCCCGCCGGTGCTGCTGCCAGGGTCAGGGTGGCGGTGATGGCGCGGGGGAGTGGGCTGTTGGCCGGGTTGCACGGTGACGAAGTCGGCCTCGTACCCGGTCCAGCAGCACATCTTTACTGCGTCGAAAGCCCATGCGTCCTAAGCGGACATTGCCCGGCCGTGGGCTACCGTCGCGGGTGTGACGGCCAAGGGCGAGCTTGCGCAGGACGACTGGAACAGGCTGGTGTTGCTGCCGCGCTGGGTGGTGGCCGAGGCCAGCGCGGCGCATTGGCGAATGCGGTGATGTGGCTGGCGAGCCGATCCAGTTGTGGGCATGCGGCTCGGACGGCCAGGGAGGTCTGCACGTCGTAGTTGAGGTCGGCGGGGCGGGGTGCGATGGAGGCAGCGGCTTGAGCCGGGTTCAGGTGCTGCGGTCCATGGTGCGCCGGGGTTGCATTTGGCGATACAGGGTGCGGATGCTGCCGTTTCCGCAACCTGGAAACCGGCCGCCGCTATCCGCTGCGCGGGCCACCTCGATCTACACTGACGGCTCCGGGGCTGTCCCGTCAGGTGTTGACCCGTCAGGTCGGGCCGGTCGTCGAGGTGCAGTCGCCAGATCTCGCCTAGCGCACCCCACTGGTGTCACGCCGCGCGCCTGCAGGGCAAACTCTTTCTCCGCACCGCCTCAAGAAAGCACGTGTTCTGGTCGGGCCATCGCTTGTTTCGCAGACTTTGCCGGAGGTGCAACCTGGCGGGCGGCTTGGCCCGTCGGCTGGGTGGACACTGATAGGAGTGATCGATGGGGCTTGACGACGATCGCGAGTACGTCGACTATGTGACGGCACGCCTGCCGCGGCTGCACCGCGCGGCCTACCTGCTGTGCGGTGACGGCCACCGAGCCGACGACGTGGTCCAGGCCACGATGACTTCGCTCTACCGGCATTGGCGCCGCGCTCGCGCTGCCGACAACCTGGACGCCTACGTACACCGGATGCTGATGCGTCACTTTCTTGACGAGAGACGCCACAGCTGGTCCAAGGTGTTGCTGGGACACGCCGCGCCTGAACGCGCGGCGCCTGACCAGCCCGCTTTCGAGGCCGACAACCTCTACACCACCCTGCGCAATCTGCCACGGGGCCAGCGTGAGGTGCTAGTGCTGCGGTTTCTTTGCGACCTGTCGGTCGAAGACACTGCCGCCGCCCTGCGCTGTTCCACCGGCAACGTGAAATCGCAGACCTCGCGCGGGTTGGAAGCCATGCGCCGCCTGCTCACCTCCGACGGGTCAAGGAGCCTGACATGACCGAACATCTAACCGCTGCGCTAGAGTCGATCCCTGTCCCGCCTAGCGGCGTCACCGCCGAGGGGTTGCTGCGCCGGGCCAAGCGTGCGGGGCAACGCCGTCGCCGCATCATGATCGGCGCCGCGGCGGGCACGACCGCCTTGGCGATGGGGATCACCGCAGCCGCGTTTGGCCGCAACGCACCGGAACCCGTAGCCGCTGCGCCATCTTCTCCACCGGCGGTCAGCGCGGTGTGGAAGGTGGAGCGCCTGCCGCTGCCAGCCGGAATCGACGAGAATGTCAACGTCACCGCCATCGACCCCACCGGCCGCTTCATCGGCGGGTTCATCGACAAGGAAACCGACCAACAATCCATCCTCTGGGACAATGGGGTTCCCACCATCATTTCCCCACCGGCGCGGGCCAACAACTTCGTCCTGCTGGCCGTCAACTCCAGCGGCGTGGCGGTCGGCAGCTACAGCAGATGGGGGGCCGGTGGCGAGCAGCAGGCGTGGCAATACCGCGACGGCGTGTTGACGATGCTCCCCGCGCCCGACGGGGACAAGGTGCTCAACGTCAACGGTATCAACAGCCATGGCGACCTCGCCGGAGTCTCCGCGCCGTCCGTCTCCTCGAGCCCGGTCAGAGCGGTCGTCTGGACGGCGGCTGAGCCGCGCGCGGCCAAGGTGCTGGAAACGGTGGAGGATCGGCAATTCGCCCACGGCATCAACGATGCCAGATTCGTCAGCGGCAGTATCGGGGACCACGGTGGTGACCCATGCGTGTGGGAGCCGAATGGGGCTCTCCGTAAGCTGCCCACGCTGGGCAGCCACCCGCATGGCGTGGCCCTGCAGGTGAATGCTCAATGGGCTGCCGGCGCTCTGTATAAGTCGGACACGGCAACGCCGTCGACATTGCCCGCGCGATGGGACCTGCGCACCGGGGAGCTGAGAACCTACCCCGGCTATGATGGGTCGGCGTCGGCCGCCGACGACGGTACGGTCCTCATCAAGTCGGCGACACTGATGACGCCGACGCTCATCGGGCCCGATGGCACCGTCACCGAGTTGCCCCTGCCGGCCGACGCCAAGCCAGGACAGGCCAGACCGGTGGCGATGAACCGCGATGCGACCGTCGTGATAGGTGGCCGGATGGGCTACCCACCGCTGATTTGGCGCAAGAGCTGACGTTTCCTTCTGCCTCGTTGACTGTGAACGCCGACGCCAGGGCTTCCGCAAATATATAACGATGTCAACGGCGGCTGAATTTAATGCGCCGTGTACCGATTACCCTCCGGCGGGTGAGCGCCACCTTAGACCTGCTGGACATACGCCATCTACTCGATGGCGGGCAAATCTGCTTGCATTGTGGGAACGGCACGCGCTCCGTCCATATAGGACAAAGTCGCGACACGCAGAACACGCACATCCCTGTGATCTATCGACAGTTTGCGCTTTTGACCTTGTCTCTCACCGAACCTGCACCAGATTAGAGCTCACGTGAGCGGAGCGAGCTGCGAGGCCGGATGGGGAACGCCGTGACCGGGGCAGAACGTTCCCAGCGCCGCGTTGCTGAAGTGGCTTAGATATCGGCGAGCTTGCATGCTGCGATCTGCGGGAGCCCCATGGGTGAAAACCCCTGGGCCACCCAACCCTAAAGGGACTTCCCCTCCTCCGGTGAAAAGGGGAAGTCTGTGGGATCTCTCACGAATTTGTCGGTGGATGGTGTGCCAGCGGCGGCTTTGCTTGTTGCCGCAGTCAGGCTCTGGGGCGAAAGAGGGTGGCCGGCATCAATTAGCGGTCAAGGATTTATTCGTCATTTGTTGCGTAGACCGGCGAGCTGCATCCATAAAAGGAGTGGCAGGCCTTGAAGATGAGCCGGCTTCCTACCCCGCCTTTGGCGTTTGGTGAGGTGGTGTTCTCATAGAAATTCTTGTCGCAGTGACCTTCCGTCATCGTTCCGGATAGCCAGCACTCGCCGCTCCTGTAGTAGCGCCAGGTACCGCCTGAATCCTTGAGTTCGTTGGTCCATTGAATCCAGGCGTTTCCGGGGTCTCCCCAGGAAATGCGAGCGATATCCAACATCGTAAACACGTCGCCCTGCTTCTCGAAGCAGGCGTCGACGGTGTCACGGTATCCGGTTGATTGGTTGGGGATCGGGGACCGCAGGGTGGTGCACACATCCCATCCGTGGTGCCCGCCGGGCGTAGCGGTCTGGGGTGCCTCCGGCCCCGCTGCATTCGCGGCAGTCGCGGGGACGAAGGTGAGGGCGACGGAGGTGAGGATGGCAGCTCCGAGGGCCATGATCTGACGCTTCACGAGTGCAGATTCCTTCCATGAGGCGGGTGCCGCCGGGCAGTGCCGCCAGCTTGAGTCATAGCGGTTCGCAGGCTCTGGGAAACGACCGGCTTGCGACGATTCCTCTGTCAGCCATGATTCAGGGCTACACAGCGGTTCGGCCGAATCTGAGACGATGTGAGATGGCTAGGCCACGGGGGAAGCGCGGGAACCCGCCCCGGATCCAGCGTGCGCACGGTCGCTGGAAGAGTTCATCTTCGCGCTTGTTCTGCCGACATCCGAGCGCGGAAATCCGCCGACGTCAGCCGGTGCTTCACCTCGTCGCGCCAGCGAGTCGGCGAAGACCTGGTGGTGGTAGCGCAGGCCGTCGTCGGTGACCGGCCGCCCGGTGATCCTTGCCTCGCCGATTCCGCTGAGTGCCATCCGCCTCGTCCCGAGCGCATCCCGGGCGCCGTTCTAGGAGATGTCGCCCGAGTCCGATAACAACGCAAGCAAAGACAAGGACCCCAACGCCCTTTCCGGTACGTACAGCCCGGCGCTCGACACCGTCATCGATACGCTGAACAACGACGAATTCCCATGTATGGATTGTTGCGATGATGGTCGCCATCGGAATCGGCCGTCCGGACAGACGTCCGCGATGGCTGAGCCAGCGAGTTTCTGCGGCAATCCAATCCAGGTGGGTGCGGTTGCCGGCGCGGATCTCCGGGTGTCACAAGTGTGGTTCGAAAGGACATGTGCCTCAAGCGCCGGGTAGCCCGCGGCGGTGGCATTGAAGGCGCCCGGCCATTCCTGCGCCCCACCTGCCACCGGTAGACGCTGCGGATCGGTGAGCCGACCTGGCTGCCGGTGTTGTCAGGTGGGCGAATCTGGTTGGGGTGCGGCTTTCTCGTCGGCTGTCACGCTGTAGACGTCGACAACGCCCTCGACGTTGCGCACCGCGTTAAGCAGGCGGCCCAGGTGTTTCGGGTCGGCCATCTCAAAACTTATGCGGCTCACCACCATCTGGTCGCCGGTGGTGGTCACCGTCGCCGACAGGAGGTCGATCGGCTGCTCGGATAGCGCCCGGGTGATGTCGGCGAGCAGCTGGTGCCGGTCCGATGCCTCCACTTGGATGGCCACCAGGAACATCGACCCGGCTGTCAGCTTCCACGACACCTCGACCAGCAGGTTGGTTTGCGTTTTCAGCTCCTGCGAGTTGGTGCAGTCCTCGCGATGGACGTTGATCCCGCCCGAGCGGGTCATGGACCCGAAAATGGTGTCGCCCGGGATCGGCGTGCAGCAGCGGGCCAGGGTGACCAATGTGGCCCCGTAGCCTTCAGCCTCGACGCACGGCCAGATGTTACGGCGATGTGGCTGTGGCGCCGGGGTTTGCACCGAAGGTTTGTCGCCGGCAGCATCACCGCTGGCGACCAGCTGGTGCACGATGGGCTCCTGGTTGGACAGATCGTGGCGCAGCGCGTCGAGGGACTCGCCAGGGTCGCTGGTCCGCGGCTGCCAGTCCAGCAGTTGCCGTAGCCAGCTCATGCCGTCGGTGTCTGCCGCCGGTGGACCGGCCATCGTGGAATCCTCGCCTTCCTTGTCGCCCCAATAGGCGGCGATTCCGTACTCGGCTGTGCTGTGCATGGTGTGGGTGCGGATCTGCATCTCCACCGGTTTGCCGGTCGGCCCGGTCACCGTCGTGTGCAGCGACTGGTACAGGTTCATCTTGGGCGTGGTGATGTAGTCCTCGAACCCGCCCGGCACCTGCTGCCAGGACGCGTGGATCACGCCCAGCACGGCATGGCAGTCGTGCACGGTGTCGACCAGGATCCGCACGCCCACCAGGTCATGGATCTGCTCGAAGGCAAGACTCTGTTCGACCATCTTCTGGTGGATCGAGTAAAGGTGCTTAAGCCGCCCGGTCACCTTCGCGTCGATCTTCGCTGAGCGCAGGTCATGGCGCAGCCGATCGACGACCTCACGCAACACGTTGTCCCGTTGCGGGTACTGCTCTATGAGCTGCAGCCGGATCTTCTCGAACCGCTCGGGAGACAGGGTGGCGAACGATAGGTCCTCCAACTCGCACTTGACCGTGTTCAAGCGCAGCCGGTGCGCCAGCGGTGCCAGGATCTCCAGCGTCTCCCGCGCCTTCTGCTCCCGCTCGGGTGGCGGCAGGACACTCAACGTGCGCATGCTGTGCAGCCGATCGGCCAGCCTGACCACCAGTACCCGCGGATCCCTGGCGGTCGAAACCAGCATCGTGCGGATCGTCTCAGCCTTGGCCGAGTCGCCCAGCTTCACCTTGTCCAGCTTGACCAGCCCATCGACGACCGAGGCCACGTCATTTCCGAAATCTGCGCGGAGCTCGGCCAGCGTGTAGTCGGCCTCCTCGATCGTGTCTTGCAACAGCGCCGCCGCCAGGGTGGTCGTGTCCATGCCCAGATCGGCGACTATCAGGGCGACGGCCAGTGAAGGCGTGACGTAGTCCACGCCGGACCTGGGTTGCCGGCCGGCATGCAGTCGACTGGCCGTCTCATAGGCCCTTTCCAGGACTTCGACGTTGGCCCTCGGGTGCGCCGTGGTGTGTGACGCGACGATGTCGGTCAGCGGTTGAGCGGGCATCGCCAATCCTCCAGACAGTTCAGCTAGACGGTGTTCCTCGCCGAGCCAGCTTCGATCGTGGCCGCGCAGTCATTCGTGGGATCCGTCCTTTGATCGCAAGGTGTCCCACTCGATGTGCAGCTGGCGTAGGCCGCGGTGGATCGGGTTGGCGATCCAGGCCAGTTCTTGCCCGGCGCTCAGGCGTAGCCCGGGTAAGCGACTGGTGAGTAGTTCCAGTGTGACTTGGCCCTCCAGACGGGCCAGCGCTGCGCCGAGGCAGTAGTGGATGCCGTGGCCGAAGGCCAGATGCGCCTTGGTTTGTTCACGGCGTAGGTCGAAGCGGGCCGCGTCCGGGTAGTACGTCTGGTCGTGGTTGGCCGAGGCGAACAGCAGCGCCAGCCGGGCTCCCCTGGGCAGCGCGATCCCGCCCAGGGTTACCGGCTCGGTGGTGGTGCGCATGAGCGCATGCACCGAGGTGTCCGCGCGCAAGGTCTCCTCGATCGCTCGGGGGATGTTGGCCGGGTCGTCGCAGACCAGCCGCCACTGGTCGGGCTGGGTCAACAGCTGGCGCAGGCAGTTACCCAGCAGGTTGGCGGTCGTCTCGTGGCCGGCCAGAGTGAGTGTGGCGCACGCGTTGACCAGCTGCGCAAGCGGGATCGGCTCCGGCTCTTGCGCGGAGGCGGCCACCATGTCGCTGATGATGTCGTCGCGTGGGTGGGCACGCCGCGCCTCGATGAGGTCGCTCCAGTACCGCCCGCACTCCTGCAACCGGGTCACGGTGTGCGCTTGCTGTTGTGGGCTGAGTGGATCGAGTACCAGCGAAATCCAATCGTCCGACCACTGCTTGAGCTCGGCCTGGTCCGACTCGGGCGCGCCCAGCAGGTTGAGGATGACCCGCAAGGGCAGCGGAAGACCGAACTGGCCAACGAACTCGGCGCGGCCATCTGCGGCGAACCCTTCGAGCAAGCCCGTAGCGATGGCGCGGACCCGAGACTCCAGCTCGGCCCGTGAGCGCTGGTGGAACGCCTTGGTGACCACCCGGCGGACGGCCGTGTGTGAGGGCGGATCGTTGTTGGTCAGCGAGCTGTACGACAGCCAGCTCTCCTTGATCGCCTGCAGCGTCTCAGCGGTGCGTTCTTGTGGCGCGTCGACCGAGTCCGCCGAGGAGAACCGGACGGGATCCTGGGTAACCGCGACGATGTCGTCGTATCGCGTCACGTACCACATTTGCAGTACCTGGCTGAAGAAGACTGGCTCCTCGCGCCGGGCACGAGCATAAACCGGGTACGGCTCCGCCAATTGGGCGCCGTGGAACGGATTGAACTCGACGTCGAGAGTCATCTATCGAAGGTAATGCCTCGGCTGCCTATCGCCGGGGTCGTCTTCCCGACTCGCCAATCCCGCACTCACCGACCCTGCCACGTTGTCCGCTCATGGTTCCGTTTCGGACGCTGCCGCGTTCGGTGAGGCGCCGACCTAATGGGCCAGGGCCTACGATCTCAGATCTGACATGAGGTTCAGTTTGAGCGAACACCAAGCGATCGCTGCCGTGCCGGCAAACGGCCCACCTCCCAGTAGGGAAGACAGGCGGCCGCGACCGCAGCGGCATTCTGCTGCCGGGCTGAGGCGCCTTCAGCAGAAGTCATTGAGCTCGACGGTCTTGTGGACCGTGACCGAGCCCCAACCCTGGGCTTGTCCGTGACAATAGAACCTCATACCCACCACGTTGATAAGTTCGGGCTCGGCGAAGTAGGTGAAGACAAACCGATCTCGCGGCTCGGCCATTGCGGGCGCGGCCAGGCCGGTTACGGCCGCCGACGTCACGAGCATGCAGAACGCGACCACCAGGCGCGTCCGCTTGGCAATACCTGTCATGAAAACTAAGCGTAGACATCGCCTCCCGCGATGTATAGAGAAGACACGATGCCCTAGTGATCATCGGTCGTCAGCGGCGGATGCAGTTCGCTAGGGCCCAACGCGCATGGCGGCAGCGATTTGGACCACCTTGAGGTCAACGACGACATCATCGCTGTCTCACACGCCACGCATGGTGATTGCCATCCCGATTGGAGCCAGCTCCGCGGCGCCATCGCTCAGCAGGCGGTCTTCGCAGCGCTTCTCGCATGGCCTTACGGCACACCACGATAGGAGTCGGGAAATGGGAGTCTCCTTGTGGGACGCTGGACATCTGCGACTTCCCGCGCGTTAACTGTTGCCTATGTCCGAAGATGTGGTCGAATCCCGCCTCAACTGGAGGAAGTCTGCTGCGATAGTGATGGCCACGTTCGGCACGGTCATGGGCGCCGCTGCCCTAGTAGGCGATTGGTCGACAGTGACGTGGTACGACGGCAGGATCGCGCCAGCATGGAGTGTTTCTAAGCTGGAGGGCTTCGGGGTCATGTACATGGTTGCATTGATCGTTATGGTCGCGCTTACGGCAGGCACGCTCTTTCTCTGGGCAGATATGCGCGCACTTGGGCTCGTCGCCGGTATATCGGCGATCCTATTGCTCTCATGTATGGCCAAGGCCCTGCCCAACAGCCAGGTATTCGAGATCAGCAGCAGTGGGGCCACCTTGCCTCAGACCCTGGGCTGGGGCATCTACGCCGCTTTCGCTGGGTTCGCCGCGCTCACAGCCGCACTAGTGTTGCTCCCCAAGGCCAGACCCCAGCAGGGCCGGCCGTGAACCCGGTCCCAAGCTTCAAGATCAATCGTGCCGTTCGTCTCGGTCAGTTCAAAACGGCGGTCGATGGCCTGTAGCTCCGCCGGGAACCCAGCGGTCTCCTTGATTGCCCTGAAAGCGCATCTGGTCTGCGAGGCACCGTCGATCGGCACCCGGCGTGGCCCGGCGGGCCGCTCCCGTCCGCCGGGCCGCTCCCGTCCGCCGGGCATCGGAGGACGCTGTCGCGATCGCAAGGTGTTGGCCGCGTGGAGATCCCGCAGTTCGATGGATGAGCGTGACGGGGTGTTCAAAGGGTGCAGGTGCGACGCGCCGTGCGCTCGGTGGTGCGGCATTATGATCGCAGGGTGCAGGTGGCTGAGATTGGCGAATATGGTGCGGCAGCGGATCGTGTGGCCGTGCTGGCGCGGCGGCTGGAGGGTGTGGTCGACCTGCCGACTGCCGAGCACCTCGCCGATCTTTTGATCGATGTTGGATGGGTGGCCGATGCGGCCCGCCCGCCTGGGCTGTTCACGGCCGGTGGACTCAAAGCGGCGGTCAGGGTCGAGCGGGGCACCTCGTCTGTTGGTGTGACGCTGGCGAACCTCGGCGGGGTGGACGATATCGATGACGACGACTTCGCCGACGATGCGGCGTACCAGGCGGCCCGCGAGCAACCGTACCTAGATGCCGAAGTGGTCGTGGAGATGGTGGCCGGCCGGCTCGGTTTGCCGTCGGCTGATGCGCTTGCAGTAGATGAGCTGGCAGATTACGGCTGCCGGGTGCGTCTGCGGGCCGGGCATTGGGCGGTCACCGTTGCGGCTGTCCAGCACGACGCGGACCTGCCGGTTCTGGTGGAGGTCGATCTCAGCTACGGCGCCGACCTGCCTGGCCGTCTGTGCCGGCTGGTGGTGCCGCCGTCGCACCCTGAGTCAGCCGCCGCGCCGGTTGATTGGGATGCGGTGTCGGGACGGCTGGGAGTCGAGCTGCCGCAGGATTATCGCTGGCTGATTGAGCATTACGGAAGCGGCGTCTTCGACGGCTACCTCACGTTGATGGCGCCGGCGGCTCTGTCCAAACCGGTGCTCGGTGAGCTGAGGGGTGTGCTTCGGTACATGACGGGGTTTACGCTGCCGGTGGCCACGACCGATGACGGGGCGGTGGTGTCCTGGGTCGTCGATTCGTGGCAGGGCAGCGACCGGTGGCATGTGCGCGTCACCAGTCCCGGCACCGAGCCCTGGCACATGCATACCGGTCTGCTGCAGTTCCTGGTGACAACGCTGTCCGGGGCATACCGGGTGCCACCGTTTCGACCAGGCTTCCCCAGCCCGGCACCCCACTTCACCCCAGCCTGACGCCTGCCCCAACGCTTCACCCGCACGAAACCCCAGATTCGGGGTCGCGCGATCGCGGAAACCCAGCACCCGAGCATTTCCCAGCAAAGCGCAGGCACCCACTAACCTCCCAATCACCTTCCCGCAAACAAGCAACGGAAAGATCATGCGATGCGCCTCCGGCGTCTGATGGAGGTTCCTTGTGAGAGGGCGATTGGATCGCGTTCGTTGGACAGCTCCGCGTCAAGGATCGGCTCGCTGCAAAGTATCTGGTCGGCGTGCTGGTGCGGCCTTACGATCCGTTCGCTGGCCGAACCTCGGTCACCAAGGCGGACCTGTTCGGGCACAACGCGAACAGGATCGCGGCAGCTCTGGGTATAGTGCCCGACATGGACGATCTCGCGCTGGACCGGCTTGTAACGCACACCCTGGTGGAGGACTACGACTGGGACGAGGAGCAGGCCGAGGAGGCGGTGGCCGCGTGGCGCGACAGCGGGTCGGACGGCGGCTGGGACGCCGCCGCCATCGCGGAGAGCATCCACCGAGCGTCGGAAGATGAGGATTGACCCCGGGCGGCGTCGCGTGACCGACGCCCCGATGAGTCGATTCAGACTCGATGAACGACCGATGACCCTTCCTACAGTGACATGACTAAAAGCGCATCTGCTAATCCTTCGAAACGTGAGAGTTCCGACGGATCTACGCGGTGGCCGCTAACTCGTTACGGGCAAGTCAGCGAACCGAGCGCCGGTACACCACTTCCGTGGACGTGACCCTGAATCAGGCCCTCCTTGTCAGGCGAGCGGATCTCCCGAGATCAGCGGGTAGCCGGTGTTTCGATGATCGTGGCTGTCCCGACTGCGGGCGTCCCCTCGTGCATGGTGATCGTCTGGCCCGGTTGTAGATCGCACCACGCTTCCGGGCCAAGCGGCGCAAGGCGAACCGTTCCTATCGCGCCCGGGGCAAGCTCTGCCGCGTACTCCACCCAGATACGGGCTACGCGCAGATCAGGATTGCCCGCGGCGGTGCGCCGGCCGATGTCCCAGAGCGGTCGCAAGACGCCCTTTCCCGGAATCGCAGTGCGCCTACCGCCTTCCTCGGCTGGCAGCAGCCGCAATTCGGCTCGGATGATGCCGTTGGCACTTTCCCAACGAGCCCAACGGCACCAGTGCGCAGACTCGGTCAGACACATCAGCTCAGCCGCCTCGACCAGCAGATCCCACCATTGAACAGGTGCCGGCCACCCCTCAAGATCGGCGAGGATGTCCAGAGCAATCTCCCACTCGTTATGGTCGAGGTACTCGTATGCGTCGGCCACGGTCAGGCCAGCCTCGTTGGCGGCAGCCGGTGGCACCATCGAGGCAGCCTGAGCCAGCAGTTCGGAAACATCCACTCACGGATTCTCTAACAACGCAGCTAACCGGCGAGCACCACTGCCACACCCACGCCCGGCTATGCCTGTCCGTTGCGGGATCCGCGGATTTATCTAGTGGATCTCCTATAGCCCGCAGGGATTGACCATGGACGATCCGGTATCACCGCGCCTAGCGTCCGCGCCAAATCGCGTTTGGTTGGCTATCTGAGCACCGAGTTGCCGAAAGCACGCTCGTTGCGCAGACCCGCCAGACAGCAACTGCGGGCTGCTATTTTTCACGGCCTATTTGGTATCCCTGGTCGCGCAGACGTCGTGCCCAGCTGTGCACGGTGTAGACCGGAACATCGAAATGTTCAGCCAGAGCAGAGATGGTGCCGACCTTCCGGTATGCCTTGAGCACCGCCTCAGGCTCTGGCATACGCCGGTACGCCCTGCCGTTCGCAGCCTTGCTGCGCCCGGTCCGGACCTGCGCCTTGGTCTTGCCAGCCGGACGGCCCCGTCCACGTGACACGGTCGCGGTCGCCGCCGCGGATACCGATGTGGCGCGGTCGCTGTTAGCGGGGGTACCCGAAGATGCCGGCGATCTGTTGTCGGCCAGCGCGTCAGTCAACCACTGCAACGCGCGGCGACGGGCCGGCGTGTCCAGGGTGCTGAGAACTCCATATGCTGACTCGAAAGCGGTTAGTTCACTTAGTGTCACGTCGCACCTCACAAAGCTGATTCGTATTTGCCGCATCGTAGCCGTAAGCGAACACCGGCAGTCCACGGCGGTAGCTCCCAAATCTTGATGAACCTAATTTGCCGACCGGCAGGAAATCACCGCTCTGTAGTAGTCATGGTGCGGATGTGAGACGTGGTCGGTGGCGTCCGATTAGGTACCTCGATTGTCCCTTCGCGGCTGTGTCGTAGAGCCACGCGTGTTCTGCATAGATGGGCGCTGGGCGATGCGTGTGTCGAAGGCGCGACAGGGAGGCGGTCCGGTTTGGACTTGCGCTCCGTGGCAGTGGCCGAAAAGGGGCTCAATGGTTGGTGAAACCCGCGCGGACGCGGTACGACCCGAGTTCGGTGAGCGGGCAGACGCAGGGCAGCAGGGGTTGCACGCGATCGTTGTCCGGCACGGGTTCCAGTCCGCACCCGATCAAGTGGGGGGTGTCCGATGACGCCATAGTTCTGAGAGGCGATGAAGATGGTGATGTCACAACCGATCGTGCGCCTGGGCCGATATTCGGGTCACACTGGTGGATCCTGGCGTGGGTGATGGTGTTGGCGGTGGGCCGGGGTTGAGCCGGGCGGCGGCGATGCTGCCCAGGAGCAGGCCGATGGCGACAGCGCCGGGCAGGTAGACGGTGCCGTCGTAGGCGCGTCCGTATTCCATGGGGAAAAGGACGAGCCGGGACAGGATCATGGCGATCAGAAAGGTGGCTACGGCTACCGGCAGGCCGGCGGCGAGTAGCAGCGGGGTCAGGGTGACGCGCAGCGCGAGGCTTGGTGGGGCGGGCCGGGACCTGATGGCGGCGATGGCCCACGCGGCGATGGGCAGGGCCAGCGGCGGCAGCACTACGCGCGCCAGAAAGGAACCGAAACTCGGTTGATAGTCGTTGCGGACGAGGCTGTCTTGATAAAGCAGGACACCGCCGATGGCGGGCAGCAGTGCCAGGCCGGCTGGCAGTAGCCAGCTGGGTCCGCGTCGTGGGCGAGTGGAGGTGGCCAGCACGCCCATCGCGGCCAGGACGGTCCAGATGGTGGGCAGACCCACAGCGACCGCCAGCAGCACGGGTGGGGCTTGCACCCCTGCCACGATGTAGAAGCGGGGAAAGAAGCTGCCGGGGACAAGGAAGGCGGCCAGCACAGTGATGGCGATGACCAGCCGGCGTGACCGGTGGGGGTGCTGCCCGTCGGGCCGTTTGCGGGTCGCCGCCCACCAGACGGCCATGCCGAGCAGGATCCCGCCGGCGGCGAGCCAGGGCAGCAGCCGGACACTGGTGGCGCCTTCCCGGACCACGACCATGTTCACCGCCAGCAGGACGGCCGACGCGGCAAGCGTGGGCAGCAGCGGCCGGCCGAGGTAGGCCGCGGCCAACAGCAGGCACAGCGCCGCGCAAACGATGCCGGACAGCTGCAGTTCGTGCATCCACACCCGGCCGGCCTGCGTGTCCCATTGCGGCCAGCCGGCCGCAACGGTGGGCAGCGGCGTCCCGTCCGGGCCGAACCGCCCGGACCAAGAATTTTGCACCCCGATGTTCGGCGTCAGGTAGGTCAGGGTTACCGCCCAGGCCAGCACCGAGTAAACCGCGCCGGCCAGGGCGATACGGTGCCACCACAGGCCGGCGGCGATTGCGGGGATCGTGTCCGGGCGTTCGAGTACCGGGGTCGTGCCGGCCGGTTCAACTACCCGGGCGTCCGGCAGCCGCCGTGCCGCAGGTGTGGTCAGTGGCCGGGCTAGCCGGATCGACTGCGCCAAGGCGAGGACCGTGGTGGTGAAAAGGAAGCTAGGCAGCAGCGGCAGCATGTTTTCGATCGGCGCCTGTGTGTCGATGCTCATATACCCCAGCGTCAAAAGTGGTAGCCGGCCGAGGTGGCCAAGCCACCACCAGGCTCCCACGCCGGAGGCCGGCCGTGGCGCCAGCAGCACGAGCAGAAACGCGATGGCCAGCGTGAGCGCGGGCGCGGCCAGCACCGCGAGGAAGACGGCCACGACCCGCCGCCGCCGCGCCAGGACGGCGATACCGGCCGCCAGTGGTGGCAGCACCACCGCCAGGCACAACACGGCGACAGCGGTCATCCAGCTGCCCGCCCACGCCTGCCGGCTGGCGCGGGCAAGCCCGTCCACCAACAGCAGACCGCCGATCAGCGGCAAGGTGACCCATATGTAGCCGGCCACACCGCCGGGCTGCCCGACCCGGCGCAGGAACCGCCGGCCCAGCAGCGTGCCGAAAGACGCGGCAACCACGGCCTGGACCCCATAGTTGCCAATCGCAAAGGCGGCAAACAGGATCGAAGTGAAGCTGCCGGCCGGCAACAACGTCAGCGGCACCATCATCATCGCGGTGCC
The DNA here is from genome assembly GCF_016862955.1 of Rhizocola hellebori. Taxonomy (GTDB): domain Bacteria; phylum Actinomycetota; class Actinomycetes; order Mycobacteriales; family Micromonosporaceae; genus Rhizocola; species Rhizocola hellebori. The sequence continues at coordinate 9,939 of NZ_BONY01000050.1, read as the reverse complement.
CAGCAGCGCGAACACCGGGGCGAACACCAGCCACACCGTATGCACCCGCACCGGCGACGGGCGGCGCAGCCAGCCCAATAGCCCCAAACCTGCGCTGTGCGGGCGGGCGGCTGCGAGGCTGGCCGCGAACCACAGCTGCCGCCACACCCGCACCGATGCGCCAACACCATCGTCCTGACCGAGCACATGCAACTCGGCGACCCACTCCCGGCCCAGATCCTCACGTACCTCTGCCGGCCAGCGCCGTACCGCCAACCCCAGCAACCACGCCACCAACCACCGCGTCACGGCGCTCACCGGCCCGACACGACCGTGTAGGTGACGGCTCCCGCTGCCCGCGGGGTTCTCGTGCCCCGCGGGCGCAGCCGCTCATGCACAGCCGCCAACTCGGCCCGGGCCACTACCACCCCGTCAGGGGTCAGCCGGTAGCACCGGCGGGCCGGCCGCCCCGACACGGCAGAGTCGATGTCTTCCCAATCAGCGCGCACCCAACCGGCCGCCAACAATCGGGCCAGGACCGGATACAGCCTTCCGCTGGACTGGCCGGTCGCACGCATCAAATCCAAGCCATACCAGCCCAACTTCGGATCCCCGAGCAGCACAGCCAACACCTGCGCCACACCGGCTGTCACCCGGACACTGTCCACCACACTCCGGAACCTTACTCGAAATTCTACATAGCCCCATGGGCCGAATGAACAGGGTGACCCACATCGATCCGGTAAACACCGACAGCCCGCGGCCGCCACCATTGTCCTAAATCCGTCGCCGGCGGCGATCGGTCCTAAGCGTTTCAACGACTGTTGCGGTTCTCCGTCGGCGTCTCATATGAATCCGCTATTCGGACGCCTGTGACCAGTCGCCACATTGGAGCCCAATCGAAGACGATCGCTGTTGGTGGATCTGGATTCCAGTGACCGTCAGCAGGCTTCCGATCATCACTCTTCCCATGCCGTTCGCGGCAACGTCGTTGGAGCACGACCGTGCGAACGGCAGTGGTGTCTTGATCGCAGTGCTGATAGTGGTGGGTTGGACAGCGCCGTGTTCCGTCGCGTGGTCTGGACTAGCGATCTCCAGCAGGCCCACGACGATGCGCCGCCGATCGGCGACCAGCGGACACGAAAGCCATAGGCGGCCACACGGCAAGGGCCGCCCCGGCTTCAGCTGGCCGGCGCGGACCCTCTGAGTCGGTGAACCTCAGCCTTGGATCGATCGGCCGGTGTCGTGCCACACGTTGCCCGAGCCCAGGCCGTCGCAGTAGGCCGCCGGGCCGTAGCTGCCGCCCTTGGGGAAGAACTCTCGGCTGAAACGGTTGCCGGTGAAGACGAACGTGCCGCCGACCGGCTTGTTCGCGGTGCCGCAGTAGACGGTCCAGCCGCCGCCGGCCAACAGGTTACGGTCGATGGTCACATTGCTGATCGGTGAGGTGTTGGTGCTCATGAGGATCGCCGAGGTCTGCGGGTAGGGCACGCGGATGGTGTTGTGCCGGATCACGATGTTCTTTCCGCCGTCGGATTGGATGCCGTCGTAGTGCGGGCCATCGGAGGGGCCGCCGGTGCCCAGCGCGCAGTAGGAGTCCTCGATGACCACGTCGGTGCCGGCGGCCGCGCAGTCGGCGCCCTGCCCGTTGGGTCCGGGGGAGAACTTGACCCGCCGGGCAGTGTAGCCGTCGAAGGCGATCCCCTTGGTGTCCCACCCGGTCAGCACGATCTCGACGTCCTCGATGAGGATGTTGTGGCGGCCGAAGGACTTGACGACGTAATGGGGGCATCCGCCGGAGCTGCCGACGCGGCTGCGCCGCAGGGTCACGTTGTCGGCGTTGATTTCGACGCAGCCGGAGACGTCGTAGTTCTCGTAGACGCCGGGACTTTTGATCACCAGATTTCCTTGGTACCGGGTAAGGCTCACCCCGGTGGGAACACCCGTGTTGTCCTTGGTGGGGAAACCCTTTGCGGCAGGCACCGAGGTCGCGGACGGTCTGGCCGGTGTGGCGGGAGGGGTGGTGCCTGCGGGCACGGTCTCCGGCGAGGGCGAATCCGACGCGGTTGCCTCAGACGATGCGGTGGGCGAAGTTGGCGCTTTTGCGGGCGCCGAACAGGCTGTGCCGACCAGTAGCACCAGGGCGAGGTATCCAGATAGCTTGATGACCACGGCGATCATTATCGATCGTACTCGGCGCCGTCCGTCAAGTGATGGCGGCCAAGCGGGCCGCCGGGTCGGATTCCGGTTGGTATGTGGGCTCAGCCCAGGATGAGCCGGCGGTGGCAACCGGGGGCAGCGACAGGTTGGTTACGTTCGTTAAGGATCAGCGATTCGTTCAGGTGGGCGTCGAAGGACGCCGCAGTTGTCCAGGAACGCGAGCCCTTGCGCGCCGCCGGAAGGCCGATGACAGCCAATGAACCGGCACCGCTCGGGGGCAAATGAACGCCTCTGCATTGTTGGCAGATTCGTTGGTGCTTAGCACTTTCTCGGTGACTGGATCGGGGCGTCTGCTGGTCGTAGGATGGCGTTGATGAGATCGGGTGATGGGTTGGTGTGGCCGCCGAACCTGTTCCATGCGTATGGGGTGGCGGCAGATGCGGCGCTGCATCTGGATGCGTTGAGTCGCAATGAGCTGACGGCGGTTGACGACGAGTCAGCGGACGGCTTTCACACGCAAGTGCCGTACAGCTACCTGTGGTCGGCGTTGTACGGCGGCGGCCTACTCACACCGGCCACCGTGCCCGCGCTGAGGATCCTTGCCGGGAGGGTGACCGATCCGGACTTCGGCCGTGACGACGAGACGTTGCGTGAGGGCGTCCTTCATTTCATCCACGAGATCGCCCGGACGGTACTCACTGTGGATGACGTTGCGGGCCTGCGGGTGTTGGCGGCTGGCCGCCGGACGGCGGGGGTGCAGGCGTGGCTTGACAAGTTTCTGGCCGCCCCGCGACCGGTGTTCCACTGGACGGTCGACGACGAGCCGGGCCGGGTGCTGATGGCAGCGGCGGTGGTCGATTGTCACGACTTGCTGCCGGAGGTGTACGCGGCGATCGAGCCGCTGCTGCATGAGCCGTGGCCCACGCGCACCCGGCAGCAGGCCGCCCACGCGGCGGCCCGGCTTGTGACTCATCCCGACCTGGCCGCTCTACGCGCGCCGTTGCTGGATTATCACGAGCGTTTGGCGGCCACCGTGGCCGACCCGCGGCACCGGGCATCGCTGGTGGCCGGTATCGGTCGACTCGGCGGGCAGCCGCGTGCCTGGCTCGACGACGTTCATCTGGGGGTGCGGGCGTGTGCGGCGCTCGCCCCCGCGTTGGCCACCGACCCTGTGGCGCTGAAATTGCTGGAGGCGGTGTCTCGCGCGCCGAGAGCTCTCCACGCCGCATTCGGCGAAGGCCTGGCTTCGCGAACGCTCGACCCCTACGCCGCGCAGGTCGCCGACACCTTCTGCGACCGGGTCGGCAGCTTTGACGAGCTTTATGAAAGCGCCCTGGCCACGCTGCCCTTCGACGCGATCTGGCTGAGTGCCCAGGATGCCGGCAAACGCGCCGCGTGCGAGCCGTACCTGCGGGTGGCGTTCCCGAACGGACTGCCCGAATCCGGTCGGGTCACCGCGAGGCAGGGCAACTTCGCCAAGGCAGCGTTCGGCCGTGACGAACTCTGGGCCGACCCCGACGGATCGTGGTTGAGCAGCCTGCGGCACCTCGGTTTGCCGACCGACCGGTTGCGGTGGCGCGCGGCGGGCCACCTGCCCACCCTCCCCACCGAAGACATCCTCACCATCACCTGGCGAAGCGTTGCCCGGAACAGGCCGGAGATGTACACCGGCGCGCGACGCACCGATCCCGTCCTGCCCACACGGCTGGTGGAGAGGGCAGTCGAGGCTCTGGTAGAGGCCGAGGCACCAGAGGCCTACATCGTCATCGCTGATGATCACACGTTCGCCATGGGCAGTGCAGGACGGCTCGCGTCGTACCCGGTCGACGTCAAGAGCCTGTGGAAAGGCATGAAAGCGTCGAGCTTTCCGCCGATCTGGGTGCCCGGCCTGCCGCCGCCGTTCGGCATCGTCGGCTTCATTGATGCTTATTGCGCCCAGGTCACCATCAACGCTTGGGTCGACGGCACGGCGTACACCCAGGACTTCGTGGACGGCATCGCCCTCACCCCACCGCAGGAAGCCGGTCATGCCGCCCGGACCGGTTATCAGGCCACCTTCCACCTCGACACCGTATGGCTGCCCAGAGCCGCCCGTATCCTCGACCTAGCCGGCGCACACAAGATGATCATCGATCAGCGCTCGGCCGGCTGACCGTTCACTTGAGCGGCATCCAGATTGTGGCTCGCAGCACGAAATGAAGTAGCCCGGGGTCACCGACCGCAGCCTGTCCGCTCCCGCATGCCGGAATCGCCTGGGGCCCTGGCCGGCCCGGCGCTGCCATAATCGCCGTCATGTCGATCACCCTGCGCCAGGCCACCGCCGCCGACGTCGCTGCAGTTCTCGCCTTCTGGCGAATCGCTGCCGAGAACACCAACCGCTCAGACTCCGCTCGCGCCATACAGGAGCTGATAACCCGTGACCCGCAAGCGCTGCTGATCGCCGTCCACGATGAACAAATCGTCGGCTCGGTGATCGCCGGATGGGATGGCTGGCGTTGTCACCTCTACCGATTCGCCGTTCACCCGGCGCGGCGCCGACAAGGCATCGGCCGTCTGCTCCTCGACGCCGCCGAGCAGCGCTTCGTGGCGCTGGGCGGGCACCGGGCCGATGCCATGGTACTCAACGACAACGAACTAGGGATCAACGTCTGGGCCGCAGCCGGGTATGCACCACAGAGCGACTGCGCGAGATGGGTCAAGCCACTGACATTGCCTCACAGCAGCAACGAGCAAGGCTGTGTGCCGGACTGAGTGTCCATGTTGGACGGTAGGGCGCTGCCACGGCAAGGGTGAGCCCGGTGAAGCCTCGCCAGCTGACCCTTGGTCATGGTCTTTTGACGAGGGTGATGAAGGTCAGCCGGGCCGAGCCGACCGTGCCGGTGACTTCCCAGCAGCCTTCGCTGGGAAAGTTCACACCGCTGGATTGGAATCCGGTCTCACCGTAGCCGTCGGGCACGTGGGAGATCAGCGCCGGTGCTGGGCCGTCCAGGCGCCTGCCGACAATCTGGAGTTTTCCTGTGGCGATGCGGTACCAGCCCAGCTTGGTTCCCATGCCATGAAGAGGATCCGGTTCGAGCGTGAATACGCCGGCCGGGCCTAGCGCACCCACCCAAAGGTCGGCGTTGCCGAAGGCGGATGATTGGCCGAACAGTGCGCCTGCGGGGACCTCCGGCCCGGCAGGAACCGGCTGGGTAACCGGACAGCCCGACAGCCCGTCGATCGGCGACATCGACGGCGGCGCAATGGCCGAACGGGTGGGGCTTGGGGCCGGCTGAGCCACCGGCGCGGCCGAATCGCAGCCGGCCAGCGCTGCGATGGCGAGGCAGAGCAGGACGTGTTTCATGCCAGCAGGAGTCATGCAGAGCTGGCCCGGTTCCAGACGGTCGCCACATACCGACCTTCGCTCCAACGGCAGTCGGCGTCGGCATCCTGCACAGCGGCACACCCTGTCTGGACGCTGCACAAGCCAACCGGCACGCACCCGGCCAGCGATAGGTACCCCAGAGGCCGTCCTCCACTACCCGGGCACACCTGGCCGCTGCGGAGCCGGACGGCCAGCGATATGGTTTCGGGCAATCTCGCATCGCCCGGCCCGGCCCGCCGGCGGGGGGAGCGTAGCCCAACCTCTGACCCAAGGGAGTCGCCTGTGGCGCTGCAATTCGTGGACCGCACCGAGGTGCGTTCAATCGACCAGCTCTCCGAGGTGCAGCGTGAGCAACTGCGGCTGTCCGGAGTGGCCTACGACGGACAGGACCTGCCGGCCCAGGCCCGTCTGGCCGAGGGCAGCGTCGATGAAGGGCCTTCCTTCCTGGGCTTTTGTGAGCACTGGCGGATCGTCGACGGCGACCGGTACGCGTTCGATGCCTGGATGTACATGGTCGACAGTGGAACGTTCTTCCGCGCGGGCACCACTGAGCAGGTCGCCGAGATCATCCAGTTCGGGCTGGAGTGCGATGACCCGCAGTTACGGCTGCAACTCGGTGCGGCGATGGTGCAGGCACAACAACTTCCCAAAGCCGACTCGTCCTACCAGGAGTTCGCTGCCCACCTCGACCATGAGGACGGCTAGCAGGACATGCAGCAGGCTGAAGCTGTCGATGGTCGTGCAGACGCGCTCGCGCCATGCATCGCTTTGCCGAAGTTTCTATCCGGCTTGGGCCAGGTCAATGGTTGCGGCCAGTTCGGTGACCATCTCGAGCAAATTGGGCAGTGCGGGCTTGGTTGTGTTGGGGTGCCACGCGGCTACGGTGTCGGCGTGATCGCCGGTGAGGGGCACGAACACCACCGCGGTGCGGCGCAGGCTGCGTGCTGACCCGGCGAGCCGGGTGACGCCGATCCCGGCGGCGACCAGTGCGAGCAGGCTCGGCACGCTGCTGGCCCGCTGGACCACGTTCGGTTCGAATCCTGCGTGGTGGAAGTCCTGGTCGTATTTGCGGTGCCAGGGCGGCCAGGAGGCGCGCGGCGTGAGGACCCATGGTTCGTCGGCGAGGTCGCGCAGCCGCAACTGCGCCCGGGTGGCCAGTGGGTGGCCCTCGGGCAGGACGGCGCAGACCTGTTCGGTGATCAGCGTTTTGGTGGCGAGGTCGTCAACCAGAGGTGGCCGGGTGAATGCGGCGTCGTAGCGTCCGTCGCGCAGGCCGGCCACGAGTTCGCTGATGCTCACATCGCTGGTGGTCAACTCGACGTCGGGGAACCGTTCACGGAAGGCCCGGACGACCGGCGGGAGCATGTAGTTGGTGGTGGAGCTGAGGAAGGCGAGGTTGAGCCGGCCGATCTCGCCGCGTGCCGCGCGTCCGACGACGGCCACGGCTTCGTCGGCTCGGGCGAGGACCGCGCGTGCCTCGGGCAGGAAGATGCGGCCGACCTCGGTCAGCCGGGTGCCGCGGGTGTCGCGGTCAAGCAGCCGCGCGCCCAGGACCCGTTCCAGCACAGTGACCTGTTGCGACAACGACTGCTGGGCAATGCGCAGCGCGCCGGCGGCGCGGGTGAAGTTCAGGTGTTCAGCCACCGCCACGAAGTACCGCAGCTGGCGCAGGTCCGGGGTCACAGGTTCTGACTGTAGCCGTTGCAGGAAACGGGTGTTGGCCACCTGCGAGGTGGCTGGCAAAAGATGGGAACGAGGCAGGCAGAGCAAGATCTGCCGCGTACCATCGAGGAGTTTTGCAGTATGTCCAAAAGGGAACGTGTGTGGCTGATCACCGGATGCTCGACGGGGTTCGGTCGGCACCTCGCCCTGGCCGCCTTGGCGGCCGGCGATCACGTCATGGCCACCGCCCGGCGCCCCGAGCAACTCACCGACCTCGTTGCCGCCGGTGGTGACCGGGCGCGCGGCACCATTCTGGATGTCACCGACACCGCGACGATCGAGGAAGCGGTAGCGGCCACCATCGACGCATTCGGCCGGATCGACGTAGTTGTCAATAACGCTGGGTACGGCTCGGTCGGGGCGGTGGAGGAAATGGCCATGCCGGACCTGCGCGCACTGATGGAGGTCATGTTCTTCGGCGCGGTCGCAGTGACGAAGGCAGCGCTGCCACAGCTGCGCCAACAGGGCAGCGGCACGATCGTGCAGATCAGCTCAATGGGTGGCCAGCTCAGCATGCCCGGCTTCGGCGCCTACTGCGCGGCCAAGTTCGCGCTGGAAGGGCTGTCGGAGGCGCTGGCCGCCGAGATGGGGCCGTTCGGCGTCCGCGTCCTGATCGTCGAGCCCGGCGCGTTCCGCACCGAGTTCGGCGGGCATCGCATGCACCGCTCGGCCACCATCGAGGCATACCGGGTCTCGACCGGCCAGACGAGAACCGCCATAGACAACATGCACGGCAGTCAACCAGGTGACCCGGCCAAGGCGGCCCAGGCGATCCTGGAAACACTCAACAGCGACGACCCGCCCCTACGGCTGGCCCTGGGAAACGATGCAGTCGACAGCATCCGCGGCCACCACGAGCAACTGCGCACCGACCTGGACCGTTGGGAGAAACTGAGCAGGTCGACCGATCTCACCTGAGCACCAGATCAGCCGCCGCGTCAACACGTCGGCTGGGCTGTGCCGCGATCGGATAGCCATTAGTGATGGTGTCATGAATCTGCTTTCACGATCCTTCGACCATGCGAAGCATGCTCATATGAGAGTACTCAGATATTTCGTCGTCGCCGTGCTGGCCGGCACAGCGGCTCTGGCGCTTCCGGCACCCGCCCATGCCGCTCCCAGCTGGACTTCCCCGCTGATTGCCCCCGGGGTGAGCCACACCTTCACCTGGAACAACGCCAACCCATTGAACATCGCCTACGAGGTCGGCCTCAATCCGCAGCTCGCGACGCCCGAAGCGCCATGCGAATTCGAGATCATGCGCGTGTGGTATGTCCAGCAGTACCAAGGGCTGGAACGACAGCTTAAGGTCACGATTAAGAACATAGGCGCGATTTTCTGCTACACCGTCGTCTGGCTCAGGGAGATGCCGACCATCGCCCCGGCCAACTGGTACACGCCCGTGCTCAAGCCAGGCGAAATCTCCACCCACACATGGAACAACGCCGGCCTCACCAGCTCGCACATCCCCGGCCTGGTCCCGATGGGCGCGACCAGCAGCGCGCCCTGCCAGCTGGAGGTCATCAGCCGGTGGGACGTACTGCACTACGACGAGGCCGGCGGTGTCGAGCGGGAGTTCAAGTTCAAAGTCGCCAACGTCGGCGCCATCTCGTGTATGGGTGCGATCCTGCTCGGTTCGTCCTCCATCAACCTGCCCTGGATAGCAAACATGATGGCACCTGGCGAAGTGGGCACGTTCGCCCGCAACAACGCGAACCCATTGGACAAGGTTTATGCGATAGGTATCAAGCCAAGCCACACTCAAAGCGGTTTCAGTTGTGAATTCGGGGTTCAGCGGCGATGGTACCTGCAGCGGATCAACCTTGATGGGACACCGGAGCGTGAATTCTGGTTCACCGTCAAGAATGTGGGAAATCTGCTCTGCGGGCCAAACATTCTCCTGACCTGATCGAGGCACAGCCGGCGATGACCTCGGGCATAGCGCCCGGGTCATCGCCGCTACCCATTCATCAACGCAAGTTGATCAACTGTCAACGGACTCGAGGTCTCATCATCCGGGTGCAAACAGCACGCACCTGCGCCGCCCATGTGTGTCCAGAGTGGACCGGTCCTTTCACGGTGTGCCTAAGTGTGTTCTCACAGACGCCGGGGTGCCACGAGTTTGGCCGCTGGGGTGGCCGCGTGCGTGGCGAAGGCTCCGACATAGGGGTCGTACGTGCTAAAGGTGCCATCGCCATCGCTGACTGCCACGACAATCGAGTTCATTGCGCTGCCTCCGGTGACGGCGATGTCGGTGTTGCCGTCGTTGTTGAAGTCCCCGGGCACGATCCACGCGCCCGGATCGGCGGCCGTGGTGGCGAAGTATGCCGAGCCTGGAAGGGACTGGTTCCACGTGCCGTCCGGGTGCAGCGAGGCGATGGGAATCGAGTTCCATCCGGGCACCCCGGCCAGGGCGATGTCGGTGCGGCCGTCACCGTTGAAATCTCCGGTGAGGATCCGCGCGGCCGGCTGGCCGGCGAGGTCGGCAAAGGTGGTGGCGAACGGGACGGTCACGTTCAGAGTGCCGTTGGCGTTGCTCAGCGCCAACGGGATCGAATTCCAGCCGGCGACGCCGGTCAAGGCGATGTCGGTGCGGCCGTCGCCGTTGAAGTCGCCTGCCACGGCTCGCGCGGTGGCCGCGGTGGCGTGGTCGGCGAACACTCCCGCCAGCGGTGTGGCGACGGTCAGGGTGCCGTTGGCGTTGCTCAGCGCCA
>NZ_BONY01000049.1 GCF_016862955.1 Rhizocola hellebori | reverse complement strand
TCACCGACGGGTTCTGGACCAGGATGGCGCAGGAACGCATCGGCACGAGCGATAATTTCGTTTCGCCCAGCGTGCTGATCGCCTTCGCGGTGGTGCTTATCGGCGCCTACGTGCTGGCCTACACCAGGCTCGGCCGCAGTGTCTACGCCATCGGCGGCAACCAGCAGTCGGCTCTGCTCATGGGTTTGCCGGTAGCCAAGACGAAGATCGCGGTTTACACCATCAGCGGCCTGTGTTCGGCCATCGGCGGGATAGTGCTCTCCTTCTACACGCTGTCGGGCTTGCCGCTCATAGCGGTCGGGATGGAGCTCGACGCCATCGCGGCGGTCGTCATCGGCGGCACGGTTCTGGTCGGCGGCTCCGGCTACGTCTTCGGCACCGTGCTGGGCGTGCTGGTGCTCGGTGTCATCCAAACCCTGATCACGTTCGACGGCAGCCTCAGCTCGTGGTGGACAAAGATCGTTATCGGCGGCCTGTTGTTCGCCTTCATCCTGCTTCAGCGCCTCATCGGTATCCGCAAGAAGTGAATCCCCTTAGTTCGGCGGAAGGCAACACCATGACAACGCATCCAGTGCCGCAGGTATGGTTCCTCACCGGCAGCCAGGGCATGTACGGCGAGGAGACCCTGCGCCAGGTGGCTGGGCAATCCCGGGAAATCGCCCGCCTGCTCGACGATTCGCCTGGCATCCCCGCGCAGGTGGTGTGGAAACCGGTCCTCACCTCCAGCACCGAAATCCTCAACGTTTGCCGTGACGCGGCGGCGCAAGGTGTGGTCGGGGTGATCGCCTGGATGCACACCTTCTCCCCGGCCAAGATGTGGATCAGCGGGCTGGACGCGTTGCGGACCCCGCTGCTGCACCTGCACACCCAGGCCAACATGTTGCTGCCGTGGGCCGACATCGACATGGATTTCATGAACCTCAACCAGGCCGCCCACGGCGACCGCGAATTCGCCTACGTGCAAACGCGTCTGGGCATCGCGCGCAAGACCGTGGCGGGTCACGTCAGCGATCCTCGTGTGGTGGACCGGATAGCCGCTTGGACTCGTGCGGCGATCGGCTATCAGGAGATGCGATCGCTGCGGCTGGCCAGATTCGGTGACAACATGCGCGATGTTGCGGTCACCGAAGGGGACAAGGTCGAGGCCGAGCTCCGGTTCGGGGTGTCGGTCAACACCTATGGCGTCAACGACCTCGTGGCCGTTGTCGACGCTGTGGCCGACTCACGCATCGACGCTCTCGTCAAGGAGTACGAGGAGGCGTACCAGCTCGCCGAGCCGTTGCGCGCCGACGGCAAGCAACGCGAGTCGCTGCGCTACGCCGCGCGGATCGAAGCCGGGCTGCGCGAGTTCCTTGACCGCGGCGGGTTCAAGGCCTTCACCACCAACTTCGAAGACCTGGGCGGGCTGCGCCAGCTGCCCGGCATCGCGGTACAGCGGCTGATGGCCGACGGGTACGGCTTCGGCGGGGAAGGAGACTGGAAGACCTCCGTCCTGGTGCGCACGCTCAAGGCGATGTCGGCCGGGGCCTCCGGCGGCACCTCCTTCATGGAGGACTACACCTACGATCTGAGCCCGGGCCAGGAGCTCGTGCTCGGAGCGCACATGCTCGAGGTCTGCCCCACCATCGCCGCTGGCACCCCGAAGGCGGAAATCCACCCGCTGAGCATCGGCGGGCGTGAGGATCCGGTGCGACTGGTCTTCGATGCGCAGCCAGGCCCGGCGGTCGTGCTCGGCCTGGCCGACATGGGAGAGCGATTCCGCTTGGTGGCCAACGAAATCGACGTTGTCGAGCCGCCGCACCCGCTTCCCAAGCTGCCGGTCGCCCGCGCGGTATGGCGGCCCCGGCCCGATCTGGCCCGTTCGGCCCAGGCGTGGCTGACCGCGGGCGGGCCGCACCACACCGTGCTGTCCCAGGCGGTTGGCGCCGAAGAGCTTTACGACCTGGCCGACATGACGGGCACCGAGCTTGTCGTCATCGATGCCGACACCGACCAGCGGCAGTTCGCCAAGGAGATCCGGTGGAACCAGGCTTACTACCGGTTGGCCCGCGGCTTCTAGCCGGGTCAGGCGGAGCAAGCCCGGTGGGCCGATCATCGGCCGGCGCCGGCTGAGGGTAAACTGAAGTGCCAAGGGGAGACGTCGATGAACCAGCAACCGTCCGCACGCGCCGCCGTGATGAACGATGTCGCGCGCCTGGCGGGCGTGTCCCATCAGACCGTCTCCCGTGTGCTCAACAATCATCCCAGCGTTCGTGAGGAAACCCGCGAACGTGTGCTGAAAGCGGTTCGCCAGCTCAACTACCGGCCCAATGCGCTGGCGCGTGGCCTGGCCGGGCGGCGTTCGCGGGTGATCGGCGTCGTCAGCTTCGACACCATCCTCTACGGCCCGGCCGCCACACTGCTCGGCGTGGAGCGGGCGGCCCGCCGGGCGGGCTACGGCATCAGCATCGTGGCGCTGGAAAAGCTTGACCGGGCAGGGGTTGTCGCGGCGGTGGATGCGCTGACCGAGCAGTCGGTGGCCGGGGTCGTCATCATCGCCCCGCTGCTGACCGCGGCGGCGGCCGTCAGCAGCCTGCCCACCGGAGTGCCCGCGGTGGTGGTGGAGGCAGGAACCGTCGGCGATTTGCCCACGGTTTCGGTCGATCAGGTGGCCGGAGCCCGGCTCGCCGTGGGCCATCTGCTGAGCCTCGGCCACGAAACGGTCTGGCACATCGCCGGCCCGCGCGACTGGCTGGAGGCGCGCGACCGCATCGACGGCTGGCGGGAAACGCTGGAGAAGGCGGACAGGCGGGTGCCGCCGTTGATTGAGGGCGACTGGAGCCCGAAGTCGGGATATGAGGCGGGCGCGACGCTGGCCGGGCGTCCCGACGTCACGGCCGTCTTCTGCGCCAACGACCAGCAGGCGTTGGGCATGTTGCGGGCGTTGCACGAGCGTGGCATCCGGGTTCCCGAGGACATCAGCGTGGTGGGCTTCGACGACATTCCCGAAGCCGAATTTCTCTCGCCGCCGCTGACCACGGTGGCTCAAGACTTCGACGAGGTCGGCCGCCAGTGCCTGGCGACGCTGCTGGAGCTGCTGGAGGCCGAGGAAGGCTTGCCGGTGGTCCATCCTCGGGTGCAGCCGGCACTTGTCGTGCGGGCCAGCAGCGGCCCGCCCACGTTGCGATAGAAGCTTTTTTCACTGCTCCACATAGGACACTTGCGTTGTGCCGGGGAGACTGCATGCCGACACCATTTGGGAACCTGCCCGACGGCCGGGCCGTCCAGCGCCATGTGATCGGCTCGGTGCAGCTCGAGCTGCACGTGCTCGATCTGGGCGCCACCGCCCACCAATTGCACGTGGCTGGTCACGGCAATGTGCTGCTCGGCCACGGGGATGCCGCCTCGCAGCTGGAAACGCGCGCCTACCTCGGCAGCACGGTGGGCCGCTACGCCAACCGCATCGCCAAGGGCCAGTTCACTCTCGACGGCCATCTCTATCAGCTGGGTACCAACGAGGGCCCGCACACCCTGCACGGCGGCCCCGACGGATTCCACCGCCGCCTGTGGCGAGTCGTCGATGTCTCGGCAAGCTCGATCACCCTCGCCCTGGACAGCCCCGACGGCGACCAAGGCTTTCCTGGCAACCTGTCCTGCACGGCCACCTACACCGTCGACGGCGACACGGTGACGATTGCCTATCGGGCCCACACCGACAAACCGACCCCGGTCAACCTCACCAACCACGCCTATTTCAACCTCGACGGAGAAGCAGGCGATAGCATCGATCGGCATCAGATTGTGGTGCACGCCAGCCGGTACACCCCCATAGCCGAAGACCTGATTCCCCTTGGCCGGCTGGCGGAGGTCGCCGCGAGCCCGCTCGATCTGCGCGTTGCGACCCCGATCGGCCCGGTTATCCGCCACCCGGATCAGCAGCTGTTGTGGGCCAGGGGATTGGACCACAACTTCGCCATCGACGGCCTTGGCATGCGGCCCGCGGCTTCGCTATATTCGGCGGCGAGCGGGCTGGGGCTGACGGTGAGCACCGATCAGCCGGGCTTGCAGGTTTACACCGCGAACCATCTGGACGGCGCGATCGCCGGGCCATCCGGCCGGGTGTACCGGCAGGGTGCCGGAATCGCGTTGGAAACTCAGCTTTTCCCCGACTCGCCCAATCAGGAGTCGTTCCCCACCAGCATCCTGGAGCCGGATCACACCTACCACTCCATCACCACCTGGCAGTTCAGCCGGGATCCGGAAGCGCGGGCATGACCCGGCCAGCCGCGTCAGCTTGCGGCGTTCATCAGGTCCAGCGCGCTCTGCTGGCGAGCGGCGTCTGTCGAGTCGACAGGGCCGTTCCAGCGCATGCCGTAGAGGTCGAGCGGGGTACGGTCGGCGGCGTAGGCCCGGTCGGCCTGCCGGCGTAGGTAGGTGGTGAATGGACGGTCCGGCAGCGCATTGTTGAGCACGGCCAAGTCCCTGACGTAGATGCCTTTGAACGAGACGCCGTCAGCGCCGCAGCTGCCACCTTCGCAGGGGTCGCGCAGGATTGCGTTGGAGTGCAGCAAATTGGTGGTGCTGGAGGCGTTGGCCATCGCCCGCGCTTTGGTCAGCAGGGCGGCGTCGCCGTTGGCGCGGTTGAGCTCGACCAGCCCGGCGAGCGGCACGCCCTGGTTGTAGGACCAGATGGTGCCGTTGTTGTTGCGGCAGGTGCTCAGGCTGATGCCATCGTTGACCAGGTTCGAGCTGTTGATCATCCCGGTCTGCTGGATCCAGGCCCACGATGCCTGCGCCCGTTGCAGGTACACGGTGTCGCCCGGGATCCGGTTGTGCAGCGCGGCGTTGACCTGAAGGTAGAGAGTGTTGGCGATGGCCGCCTTGTAGGTGCGGTCGGTGCGCCACCAGATCCCGCCGCCGCAGACGTTGTCCCAGTAAGCGAACATGTGGGCGGCGCCGGAACGCGCCATGTCAAGGTATCGGGTTTCCCGGGTCAGATCGTAGGCGCCGATCCAGGCCATGGCCCACCAGCCGGTGTCGTCGAGGTACTCGTTGTTGAAGCTGCCGTGCCGGCTGAAGGTGGTCGAAATGGCGTAGCTGTAGCTGGCCATGCCGGTCAGGCGGATGTTGTCGATGATGGCGGTGAGCGCGTTCGCCGAGTTCCACCAGCCGGTGGTGTTGAACAGGCCGATGTTCTGGTTGTAGAACATCATCAGCCCGGTGGCCGCCGCGGTGCGCCTTTCGCCGGCGTTCCAGGTGGTTCTGGCCCACGTGGTGCAGGCGATTTCGGGCCGGTTCCCGGCTTTGCCGCAGGCGCGCAGCGCGCCCACGCCACGGCCCGCCCAGTCGTCGTTGTTGTACATAAGGGTTCGGGTGGTGCGCTGCCCGGCCGGGATGGCGGTGTCGCCGAGATTGGCGTTGGCCGCCCAAGTGCGGCCAGAGTCGAAGGAACGGTCGAGCCAGACCCGATCGGTGGCGTCGCCGCTGTCGATGGACGCCCAGCCCATCGCGTCGGTGTCGTTGAGGTGCAAGGTGATGCGCCTGCCCCAGACCGTGGCGGCGGGCAGTGGCTGCCGATCCGTGGGCGACAGCGCAGCGTTGCGGCCGTCGCAGAAGCGGTTGCAGATGACAGCGGCCGAAGCCGGTACAGCGGCAGCGGCGACGGCCAAGACGCTCACCAAGGCGAAAGTAGTTGCGCTTGCTATGGGACGGAACATTATTCA
This sequence comes from Rhizocola hellebori, assembly GCF_016862955.1. GTDB lineage: Bacteria > Actinomycetota > Actinomycetes > Mycobacteriales > Micromonosporaceae > Rhizocola > Rhizocola hellebori. Next base: position 63,271 of record NZ_BONY01000049.1, on the reverse strand, counting down.
GTCCTCCAAGACTGGGAACGGGCCGGTGGGTTTGGACCACCGGCCCGCGACAGGTGGAGCTGGTTAAACCGGTTCGACCCAGATGTTGCGGTAGAACAGGTTGGCGCCGGCGTCGCCGTGGTCCTGCAAGCGGATCGGGCCCGCCGCAGCGCCTTCGGCCGCCCCGTTTCCGGTGGGGCCGTCGATCTGCGCGTTGTTGTGCACGGTCACGCCGTTCCAGACGACCGTGACGCGAGCGTTCTCGGTCTTGGTCGTGCCGTTGAAGCGGGCCGCGCGGAAGGTGACGTCGTAGGTCTGCCACGTTTCTGGTGCTCTCGCGGCGTTCTGCGACGGGGTGAGCTTCTGATAGATGGAGCCGCATTCGTCGTTGGCGAGCGTGGTGTCGCCCCACGAATCCAGCACCTGAAGCTCGTAGCGGTCCTGCAAATAGATGCCGCTGTTGGCACGCGCCTGCCCGGTCACGTTCGGCGGCAGGTTCGGTAGCCAGAACTCGATGTGCAGCTTGAAGTCGCCGAAGGCGAGCTTGCTGCGGATGTCGCCACCTAGCACCTCCACCCCGCCGTTGCCCAGCGGCCAGGTCACGGCAGCGCCGCCGCTGCCGGTGAAGTTGTTCATGCTAGCGCCGTCGAAAAGGGTTATCCTGCCGACGTTTCCGGTGTTGGCATAGACTTCGAGTTCGTAGATCCGGGCGGCGGTGTTGCCGTCGCTGGCCGGAGTGGTGATATTGAGACGTACATAACGCGCCTGGGTGGCGGTTATGGTGTGGCTGGTCATGCTTGCCGTGTTTGCCGTTACCGTGGCGACAGTGGTCCAGGCCGTGCCGTTGGTGCTCACCTGAATGTTGAAGTCACGCGTGTTCCAGGCGGTGTTCTCGCCGCCGGTTCCGGCATGCTTGACGATGAATTGGCTCACCGTCTGACTGGTACCGAGGTCGACCTGCATCCACTTGGTGGCCCCCGACGAACACCACTTGTCGGCGTTGCCGCCGGTGGTGGTTCCGTTGACCGCCTTGTCCGGGCCTTCGGTCGCGCCGCATGAGCTGTCGGCCGTGGCCGGTTTGCCCACCGCGAGGTTGCCCGTCGGCGGCGTGACCGTGCCGCCATAGACCTCGAACTCGTAGATGCGCGCAGCCGCATTTCCATCGCTGGCAGGCGTGGTGATGTTCAGGCGCACGTATCTGGCCTGTGTTGCCGCGATGTTATGGGTGGTGGTGCTGGCCGTGTTGCCGGTAACCGTGGCGACGGTGGTCCAGGCTGTGCCGTTGGTGCTCACCTGAATGTTGAAGTCACGCGTGTTCCAGGCGGTGTTCTCGCCACCCGCGCCCGCATGCTTCACCACGAATTGGTTCACACTCTGTGTGGTACCGAGATCGACCTGCATCCACTTGGTGGCGCCCAGCGAACACCACTTGTCGGTGTTGCCGCTGGTGACCGTTCCGTTGACCGCCTTGGCCGGGCCTTCGGTGGCCGCGCAGGAGCTGTCGGCGGTGGCGGGCTTGCCCAGCGCCAGGTTGGTGGCCTGTTGCTGACCCGGGATGGCGTTGAGCGTGTACCAAACCTCGGTGCTCCAAAGGGACTGGCCATTGCTGGACGCGAAAGGCTTGGGCGAGCGGATGTGTACCACTCGGCCCGGCTGCAAGCCGTTGATGACCAGCGTGACCTTCTTGCCGTCGGCCGACAGCGTCGCCGAGGAAACCGACAGGGTCTGCTCGTCGACCTTCGGTCCGCCGTAGGCGGAGGTGGGCACATAGCGCCACTGCTTCACCTGATATTTGGTGGCCAAAGCGGTGGCGGTGGCGGCCGAAAGCGGTTGCGTGTACTCGATTTCGAACCCATTGGGCAGAGCCCGCATGGCGAGCATGTCAAAGGCGTTGCCCCCGTTGGGGGTCAGCTTCTGCAGGCCGTGCATGAGCTTGCCGGTCTGGCCCCAGTTGCCGCCCGCGCCGAGACCGCCGACATAGATCGCCCCGTCGGGACCGACGTTGACCTCGGAGATGCCGGCTTCCAGACCCTGGGTGAGCCGGAACAGCGCGCCCTGGTACTCGCCGTTGACCTTCTCCACGAAGCCGCGCTGCAGCCCGCCATAGGTAACGTCACCGATGAGGAACTGTCCCGAGTAAAGCCCGGAGGTCATGTACATCGGGGTGCTCGGCGAGTTGGCGATCTCGTTTTGCGGCATCCACAACACCGGCTGCGACACCGGGTTGGAGTCGAACGGCCCGGGTGGGTTCATGTAGTGGTTGAAGAACCGGTTTTGCTTGATGTGAAGGAGTTTCGACGACGGGAGCCAGCCGCCCTGGTTGTCGGTGACGAAGATGCCGCCCTCCGGCCCCCAGCCGATGCCGTGCGGAGTGCGCAGCCCACCGGCTATCCAGGTGACCGCACCGGTGTCCTTGTTGATTTGGATGGTGGAGCCGCGGTTGGCCGCCGGCTGCGGGTCGGTGGTCGCACCACCGGAGTTGATGGAGACGGACAGGTTCACGTAGAAGTTCGGTGCCTGGTAGAGCAAACCGAAGGCGAACTCGTGGAAGTTGCCGCCGTAGGGCCAGGTGGCCACGGTCTGGTACTGGTCGGCCACCTCGTCGCCGTTGGTGTCGACCAGCCTGGTCAGCCGCGCCTTCTCCGACACGTAGACCACGCCGTCAACCACCTTGAGCCCCATGGGTTCCTTGAGGGCGCTGCCGATCCGTTTGGTGGTCACCGTGCCCGTTGCCCCGCCGGTGTTGGTCAGGATGTAGACCTCACCCGCCTGCGAGGTGCCGGACTGGTCGCTGCCACCCCAGGTGGAGATGACCATGCGGCCGTCGGCGAGCCAGTCCATGCCGGTGACCTTCGGTTCGAAGCCGCTGGGGCGAAGATTGCGCAGCGTGAAGTTGGGGTGCACGCTGGTCAGCGGCAACCCGTCACCGGGGGAGTCCCCGGTGCCTTCGCACTCCTTGCGCCCCGGCGCGGTCACTCGGACCACCCCGGCATCCGTGCTCAGCACGGAGTTGGGCACCAGCACGAAGGTGGTGGATCCGGGTGTCCTCCAGTCCAGCGTGATCTGCTGCCCGCCGCCCGCCTCGAACTGCTCGATCCGCAGCGCGTGGTAGCCGGTGGTGAGGGTGATGGTGCCTTCCAGCGGCGTGGGGCCGTGCAAGCCATCGTGGTTGATCACCAGACTGTCGTCGATCAGCAGCCGCGATCCGTCGTCACTGGTGAGCCGGAACGTGTAGCTGCCCGCCGTGCTGATGTTGATGTAGCCCAGGACATGGGCAATAAAGTTGTCCTCGAAGCCGAAGTCGGCCGCTGTGGTCCAGTTGATGGTGGTCATCTTCTTGTCCACATTGGGCGTCTGCGCGGCCTTGAGGGTGCAGAGCTGGCTCAGCGCCACCTGCATGTCGTAAACCCGAAGCGTCACACCGGGTTCCTGAGGCGGGGGAGCGGCCTGCGCGACCGTGGGAACGGTGGTGACCGTGATCGCCACCATCATCGCCACTGACGCCAAGGTTGTTCTCTTCACGAGACGGCTGCGCCGCCATCGCTGCCAACTGCCCATCGGTTCTCCTAGAGCGAGGGGAACGGCGACGGCAGCAGGGCCGGACATATGACATCGTTGTCAGGCGATACCACCGTCACCGAACCAGGAAAGATGGATCTTTGCGCCGACGTGGCATCGCCGAAGGACCAACAGTCGTGACGCAGACTTTAGAAAACTCCTGAATCCATGTCCATAGTTTCCTCAAGAACGTTACAACTTTTGTTTTCGTCCAAAAAAGATCTGAGCACTTGAGCAAAACTCGCTGCTGCCCCTGAGCTGATCTCCGAGAGGCCTGGCTCAGGCTATGCACGCTGGGCGGATTCCAATCAGGAGCAACCCTCGGTGGTCGCCTGAGGTCGGAGTTTGCAGATTGCCAGCATGTTACGGAACGGATGTCAAGGGATTGACAGGACCGCGGGGCAAGGGCAACCCTGCTTACTCAAACATCCACCAACATGTTCCGCCACGGGCTCCACAGTAGAACGATCTTGTTGTCGCGCCGGCCTCCTCCGGCTGGCGCGACCGCAGCGGGGGATCCGACGCCTGCATCGCTGTGTTCGCCGGGAGTCGCCGTCCGGCGCCGCGTCTTGCCTGCGGATGGCACCACTGAACGCCTCCTAGGGCGAGCCGCGGAATGTGACAACGTTGGCATAGATACACATGACTTACTTTCATTTCTTTTTTGCGCGGCTGGCAATGCCGAAAGACGCCCGTCCTGGGCAGCTCCACACCCGACGCCGCAGAAGGTGTGGCCGCAGCCCAGGACGGGCCCCGCGCACAACCCACTACCGCTCCCGCCAGCCCGAAGCCAGCCGGCTTGGCAGCGCGAGCGGGCCTGGTGGCAGGAGTGGTGGGCGGTCAGTTGGGTGGGGGTGGGTGTTCGCTCGAGGCTCGTACCAGCAGGGTGGCCGGCACCACGACACGGTGCGGGGGCTCGCGGTCGCCGTTCAGGCGGGCCATCAGCAGCCGCGCGGCTTGCTGGCCCATCTCCTCCGGGTCGTGGGTGACCACGGTGACGCCCAGGACGTCGCCAAGCTCCAGCTCGTCGAAGCCGATGAGCGCCGGTGGTGAAGGGTGCCCGCGCATCCCGCGCAGCGCCCCGGTCGTGATCCGGTTGTTGGTCGTGAACAAGGCCGTCGGCGGTGGCTCTCTGGACAGCAGCTCGCCCACCGCGCGCACGGCAGCGGCGGTGTCGTGCGCGTCTTCCAGCAGATATTCGTCCCAATCGTTGAGACCTGCCTGCTCCATGGCCTCGGCGAATCCGGTGATGCGGTCGCGGTGGGTGCTCAACCGGGACAGATCGCCGATGACGCCGATGCGCCGGTGCCCGCCGGCGATCAGATGCGCGGCGGCTTGGCGTGCGCCCTCGCGGTTGTCCAGCAGCACGGCGTCGGCGGCCAGACCGACCGGCGGGCGATCGACAAAGACGAAGGGGATGCCGTGCCGGCGTTCGGCGGCGAGGAAACCGTGCGCGGCCATGGTCGACGCCACCACCAAGCCTCGCACCCGCCGCTCCAGCAAGGTGTTGATCAGCTCGCGCTCAAGTGCCGGATCCTCGTCGGTGCTCGCGGTTATCAGCTGGAGGTGGTGGCGGCGCAACTCCCTCTCCAGGCCGCTGGCCAGCCTGGAGTAGAACGGGTTCGCCAGGTCTCCGCTGAGCAGCCCCACCAGGGTCGACGTCTTGGCGCCCCGGCGAAGCTCGCGGGCGATCCCGTTGATCCGGTAGCCGAGCTGGTCGGCGGCGTTCTGGACGCGCATGCGCGTTTCGTCGGCGACGTATCCCTCGCCGCTCAGCGCCCTGGACGCCGTCTTCACCGAGACGCCGGAGAGCTGGGCGACCTGCACCAGACTCGGCCGCCCGCTGGGTTTGCCGGGCGGCGGATCAGAGGTCATGCCAGAAAGTATGGCACCGGGCCGGAGTGTCCAAAGTGGATCGACGGTTCGGCCAGGCCGACGCCCCTCACGAGCTGCCGGATCGCGGAATGGCACGATGGGCTTGATGAGAAACTTGCCGCGCTGCGCCCGTGATCTAGGCATCGTTGTAGGCGCTGTGCCCACGGGCCGGCACAACGCGATCACCGATGTGGATGGCGTCCTGGTCGGGCACACCACCATCGACGATGGCGCCGACCTGCACACCGGGGTCACCGCGGTGGTGCCGTCCCAGCTGGCGACCAGGGGGAGTCTGCCCGCAGCGGTGGACATCGGCAACGGCTACGGCAAGCTGGTCGGGTCGACCCAGGTCGCCGAGCTGGGCGTGCTGGAGACACCGATTGTGCTGACCGGCACCCTGTCGGTGTTCCGGGCCGCGGACGCTGTGCTCACCCATCTGATGGCCGGCCAGCCGGAGGGGCTATCGTTCAACCCGGTGGTCGGCGAGACCAACGATGGTTACCTGTCCGACATCCGGCGACGTCCGGTGACCGAGCGGCACGTGCTGGCGGCGCTGACCGGTGCGGCCGATGGGCCGGTGGCACAGGGCTGTGTGGGGGCCGGCGCCGGGACGATCGCGCTCGGCTACAAAGCGGGCATCGGCACCTCCTCGCGCCTCGCCGACCTGGGCGGTGTCCCGGTGACGGTCGGTGTGCTGGTGCAGGCGAACTTCGGCGGGGTGCTTACCGTGCTGGGGGTGCAGATGCCGGTGACCGAGCTGATCGGGCCCGCGCAGCCCGTGGAGCCGCCGGGCAACTCGTGCATGATCGTGGTGGCCACCGACGCGCCGCTGGACTCCCGGCAGCTGGGCCGGGTGGCGCGCCGGGCTATTTTCGCGATGGCGCGGGTCGGCGCGTCGTACAGCAATGGCAGCGGTGACTACGCGATCGCTTTCAGCACAGCAGCTTCGGCTCCGGTGAGCCTGCCCGGCAAGGGGATCGACCCGGTTTTCGGCGCGGTGCAGGATGCCACCGAGGAGGCGTTGCTCAACAGTTTGGTCGCGGCCGGGACGACCACCGGAATTCACGGCCGGGTCGTGCCCGCGGTGCCCCATGACGCGTTGGTGAGGCGGCTGGCCGAGCGTGGCCGCATTTCGGCCAGGACCGAAATCGTCTGACGCATGCCGATCTGTAAATGCATCCTGGGGCGATGAAACGGCTAGCTTGGCTCCTCACGACCGCGCTGCTGCTCGCGCTGATGCCGACCGCTGCGGCGAGCGCGGCCGGGTCGTTCACCAATCCGCTCAACTTCAGCGCCGATCCCACGCTGACCCACGCCAATGGAAACTACTATCTGGCCACGACGCTCGGTGACCGGATAGGGATCTGGCGATCGTCCACATTGGCCGGACTCGCCTCCGCGCCCGAGAACACGGTATGGCGCGACGGCGATGCGAGCCGCAACCAGCAGATGTGGGCACCGGCCCTGTACCGCTTCGGCCAGCGCTGGTATCTCTACTACACGGCCAGCAACGGTGTCGACGCCAATCACCGCAACTATGTGATCGAGTCGGAGGGGGACGATCCCCTTGGGCCGTACCATTTCAAGGCGCGCATCGCCGACCACGGCGAGTACGCCATCGACGGCGAACCCTTCGTCCACAACGGCCAGATGTACTTCGCCTGGACCGGCCCGGGTCGCGGCATGGGCGGCCCCGCGCAGCTCTACCTGCAGCGCATGGACACGCCATGGTCGGTGGTGGGTGGCCGGGTGGCGTTACCGGCCAGCGGCGGCTGCACGGAGGTGCGTGAAGGCCCGGTCGGGCTGCACAGCGCCGCAAGGCTGTTCCTGGTGTACTCGACCTGTGACACCGGCAAGCCCGACTATCAGCTATGGATGAAGTCCATCGCCAACGGCGCCGACCCGCTGGTGCCGGGCAACTGGCTGCAGCACTCGGGTCCGGTGTTCTGGCGCAACGACGCGGCCGGGGTTTTCGGGCCGGGGCACAACGGGTTCTTCAAGTCGCCGGACGGCAGCGAGGACTGGATCGTCTATCACGGCAAAACCAGCTCGGCCTACACGTACGAGGGCCGCACCACGCGCGCCCAGAAAATCGGCTGGAACGCCGATGGCACACCGAATTTCGGCCGGCCCTACGCCCTGGGCACCCCGCTGACCCCGCCATCGGGTGACCCGGACAATCCGCCGACCGCCTGGTCGCAGATCGTGGACAACACCGATGAGCGGTTCACCGCGAGCGCCAACTGGGGCGTGTCGTCCTACTCGGCCCAGCGCTACGGCGCGGACTATCGTTTCGCCTCACCGGTTTCGGCCAGTGACGCCGCCTGGTACAGGTTCGCGATCCCGCAGACCGGCACCTACCGCGTCGACGCCTGGTGGCCGGCGCTGCCCGGCTACAGCACCAAGGCGCCCTATGTGATCGTCACGTCCACCGGAAATCAGAGCGTTAACGTGGATCAGCGATTCAACGGTGGCGGATGGCGCACGCTCGGCACCTTCACGCTGACCGCCGGGGACGAGAACAAGGTGGCGGTGAGCCGCTGGACCAACGGCACAGGCCTGGTGATCGCCGACGCTGTGCGCATCACCAAGGTCTGAAGCTAGGCGGGACGGTCGAGCTCGCGCAGCACGGGCAGAGCCGTGGTGAGCAGGGCGATCGCGAGGAAAGCCGCTGCCAGCATGACGAAGGCCGGTTTGACGCCGATCCCCTGCACCAAAGGCCCGGCCAGCAGGAAGCCGGCCGGGCCTGCGGCGTAGGCCGACGAGCTCATCAGGCCGACCACACGGCCGCGCAGCCGCTCCGGGCTGCGCTGCTGCATCGCGTAGTTGGCCAGCGGATTGACCGGGCCGTAGGCCAGGCCGCTGAGCGCGGCGAACGCCAGCAGCAGGGGGAAGGGTGGCAGGAAGGACATGCCGAGCAGAGCCAGTCCGGATAGGACTACGCCGCCGATGAAGGTGGCTCTGCGTGGTACCCGAGAAACAAAAACGCCGAACAAGAGACTGCCCGCGATGCCGCCGGCGCTCATCGCCATCACGGTCGCGCCGAGCCGCTGCGGAGCCGCGATCGATTGGAAGTACACCGGCAGCACGACGCCCTCGATGGGCAGGTAGAGCACGATCAATGCGATCATGAGCAGGCCGAGGGTACGCAGCAGCCGGTCGCGCCAGACGAAACGCAGTCCCTCCAGCACCGCCTGCCGCACGTTGGCCGGCCGGGAGGGCGGGTGGCCAACGCCGGCCATGGCGATGAACCGGACCAGAAGCGCGCTGAGCAGAAAGCAGACCCCGGTGACCCACAGCGTGTGCACGGCGCCGACGCGGGCGATGAGGACGCCGCCGAGCCCCGGCCCGATCAGATAGGCCAAGCCCCACACCGATTCGTGCACGCTGTTGACGCGATCGATCGGCCATCGCGCGGCTTGAGCCGCCGCGGGAAGCATGGTTTCGCGCGCGGTGAGTCCGGCCGGGTCGAACATGGCGCCGATGACCGCGAGACCCAGCAGCAGCCCCACGCTCAGCCCGACCGTCAGATCGGCCACCGGGATGGCGAGAACGGCAAGCGCGGAAAGAACATCGGACAGCACCGCGATGCGCCGCCGGCCCACCATGTCGACCAGGGTTCCGGCGAAGACGCTGGCCGCCAGCAGCGGCACGGCCGTGCAAGCCGCGATGAGCCCGGCGATGGCGGCGTTGCCTGTGCGCTCAAGGATCAGCCACGGCAGCGCGACAATGACGACACCGTTGCCGATGCCCGACAGAGCGGTGGCGGACTCAAGCAACAACAACGGGACCGGGCGAGCCATCGCCCTCAACCTACTGTGAAGACAAAATGATATTTCGCGACTCGCCGGGCTGGCTGCCGCCCATCTGCCTATCCTGATACCGAGCCGGATACCGGCCCTGAACAGGGACGACTTGAATCAGGGAGTGGTGGGATTGAAAGCGGGAATGACGGCCGGTCCAGAAGCGGATACCGCATTCTTCGACGCGCTTGGCGCAGTATTCGACAAGCATCCGCAGGCGAAGACGAGGTATGCCATCGGCACCGCGCGCCAGGAGGCCGAGAAGCTGGGCATCGACTTCGCGAAGCAACACGCGGTGGCACGGGTCGAAGGCAGCCGGATCATCACCTCGTTCCACGATAACGATGGCGGGGAAGGCCCCGAGCACTCCCTCGCCTGCTGCGAGTGGGGATTCGTGGGCGGCGAATGGAAATGCAAAAAGAAGTGTCCAACGTAATCTCACGCGGGCTGTGCATTGGGGAGGCGACCGTGAAGACGAAATCGAAGACCGTGGCCGGGCCTACGGTGGATACGGCATTCTTCAAAGATCTGGGTGAAGTCTTCGACAGGTACCCCGAGGAGGCGCGCAAATACGCCGTGCGGGATATCTCGCTCGAGACCGAGGTGCTCCACATCGACTTCGCCAAACAGAAAGCGGTGTCGAACATCGAGGGCAATAAGATCATCACGATGTTCGTCGACCGCGACGAAAAGGTGCAAAGCGTTCACCATGCCTGCTGCGATTGGATCCGCAGCACCGGATGGAGCTGCATCCATCAGTGCGAGAAGTAGGCCGCTGACCAGGCCCGGGGATGGATATCTATCCTCGGGCTTTTCATCGGAGTAGGGTTCGCGACATCTCGCCCATCGAATTCCTCGCCGTTGAGGAGGCGTCGTGTCCGAGCAGCGTTTTGACTATGTGATCGTAGGTGCGGGAGCGGCCGGTTGCGTGCTGGCCCATCGGCTTTCGGCGGACCCGGCGGTGCGGGTGGCGCTGCTGGAAGCGGGCGGGCCGGACAAGGCGCAGGAGATCCGCATCCCGGCCGCGTTCAGCAAGCTCTTCACCACGGCCTACGACTGGAACTACCGCACCAGCAAGCAATCCGGGCTCGGTGACCGCGAGCTCTACTGGCCGCGGGGCAAGACCCTGGGCGGCTCGACCTCGATCAATGCGCAGATGTGGCTTCGCGGGCAGCGCGCCGACTACGACGGCTGGGGCTGCGCGGGCTGGTCCTATGACGAGCTGCTGCCCTACTTCAACCGGGCCGAGAGCCACCCGATGTGGATTTCTCCGCTGCGCACGCCGCACGCCCTGACGATGGCGTTTCTCGACGCCTGCGCCGAGGAAGGTCTGCCGCAGGAGGGAAGCATCAACGGCGCCACCCACGCCGGGTACGGGCTGACCCCGGTCACCCAGCGCAGGGGGCGCAGATGGAGCGCGGCCGACGCCTACCTGCGTTCAGCCCGGCGCCGGCCCAACCTGACCGTGCTCACCGGGGCTCTGGTGGAGCGGGTCGACCTGGTGGGCGACCGCGCCACCGGGGTGACCTACCGCGACGCATCCGGTGCCGTGCACCAGATCGCGGCCGGCCGTGAGGTCATTCTCAGCGCGGGTGCGGTCAACTCCCCGCAGCTGCTGATGCTTTCCGGCATCGGGGAGGGCGAGCAGCTCAGCGCGCTGGGCATCACCCCCCGGCACGAGGTGCCCGCGGTCGGCCTGCACCTGCAGGATCATCTGGCCAGCGGGATAGGGGTGCACTGCCCAGTGCCGATCACCATGGTCGCCGCCGAATCGCCGCGACAGGTGCTCCGATATCTCTTGGCCCGCAAGGGGATGCTTTCGTCCAATGTGGCCGAAGGAATAGCGTTCATTCGCAGCGACAAGTCCCTCGCCGCGCCGGACCTCGAGCTCATTTTCGCCCCGGTGCCGTTCATCGAGCATGGCCAGACCGCGCCGCCCGGCCACGGCATCACGATCGGGGTGGTGCTGCTGCAGCCCGAAAGCGAAGGGCGGATCACGCTTTCCAGCGCCGACCCGGCCGAGCCGCCGGTCATCGATCCCGGTTATCTGAGCGCGCAGGCCGATGTCCGCCGCCTCGTGGCCGGGCTCAAGGTGGCCCATCGCCTGCTTCAAACGCGCCCGCTGCGGCCCTTTGCGGGCGCGCCGATGGAGCCGTGGACCGGAAACGTCGACGACGACAGTCTCGCCGCCCACGTGCGCGAGCGCGCCGAGACCCTCTATCACCCGGTGGGTACCTGCCGGATGGGCACCAGCGACGACACCGTGGTCGGTCTCGACCTTAAAGTCCATGGCGTGCAAGGGCTGCGGGTGGCCGATGCGTCGGTGATGCCGCGCATCAACCGCGGCCACACCCAGGCCCCCGCCTACATGATCGGGGAGAAGGCCGCCGACCTGATCTCGGGTTAGGCGGCGCCGTCGGCGATGGCGGCCGCGACCTCCTCGCGGCGCGCGGCCTCCTCGTCGGCGAAGCGTTGCGCATCAAGCTGCTCGGCCAGCTCCTCGTCCTGGCGCATCAGGTCGTCGAGGGAGGACTCGCCGAGCTCGAACACGCCCATGTCCACGTAGGCCTGCTGAAGCTTCTCACTCCACAGCCCGATGTCCTTGACGCACGGGACGATCCGGCTGAACAGCAGACGCCGGAACAGGTGCAGGTATGGGGAGTTCTCGGCTATTTCAAAGGCCTCCTGCGCGCTGATGCCGAAGTTTTCCATCACCTCATGCCCGCGCAGCCGGTCGCGCATCAGGTAGCAGCCCTCGATGACGAACTCCTCGCGCTCGGCCAGCTCGGCCTGGGTGAGCTGGCTGTAATAGTCACGCAGCGCCATCCTGCCGAAGGCCACGTGCCGGGCCTCGTCCTGCATCACGTAGGACAGCAGCTGTTTGGGCAGGGGCTTGCTGGTGGTGTCGCGCAACAGGCCGAAGGCCGCCAGCGCGAGCCCCTCGATGAGGACCTGCATCCCGAGGTAGGGCATGTCCCAGCGGGAGTCGTTGAGGGTGTCTTTGAGCAGGCTCTGCAATTGATCATTGATCGGGTACATCATGCCGATCTTCTCTTGCAGGAAACGTCCATACATCTCGGCGTGGCGGGCCTCGTCCATCGTCTGTGTCGCCGAGTAGAACTTCGCGTCGAGGTCGGGCACCGACTCGACGATGCGCGCCGCGCACACCATCGCCCCCTGCTCGCCGTGCAGGAACTGGGAGAACTGCCACGATGCGTAATGCCGGCGCAGTTCGGCTCGCTCCTTCGGGCCGAACAGGTCCCAATACCTGGTGCCGTAGATGGCCATCGCCTCGTCGGGCAGGCCGAGCGGGTCATACGGGTCGACCTCGATGCTCCAGTCGATCCGCTTCTGCGCGTCCCACTGCTTGTCCTTTCCCTTCTGGTACAAGGCAAGCAACCGCTCCCGTCCGTCGTCGTACTCCCAGCTGAGCCGTGCGGCACCGGTCGCCTGCACCTCCCAGCCGTCGCTGTCGATGGGACGGATGTAGTAGTCGCGGGTCGACATGGTGGTACCTCCCGAAATGCGCGCCTTCTTCGACCGTCGCACGGGCAGCCAGTGCTGTCAATGTCGACCAATGTCGATTTATCGGGCGGCGCGCGCCTCAGGCCGGCTTGACCGCGTGGATGCGCTCCACCGTGCCGGCCTTGAGCCGCTCCCGCTCCACCACGGCGAACCCGGCCGCCTGTACCAATGCCAGCTGGCGGCGAGTGAGATGCTCGCCCATGGAACGGATGGTGAGACGCTCTACCAACCATTGCACGGCATAGATCGGCGGCCAGGTGCTGCCGATGTGATCGAGGAGCAGCAACCGCCCACCCGGGACCAGGACCCGGTTCATCTCGGCGATGGCGGCCGCCGGAGAGGGGATGGTGCACAGCGACAGCGCGCAGACCACCGTGTCGAATTGCGCGTCGCCGAAGGGGAGCTGCTGCGCGTCGCCCTCGCGCAGATCGGCCTGCAGGCCCAAGGTGGCTGCCCGGCGCCGGGCGATGGCAAGCATCGCCGGGCTCAACTCCACGCCGGTGATGGTGACTCCGGAGGGGTAGTGCGGCAGGTTCAGGCCGGTGCCGACCGCGATCTCCAGCACCCGCCCCTGAGCGCGCGCGCCCAGCCACTGCCGGCCCCCGCCGAACTGGACCCTTTCCAGGAAGGCGATCTGCCGGTCGTAGCCGGGCGCGTGCTTCTCCCAGACCTGCTTGACCTTGGCGGTCTCCTCCGATGGCGTCGTCACGATGTCCTCCAAGCGTTGGGCCTCGCCGTGTCCGACTCTAACCGCCGCCAAGACCATCGCTCGGGTCACGCGTTGGCGCGCCAGCCGGGCGGCGGATCCTCCCCGGTCAACCCATCGACTGCCTCGCGGAGCAGGTCGGCGTGGCCGGTGTGGCGGCCGTACTCCTCGATCAGGTCACACAGTAGGCGGCGCAGGCTAATCTGGCGGCCGTCGGGCCAGAACACGGGAACCAGCTGGTCAAGCCCGCCATTGGCCAATGCCTTGGCCAGCCTTGTCGCGGAGCGCTCGGCCGCGCCGTCCCAGAGCGCGTAAAGCTCTTCCGGGGTGTCATCGGCGGCGGAGGTGAACTCCCAATCGCCGTCCCAGCCGCTGGAGTTCCACGGTGGGCCCATCGGCTCCCCGGTCATTTTCACGGTGAAGGCGTAGTCCTCCTGGGCGGCCATGTGCTTGAGCAGGCCGCCGAGGGTCAGCGAGGAGGCGCCGACCCGGGTCTGCAAGCCGGCCGCGTCGAGCGCGCCGGCCTTCCAGCGGAAGGTGGTGCGCAGCCGGTTGAGCGCGGCGATCAGATGTTCCGTCTCGGTTCCGGCCAGCGGCGGTTCCCACGGGGTATCGCTATCGGTCATGCCTGCACCGTAGGAGTCAATGCGGACGTTACCCGTCCGGAACAGCTCCTATTCTGTTCGGATGGATCTGCAATTCAGCGGTGAGCTGTGGTTTTGGCGAGGCCCGTCGCCGTACCACTTCGTCAGCGTCCCGGATGAGCAGTGTGGCGCGCTCGAGGCGGCTTCGGCCTCGGTCACCTACGGCTGGGGCATGATTCCGGTGGCGGCGCGGATCGGGTCGACCAAGTGGACGACATCGCTTTTCCCCAAGAACGGGGGTTACCTGGTGCCGGTGAAGGACAAGGTGCGCAAGGCCGAAGGCCTGGAGCTCGGTGACATGGTCACCATTCGCCTCACCGTCGCCGTGTGACGGGTCATCCCTTGGCCAGGCGGCCGATTTCGGCGAGAACAGTGTCCACATGGGAGGGAAGCTGAGCCATCAGCTCGTCGCTCCACGCCGCTTCTTCGCTGTAACGGCGGGTCAGGTAAAGCTGCTTGGCGTGTTCGAGCACCGGCCGATCCGGCGCGGGCAGCCGGGCCAGGGCCCAGTCGGCGGCCGCGTCCTTGGACTTGATCTCACCGGTGGCCAGCGTGGCCCAGATGCGGGCGAAGGTCAGCAGCACGTTGCGGGTGTCCCCGGGCAGGTCCCCAACCAGGTCCGGGATGCCGTCCACGCAGCCGCGGGCGATGTCCCCGGGCGGGACGGGGTCGAGCAGCTCGGCCGGCGGCGGGCCGCTGAGCGGATGGTCGCCCGCCAGCGTCATTGGAATCATGATGGCGAGGTTGGGCATCGGCTCGGGCTGCGGGGGACCGCTGGCCGCGATCTGATCGCGCAACCACTCGCCGTAGAGGAAGTCGCACGTCGGCGGATACCGCCAAGGGCGCACCTGCGCCTGGACCACCACGGTCAGCTCGACCGGCCGCGCCGCCACCCGTGAGCCGGAGATCGGCGCAAGCCCGTCGACGAGGGCACGGCGCTCCCGATCGTCAAGGCTGTGCTCGGACACCACCATGATGTCCACGTCGCTGGCGGGCTTGAGCCCGCCATCCACAGAAGATCCATGTAAGTAAATTCCTAGAGCGGCTGGGCCAAGCGTGTCGCCGACCAACCGCACGATCTTCTGGAGCTGATCCATTCGGTCAGTATTGAAGACCCGCCGACTGCTCGCATCCGAATTTGCCAGCGTTGGCCTCGAAGTAGTCCACGCAGCTGACCCCGGCGATGGTCTCCTGAGCCTCGGCCATCAGTTTCACGGCAACGAGCCCTTCGCCGTCTCGGATCGCGGCGCTCAGGCGCCGATGTCCTTGCACGGCGAAGAAATTCGGCGCGGAGTAGCCGACGGTGATCTGCCCATCCGGGTCGGCGCCATCCTCGGCGTCCGGATCCTCGGTGAAGTAAATCCTTTTTGGAGCGAGGTAGCAGGCAGGCCCGTCCTCCATCGGGGAATGGAGATGCTCGACAATCTTTTCCGCAACCTGTTCCGGGGTGGCGCTTGTGGTGTCGCAGACGAGGTCGTAATTGCGAAGGCGGGTCTTGTCTACGCCATAGCGGGTGACGAACCGCATCCGTTCGCTCTCGCTGCGTATAGCGAGCCGATCGCGGGCCTCTTCCACATCGGCATAGCTTTCCACCGAGTTGGCCGGCCTGCCCAGCGCCCGCTGCGCGGCGACCAGAGGCTCCGCGATGAGATGCACCTTCAGCGCGTCGGCGAAGAAGTGCCAGGCCAACCGGCTGTCGACGATCAGCTGCTCGCCGGAGGCGGCGATGTCACGCTGAAGCTGATCAACATAATGATCGATTTTATCGTCAAGCTCGGCATGCAGATTGATCTCCACCGCTGTCATGCCCAGTTGCGCCGCCAGCGTCCGGAAGAGGTCTCCCACGCTGATGCGGCGGATCCCCAGCTGTGCGGCCAACATCATTGAAACCGTGCTCTTGCCGCTGCCAAGGTCCCCGTTGAGGACGACCGAGCGTCGCTTCGCCATGGCCAATGTTAGCGTGCCTCAAGACTCGTCCACTCGCGGACCGCTCAGCGCGGCCACCAGGCCGTCGGCCAGCCCGCCGCGCCAGCAGGCAAGATCGTGGCCGCCGTCGTACTCGCGATAGCGCATCCAGTAGCCGCGTGAGCGCAACGTGTCGCGCATCAGCCGCACCGAAGCCAGCAGGTCGCCTTCGCGCGAGCCGACATCGAGGAAGAAGCGCACCGGGACAGGCTCGGTGTCGGCGAACGCGTCGAGGATCTGCTTGCCGGACAGGCCGCCCTCATCGTCGCCGCCCCACCACGCGGCTACCGACAGCCCGATGACCCAGCCGAAACGGTCTGGATGCGAGTGCGCCAGATGGGAGGTCACCAGGCCGCCCAGGCTCTGCCCGGCGAGCACTGTCCTATCCGGATCGCCGGAGACGTTCCAGCGCTTCTCGATCCAGGGCACCAGCTCGTCAAGCACGAAAGGCTCGTACACCTGGGGATGGGTCAGGGCGTGCCAGCGGGGCGCGCCATGAATCGACTCGACGGCCGCCACCACCATGGGCGGCGCCGCGCCGTCGGCGATGAGATTGTCGAAGGTGGCCGCGATGTTCAACCTCATCCACCACAGCCCGTCGAAGAGCACCACCAGCGGCAGCGGGATTCCCTGTGGCTCATATCCCGCGGGGACATAGACATGGACTATGGAGGCTTCGCCGATTTCGTGGCGGGTCATGGTGCCCGGCGCTACGCCCGGCCTGGGCGCGTGCCACGGTTGCGGCGGCGCTTGTGGCAGCTCGAGAATGGAAGCCGCATCAGGGTTTCCATAGGTGACACCGGCCGCGAGCAAGAGGGGATTGAGCGGATCAGGCACACCCGCGGCCAGAATGCGCGCCCATCGCTCTTCGGTGGGATGCCCGTCCCAGGGCGCATCGCGGATGGGGCAGATCTGATACGAGGAGCGCAAAGTCGACGGCAGGCGCAGCCGCACGCTCCACTGGCCGCCGGAACCGCGCTGCATCAGGAAGGCGCGCACGTCGCCGTCGTCGTAGGCGTGGTCGGTCACGCCGATCAGGCGCACCAGAACAGCGTGCGACTCGTTGCTCGGATCTGTTTCCTGCCAACGGAAAGTGACGTCGTTCCAGCCGGCTTCAGGCGCGTTCTCGATGAGCATTTCTCCTCCTTGGTACCTGAGACAGCTGTATACGTAGCATGAGACTGTCAGTCTCAGCTACGGTGATGCCTCGTGAACGAGCAGCTGCTGGAAGTCGCCATCAAATTGCTCCACGACGATGGCTGGGAAGCGCTCAGCCTCGAGGCGATCGCCCAGCGGGCCGGGGTCTCCCGCGCCACCGTGTGGCGGCACGGTCTGACCCGGGCCGCCGTGGAAAAGGTGCTGCGGCACAGGCTCGTCGCCGACTACCGGGAGCTGCTGTGGGCCCCGCTGACCGAAGCGGGGAACGGCGCGCAGCGTCTGGACAGGGCGTTGCTCGCCCTATGCGTGGTGGCCGAGCGGAACCTGCCCCTGCTCGCCCACACCGAAACCGCGTTTCACCCCAAGGACCTCGAAGCCGCGAACATGACGCTCGATTTTTACGACCCGTGGCTGCGCATCCTCGATCTGGCGGTGGCCGACGGTTCGCTTCCCGCGCCGGAGGAGCCGCGAACCTGGATCGGGGCGCTGACCAACATGGTGCTGCTGACCTATGTGCACCTGCGCGCCTACCATGCGCAGAACGGATGGACGGCACCGCGGACAGCGTCCTATGTGGTCGAGTTGGTGGCGCGCGGCTACCTGCCGCGCGCCGTCGCTTAGATACGGCCTAGACGGTGGAATAGGTGACGAAGAAGCCGGAGTCCGCGGGCTGGCCGTTGTTGAAACAAGCCACCTTGACCTGCACGCCGTTGCCCGCATAGAACCAGAGATCCTCCAGCTGGCACCAGCGATTGTTCAAGTGCCCGTAGCCGGTGACCTGGACATGGTCGGTGCCGCCGGCCACGTTGGGCAAAGACACCAGATAGCGGCCCGTCGAAACGTACAGCACGGTGTTGCGCATGCCGACGGAGCTGTAGTTGGTCTCGGCCACGTCGAAACCGCTCAGCAGCGGTGGAGTGCCCGGCCACCAGAGCGTTCCGTAGGCGAACTTGGGTCCGGCCTTGCCGACCACCTCGCGCCGCTCGTGGTAGCTCAACACCCATCGGGTGTCCAGCGGCGCGCCCGCCGAGTTGTAGCACTTGACCCGAACCTGCTGGAAGCCGGCGTCGATGAACCAGGCGGAAGCCTTGCAGCGGGCCCCTTCCGCGAAGTTGAGCGCGGTCACCTGAAGCTGTCCCTTCATCATCGGCCCGCCGATGCCGTTGAAGTTCTGCAGCCAGGAGCCGACACCGGGTTCGTCGATCGGGGCCGGGTCCACCGCGCCGGTGGAGTTGAACTTGTGCGGGACTCCGCCGAGGTTGTAGGCGTAGTAGACGTGAGCGCCGGTGACCGGGCCGGGCCCCGAACTGCCCGCGTACATGACGGAGAAATTGGTGCTCTGCTTGAATCCGCCCGGGTTGTAGCAGTCGACATCCACCCGGGCGTCGGCGCCGATGGAGAACCAGTTGTTGAGCTGGCACCAGCGGCCGCCGCCGTTGATCGCCGTGACGTGGGCATAACCGTTGGCGTGCGCCTGACCCGGAAAGGTGACGCGGTACTGCCCCGACCCGGCGGGCACCTCGACGATCGTTGTCGTGGCCGGAGTCCTTTTGACCGCGGCGACGCCGTTCCACACCGCGAAGCCGTACTTGTCGGGCACCGCCGCGTTCGCCACCTGGGCCGGCATCACCAAGGCGATCGTCACGAGGATTAGAGCTAGTCTGCGAAAGGCAACCATGGATGAGTATGGGCCGGGCCCAGCTCAACTCGCGCGCGCGAGTCCTTGATCCGCCGGTCGGGAGTATTACAGTGCTGACGTGACTCTGGCCGCCCTGTTCGCCGCTGACCCTGTGGCGGGCGTGCTCCGGGTTCTTCAGGAAGCCGATGCCGCGCTGACCGCCGTCGAGGTGAAGAAGGCGCTGCAGGCCTCAGGAGTCACCAAGGCCGCGGCCGACGAGTCGTGGCCGGCCGTCCAGAAGCGGATCCGGACCCACGAAGACATTGTCGTTGAGGGCAACCGCTACCGGTACCAGGCCCAGGCCCCGGAGCTATCCGCATTGGAGGCTCTGGATGTGCTTGTCCACGAGGAGCTGACCGCGCCGCGCAAAGCCCAGCTCGCCGAGACCGTTCGTGCCGCCCTCACCGCGGCCCCGCAGCCCGATCTGGAGACGGCCGCCCGCCAGCGGCAGGCCCAGGTCGACGCGGTCAAGCTCCTTGCCGAGCTGGCCAGCGAGGTCGAGGAGCTGCTGGCCAACGAGACCGAGCCGGCCGTGATGATTCGCCAGGTCCGCGCCTGGGTAAAGCGCAGTGGTCTTGATCCGGTCGGGCGGGCGGGCGAGGAAACCAAGTTCGACCGCAAGACGCACAGGCCGGTTGATGGTCAAATACGCGACGGGGCTACGGTCTTTGTCGTGCGGCCCGGGTACATCTGGAAAGCACCCGAAAAGGATCTACTCATCGGCAAAGCGGTAGTCGAGGAATAGGCGTCGCGGATAGGAGCGAGTTGAGCAGCGTGAGGCCGGCGATCGGGCTTGATTTTGGAACCTCCACCACTCTCGTCGCCTCGCCCAGCGGCGTCGTGCCGATCGGCGAGGTGTCGGCCTGGATGCCGTCCCTGGTCGGATACGACGACGAAGGCCAGGTCGTGGTGGGCGAGCTGGCGCAGGATGTGCCCGATGAGCAGATGGTCCGCTCCATCAAGCGGCTGATCACCGACGGGCGCAGCGTGGTGCGCCTGCAGACCCCGACCGGGCTGCGCGATGTGCCGGCCGACGACCTGATCGTGAAGATGCTGCAGGAAGCGGCGACCCGCAGCGCCGCCAGCGGGCAGGACATGACCGGCCCGCATCCGGTGCGGCTGGGCTGCCCGGCGATGTGGGACGGCAAGCAGCGCAGAAGACTCGTCGAGCTGGCCCGCCGGGCCGGGCTGCCGGTGACCCTGGCCAACATCGTCGATGAGCCGGTGGCGGCGGGCATCGCGTGGCTCGCCGGCCGCAAACCGGACAGCTCCGCGCCGATGCGCGTGGTGGTCTTCGATATGGGCGGTGGCACCCTCGACATCGCGGTGCTCGACGTACGCGGCTCCCAGCATCGTGACGTCTCCGTGCTGGCGGCCATCGGTGTCGCCGAAGCCGGCGACACGCTCGACGACGCGATCACCGAGGACATGGAGTACGTACTGGCCGCGGCCGGGGTCGACATCGATTCGCTGGAGCGCCCGCGCCGGGCACGGGCCCGCCTGGCCTATGCCGCAAGGGCGGCGAAGATCGGCCTGAGCACGGAAACCGAGGTCGACGTCAAGCTCTCCCGCCGCGAGTTCGGCATCTCGTCGGTGGTCTACCGCCGGTCCTACCTTGACCAGGCCTTCGCGCCGCAGATGGATCGCGCGGAACAGTATGTGGCGGCGGCACTGCGGGCCGCTCACCTGGCGGAGATGGTTTCCGGCTCGGTCACCGACATCCTGCGCATGGAGACCGATGAGCTCACCGAGAAGGTCGATGTGGTGGTGCTCTCCGGCGGCATGAGCCAGATTCCCTATGTCGCGCAACGGATGGCCGAGCTGTTCCCGGCGTGGACCAGGGTGGAGATGGCGTGCGAGCCGTCGGACAACGCCGTGGCGCTCGGGCTCGCAAAAGCCGGCCACTACGGACGTATCAACATGTACCGTCCGGCTTTTGACATTCTCCTCGAATGGGACTCCAAGCGGGAGACGCGCAAGATTTACGAGGCTTACACCCCGCTGATCGAGGGACGCCAGATAGCCAGGGGCGGCAGCGATCTTCGTTTCGTCCGTACCGGCCAGGAGCTATCGCTGCCCGATGGTGGCTCCGGCAAGCTGCGCCTGGTGTCGCACTCCGGCGAGAAGGTGCGCGCCAGCCTCGCAGGCACCAGCCTGGAGGGCTTTCGTGTCGCGTTGAGCGAGCAGAAGTTCGAGTTCTCGATCTATCCCAACGGCCGGCTGCGGCTTACCGACGCCGATGCCACCTACGACGGGCACATCGAGGACTGGCACGCCTTACAGGACACGGCCCAGTAACGCGGTCTCCAGCTCGGCGACGGTGCTGGCGGCCTGATTGGCCAAACCGAGATAGCCGGACCTGTCGGCGATCAAAAGGCCCTCCCGGGCCAGGCCGAGCGCTGGCGCGTCCTCGCCGCGCCCGCGGTGGATGGCGGCAAGCCCAAGCAGCGCAAGGGTTTGCACCATGCGGTGACCCGCGCTGCGGGCCAGCTCGACGCTTCGCGAACCCAGCCTCACCGCTGTCTCGTCGTCGCCGGTGAGGTGGGCGATGGCGGCGGTGGTCTGCAGGCACAGCGCCACCACGCGCTGATCTTCGCTGTGCTCGGCGAGAGCGACCGCCGAGCGGGCCAGCTCCAAAGCCCGGCGCGGCTCGCCGGTTTCCTGGTGGACCCAGGCCAGGTCTCGCAGCGTGGTGGCCTCGGCCGCCTTGTCGCCAAGCTCGCGGTGCATGTCGAGGGCCCGCTGCAGCCTCTCCCGCGCCAGGTCGAACCGGCCGAGCCGAAGCGACGTTTCGCCGAGGTTGCTCAGCGCCACAGCCTGCGCTGTCCGGGAACCGATCTGACGATGCAGCTCGTAAGCCTGGGTGCCATAGATTTGCGCCTGCTCCCAGTCGCCCAGCTCGCCGTAGACGAGGCTGAGGTTGCCGAGGTTGACAGCCTGGCCCGCGGTGCGTCCAACCTCGACATTGCGCGCCAGGCTTTGCCGGATGAGCTGCGCGGCCTCGATCAGCCTTCCCTGCATTCGCCTTAGCCCGCCCAGGTTTCCCAGTGCGGTGGCGTGCCCGGCGATCCAGCCCCCGGCGACCGCGTGCTCGACGGCGTGGCCGTAAGCGGCGTCAGCGGCATCGTATTCGCCTTGACGCCAATGCAGATCGGCCAGGCTCAGCAGGGCGGCGGCCTGTGCCGGGCGGTCATCGCAGGCGTGGGCCGCCTGGAACGCCGCGTGGGCGACGGCATGCCAGTCGACGGTGAGCATCCGCAGGAAGAAGTATCCGCGCATGGCGTCGGCCAGGTGGCACACCGCCTGGCGCTGCCCGCGGTCAGCTCCGGCGGATATGGCGGCCACCAGGTTCTTGCGCTCCGAGTCGAGCCAGGCGATCGCTTCGGCGTCGGTGCTGTACTCGATGGCGCCTTCGGCGCGCGGCCCCATCGGAAGGCGGAGCACCTGCGGATAGAGCAGCCGCGCCGCCGCGTCGACCCGGTTCAGATAGTGCGCGTAAAGCCTTTCCAGGCCTTGCTGGCGCTCGGTTTCGCTTTCCTCGGTGGTGAGCAGCGTTGCCGCGTAAAGCCTTAGCAGGTCGTGAAACCCGTACCGGCCCGGCGTGCGCTCTTGCACAAGGTGGGCGCCGGCGAGCGCGGCCAGCATGCCGCGGGCCTGCGAGCCGGGAACGCCGGCCAGATCGGCGGCGGTGTCCAGGGTGAAGTCGGAGCCCTCCACCAGGCTCAGCAGGCGGAAAAGCCGTTGCGCCGCAGGCTCCAGCAGCTCGTAGGAGAGCTGGAGGGTGGCGCCCATCGCGGTGTGGTCGTCGCCGTCGAGTTGCAGCGTGCCCAGCCGGTCGGCGGAGCGCAACTGCTCGACGTAGTGGCGCAGCCGCTGCGCGGGCTGGCCGACCAGGCTTGCCGCGGCTATCCGCAGCGCCAGCGGCACGTAGGCGCACAGCTGAGCCAGCTCATCGAGGTCTGGGATGTCGACGTCGGTGTCCAGGATCGTGACCAGCAGCCGGCGGGCCTCGGTCGCGCTGAGCACGTCGAGCCGCACCGGCTTCGCGCCATCGCGGGCGACCAGACCGGACAGGTCGGTACGGCTGGTCACCAGCGCCCGGCAGGTGAGGCCACCGGGCAGCAGCGGTCGCACATGCTCGCTGTTGCGCGCGTTGTCGAGCAGGACGAGGATCCGCTTGCCGGAAACCTGGGCGCGGTAAAGATCGGCGGCGTACTCCTCGTGCATCGGGATCTTCTCCGGCGGCACGCCGAGCTGGTGCAGCAGCCGCCACAGCGCCTCAACCGGTGGCAGCGGCGGCCGATGGGAGAAGCCGCGAAGGTCCACATACAACAGTCCGTCGGGGAACTCGTGCTGGCAGCGGTGGGCCCAGTGCAGCGCGAGCGCGGTCTTGCCGATGCCGCCCGAGCCGGTGACCGCCGCCACCGGGGTGGGTGGAACGCCGGAAAGCAGGCTGTCGAGCTGGGTCAGGTGCTCGTCGCGGCCGGTGAAGGCGGGTGGCGCGGCGGGAAGCGCGTTGGGCGCGGGATCTGGCGCCGGGTCAGCCTCCAATGCGGACGCGGCCTGGGCGCAGAACCGCTCCCGCGCCTCGCCGTGCAGGCCGAACACCTCACCGAGCAGGCGCACCGTGGCGGGCCTGGGCGCGGCTATCCGATTCGCCTCGATCTTTCCGATGGTGCGGACGCTCACCCCGGCTTTGGCCGCCAGGTCCTCCTGGGACAGGCCTAATCGACGCCGGTAGGTGCGCACCATGTCCCCGAACATCCACCCATGCTTGCAGAGGAACACCTGGCCCGAAAGTGCGGCAAGTGCTGCTTAAGTGCTGCCAAAGTGCCGGTCTGCGTCCTGGGCTGGGCACTCGTGAACGGGAGACATTGGACACTCCGATCAATTCACGGACGGCAATGTAGAGGACGGATCATGAACGTATCCCGACGGCGGCTGGGCCGGATGCTCGTCACTGCCGCTGCCATGCTCGCCACGGGCGCCGGTATCGCCCTGCCCGCGGCACCTGCCAACGCCGCGGCGTCACGGGTACTTAGCTATGAGTTCCAGTGGCAGCAAAACGGCTACTACTGCGGGCCCGCGGCGGTGCGGATAGCGCTGACGGCACGCGGCTACTACTACAGCCAGAGCTACCTCGCGGGACAGCTGGGCACCACCACCAACGGCACGAACTCGGCGCTGGACACCACCCGGGTGCTCAACAGCCTGGGCTACACCGGTTTCTACGAGACCAAGTGGATCCCCGGCAACACGGCCACGCAGGCGGAGATCAACCGTCTGCAGTGGGACGTGGTCTTCGACATCGACCGCAACTACCCACTGGTGGTCAACGTCGTGGGTTCCGCCATGGACACCGACGGCGACTGGCACACCTACAACGGCGGTCACTACATGGTGATCACCGGCTATTCCAATGACGGCTGGACGGTCAAGGTGGCCGACCCGGCTGACGCCAACGGTTACGGCTGGTACTGGATGACCACCGCGCGGATGGCGACCTGGATCGCGCTGCGCGGCTACTCCGCATAGGCGCGTAGGCGGGCACGGGGGCGGCAGCTGAAAATCCAAGCTGTCGCCCTAGTCGCGTCTGGCACAAGGCGAGGTGCTTGGCGATACTCCCAGCTATGGACAAGGCCCGCGCGGAGCTAGGCCGGGACCTGGCGCACGCGGTGCGGACGGGTCCGTTCTCCGCCGTGCTGCACCTGGCCATCGAGGATCGGGGCCTGCGCCTGGAGGAAATCCAGGAGCGGCTGGCCATCGCCGGGGTGCGGATCAGCCTGACCATGCTGAACCACTGGCGGCGCGGCCGCAGCCAGCCGGAGCGACCGGAGTCGATAAGAGCAGTCCATCTGCTGGAGGGCATCCTGTCGCTGCCGGCGCAGTCGCTGACGGCCCAGCTGGGCCCGCGCCGGCCCCGCGGGCGATGGCCGGCCCAGCTTCCCGGCATGCTCGATGTGGACCGGCTCTTCGCCAACACCAGCGTGATCAGCATGATCAAAGAGCTGAACAGCTGGATGTACCACGAGCTGACCCGGGTCAGCATGCACGATGTCTATCTGGTCGGGGCCAACCGGCAGGAGATCGGGTTGGTCTGCCGTCAGGTGATGCGGGCCAACATCGACCGGGTCTCCCGCTCGGTGGGCATCTTCCACAGCGACGATCTGCAGGCGCCCATCACCATCAGCGCTTTGCGCAACTGCCGCATCGGCCGGGTGCGCGACGAGCCGGGCACGGGCGCGATCGCGGCTGAGATCGTCTTCGACCGGGTGCTGTCGCAGGGCGAGACGGTCGTGGTGGAGTACGAGTTCCGGGTGGACTCAGCGCACTTCACCGATCACTTCTATCGAGGTTTCTCGGTGCCGATCGGCGAATACCTTTTGCAGATCCAGTTCGACGCCGAAGCGGTACCCGCAAAATGTTATCGGTTTGAAAAACACAGCATCAGCGCGCCGGAGCAAGGGGTGCGCGAGGTCTGGATCGGCTCGACCCAGGGGGCGCATCTGCTCGCCTGCGACGTGCCGCCGGGTGTGGTGGGGATGCGCTGGGAATGGCAGTGAGCGGCCCCGCGCCAGAAACGAGGCCGTTCACCCTTTCTTGCGGGAGGAGCGGGTTCAGCTGGCGGTGACGGTCACGTCGTCGACCACGAAACTTGTTTGCAGCGACCAGTCTTCGACGCCGGTGAACTTCAGCGCGACGGTCTGCCCGGCGAACTGGCTGACATTGACCACCCGTTCCACGTAACCGGTGCTGGGGTTGAGGTTGGAGTAGCTGGCCACGGTGGTGCTGCCGAGGGTGACGGTCAGCCGGTCGTAGACCGCGCTCTCATACTCGTCCGTGTCAATCTGTAGCCAGTAGCGAAGGGTGACGCTGGTGCACCCGGACGGGATGGAGATCGACTGCGAGAGCGTGTCGGTGTGGGCGTTGCCCCTGCCGCCAAGCCAGGCATTGCGGGTTCCGCTTCGCGCCGGGTACTCGGTCCAGGTGCCGATGACGTATTGCGAAGCCGTCCAAGGTGTTGAGCCGCTTTCGAATCCGGAGTTGCCGACCACCTGGACCGGGTTGCAGCCCGGCTGACCGGTGGTGACCGTCCAGGTGAAATTGGCTGTGCCGGTCCGGCTGGCCGAATCGGTCACGGTCACCGTGACGTTGGAAGTGCCTGCGGCCGTAGGGCTGCCGGTGATCCGGCCGGTGGCTGCCGCGATGGAAAGCCCGGCGGGCAGACCGCTCGCGCTCCAGGTGTAGGGCGTGGTGCCCCCGCTGGCCTGCAGCTGCAGATCGACGGCCTGTCCGACGGCGGTGCTCTGGTTGCCGGGGTTGCTCACCGACGGATTGCCGGGGGTGCCACCGCCGATGAATCCGGTGTACAGCAACACGTTTGGCGAGCCGCTGCCCGGGCTGGTGATTTTGCCGGTGGTGCCGTTGTTCACCAGCGCGTTGCGCACTTCGGCCGGGGTCGCGCTGGGATTGGCCCCCAGATACAGGGCCACCGAACCGGCCACATGCGGTGAGGCCATTGATGTTCCGGTCATGGTGGCGCTGCCGTTGTTGTTCGAGTAGGACGCCGACACGATGCTTGTTCCGGGCGCGAAGATGTCCAGACATGTGCCGTAGTTGCTGCTGCTGTTGCGCGCATCGGAACTGTTGCTGTTGCCCACGGTGATGGCCGCGGCCAGCCGCTGCGGGCTGTAGAAGCAGGCGTCGTCGGAAGCGTTGCCGGCCGCCTGCACGAACTGGATCCCCGACGAGATCAGGTTGCTGACCGCTGTTTCCAGCGCCTGGCTGGTGCAGCGGCTGGTGCAACCGATGCTGTAGTTGACGACGGCCGGTTTCACGGCGTTGGTACGGATCCAGTTGAAGGCCGCGATGAAGTCGTCGTCGAAGCCCGAGCCCTGGCAGTTCAGCACGCGAACGGCGACGACGTTGGCCTTCTTGGCGATGCCGTAGCTGGTGCCGACCGCGGTTCCGGCCACGTGGGTGCCGTGGCCGTGGCAGTCGGCGGGATTGCTGTCCCCGTCGACGATGTCGGTGCCCTGGCGGACCCGGCCGCTGAAGTCGACATGATTGGGGTTGATGCCGGTGTCCGCCACGTAGACGGTCACCCCTTGACCCGGGTTGGCCGGATAGGTGAACGCCTGGTTCAGCGGTAGGTTGCGCTGGTCGATCCGGTCGTCTCCCCAGTTGGGTGGGTTGTTCTGGGTGTCCGTTATGGACATTTGCTGTACCTGTTCCACGTAGGCGACCGCGGGGTCGGCCGCCATCCGCTGGGCCTGCTTGGCCGACATGGCGACGGAGAAGCCGCGCACGCCTGCGGTGTAGACGTGGCGGGTCTGCCCGCCGAAGCGGCCGGCCAGGTCCTGTGCCTTGGCGGCGACCGCGGTCGCTTCGCTGACCCCGGTGTCGTTGAGGACAACGATGAATCTTCCCGCAACCGCGGTTGGGCTGTCCGCGTACAGGATGGCGCCTTCGGGTTCCGCTTGCGCCGGTGCGCCCAGGCTCAGTGCCCCGGCGAACGCGACGAGCAGTGCACAGCCGATGGCCGATGCTCGTGGCAACAAAGGTGACCTCCTCCTCAAAGCGCCCGGGCCGGGCGCTGCGCAGAAGGTAGAAGCGCAGGAACGCGGGAGGTCAGCCTGAAAAACAGTTGTCGCCGGTCTATGTCCCCAAAACTGTTTATGAACGAGGCCCGAAATGGTACATTTCGGACCATGGGCTTTATTCAGATCATCGAGTACGAGACCGACCGGCCTGACGAGATCAAAGCGCTGGGCGACGCGAGAATGGCCGAAGGTGATATGCCGCAAGGGTTCCGGATGGCGGTGACGCGTGACCGCGACCGGCCCAACCGCTACTTCACCATCGTGGAGTTCCCCTCCTACGAGGTGGCCATGGAAAACAGCGCGCGGCCCGAGACCGACTCCTTCGCCAAGGAGATGGCGGCTCTGTGCACGAGCGGCCCGAAGTTCTACAACCTCGACGTGCAGATGTCGATGCCCTAGCGGCTCACGTCGGCGGTAGCCCGCGGATAGATCAGCTTTGTCGCGTAGTCGACGCGGGCCAGGTAGAAGCTGTGCAGGCGCCCGATCGCGGTCGCCTGCTCGGCCGCGGTCTGGGTGGTGGCGAGCCGCTCGGCGGCGTAGGCACGGACCAGATCATGCATGGCGTAGCGGCCGTCGCCCTGCTCGTCAACCAGGCGGGCGGCGGCCAGCCGGTGCAGGATCTCGGCCGCGGCAAGCTCGTCGGTGCCGGCCAGCGCCGCGGCCGACGAGACGGAGAAGTCCTGGGTGGCGGGCAGACCAAGCCACCGGAACAGCAGCCGGTCCGGCTCGCTCAGGGCGCGGTAGGAAAGATCGAGCATGGGCCGCACGGCGGCCAGCGCGTCATGGCGGTCATAGGAGGTGGCAATCCGCCGCAGCCGTAGCCGCATCGCGAGCTGGCCGATGCTCGCCCACGGCCGGGCCGCCAGATCGGCGGCCGCGATGCGCAGCGGGAGCGGCAGGTGGTCGCAGAGCGCGGCCAGTTCGGAGCCGGCCCCCGGCTCGGTTCGCAGGCGGTTCTCGCCCAGCGTCGCTGACAGCAGCAGCCCGGCATCGGCGCACGTCAGCACGTCAAGACACAGCGTCGCCGGATCAGGGCCGGCCGCCTGCCCGATCAGGCTGTCCCGGCTGGTCACCAGGACCAGGCTTTCCCCGCCGCCGGGCAGCAGCGGCCGCACCTGGCCGGCGTCGCCGGCATTGTCCAGCAGCACCAGGCAGCGCCGCTTGGCCAGCAAACCGCGATACAGCCCGGCCGCATCGTCGACCCGGTCCGGGATGTCGTGGTCGGGCAAACCCATGGCGCGCAAGAACCTTGCCAGCGCGTCCAGCGGCTGGACGGGCGGGCCGGCCGCGTGCCCGCGAAGGTTGACGAAGAGCTGGCCATCCGCGAAGCTGTCCCGCCTGCGGTGCGCCCAGTGCACGGCCAGAGCGGTCTTGCCGATCCCGGCCGCACCGGCGACGGTGACGATGTCGGGTGAGCCGTGCCAGGTCAAGGTGTCCAGGCGGCCCAGCTCGGCCTCCCGCCCGGCGAAGCCCGCGATGTCGGGCGGCAGCTGGGCCGGAGTCGGTCCACAGTGGACGATGGCGCTGCCGCGTGCCCGTCTCCGCAGCGCCTCCAGGCGGTCCTCCAACGCCTGGAGGCGGGCCTCATTCAGCCGGGCTGCGGCGGCATTGAGCGCCGTCCCCGCGGGAACGTTGGCCAGAGCCGGGCCCCGCCACAGGGCCAGGGCCCGGGTCAGCGTCCGGATGGCGGCGTCCCACTCGTGCTGCGCCAGCTCCCGCCGGCCCCGCTCGAGCTGCTGCTCAAACATAAGCGCGTCAACGGATTCGGCCGGTAGTGCCAGCTCGTAACCGTGGCGGCGGGTCTGCAGCACGCCCGGCCCGAGCACGCGGCGCAGCCGGAAGACGTATCCCTGGACCGTACGCATCGCGCTGGGCGGCACGCAGTCCGCCCACAGCTCGTCGATCAGGCGCTCGGTGCGCACGACTTGACCTGCGTGCAGCGCAAGCATAGTGAGCACGGTGCGCCGCTGGCCCGCCGTGATCACCATGCTGCGCTGGTCGTCGTCGACGCGCAGAGGCCCCAACATCCGGATCCGCATGATCGGCTGCTCCCTTCCCCATGGTCTGTAGCCGATTCGGAGCGGCTCGGGCGCTGGATGGGTGTCGCAGCGACCTTTCACAGCATGGGGAGGGCCTCTGGTCTGATGCTGGTTCTGGACTGGTCTAGGGCTGGACGGCCCGGCACGCCACCCCATCGACAGCGCACGAGACCAGGCTGTACGCGCCGCTGGTCTGCAACGCGATGAAACCGAAGGTGTGCGTGGCGCCCGGCGCCAGCGGCCTGGGATTGCCGTTGTCCCATTTGGGCGGGGTGAAGGTGAGCACGGCCCCGTCGCGGGCCAGCTCCGCGCTCCAGCTGTGGCCGAACATGGCCTTGGCCGGCAACTCGATGCGCAGCTTCCACAACGCCGGCGCGGTGGTCTGATTGGTCACCACCAGGGTCACCTGATATCCGCCCTGCCAGGTGAGCATCGTGTAGGTGGCCTGCAGCCCATCCACGGTGGTGGCGATCGACCGGGCCGGGCTCGCCTCCGTTCGAGGCGGGGTGGATGGCGGCTGGGCAACGGATGGGCGCGGGCTGGGCCTGGCTGCGCCGCTGGAGGCTACCGGGCTGGCCGGGCCGAAGCCGTCCAGGCCGCCGGCCGAGGCCATCGCATCGGGTGCGGCGGCACGCGGCGAACCATCGCCCGGCCCACTGTCGGGCCGGGTCAGCGCCCAGCCGGTGGCGCCGATCAGGGACAGGCTCGCGGCTGCCGCGGCGACGATGGCATGCCGTCTGATGCTCAGCGCGGGCCGCGCCCGGTGCCCGGCCGCGGGTTCTTCCGCGGGCACGGGATCGGGCGGATCATCCTGTGGGCGCCGATGCTTTGCCATGACAGGCAGCAGCATACGACCCGGGTGATAATCATGGGATGAGTGAGCCCATGGCTGAGCCGCCTAAGTCCCTTTCCGATCCCTCCGAGCTTTTTGTGGCCTACCTCGATTGGGAAAGGTCAGTGATCGCGCGGAAATTGGCGGGCCTGACCGAGCAGGAGCTGCGCACGGCCGTCCTGCCTTCCGGCTGGACCCCGATCGAGCTGCTCAAGCATCTGGTCTACATGGAGCAGCGCTGGCTGGTCTGGGGTTTCGCCGCGCAACAGGTGCCAAGCCCGTGGGGCGATCACGATCTGCAGACCGAGCGCTGGCACGTCGGGCCGCAGGAAACCTTGGCAGAACTCCTTGCCGCGCTTGACGAAGTCGGGCAAAAGACCCGTGCCATCATCGCCGGGGCGAAGCTGGAGGATCCGGCCGCGATCGGTGGCCGCTTCCAGGAGGATGGCGTCGCACCATCTTTGTCATGGATACTTTTCCATGTTTTGCAGGAGTATGCGCGGCACGCCGGCCACCTCGACGTCGTCCGCGAGCTGATCGACGGAGACACCGGCGAATAGGTCCAGGGTGGACAGCGCTCGGTGCGTGGAAATAAGGTAGGTGGCCAGTCCGAACGCCGGGGGGAGTCGATTGTGAGCCTGCCAGTGCCAATGCGCTCGACATTGCCTGAGCTCTATGCCGCAGGCGGCTCGGGTGCTTTCGGCTCCGTGCCCATGGACTTTTCCGCCGAAGCCGAAGATCCCGACACGCTGTGGATGACCATCAGCGAGCCGATCCGGCACCGGGCGCGCGAGCGCAGCGGTCCCATCCTCGCCTGGTGGGCATCGCGGGAGAAGGGCCGCTCCGCCACCGCGGTCGTGCTCGGGGAGCACGGCCTGGTGACCGTGGAACCGGTCGGCGAAGCGGGCAAGGAGGTTTATCGGGTCAGCGGCGTCAATCTGCAGCCGGGAAGCTTCCGCAGCTTCGAGGTCACCGGTCAGAGCAACAGCGAGGCGCGCCCGGCCACCGCCGAGGCGGCGATGCCGTTCGAAGGCCAGATGGAGCTGCTGATGCGCAATCTGCCCGGCCGGGCTCAGCGTCACCTGCAAGCGCCCTACCACGACGGTTCCTCGCTGGTCCGCTACGGCTCCTTCTACCTGCGCTGGGACCGTCCAGTGGGGACAGAGCTCCAGGTGTGGGCCTACGTCTTTGGCACCAGCCGCCTCGTCTTCGTCTCCGGGTCGCGTTTCACCCGGCACGGCGAGTCAGAAACGCTCGGCACCTGGCAACTGACTTGCCGCAGCGCGGCGATCGCGTCATGAGCCTCGACTCGCTGCTGCGTGACCTCGCCGGGGCCAATCCCTATGAGCTGCTTGGCCTGACGACCAACGCGACCGACACCGAGATCAAGGAAGCGCGCCGCCGCCTGCAGCGGCAGGCGCACCCCGACCTTGTCGACGGCGACGGCGAATTCGCCCGCGTCATCAACATCGCGGCCGACCTTCTACTCGACCCCCGGCGCCGCGCCATGTTCGACAGCGGCGCAGACCTTCCCGCCGACCTGCTCTATCCGGGCGATCCCGGGACGGGCAAGGTCCAGATGCCGCCGCCCGACGAGCCGATCCGCCCAGTGGCCACCGAGCCCTCCTTCTGGGATCTGCGGCCCAGACGGCCGGGCACCATCGCCGCCTCGATGTGGTTCATGTATGCGGCGGCAGCCACCTGCGCCCTGGTCTTCATCATCGGCGCGCTGGGCACCGCCATGGCCAGCGATCCGGGCGGAAGGCTGAACAACGTCTCCGAGGTGCTCGGGCTTTCCGCCCTGCCGATCGCGGCCTGGATCGCGATCACGATGGTGCTGGGCACCGGCATAAGGCAGGGCTGGCGCGGCGTCGCCGGGGGCGGCTGGGGGCTGACCGCCATGATCCTGCTGCCGATCGGGTTGGGGTGCGGCACGCTGATGAGCTACACGCTCACCCCGGCCGTCGCCAGCACCGACGACGACAAGGAGCTCCTGCTCCGGGTACCCGACCTGATCCAGAGCATGATGGTCTGGGCTTTCCCGATCGGGCTCGTCTTCGCGGTGATCGCCATGCTGTTGACCCACACTCAGGAGTCACGGGACTACCTGACGACGATGGCCACAATCCGCGACAATGCGGATCAGGCGGCCCGTTACCGCGGCGGGCGGCGCCGGTCGTAAACCGGGGGTGTTTTTCGCCCCTGTCGATAGGGCACAGTGGACGGTGTGGTAATCCCCGTCCACGATGTGAACCCAGTGCGGCGTGTGCCGTGGATGACCTACGGCCTCATCGCTGCCAACGTCATCATCTTCCTGCGCACCCCGGCCTCGGCCATGATCGGCATTGAGGAGCTCAGCCTCGGCGACCTGTGCCGGCAGGAGGCATTCTTCGGCCACTACGGCGCCATCCCCGACGAGATGCTGCACAACACCCAGCTGCCGTTGGTGCCGACCGGCGAGGTGGGCGCCGGCCAGACCTGCGTGATAGGCGCGCCGTCCTACGAGAAGATCCCCGCGCTGTCGGTCCTGTATTCGATGTTCCTGCATGGAGGCTGGCTGCACCTGCTGGGCAACATGCTGTTCCTGTTCGTGTTCGGCAACAACATCGAAGACCGCTGGGGAAAGCTGCGCTTTCTGGCGTTCTATCTGATCACCGGGTACATCGCGGCCTATGGGTTCGCGTTGGCCAACCCTGACGCCACCGTGCCGCTGGTGGGGGCCTCCGGCGCGGTCTCAGGCGTGCTCGGCGCCTACCTGATCCTCTACCCGGGGGCGCGGGTGTGGAGCCTGGTGCCCATCCTGCTGTTCATACCGCTGAAGTTGCCGGCCTGGATAGTGCTCGGGACCTGGTTCGTCCTGCAATACCTCTACGCCACCGGGAGCGGTGTCACCGACGGTGGCTCAGTGGCCTATCTGGCGCACGTCATCGGCTTCGCCTTTGGAGTGCTGATAGCGATTGTGGCGAGGGCCGCACAGCCCCCGCCACCCAGACATGACGGGCCGCCACCGCCGATCGTGTACAGCAAACGGCATTGGCGATGAACAGGGCTCATTGCGGGATGGTCAGCTCCAGGCCGGAGCTGATCCGGTTCGGATCCGCGATGTTGTTGGCACTGGCTATTTTGCGGTACTGACGTCCGTCGCCGTAATGGCTGACCGCGATGTCCCACAGCGTGTCGCCGGGCTTGACCGTATAGGTGCGGGCCGGCGCAGGCGGTGCGGCTTGCGCCTGCGGCGTCGGGGTGTTCGCTGCCGGCGTGTCCTTCTTGCCCAAGCCGAAAGGCAGGCTGAAACCGGCGGCCTGGTCGCCGTCGGGCGCGGTGGCCTTGCCGCCCTTGGGTTTGGTGGAGTCGCCCGGCTTAGCCTTCATCGTCGCGGCGATCTTGCGCATCTCCCCGCCGACGTCGGTGTCCTTGCCTGGCCTGCTTGCGGTAGTCATGTCGATCACGCTAGTGTCGCCGCCCGCCAGCCCGGGCGAATATCGACAAACCGCGGTCGGGCAAAGAAAGGCCGGGGTCTGGCGAACCAGGCCCCGGCCCCCATGAAAACGTGCTAGCTGGCTGTCACTCTTGGAAGCCGGAGGGACATGATGCACTCCGGCGCACTTGGACGCCAGTCTTGACCACCGTGACGCCTGGGACTGAACTGGCCGTCATCTCGGTGGTCACCAGGCCGCTGCCGGAGGAAACCCCGCGGACATTGACCGTGTAGGACACGGACGCGCCTGGTGTCGGGTCGGTGCTGGTGACCACGAGGTCTTCAGTCGGCAAGGCCCCCATTGGAAGCTGGGCGCCGCCGCTGCCGTTCTCGTTTTCGGCTCCGACGAGGAAATCCTGACCGTTGGGGTCGCCAGGAAGATCGGTGGGATCGTAGGTGAAGGAGATGTCCTGCACCCCGTTGACTCCGATCCAGACCTGGAAGTGGTTGTCGTCGGTGGTACCGAAGACATTGACCCGCCATTCGATGACCAACCACGTGTCCACGCCATCGGTCAGTGTCGCCGCGAAGATACCCGGCGTGCCTGTGCCGTCGAGATCTGTCCAGAATGGAGCGAGGACGTTGTTCGGCCGCGCTGGATCCGGGATCTGAGTCAGGGCACAGCAATTATTGTCCTCGGCAGTCCCCCCGCCGACGACAATGTATCCGTTGGAGTCGACGCCGATCCTCGCGTAGTCCTTGCCGTTGTACTTGAACGACGGCACGGAGAAGTTGAGGATGTCCTCGTCACCAATGGCGATCGGCGTGATCCCGAAGAGGTCCAGCGGCAGGTAGCCCGCTGGGGTCGCTCCGGGGGCGATCGACGGCACGCCGAGCGATGCGCCGGCGAGGGTGACAGCGGTCTTCGTCGCCTTCTTCGGGTTCTGCACGGAAGCCCCGGTGGCTCCGGTGATGTTCAGGTTCGAGTTCACCGTGGTCACGAAGTCGGCCGTGGCGTCACCGAACGAGTTGTTCGTCGCGGTGACCGTGCAGGTGGTCGAGCCGTGCAGAGGCACGCTGGCCGCGCCACAGCTCTGCGCCAGCGAAACGCTACCCTGCTGCGGCACGAATGCCACTGGCAGGAACAGGTCCGGCAAGCTGTTCCGCGCGGGATCCAGCTTGATCTGCCCGAAGTACTGACCTGTGGGCGCGTCTGAACTGACGGTGATGGTCAATCTCATGGAGTCGCCCGGAGCCAGGTTGAACGAGCTCGGGCTAACCGTGATCTTGCTGCCCGCCGGTGCGGAGGTGGTCACCTTGTAGCTCTGGTTCTGTCCGGTGACGTTCCTCGCGAGGCGTGTCGTCGTCACACGACCCGGCAGAAGCGGGATGTTGATCGACGGCAGGTTGAGGTTCACGGCGTTCATCGGGTCGTTGCCGAGCGCGAACATCCGCGCGGCGGACTCGTCGAACGTCAGACCCGGGGTGCCCGCCTTGGTGAGATCGACGCGGCCTGAGCCGTAGTCGAACGGGTCGGCCGGGGTGACCGTGTCCTCTTTGACGACGGACTTCTTCGCCGTCGTCATCATCGCCGACTTGATCTGCCCAGGCGTCCAATCTGGATGCAGCGCCTTGAGCAGAGCCGCCGAACCCGCGATATGCGGGGCCGACATCGACGTTCCGGCGATGGCCTGGAAGTACTCGCCCGGAGGCCCAGACTCAACCGCGTCTGGGGTAGGCGTGTTGCCTGCCAGGATCTGTACGCCGGGTGCGGTGATGTCCGGCTTGATGCCGAATCCGCCCGGTCCCCGCGAGGAGAAGGCGGCCATCACGTCGCCCTGGCCGTTGTGCTTCTGGCCAGCGGTGAAGCTGGCGTTGACACCGGCCGGGTGGGCCGCCACGAACGCGTTGAACTGCGCTCCGTCGGCCAGGTGCACGGCGGGCAGCCAGTGGTTGTCGGTCTCGACGTCAGCCAGCGTGGCGTTGTACAGGATCATGCCTGCCGCCCCGCCCTGCAAAACGTTGAAGCCCTTTTCCACGCGAGCGTTAACGCCGCGCTGACAGGCCACTATCTTGCCCGTGAAGGTCCCCGGCGGAGCCGGAGCCGTGCACAGGTTGTTGCTGTACGGCGCTGCCGAAGACAGCACCACCGGCAGTGGTCCGGCGCCCGCGGTGATCGACGCGCCGGCCAAAACCAGCGTGTCGGCCCCACTCGTCAGCGTGAGGGTGGAGAGGAACTCACGCGTCTGGGTGGATGCGGCCACCGTGGTCACCCACGGCGCCACGTGGTCGGTCGTGGCCGCGCCCGGGCCGGAGTTACCGGCCGAGGCCGAGACGAAAACGCCTGCGGCGTAAGCGTCCAAGAAGGCCAACTCGGTCGAGTCGGTAAACGGAGTGCTACCGCCCGAGATCGAGTAGTTGATGACCGACACGCCATCTCGCACAGCCTGCTGTACAGCAGCGGTCAGGTCGGAGTCGAATCCGCCCTGCGGCCCGAGGCCTTTGTAGACCGAGACCCAGGCACCGGGGGCGATGCCATTGAGCGGGCCGCGGTTGACGCCGAACACCGGTGCCGTGCTGAGAACGTTGCCCGCCGAGGTGGAAGCGGTGTGCGTGCCGTGTCCGTTGCTGTCGCGAGCGGAGTCGTACACGTCGTCACCGATCACCGCGTCATAGGTGTCGAGGAACTTGTCGCCACCGATGAGCTTCTTGGTGCAGACGAACACATCCGTCGCCGGCGTCAACGGGTTGTCCCCGAAGTTGCAAGCGCGCGGTGTGCCGTCGGCCTTTGCCGGCGGGGTGTTCAGGTTGCCTAGATCGGCGAAGGAAGGGTGCTCCGGCCATGCGCCGGTGTCGATGACACCGACGATGACGCCCTTGCCCGCGTTGGCTGTTCCGCCAAGCCCGGGGTAGAGCGAGGTAGCACCGATGAAGGCGCTGCTGGAGTCGGTGAGCGGCTTACGCAGCTGGTCCTTCTGGATGGCCGCGACGCCCTTGATCTTCAGCAGTTCGCCGATCGTGTTTGCCGGTACCACAGTGGCGACGCCACCGTAGACCGTCCTGAGACGCTGGGACACCTTGGCGCCAGGCACCTTCTCCTGCAACGCCTTGATGAACGCGTCTTCTTTCTGCGCCAGATAACCCTCGTACCGCTGTTCGGCCGCACCGCCAGTCAGCTTCTGACCTGTCACGGCCGGGCTCGTGGCGGCGAAGCCGCTGACCCCACCCGCGTAGGTAGCGACAGAATCCACGTCAAGCTTGACCACAATGGCCACTTTTTCGGAATCTGTTCGCCCGAGAAGCGATGGATCGGTTTGCGCGAGCCTGCTGCTCGGCGTCTTGTCGGCCGAGACGCGACTCGTCGCCGCGAGTGTCGTCGCGGTGAAGGGCGGCGCTTGCTGAGCCGCGGCGCTCGGGCTCGAGATCGCGCCAATTGACACGACCAGAACCCCCGCGGACGCAGCTGATAGCCACCTGGGTGGTCTCATCCGGACCCCTTTCTCAGGGTGATAGGGGCCGATGTGCCGCAATGACACGGACATCCACTCTCCACAATGGACAATCCGTCCGGCACCCGGCGCGACGACATCGTTACATGCCGCGATGTGTGCGCACCATACTTCCGGGACTGGAAACCAAGGGGGACTTGACCCGCCTTAAGGTTGGCGCTGGTAGTTAGCCGTGCTCATCACCTCAGGACTTACCAAGGTCATCTATTTATGATTTTGTTGTGGTCCGAAATCTGACTGCAGTCTTCCGTTTTTCAGACCGCCAGAGATGTCCACAATTAGAAGATTCGCCTATCGGACGGCGATCCCGGTCGAGGGCGGGGCGATCGCCAAGCGGGGTTGCTTCGCTGCGTACATGGCCTTGTCCGCGTGCCGGATCAGCTCTTCGGCCGCGCGATGTTCGCGTTTGACCGCCTCGCTGGCCACCGCGCCCACGCTGATCGCCAAGCCGCATGCGTTCTCCTGGAACGGCTTGTTCACCACGTCGCGGATCCGCCGGCACAGCCGCGGCAGGTCGGCCTCGCCCGCGCCCCGGAACAGCACCAGGAACTCGTCGCCGCCGAAGCGGCCCACGAAGTCTTCGTCGCGAATGCAGCCCAGCAGCCGTTGCGCGACCTCGACCAGGATCCTGTCCCCGGCCGGGTGCCCGAACCGGTCATTGATTGCCTTGAACCCGTCGAGATCGCAGAAAATCAGCACACAATCACCGCCTGCGCCCAGTTGCGCGGCGAGGCGATCGGTGAACTCGCGGCGGTTGAGGACCCCGGTGAGCGGATCGTGTGCGGCGAGATGGCGCAGCGCCGCCTCGGACCGGTTGCGTTCGGCCGAGAGCAGGCCGATGCGCAACAGCACCAATGGAGCCATCGCCGCGCTGCCGATGGCGAGAAAGAGGGGATCCACCTGATAGCCCAGCAGAGCCCGAGCGCCCACCACGAGCGGGACGGCGGCCAGCGCCACGCCAAGGAAAACGAGCCGGCCGGTGCCAAGCAAGTCACGCGGCGGGGCACCGGGCTGGGCAAGCCGGGCCGCCGAACGATCCAGCGCGAAAACACCCAGGCACAGATAGGCGGTCATGAACATCATGCGCCCGGCGACAGCGGCCTGCGGGGTGGTCCACAACGCCAGCACCACACACGAGCACAGGTGCACGATCAGCGCGCCCAGCAGGAATCGCAGCGCCGGGATCTGCTTGGAGTCGGTTTCCATCAGGCGCACCAGGGCGCCGAGCGCGCCAGACAGCGCCATCACCGTGACGAACAGTGTTGCTGTGGCCGAGAAGGTGCGGTCGGTGGCCGCCATGTGTGGCTGCAGCAGCACGCTCCACAGCAGGCCGCCCAGAGCCAGCGAAACGATGGTGGTGTCGATGAGCCCGCCGATGTCGTTGCGCCCGCGCCGGGCCACCATCGCCAGCGCCGCCCCGAGCAGCATGGCGTTGCTGATCGAGTCGAGGATCGGGTAGAGGTGGGCCGACTGCTCGGCCAGCGCCGGAATCCTGCGCATGGTGGAGGCCACCGCTCCTACGGCCAGCGCAACGAACAGCACCTGCCAGGGGAACCTGGCCCGGACCTCGGTGCGCTTCACCACCACCGCGACCGGAACCAGCGCTCCCCAGCTGAACAGCAGGAAGTCGACATCGCGGCCGGTGGGGGACAGCAACGGATAGACGGCGATCAGAGCGGTACACAGTAACAAAAAGGCCCCGGTCAAAATCCGGGCCTTGGTGTGGGCGTACCTGTCGAGCACGGTGGATGCCACGAATCCAGACTAATCAGTCATGGCCTAGTCATTCAGTTACCAGGGGTCAGCTCTTTGGCCAGATCAACCGCCGTGTTTAGGACCGTTGACGTGAATATGCGTGATTCGTTCCCGGCGTCCTATCCTTTGGTGACCCGGCTCGAAGATCGGGCCGCCGTCAGATGGGCAATCCCATGACGCCATTTCTCGATCTTTACGGCGCGGACTTCCGAAGCGACCCTTACGGCGTCCTAGCTCCGTTACGGCACCAAACCTGGCACGCCGACTGCGCGATCGGCACCGCGGTGCTGCGGTACTCCGACGTGCAGGCTCTGCTGGCCATGCGCCAGCTGCGCACCCCGGGCGCAGAGTTTCTGGCCATGCAGGGCATCACCCGCGGCCCGCTGGTCGAGACCATGCGCGGGTTTCTGCTCAACGCTGATGGTGAGGCGCATCACCGGGTACGCCGCTTGGTGGGTAAGGCGTTCACGGTGCGCCGGGTGGAGGACTTCCGGTCCACCGTGGCCGAAATCGCCGACGAGCTCATAGATCAGATGGCGCAGACCGAGCAGGCCGATTTCGTCTGTGCCTTCGCCGAACCGTTCGCGTTGCGGGTGCTCTGCCGGTTCGTGGGCATCCCCGGCAGCGTCCAGGCCGACGTGATCGAATGGACCGCGGATGTGGGGCTGCTGTTCGGATTCAACGTCGCCCAGCACATCGACCGGATTGAGTCCGCTCTGCGCAATCTGCACGGCTTTATCGACGAGTTGCTTTCGCTTCGTCGCTGCGCGCCGCGCAACGATCTGCTGAGCGCGCTCATCGCGGCGGAGGAAGGCGGGGAGCTGCTCACCGACGGGGAGCTGCGCTCGATGGTGATCACGTTGCTGTCGGCCGGGCACGGGACGGTGCAACACCAGCTGGGCAACGCGATGTCGGCGTTCATGGCTCACCCGCAACAGTGGGAGTTGCTTGCCGCCCAGCCAAATCTGGCCATCCAGGCGGCCGAGGAGGTGGTGCGCTACTGCCCGTCCGCGCTGCTGGGCGTGCCCCGGATAGCCAAGAGTGCCTTCGCTCTGCACGGCGTCGACTTTCCTTCGGGCGCATGCATCCTGCCGGTCACCGGCTCGGCCAACCGCGACGCTTCGGTCTTCGAAGCCGCGGACACCCTCGACATCGGCCGGCGCCGGTCCACCCATCTCACTTACGGCGGCGGAATCCACTACTGCCTCGGCGCGGCCCTGGCCCGCGTCGAGCTGCAGGAGGCGCTGCCCCGGCTGGCCGCCCGGCTGGGCGATCCCCACCCGACCGGGCCCGGCGAGTGGCTGCCCCCAACCGAAGCGGTCTATGGGCCGATAAAGCTTCCTATTGGGTACCAACCCGTGCGGTGATCACCGAGGAGCCGCGCTCGTCGGGGGCGGGTGCGGCGGCGGGGTGGCGGGAGGTGGCGAACAGAAGGAGGGCGGCCAGCAGGCAGGCCGTGGCGGTGGACGCCATGAAAGCGGTGGGGGAGACGGTGGCCGCGGCCAGCGGGGCTATCGCCTTGACCAGGGTGATCGGAAATGCCATCGCGGCGGCGATGGTCGCATAGCGCACGGTGCCGTAGCGGTCGGCGACGATCGCGGGGCGGGCGATGGTGGAGACGCCGAAGCCGAGCCCGAACGCGATGATGCAGGCCGCCGCGCCCGCGACGCTGTGGCTCAGCCGGGTCAGCGCGGCCGCGCCGGTGGCCTGGATGAGCAGGACGAAGGCGGTCACGGTGCCCATCGATCGACGCCGGGCGAAGCCGGTGGTGGCCAGCCGCCCGGTGACCGAGAGCAGGCCGAGCAGACCGGCCAGGGTGGCCGCGACGGTGGTGGTGTGCCCGGCGTGCCGCAGGAAGCCGACCAGGTGCACGCCGACCGAGTAGACGGCCGCGCCGTGCAGCACGAACGCGATCGTCAGCAGCCAGAATCCCTTGTCGCGCAAGGCTTGGCCGACCCCGGCCCCGTGCTGGGAGGTCTTACGGGCGGTGTGCTGACGCTTTCCCGGTACCGCGAAAAAGTGCGCCGGAATGGTGATGATCGCGAGCAGGGCGGCCAGGATCACCAGCGCGGTGCGCCAGCCATAACGTTCTAGAAGCACGCCTATCAACGGGAGGAAGGCGGTGCCCGCGAGCCCGGCGACCATGGTGACGGCGAGGATGGCGCTGTCGCGTTTGGCCCCGGCCGAGGCGGCGACGATCACCGGGAACGCGGTCTCGTAGAGGACCATGGCCGAGGCGAGTCCAATGAGGACGAACACGGCGTAGACCTGCGCCACGCTGGTGGCCCGCGACCAGGCGAGCACCGCACCGGTGGCGGTGACCGAGCCACAGGTCATCAGCAGGCGGCCGCCATGGCGATCAAGCCAGCGTCCGATCGGAATGGCGGCGGCGGCCGAGGTGAGAATCGAGACCGTGAAGGCGCCGGTGATGGTGGCCGTGCTCGCCTTCAGCTCGGCCGCCATCGGCGCCAGCAGCACCGCGAAGGCATAGAAGAGAACGCCGTAGCCAACGGTCTGGGTGACCGCAAGCACAGCAACGAGTTTGGCTGCCCTGATGTCCAATATGGATGATCAGATTATCAAAGCTCGCCCTCTGGCGGCATCCGCCTCGAATAACGTGCCGACTCGGCCTCGTCGACGAGAAGCACGAACGCCACCAGGCCGGCAACGACGATGTTGAACAGCCATGACGCGTCTGACGTCGCCCATGCGGCAACCGGTGTGTTGGCCGCCAAAGCCAGGAACCCGAACCAGGTCCAGCGACGCTGTCTGCGGTTTAAGAAGCCCATACCCCCACGCATCCGTATGTTTTGCCGGTCGGCCGATTGGGTACAGGCAGACCGACCCCGGTTGGAAGCCACCTAGCGCTACCCTCAACGAGTGCGAACCCCCCTCGTCGCGATGATCGCGCTTGCTGTGGCCATTTCCGGCTGCAGCAGCGGCGGTCCGAAGCAGGCTACCCCGACGCCCCCGGCGGCCACCACAGCCCCATCGCCGTCGGCCGATCCCGGCCCCGCCTCGGAAATCAAGCTCGCCTTCGCCGGCGACGTCCATTTCATCGACGAGACCCTGCCGCACCTGAACAACCCGCAGACCGCGTTCGGCGCCTACGCCGATCTGCTGCGCGCGGCCGACTTCGCGATGGTGAACCTGGAGACGGCGATCACCGAGCGGGGCGTAGAGGGCCCGAAGCGGTTCCATTTCCGTGCCCCGCCGGTCGCCTACGCGGCCGTCAAGGCGGCCGGGA
Organism: Rhizocola hellebori; assembly: GCF_016862955.1. Lineage (GTDB taxonomy): Bacteria > Actinomycetota > Actinomycetes > Mycobacteriales > Micromonosporaceae > Rhizocola > Rhizocola hellebori. The sequence continues at coordinate 20,977 of NZ_BONY01000049.1, read as the reverse complement.
TCGACCTGGTGTCCATCGCCAACAACCACACCCTCGACTACGGCGAGGTGGGCCTGATCGACACCCTTGACTTCGCCAAGCTGGCCGACATGCCGGTGGTGGGCGCCGGGCTCAACGTGACCCAGGCCTACGAGCCCTATGTGACCACGGTCCGCGGGATCCGGGTCGGCGTGGTGGCCCTGTCGCAGGTGTGGGAGCTGGCCGCGCAGTGGAAGGCGACCGCCACCAAGCCGGGGATAGCGATGGCCTTCGACAAGGCGCTGTCGGTGGCCGCGGTGAAGAAGGCCAAGTCGATGGCGGACATCGTCGTGGTCTACCTGCACTGGGGCACCGAGGATGTCAACTGCCCCAACAACGATCAGAAGATGATCGCCAAGGCGCTGGCCGACGCGGGTGCCCATATCCTGGTCGGCACCCACTCCCACGTGCCGCACGGCGACGGGTACCTCGGCAAAACTTATGTCCACTATGGACTCGGAAACTTCCTATGGGCGCGTTCGGGCAGCAAGGACACGCTGCTGCTCAACCTGACGGTGCGCCGTGACGGCACCGTGGCCAAGAAGGACTTCGTCGTCGGGGTGGTCAGCGAGAACGGCCAGCCCGTCCCGGTCACCGGAGCGGCCCTGGCCGCCACCCAGCAAAGGCTGGCTGAGGCGGCAAAATGCACCGGGCTCGCGCCCGCCCCGGCATGATGACCTTATGACCGATCCGACCGAGCCGCATCGCTTCTACGTCGACCTGGCGCCGTGGTGGCAGCTCATTTCGCCCCCGCAGGAGTACGAGGAGGAAGCGGCGTTCGCCGCGAAGCTACTCAACTCCGCGTCGGTCCCGGTCCGCGAGGTGCTGGAGCTGGGCAGCGGTGGCGGTCACAACGCCGTGCATCTGAAGGCGAAGTTCGCGCTCACCCTGGTCGACCTGTCGGCACAGATGATCATCCAGTCGCAGCAGCTCAACCCCGAGTGCGAGCACCATGTCGGCGACATGCGCACGATTCGGCTGGGCCGCGAGTTCGACGCCGTGTTCGTGCACGACGCCGTCGACTACATGACCACCGAGAGCGACCTGCGTCAGGCCATCCAGACCGCGTTCGCGCATTGCCGTCCGGGTGGGGTGGCGGTCTTCGTGCCCGATGACACGGCGGAGACGTTCGAGCCGGGCACCGATCACGGCGGAAGCGACAGCCCGGACGGGCGCGGGGTGCGTTTCCTGGAGTGGACCTGGGATCCCGACCCCGATGACACCTGGGTGGCCACCGAGTACGCCTTTCTGCTGCGGGAGGGGCCGGGTCAGATCCGGCTGGTGCACGAGACCCATCACACCGGCCTGTTCGCCCGCGAGGCCTGGCTGCGGCTGCTGGCCGAAGCGGGATTCCGGGCCGAAGTGGTGGTCGAGGAGACCACCGAGGAAAGGGCGCCGCGCGACATCTTCGTGGCCCACAGGACCTTCTAGCCGGCCACGCCAACCGCCTGGCGGATCGTCTTGGGATCGCGCAGCACGGCCAGCATGGCGTGGGCCACCTCGGCGCGCGACAGCGACTTCCCGCGCGGGACGTTGCCCCCGATCGTCATCTTGTAGTTGCCGGTCAGCGGCCGGTCGAACAGCCTCGGTGGCCGCACGATGGTCCATTCCAGCGGGCTGGACTGGATCTCCTGCTCCATGACGGCGAGGTCGGCGTAGATCCCGCGAAGCAGATAGCTGACCATGGGCAGGAGTAGATAGCGATTTACCGCGCTTTCTCCTTCGGGTACCGGCCCGACCGGCACTGCGCTGACCGCGGCGAACCGCGACACGCCCGACTGCTGCAGCGCGGCAAGGATGCCTCGCGTCGCGGTGGAGGCGACGGTGACGTCTTTGCGGCTGCGCGGCCCGACGCCCGACAGCGCGGCATCGCTGCCCCGCAAGGCCGGCACCAGCGGCGCGGGGTCGGTCAGCCGGGCCACGGTCACCACTTCCAGCGACGGATGGCGGCGCAGGTTCAGCCGCGCGGGATCGCGCACGACCGCGGTGACCTGGTCACCGGCGGCGAGGGCCTGTTCGGCGGCGAGGCAGGCGATGCGGCCCGTCGCCCCGAAGATGGTGATCTTCATTGGGTTCTCCCCTGGTCGTTGGTAGATTAAGCGCAACGTCATATAATACGGAGACGATATCGTATGAGTTCCATAGTACATGGCGGCTCGGGGCAACGTAAGGGCACCCTGAAGGCGGCCATCCGCGATTCGTTGCGGGAGTTGGGAACGCAGCTGTCGCTGCTCAACCACCGGGTGGGCACGCGGCTGGAGCTCAAGGACGTCGACCTCGACTGTCTCGACCTGATCGTGCGGCACGGCCCGCTGAGCCCGAGCGCGCTCGCCCGCCAGGCCGGGCTTCACCCCGCGACCCTCACCGGCATCCTCGATCGCCTCGAGCGCGGCCGGTGGGTCGCCCGCGACCGTGACCCGTCGGACAGGCGAGCCGTGCTCCTGCGCGCATTACGCGACCGTGGCGGGGAAATACTGCGCCTCTACGCCGGCATGAACGGCTCCATGGAAAAGATCTGCTCCAGCTACACCGAATCCGAGCTGGAAGTCATCGCCGACTTCATCCGGCGCACCACCGAAGCGGGCCGCAACGCCGCCGACGAACTCGCTCAGTAACGCGGGCACGGGTCGGGCGGGGAGGCCTCCTGCGCCGGTATCTCGCCCTCGCGCCTTCGCGGATGCTTCGGGCCTTCGCCCGGAGCCAGGTTACGGGCGGTGTCGATCAGCGGCACGTGGCTGAACGCCTGCGGAAAGTTGCCCACCTGCCGCCGGGCGATGGGGTCGTACTCCTCGGCGAGCAGGCCGACGTCGTTGCGCAGGGCAAGCAGGTGTTCGAACTTCTCCTGCGCCTTGTCGCGCCTGCCCATCAGGGCATAGTTCTGCGCCAGCCAGAACGAGCAGGCGAGGAAGGCGCCCTCACCGGCGGGCAACCCGTCGACGCTGTCGCCGGGCGTCTGGGTGTATCGCTGCACGAACCCGTCGCGCATCAGCTCCCGCTCGATCGCCTCGACCGTGCCGCGAACCCGTTCGTGGGTCGCCGGAAGGAACCCGACCAACGGCATCATCAGCAGGGAGGCGTCCAGCTCGGCCGACCCGTAGAACTGGGTGAAACTCCCGCGGCGCGAATCGTAGCCGTGGCTCATGATGTCGCGGAAGATCTCATCGCGCAGGGCGCGCCAGCGCGGCGCCGGACCTTCGCGGCCGAACTGTTCGACCGCTTTGACCGCGCGGTCGGCGGCCACCCACGCCATGAGTTTGGAATGGGTGAACTGCTGCGGGCCGCCGCGCACCTCCCAGATGCCCTCGTCGGGACGGCGCCAGTTGTTCTCGACGAAGGTCATCATCACCCGCTGCACGGCCCAGGCCTGGGTGTCCGGCTCCAGCCCGGCCTTGCGCGCCTGATGCAGGGCATCCATCACCTCGCCGTAGACGTCGAGCTGAAACTGGTTCGCTGCGGCGTTTCCTATCCGCACCGGCTCGGCGCCGCCGTACCCGGGAAGCCAATCAGCGATTCGCTCATTCAGCGTGCGTTCCCCGGCGACGCCATACATGATCTGCATCTGGGCCGGATCGCCTGCGATGGCGCGCAGCAGCCAGCTGCGCCAGGCCCGCGCCTCGTCGACGAAACCGGCGTACATAAGCGACTGCAGAGTGATGGTGGCGTCGCGCAGCCAGCAGTAGCGGTAGTCCCAATTGCGAACGCCGCCAAGCGCTTCAGGCAGCGAAGTGGTCACCGCGGCCACTATCCCGCCGGTCGGCGCATACGTCAGCGTCTTGAGCGTTAGCAGGGAGCGCACCACCGCCTCACGCCAAGGACCGGTGTAGGTGCACTGGCCGACCCACTCGCCCCAGTAGCAGACCGTGTCCTCCAGCGCCGCCGCCGGATCCACCGGCTCCGGGGTGGGCAGATGCGACTCGCGCCAGGTCAGCACGAACGGGGCGCGGCCGCCTTCGCCGACGCTGAACGCGGCGACGGTGGTCATGTTTTCTCCATGCACCGCAATGGGTGTGCGCAACCAGGCCGCGTCGGGCCCGGCCACCGCGACGGTGTCACCGTCCACTCTGCGCACCCATGGCACGATGCTGCCGTAGCCGAACCGCATCCTCAGATCCATGCGCATCTGAACCCGGCCGCGCACCCCCTCGACGATGCGCACCACGTCGGCCGCCACCCCGCGCGGTGGCATGAAGTCGATCAGCCGCACCGTACCTTCGTCGGTGTCGAACTCGGTCTCCAACACCATGGTGTCTCCCCGGTACCTCCTTCGGGTGGCCCGGACTTCACCCGCGGGAGCGATCAGCCACCGGCCGTTGCTCTCGTCGCCCAGCAGGGCAGCGAAGACGGCGCCGGAGTCGAACCGAGGCAGGCACAACCAGTCAATGGACCCGTCCCGGCCCACCAGAGCCGCGGTCTGGGTGTCCCCGATGACCGCGTAGTCCTCGATCAGCAACGGCATGGCGCTCTCCTTACCCACAAAGTCTAGGTTTTAGCTTCGCTCGGCACGGGCACTGTCGTGTTCTCACCAAGGTTGGAGAAACGACGATGACTGTTGCGGCGAAGTTTGACGTGGCCGGCATAGGAACCGCACTTCGGCAGCGCCTTGCCGAGATCTCACGGGAGCATCGGCAGATCGTTGCCGAGGCACAGCTGATCCGGGCCGATGCGACCAGCGTCACCGACTTCGCCGAGGACGGTGCCATGGCCTCGGAGTCCGAACAGGACGATCTTGTGGCGAGCCGGCTGATGCGCCAGGCCGACCAGCTCACCGAGGCTCTTGCCCGGCTGGAAGCCGGAACCTATGGGGTTTGCCAGGAGTGCGGCGAGCAGATCGCCGCTCCCCGGCTCAAGGCTATGCCGCACGCCACCTGTTGCGTAGGCTGCCAGGAACGTCAGGAGCGCCTTATGCGCTGAGCGGGGGAAACGCTGTGGAGATCAGCTGGGGCAGGCTGCTCGTCGATCAGCTGGAGTTCTATTGGGAGTTCCACCTGCGGCCACGGCTGGCGGGGCTGACCGACGAGGAATATTTCTGGGAGCCGGTCGAGGGCTGCTGGAGTGTCCGGCCCGGCAGTGATGGCCTGTTCCTCATGGACGGCCGGGTCCCCGGGGCACCGCCACCGACGCTGACCACGATCGCGTGGCGGATGATGCATCTCGCGGTGGAGTGCCTCGCCACCCGCACCAGCGCGTTTTTCAGCGACTCGGATCTGCCCGACGAGGTGTCCATGTGGGACATCCGGCGTGAGCCCGCGCAGCTGCCGGGCACGGCCGACGACGCGGTGGCTTTTCTCGAAAAGCATTACCTGGCTTGGCATGCCGGCATCTCGGCGCTCGACGAGGCCGGTCTGAGCGCGCCGCTCGGGCCTAGAGGGGCGCGCTTCGCCCAGGACCCGATGGCGGGCCTGATCGTCCACATCAGCCGTGAGTTCATTCACCACGGCGCGGAGATTGCCCTGATGCGCGACTTTTACCGCGCGCGTTGATGTTTTGCCTTGGCGCGCCAGGGGTAAACGCGGGTCCATGACGGCGACTGGAATTCTGAGTGCGATCCTCATCGGCGTTCTCGTCGGCACCCTCGGCCGCTTGATCCTGCCCGGCAGGCAGAGCATCGGCGCGATCGCCACGGTGGCCGTGGGTGTCGCGGCCGCGTTGCTTGGCACCTATGTGGCCAAGATGCTCGGGGTGGAACAGAAAGCTCCGGCCCGGTGGGACTGGGATTGGGCCGGCTGGAGCCTCAGCTGGAGCTGGGCCGAGCTGGGCATCCAGGTCGGGCTCGCGGTGATCGGGGTGGCTGTGGCGGCGGCGCTGACCAACACCGTCATCTCCGACAACTACCGCCAGCGCAAGCGGCGGCGCAAGGTGCGCAGCGACAGCTAGCCGCGTGAGCGGCCGCCCCTGGTGACCTTGCTGACCTTGGTGACCTTGCTGACCCGGGCCCGAAGCGCGCGTCGCGCGATCGGTCCCAGGTCTTCCACCACTTCCAGCAGCACGGCCAGCTGTTCCAAGGCGGCGAGCGCCTGCTCGGCGCCGGCCTTGTCCACCCCTTCGTAAAGCTCAAGCCCGATGAAAGCGGCGGAGACCGCGCGGGCCAGGCCCGGCACGTCGGCCACCTCAGCGAAGGGCGAAGAGTCCAGCAGCCGGCTCAGCGTGCCCTCGATTTCGTGGGTCCACGCCTGCAAGGCTTTCGCCGTCGGCTCAGCCAGTTTGGGATCGCGCTGCGCGCCCGCGAGCAGCTGCGCCAGCACCATCACGTTGCCCAGCTTGCGTTCCTCGGCGTGCAGGTAGCGTCCCACATCCAGCAGCTCGCGCAGAGACTTGACCTTGGCCAGCTGGTCGGCGTAAGCGGCGACCCTGCCCGCCGTGGCGGCGTCACAGGCCGCGGCGAGCAGCTCGTCGACACTTCCGTAGTGGTAGAAGATGAGCGCCTGGTTCACCCCGGCGGCGGCGGCGATCGTTCGTGCGGACACCCCGGCCATGCCGTGTTCCCGGATGGCTGACAGCGCGCCGTCGAGCAGCCGCTGTTTGGTGTCCGCGCTCATCTATTACCTCCGCCGCCGATGGTATGCCGCGTCTTCTTGCCGCTTGGTGGTGGTCGTCGGTTGCCGGCCGCACCTCGGACCCCGTCGCCAGGTAACGCCAGCCAACCCGCTCTCCTCCCCGAATAAGGAGAGCGGGTCTGAGCTGGCGAAACGTGGCGCCGAGGTGCGGCAACCCCAGCTTTGAGCGAGTGCTTAAGGTGAGGCTAGCAACGTTTGAGCGATCGCTCAAGCACCTTCACGCCATCTTCACCTCACCTCCATACAACCGATCACCAACCCGGTGACGTGTTCGGGATGGACCGGCCGGACCGAAAGGGGCGCAGGTGCGCGCAGAGTGGGAACGCGACTACGTCGACTTCGTGTCGGCGCGGTTGGCTCGCTGGCACAAGCAGGCTTACCTGCTCGCCGGTGACCCGCACCGTGCCGACGACATCGTTCAGCAGACCTGTACCAATCTGTTCGTGCACTGGCGTAGGGCCAGCACGGCCTACGACCCGGACAGATACGTGAACGCCATGCTGGTCAAGGTTTTCCTCAACGAACGCCGTCGAGGATGGGCCAGACGGGTGTGGCTGACCGACACGCTGCCCGAAATCCCAGTCACCGCAGCCGATCCCGACGACCGCACCATGTTGCGTCACGCGCTGACCCAGCTCCCGCCGCGGCAACGGGCCGTGCTCGTGCTGCGCTACGTCTACGACCTGCCGGTGGCCGAGGTGGCCGCGCTGCTTGGCTGTTCCGACGGAACGGTCAAAAGCCAGGCCTACCACGGACTTGCCGGACTACGCCGGCTTCTGGGCACCGATGCCCTCGCCGCCCTTGCCAATCGAGGAGAGTGACAGTGAAGACCGATGATGTGGGTGCCCGGGCGCTGCTGGGGCCGATGCTCGACGAGACGGTGCCACCGTCCAAAGTGGAGGTTTCCCGGTTGGTGGCCGCGGGCCGCAGCCGGGTACGGGTTCGGCGCTGGGCCGGGATTTCCGGCGCCGGCGCGCTCACGGCGGTGGCGCTGATCGGGGGCTCGCTGCTCGTTCAGCCGAACCAGCCGCCGGCCGCCGCGCTGCAGACCGCGACGTCAACCGCGCCTTCCCCCGCGACCGGGTCCCGGCCTGCGCCGCCGGCGTTTCCGACCTCTTGCACCGGGAGGCTCTTACCGGTACCCGGAAAAACAATCAGCAGTTATATAAGCGGTGGCGATCCGAGTGGCCGCTACCTCGTCGGGGGCTATGCGACAGACACTTCCGGCCATCGCCCGGTGCTGTGGGACAACGGCAATCCCGTCATCATCCCGGCGCCCGGCGGCGACCTGGTCGCCATCGAGGTCAATGACCGCGGCATCGTCGCCGGGACCACCGACAAGATCGGCAACGGCACGGTGGAGCAGATCAATTGGGTCTACCGCGACGGCAGGGTGAGCCCGCTGGGTGAGCCGGCCACCAAACCCGGGACCTTCATCCAGGTCATCGACATCAACTCGGGTGGCGACATCCTCCTCGACAGCCGCCCCCGCACCGGCGTGGATCCCAACCGAGGTCCCGGAATCTGGACGGCCGCCGGTCAGGGCACCTTCCGCCCTCTGGCCGACCCGGGCAACCTCGGTGAGCTGACCGCCAGCGCCCTCGACGAGGACGGCACGGTGGTCGGGCGTTACCTTGTGGGTCAAGGGTTCGAAGGCGAGAGGACGCTGGTGTGGAAAGCCGACGGGCAGCTCACCAAGCCGTCCCCACCAGCCGGGTACGGACCCGGCGGCGCGCTGCGCCTGGTGCGCGGCGGATTCGCGGTCGGCTACTACCAGCAGCCCGGCAAGCAACCCCATGAAGTCAACACCGTCCGGCGCGACCTGCGCACCGGGATCGACACCGCGATTCCCGCCCTCGCCGGGGCCGGGGCCGTCAACGCGCACGGCTGGGTGGCCGGGCTGATTCGCGAATCCGGGCAGGGGCAGACCCCGGCCATCACCACCGGTACCCAACTGATCAAACTGCCGCTGCCGGCCGGAGCGATTGCGTCAAGCGACGGCGTCGGCGCCTACCACCTCAGCGACGACGGGCGAACGGTCGCCGGCAACGTGGCGGTGAACAGAGACTATCTCGGTGCCGCGGTCTGGCGCTGCCTACCGTAGCCCGACGGTGCCGCCATCGCCCTGGCCCGTTCGCCGAGCGGCGGACACATGCCAGCGGTGCGATGGCGGCACCAATAGCAGCACCATGGTGGCGAAAAGCGCGACCCCGATGACCACAAAGGACACACCCGAAGCGACCAGCTGCCAAGGCGTGGCGGGTTCCCGCACCGGGCTGATGTCCTCAAATCCCTCCGGCACGACGAGGAACGGCAGCGCCAGGAAAGCGAACACACCGCCGCACACGCACAGGGTCAGCACGATGAGCTGATAGAAGGCTGCACACGGACAGCGCCTGGTCTCTGCTCATAACTGGGCCTCTCCTCCCTCGGCGGCGAGAGCCGCCGCGACCGCGCTCAGCGACGCCCGCCACTCCTGTTCGGGCGCCTTGGGAATCACGTCATCCCAGATCGGAAGGCAGGTGCCACGCATCTGCACCATGCCGGCCGGCCGGGCGATCAGCCAGAAGTGTAGATGCGCCCCGCCATCGCCCCATTTATTGACGTGTACGCGGGCGATCCCGCCCAGGGAAAGGATGGCCCGCTCCACCCGCTGCAGCATCGGCCCCAGCTCCGCCGACAGATCGGCGGGCAGGTCGGCCAGATCGTGGTGGGCCAGCGGGCACAACAGCACCATCACCGGAAGCCCGGTCGGCCCGCCGCTGTGGATCACCCGCCACCTGTCGTCGGACCAGACCGCGTTCTTCAGCGGATCCTGGCAGCCACCGCACGACTGCGGCCCGTCCTCGCCAAACCGTGGCGGCTCCGGCAGCACCGGCTCGTCCAGCACCTTGATCTGGAGATCCCCCTCGAACGGAAAGATCTCCCAGAACGGGATGCCCTCGGCGGGAAACGGAATCCTCCGGCCGATGGGCAGCCGGGCGACGAACGGGTGACGTTCCTGCATGCTCATGGCCGCCGATCTTGCCACAGCTGTCGCGTTCGCGCTGGCCCGCGCGGGTGTGAGCAGGCCCTGAACCAGCCTTGAGACCACTGTGACCCGCGTCAATACGGTGCCTACTATCCACTCGCGACCCAGAAGGGAACCGACGATGAGGCGCAAACTCGCAGCCGCTCTCGCCATCGCTGTCACCTCGATCGGCCTCACCACGCTAGCCGCAGCTCCGGCTTCGGCCGCCCCCGCCATCGGCTGCAACACCGCCGACTACTCCGTGCCCGACATCTACGCCGAGGCCGGTGGGCAAATCAAGATCCTCGGCTGGCACAACGCGAGCTACGTCGGCCAATACGGCGGGATAGGCAGCGTCTATCGAATTTGGCACTACACCTACACGTCCAACAACGGCGGAGGCACCCACTACACCGGCGGGGCCGCCGTGCGGTGCAATTCGGCCAACGAGCAACTTGGCTTTACCGATCTGACCAAGGAGACGCTGACCGCCAGCGACCACCCCAAGTGCGGCGTGATCAGCTACACCGTCGGCTCCAACAGCTACACCTACATCGGCAGCCGCTACAACGACGGCGACAAGTTCCGGTACTGGGGACAGTTCATCGACGGGGGAACCTTCTTCTTCAAGGGCACCTCCTCGGTGCGCTGCGACTGAGTGAAAGGTGTCACTGTCGGGATGGCGGCAGCCCACGCTGGCCCGACACGGTGAACTCAAGCTATGAGCGGGGCGTGGGCGAAGGCAGACTCACTGGCCGCGGCTGGTGACATCGACGCCTCGCTTGCCGCCTATCGGGACCTTGCCACCGAGGTGCCGGCCACCCATCCGGGTCTGGCCTGGCGCCTCGGTCTCGTTCACTACCTGTTGCGCGGCTCGCCCAGAGATGCCCTGGATTGCCTGAGCCAAGCCGAACTGTCCGAAGAGGACACCGCCGACGAAGCGCTCGTGCTGGCCTGGATGTCGTCGGCGCAATGGGCGCTGGGCGACGTGGAAGCCTGTGCGTCCCTTGCCCTTCGGGCCTTCGCCGCCGCCGAACGGTCCGCCGACAGCAGCGCCCTCGCCGCCGCGCATGTGGCGCTCGCCTTCCGCGCGATGATGACCGGCGACCGTCCCGGTAACTCCACCCACTACACCAAGGCTCTCAGGTTCGCCGAGGCGGCGCAGGACAGCGTGCAGGTGATCCGGGTGCGGATGAACCGCGCCAGCCACTTCATGGACGAGGCATGCGTCGACGAGGCGCTGGAAGACCTGACGGTCGCCGTGGCCGAGGCGGAACGGCTCGGAAACTCGGTGCTGCTGGCGGTTTCGCTCACCAACGAGGGCGATGCCCTGTCCACCACCGGCCGCCTGGACGAGGCAGCGGAACGGTTCCGCCGCGCCATCCAGATCTGCCAGGAAGCTGGATCGACCAAGATTTGCTTCCCGCTGCAAAGCCTCGGCGAGGTCTATCGCCGTCGAGCTCAACCGGCGCTGGCTCGCGCGGCCTATGAGGAAGTCATTCCAATAGCCGAAAAGCATGGCCATCTTCAGGTACTGGTTCCAGCCCTGGCCGGTCTGGCCATGGTGCTGGCCGACAGCGACTCCGCGGCCGCGCTGGCCGTGGCCAAACGTGCCCGTGCCGAGGCGGTGGGGCCGTTCATCACGGTGGCGCTGCTCGCCATGGCCCGTGCGACCCTAGCCGAAGGGGATCGGGAGAGGGCCGCCGAGCTCGCCGAGGAGGCGCAATGCTCGGCGCGGGCACACCGCGATCGCATTGGAGTGGCCAGAGCGCTGGAGCTGCAAGCGGAAAGCTGCGACGAATGGGAACGCTCCGGCCGCTACCTGACCGAGGCACGCAGCATCTGGCGCGACATCGGCGCAGTCTTCGACGCCGACCGTGTCACCGTGGCCCTCGGCCGTCTGCCGATGGTGCTCACCGAGACCTACACCGACGCCACCCTTGCCGCGCAAAGGCTCAGCGCCGCAGGCCTGTCCACCGGTTCGCCCGCAGCGACCACCACCATCCGCACCCTGGGCCGTTTCGAAGTGCTGGTCGCCGGAAAGCCGATGCCGCCCTCGGCCTGGCAATCGCGCAAAGCCCGTGACCTGTTGCGCCTCTTGGTCTCCAGACGCGGCCGCCCCGCCATGCGAGAGGAGCTGATCGAGCTGCTCTGGGCCGACGAACGCGGCTCCGGCCCCGACAAACGCGCTCATCGCTTGGCGGTGGCCCTGTCCATCGTCCGCGGCATGCTCGATGGCGCAAAGCAATCCTGCACAGACAGCGTCGTGCTCGCAGACGGCAGCAGCGTCGCCCTCGACGTCACCCGCACCGTCATCGACCTGGAAACCTTTATGCGCCAAGCAGAGCACGGCCTACGCCTGTGCCGCGACGGCCACCTCGACGAGGGCAGGGCCATCCTCGCCTCCGCCGAGCGCCTCTACACTGGAGACTTCCTGGAAGACGAACCATACGATGACTGGAGCACCATCCCCCGCGAGCAAGCACGCGCCACCTACCTGCGCGTAGGCCGCACCCTAGCCGATTGCGCCCGCCACCTCGGCCAGACCGACGAAGCAATCCACTACCTGCTCCGCATCCTCGCCATGGACGCCTACGACGAACAAAGCCACCGCCACCTCATAGACTCCTACGCCCAAGCCGGCCGTCACGGAGAAGCCCGCAGAGCCCGCGACCGCTACACAGCAGCCATGCGCGAAATCGGCGTCTAGCCCCTCCGGCCGCACCCACCGCCGAGCCTTGGCCACCCTTCAAGCCCTGGCCGCCAGCTCAGCTCGACCGCGCCGCCGCCCCCCGGGACAGTGCTTTCGCCAGCGGCACACACCCCACCTGCGCTTCCCTCTCGGCTTCCAGCGATCTTCACCCGTTGAGCCACGCCGTAGCCGACGTCGCGTCATCGCCGTTGCGAACGTCACGGAAACCGGCTGCGACGAAAGGTCCAGAATTACTGGCGCGGGGACTTCTGCCTTGCCATCTCGTGGTGCAGCGACACCAGCTCGGCCATCGGGATCGGGGTGCGGGAGACCGCGGAAAGGTCGCGGCCTTCGCGGCTCGATGGCGGTGGGGAGGTGTGGATGCCCTGGTCGAGGCGGAGGCGGAGGACTTCCGACTCCCAGCCTGGCCAGCGTAGATAGTTGTAGAAGCCGGTCAGCGAGCCCGAAAGCACCGCGTAGAGCCAGTCGGCGTAGCCCTGCTCCAGGTCGAGCCAGTTGAGGTCGTCGGGGCCGAAGTAGTGGATGGTGGGCTGCTTGCCGGGCTCGGCGGGCAGCCAGGCGAACTGGCCACCCAGCACGTCGTAGCCGACGACCAGGCCGTGCCGTCCGGCCTCGACCAGCACGTCGGGCAGGCCGTCTCCGCCGCTGCCGAGCACCCGCAGCCAGCGGTAGTCAACGAGCAGGCCGCCTGTGTTGGCGATGACTGCGCCTAGCCATGAACGCGTGGTGACACCCAACGTGGCCAGGCACATTTCGGCGCGCCGCGGGTCGGGTGGGATGGTTTGCACCGGGTAGGGGGCGGCCGCTATCGCCGCACCGACCTCGAGCCAACCGGAACCCGTCACGCCGCGCATCTTGCCATAGGGACGTCAGCTGACGATATCGACGCGGTCGGGGACGACGAAATCTGGGCCGACGACGCGCAGGCGGAAGGTGTGGGTGCCGGGGGAGAGGGTGGGGCTTGTCCACAGCAGCACGTTGCCGGCCCGGGTGGTGGCGTTGAAGCTGACCGAGGTTTCCGCGCCGCCGTCGATGGACACCGCCCCGATGCCGTGCCTGGGGTCACGAACCCCATAAAGCCTTATCTGGGTACCGGTAAAAGTAAGCGTGACAAAGTCGTTGGCGACGTTGTTCCAGGTGTTGGTGCCCGCGAAGAGGTCGGCCCCGCAGTTGGTGCACGACTGCCAGGCGCCGGTATAGGCGAACTGCGGTGATCGATCGTCGAGCGTGGTGATCACGGGACCGCCGGTGGCGGTGCCGACCTGGAGGTTGGCCACGGCAGTGAAGGCGGCGCCGGTGACCGAGGTCAGCGCGCGCAGGCGCACGTAGCGGCCGGTCTTGGCGGTGAAGTTGACGGTCTGCTCGGCGGTGGAGTTCGGGAAGGTGCCGGTGGCGACGGCCGGTCCCCAGGTCGTGCCGTCGGCGCTGACGTAGAACTCATATTGGCCGATGCGGCCGTTGGCGTTGTCCTGCCTTGGCAGATAACGGAAAGAGGAGACGCCGTAGCTCGCGCCGAGGTCGATCTGGATCTCGTGCGGCAGCGGATCGGTGGCCTCCTGCCAGCGCGAATGCCAGAACGTCTGCGAGCTGGAGTCGAAGGCGCTGATGGCCGGGCCGCTGAGACTTTGGCCCTCGCCTTCGAGTTCCTGGCTGTCCACGAAACGCAGCGACCACTGGCTCTGCGGGATCAGGGAGCCGGGCGCGGCGGCCGGCGCGGCGATCGTGGCCGGGGCGGCGGAGACAACGGTGGCGCGGTCAAGCGCGACCGGGCCGTTGCCGGTGACCCTGACCCGCAGCGTGTGGCTGCCCTGGGCGAGGGTGGCGCTGGTCCACAGGGCGACGTTGCCGCGCCTGGTGGCGTTGGCGAAGCTGACCGTCTGTTCGGCACCGCCGTCGATGGAGATGGCGGCGGAGCCGTGGGTCGGGTCCTGCACGCCATAGAGCACGACTCTGTTGCCGGTGAAGGTGAGCGCGGCGGCGTCGTTGGCGGTGGAGCTCCAGGTGTTGTCCTTGTTGAACACGATGCTGTCCGACCCGTTGGACCAGCCTGTTCCGGCGTAGGCGAACTGATGGTTGCCGGTACCGGTGACCCGGTCGTTGACGTCGATCGGGAAGCCGAACGAGTAGGAGCCGCTGGTAGGCACGATGGCGGCGGTGAACGCGGCGACGGCGACGTTGACCGCGGGGGCCGAGGTCAGGCCGGGTGCGCTGGCGGAGAGACCGATCGTGCCGGTCTGGCCGAGGGCGCTCTTCACATAGACCGCGCCGACTCCCGCCTCGAGCGTGAGCGGGTTCTCGCCGACCACGGCGCCGGGGCCGCTGACCGTGAAGCTGACCGGCGCGTTGCTGGTGGGCACGACCTGGTTGTTGGCGTCCAGAGCCCGTACCACCACGCGGGTCATGTCAGCGCCGTCGGCCTGGATCGAGGAGTCGTCGGCGGTGAGGGTGAGCCGGGTGGCCGCGCCCGGGGTGAACTGGGTATCGGTCGCGACGATGGTTCCGCCGATATAGCAGTCCGCGCGCAGGCTCCCGGCGACCGGGGTCACGTTGTTGAACTGGAAGAACGGGTGCGGCAGTGACGTGTACGCGTTGGGGCTGATCCGCCCCCGCGACGTGCCGTTGGCGAACAGCTCGACCTGCTGGCAGTTGCCCGCGACGTAGATGGTCGGCGAGGAGCCGGCCGTCCAGTGGCTGTTGATGGACACGTAGGCGCCGTAAAGGGCCGGGTCGCGTTGGGAGGAGAACACGGAAGCGGCGAACTTCGGGATCCGGAAGATGTCGGAGACCCCGTGGTAGCAGGTGAAGTCCAAACACGACGGTGAGTCGAAGGTGGTGTTGTAGTCGAAGGAGACCCAGTCCAGCGCCCCGGCGATGTTGGCCTTCGCGTTGGCCTGGTTCTGCACGTTGAGGTGGGTGCGCATGGTCTGCAGCAGCACCCGTTCCGGGTCCCAGCTGCGGTCCGGGTCGGTATGGCCGACGGCTTCGGTGATGAGCCACGGCAACACCGCCGGGTCCTGTGCGCCACCGGAAAAATCGTTGTAGGTGTAGACGTCTTCGAGGAACTGGCTGGTGCGGAAGTTGCGGATGCCGCCGGTCGGCCGGCTCGGGTCGAGCTGGCGGGCCAGGTTGTTGGTGCGCGTGTAGAAGGCGCTGTTGTCACCGGACTCGTTGATCCGCACGCCCCACAGCACGATCGCGGGGTGGTTGCGGTCCCGGGTCACCATCTCGCGCACGTTCTCCACGGCGAGGTCCTGCCAGGCGGTGTTGCCGATGAACTGCCAGCCCGGGATCTCCTCCAGCACCATCAGCCCGATCTCGTCGGCACGGTCGAGGAACTCGGGGTCCTGGGGATAGTGCGAGGTGCGCACGATATTGATGCCCAGCTCGAATTTGAGGATGTCGGCATCCTTGGCCTGCAAGCGATTTGGCGCGGCCCGGCCGATGTAGGGGAAGGACTCGTGGCGGTCCAGGCCGCGCAGCTTGAACGGCGAGCCGTTGAGGTAGAAACGGCCGTCGGTGGCGTTGAACTGGATCGAGCGGATGCCCAGCCGAGTGCGGTGCTCGTCGACGAAGGTCGAGCCGTCGCGCACCTGCGTGTAAACGTTGTAGAGGTAAGGCGTGTCCGGGTGCCAGCGGTTCGGGTTGGCCACGGCCGAGGTGTTGTAGGCGAACTCGAAGGCGGAGTTGGCGGCGATGCTCTGGGTCGCGGTACCGGTGGCAACAACGTTATTGGTCGCGTCCACCACATTGGTCACCACGGTGACGGACTTGGCGACGGTGCTGTCGTTGCGCACCCGGGTGCGGGCGTTGACCGTCGCGCTGGTGGCACTGACCGAGGGTGTGGTGATGAAGGCCCAGTCCACCCGGACCGGATCGGCGACGATCATGTTCACGTCGCGGACGATTCCGCCCCAGACGAAGTAGTCGATCGAGCCGCCCTCGGGCGGGATGTCGTTGCGCGTCATCGAGTCGACCTTGACCGCGATCACGTTGTCGCCGCCCCCGAAGCTCACGAAGGGCGTGATGTCAAAGGTGAACGAGGTGTAGGCGCCCCGGTGCTGGCCGACGAAGGTGCCGTTGACGTAGACATCGGCGACCTTGGCCACGCCCTGGAACTCGACGGCGATCCGGCGGCCGCTGTACGCGGCGGGCAGGGTGAAGTGGCGGCGGTACCAGGAGACCGGGACCTCGAACGCGCCCTTGGGGAACGCCTTGTGCGGGTGGGTACGGAAGTAGGGCAGCGAGACCGGAACGAAGGTGGACTCGTTCAGGCCGACGGCCTGGCCGTTGCCCGCGGCAACCTCGCCGGCGAACAGCCAGTTGGTGTTGAAATTGAGCACCGCTCGGTTCGAGGCCTGTGGCACGTAGGGTGCCGCCCACGAGGTGGACGGCAGCCCCACGAGCATGAGCGCGACGGTGGACAACGTTGTCAGGGCCGCGGCCAACTTCCGCATGGGCTCGTTGTACTCCCATACATCGATGTCCGTCAAGCCAGGTAGGGCGTCAATCCCTCGTACCAGACGTCGGCCATCAGCCAGCCACCATTGGTGTTGTGGTGGATGTGATCGGCCCGCATGCAGCCCACGTTCTCCGCGTCGACCTCCTGCCCGCCCTGGAACTCGGTGTCGTCGGCCGCGACCGATGCGGGCCGCCCGACCGAGGCCGGGATGGACCACGTGGTGATGCCGACGTCGTAACAGTCGTCGCTACGCAGATGCATCCTTCGATAGTCGATCTCGCCGAGATGGATGCGCGCGTCGAGGCCGACCCGGGTGGTCAGCTGCTGAACGCTGCGCCACTCCCAGTACACCAAAGGATTGTAGAAATGGTCGAAAGGCCTTGCCGCCGTTGGGGTTCGCGTGTTGTGCAGGCGGCAGTTGGCCTGTTCGGAGACCGGGTAGTTGGGGCAGTTCGCCCCGAACTCGAGCGGCTTCTGGGTGACGAAGACATGGTCGACGCTGTCGGCGCCGTAGTTGTTGAGCAGCGCGAGGGAGAAGCGCTCCAGCCACCCGGCGTAGACCACGTGCGCGGCATCGGCCCCGTTGACTGCGCCGTCGCAGGTCCAGTCGATGGATCCGTTGACGACCCCGCTGCGGCCGTTGGTGCACGGCTCCGCCGCGTCGTTGATGCGCGAAGCGGGCCACAGGTCGGCGGCGGTGACCTGGCCGTCGCCGGAGAAGTCGTCAATGGGCCAGCTGCGGTTGGTGGTGTCCTGGATCAGGGCCAGCGTCACGTCCATGCGCTGCCAGCAGGTACGGAATCCGCTGGTGGAATGCGCGCCGGTGGAGTCGTAATAGGTGCAGGAGATGTTGGCCGGGGCGGTGTTGGCGCACGCGCCGCCGGTCGGGTCGGCCGAGCCGCTCAGCGCCCGGTCCACCCTGACCCGCCGGGCCGACCAGCGGTTGCCCTGGGCGTCGGTGCACCACTGCTGCACATTAGAGCCCGCCACCCGGTTGAACTGAAGATCCGTGGGCGTGAACTTCGCTTGGCTCCAAAGGAAACCGCCATCGCCGCCGGTGATCAGCTCGAACACCTGATAGTTCCGGCCGTCGGCGGCGTTGGCGTTGAGTGCCTGCGCCAGCTTCTGCGGATAGTCACCCTGGTCACTGGTGCTGTGCCCGAGGATCAGCAAACCCACGTTGGTGCGGTGGCCGTTCACCTCCCGGGGGAGGCCCAGCGAGGCGCGCGCCGCTGCGGCCTCGGTGGCGAGAGGCGCGGTGAGCAGCGTCACCGCGATCAGCAAAGTCGTTGTCAGTGCTCGGATTCGAGGCATGTTCCAGGCTAACGACGCTCCCATGTCGACTCAACGAGGTGAATGTAAGGCTTCCATTCGGGAAGTGGATAGTGTAACTTACCGATAGTAGAAAGTGCCGCTATCCAAGATTGGCTGGTCGTGATGAGATCCCACCGCGTTCTAATGATCACCGCCGCTGGCATGCTCGTTCTTGCCGTGGTGAGCGGCGTCGGCCTGATCGTCGACGACCGCACCCTGGTCGGTGCGCCGATCTGGTTGAAACCATTGAAGTTCAGCATCTCGCTGACCATCTATACGGTCACCATGGCGTGGCTCATCTCGCTGCTGACCCGCGGCAGAAAAGCCGCCACCCGGCTGGGCACGGTCATCGCGGTGGCCGCCTTCATAGAGATGGCCATCATCGTGGGCCAGGTCGTGCGCGGCCGGCAAAGCCACTTCAACGTGGCCACCGCGCTTGATGCCGCCCTCTTCTCCACGATGGGTGTCACCATCGTCGTGGTCTGGCTGGCCACCCTCTGGATAGGAGTGCTCCTGATGATCCAGCGCATCGGCGACCGGCCGACCGCGCTGGCCATCCGCTCCGGGGTGGTGATCGCGCTGGGCGGCCTGGCCACCGGATTCCTGATGACCAACCCCACCTCCGACCAGCTGGCCAAAATGGACAGCGCCCCGCCCACGCTCGTCGGCGCCCACAGCGTCGGCGTGCCCGACGGGGGAGCCGGGCTGCCGATTCTGGGCTGGAGCACCGAAGGTGGCGACCTGCGCGTCGGTCACTTTGTGGGAATGCATGCGCTGCAAGCACTTCCGCTGCTGGCTTTCCTGCTCGTGCTGGCCGCCCGCCGCTTCGCCCGCCTGCGTGATGAGCTGCTGCGCACCCGCGTCGTGCTCATCTTCGCCGGCGCCCACGCCGCCATCACCCTGCTGGTGATCTGGCAGGCCCTGCGCGGCCAGCCGTTGCTCAAGCCCGACACGCTCACGCTGTCGGCCTTGCTCGCCATCGCGGCGGCCGCGATGATCGGTCTCGTGCTGTCCTTCACCCGCCCGGCCCGCGTTGAGACGGCGGTGGCCGCATGACCGAGCGCCTGTTCGACCTCGCGTTTCTGATGGCTCTTCCGTTCTGGTTGCTCATCATCTTGGTACCGGGCTGGGCCTGGACCAAGCGCATCATCGGCTCCCCGCTGATCGTGCTCGCTCCGCTCGCCATCTACTTCGTCGTGGTCGCGCCCATCTTCGGCACGTTCGCCGCCGAGATGCTCCAACCCGACCTGGCCGGAGTCCAATCCATCCTGTCCACCCCCCGCGGCACAGCCCTGGTCTGGGCCCACCTGATCGCCTTCGACCTGTTCATAGGCCGCTGGATCTACCTGGACAGCCGAGAGCGCCGCATCCACCCGCTCCTCGTGGCACCCCTGTTCATCCTGACGATCCTGTTGTCCCCCTTCGGTTTGGTCGCCTATCTGGCGCTTCGCGCCTTCTTCCGCAAGCCGGCCCCAGCCGCCTGACGCCCCCGCCGCGCCCCGCGAGGATCTCGCCGCGGGCGCGGCGTGCGGGTCGCCGCCGCAGGCGGCGGGCGCAACCAAGCACGCAGCTCGCGTTGCCGCCGGGAGATGCGGCGAGCAACCACGACGGTCCGGCGCAAAAAGTTATTCTTGGCGACTTATGGCTGCTATAGCAACCATAAGTCGCCAAGTTTGCGTGCAACGCCATGCCGCCGGCGGGAGCGAGAGCCCGGAAGAGCAGGCATCGACTGAGTTATCAATCGACATCGACCGTTGACGTGCGGGTAGCACGTCGGTAACCTTTGGCGAACAACAGTGCAAAATTCTTGCATAAGAACGTTTGATTTCGTGCATCGAGCCGCAACTTCTGCAGGAATTAGGCACGGGATTGGCCTGCGCGGGCGGCCGCTCGGCCCGCTGGCCGGATCCTCCTTCGTTCCAGACCACAGATAGGAACGCAATGAGAACCAGGCAGGTAATCCAGCGGCTGGTTGCGGCTCTTGCCGCCACCGGCCTGCTCATCTCCGCGGGGCCGGTTGTCACGGCCTCGGCGGCGGGCGGCCCCAATCTCGCAGCCGGCAAAGCGGTTGCCGTCAGCAGCACCAACGGCGGGTTCGTCGCCGGCAATCTCAACGATGGCAACCAGGGCAGCTATTGGGAGAGTGTGAACAACGCCTTCCCGCAGTGGGCGCGCGTCGATCTCGGCAGCCCAACCCCGATCGACCAGGTGATCCTCAAGTTGCCGGCGGGCTGGGGGAGCCGGGTGCAAACCCTTGCGGTGCAAGGCAGTCTCGACGGAACGGGCTTCTCCACGATCGTCGGGTCGACCGGCTACACGTTCAACCCGACCGCGACGATCAACTTCCCGGCGACGACCACCCGTTATGTACGGGTGGAAATCACCGCCAACACCGGGTGGACCGCGGCGCAGATCTCCGAATTCGAGATCTACGGTGTGGCCAGCTCGTCGGGGAACCTGGCTCAGGGCAAGACAATGTCGGAGAGCAGCCACGCCGACGTCTATGTCGCGAGCAACGCCAATGACGGCAACCAGGCCAGCTACTGGGAGAGCGCCAACAACGCCTTCCCGCAGTGGCTGCAGGTCGACCTCGGGGCCGCGGTGGCCATCAACCGGGTCGTGCTGAAGATCCCGTCGGGCTGGGGTGCCAGGACCCAGACGCTTTCGGTTCAGGGCAGCACCACCGGGTCGTCGTTCACGACGATCGTCGCGTCGGCCGGCTACAACTTCGCGCCGACCGTGACGATCAATTTCAACCAGACCACGACCCGTTACGTGCGGATCAACATCACCGCGAACACGGTGTGGCCGGCCGGGCAGATCTCCGAATTCGAGGTTTACGGGCCGACGAGCGGCGACACCCAGGCGCCGACCGCGCCCAGCAACCTCGCCTTCACGCTTCCGGCGAG
>NZ_BONY01000048.1 GCF_016862955.1 Rhizocola hellebori | reverse complement strand
GAGATGATCCAGCCGCTAGGCGAACCCTCTTCGGGGCAACTCCTCAACTTTACCCGGTCGCATCTCCCATGTCAATCCCCAATTTCCGAATTTCTTCGGAGTTTCGAAGATCGTTGGTTGGTAGTTCCCGGAATGCTCGGCTCGCCCGCGGCAGAAGAACCTGCACGACTCGATACCGGCTTTGGCTACCTTACCCGGTCGGATTCGCGTGCGCAAGCCCCGCACCGCCCGGATGTCCTGACGAATCCTGAACTAAACCTCAACAGTTTCGTGAGTGTTTTGTCCGTTCCCGTCCGGCATGGAGAACATTACGTGATTGCGTTCCAAGGAAGCAAATCGGGGGTGGGCGACGGTCGCCACACTAGCTCTGGGCAGGCAAAATCTTGCCGGAGACGGGCGCTATCTCGATGCTTCCAGCACGCGCCCGGATGGTGACGGTGTCACCGTCATCAAGAAAACTCCGCTTCTGATCCCCCAACTCCACCGGCTCCGAACCGTTCCAGCTGAGCTCAAGAAATGAGCCAACTTCGGCACGTGCCGGGCCGGACACCGTGCCGGAGGCGAAGAGGTCGCCTGTGCGCAGGGATGCGCCGTTGACCGTCAGGTGCGCCAGCTGCTGCGCGGGAGTCCAGTACATCGAGGCGAACGGGGGGCGGGAAACCTCGAATCCGTTCCACTCCACCGAGATCTCGAGCCCGAGCGCGCGGCGATCGTCGGCCAGGTAGGGCAGCACCGCGGGATCCTGAACCGGCGCGGCCGTCCAGGCCGACTCGAGCGCTGCCAGCGGCGTAATCCACGCGGAGACGGAAGTGGCGAACGACTTGCCCAGGAACGGGCCCAGCGGCTGGTACTCCCAGGCCTGAATATCGCGCGCCGACCAGTCGTTGAGGAGCACCACGCCGAACACGTGCTCGCTGAAACGTTGCCAGGGAACGGATTCGCCCATGCTTGAGCCCACCCCGACCACGAAGCCGACCTCGGCCTCGATGTCCAATCTCCTACATGGGCCGAAGTCGCCCGCGGCGCGCTGCCCCGACGGCCGCACCACAGGGGTGTCGCTGACGACAACCGTGCCGGCCCGGCCGTGATAGCCGATCGGCAGGTGCTTCCAGTTCGGCGGGAGCGCCGGCTGCCCGGGACGGAAGATCTGGCCGACGTTCGAGGCGTGGTGCTCAGAGGAGTAGAAGTCCACGTAATCGGCGACCGTCCAGGCCAGCCTGGTGGTCACGTCGGCGAGCGGGATCAGCAGCGGTTCGACCACCGACCTTTTCGACTCTTCGGTAAGCAACTCGGTGATCCCGGAACGCACGGCCGACCAGTGCGCCGGCCCCATCGCCAGGAACGTGTCCAGATTCGGCTCGCGCAGGCTGCCCGCGGCGAGGATCAGCTCGGCGGCTTCCGCCGCATCCAGGTCGAGCGCGAAATCCCCAATGCGCACAGCACATCTGGGCCGGTTGTCGCCGGCCGGGACCACCACACCCATCGGGAGATGGTCTATGGCGAAGCCACTGCCGGCTGTATCCGGTACCCAAGTCATGATGGTCCTATCAATCCAAGTTGTTGCATGTCGGCTATGGGCTCCAGGACGCTGCACGTGCCGAAGCCAAGCCATAGCGGGCGATCCTCAGACCGGAAGCGGCGCAACGCTTCCAGCAGGGTGAGCGGTTGGGTGCTGGCAAGGATGGCCGCCACTTCGGAGACCTCGGCGCCCTCGTTGGCCAGACAGGTGGCGGCCAGCACGTTGAGGAATCCGTGATGGGTGAAGCCGGTCTCCGGATCGGTGTGCCGGATAGCGTGATGCAGACCGGCCGTGAGCTTGAAGGGCAGCTGCCGCTCCGCGCAAGCGGCGATCACCGCGGCCAGCTCCATCGGTGTCGGGAACAGCTCCGCGGCCAGCCCTCCGGTGCGGAATTTGGCGGAGATCGCGACACCGTCGCGGCGCGCCTCGGCGATGGAGTCGAGCGCCGCCAGCAGCCCCCAGGCGAGCGGCACCTCAGCGAACCCGGTGACCGCGTAGCGCTGCAGCAGCTCGATCAGCCGGCGCAGGGTGGGCTGTGGATCCTCGCCGCGGCGGGCTACCGGCGCCTCGACCTGCTTAACCACTATCCCGCGCGGAGTGAGCGGCCGGAACAGATCGCCAAGAGCTATCCCATCGGCGATCACTCCGACCTCGATGGCCTCCTCGGGCCCGAGCATGGCGCTTAGATCCTTTATTTGTGATGCGGGTACCAGCAACGGCCCGACCATGTCCGAATACCAGGTCGTGCGGTAGTCGCGGTGCGAGCTGAGCGCTTCGGGCAGCGGGGCGCTGCCCGGCGGAAAGACCGCGGCGTCATCCAGTAGCTGCTTCAGTAGCGGCGGCGTTGACACGATCAGCAAATCTAGTAGACGCTACAGAGAGCGGACAAGTGTGTCCGATAATCGGACGCACCTGACTGGAAATAGGCCATCGGGGCACATCTCATCGGGAGGCAGGTCATGCCATATTTTCGCAGCGTGGGTGAGGTTCCTCGAAAGAGGCACACTCAGTTCCGTGCCCCGGATGGCAGCCTTTACGCCGAAGAGCTGATGGGGCAGGAGGGATTTTCCTCTGATTCGTCCCTTCTCTACCACCGCCACGCGCCGACGGCGATCATCGCGGCCGAGGCCTTCGAGCCGCCCGCCTACGCCCGCATCCCGAATCGGCCCTTGAAACCCCGGCACCTGCAGACCCACAAGCTCGACAGCACCGGGGCCGACGCGGTGCTGGGCCGGCAACACCTGCTCGCCAACGACGATTGCCGCATCTCCTATGTCGTGGCCGACACGCCGTCACCGCTCTACCGCAACGCGGTGGGCGACGAGTGCCTCTATGTGGAGCAGGGCTCGCTGCGCGTGGAGTCGGTCTTCGGCGTCCTCGACCTCACCGAGGGCGACTATGTGATCATCCCGACCTCGGTCGTGCACCGGATCGTCCCGCAAGGCGGTCCCGCGCGGATCCTCGTCATCGAGGCCACCGGGCACATCGGGCCACCCAAGCGGTACCTGTCGGTGCGCGGCCAATTCCTGGAACACTCCCCCTACTGCGAGCGCGACCTGCGCGGTCCGGCCGAGCCGCTGGTGGTCGAGGAGGAAGACGTCGAGGTGCTCGTCCAGCACCGTCGCGGCTGGACCCGGCACGTCTACGCCAACCATCCCTTCGACGTGGTCGGCTGGGACGGCTGCCTCTACCCGTGGGCGTTCTCGATCCACGACTTCGAGCCCATCACCGGGCGGGTGCACCAACCGCCGCCGGTTCACCAAACCTTCCAAGGGCCCAACTTCGTGATCTGCTCGTTCGTCCCGCGCAAGGTCGACTATCACCCGCTGGCGATCCCGGTGCCGTACAACCACCACAACGTCGACTCCGATGAGGTGCTCTTCTACACCGGCGGCAACTATGAGGCGCGCAAGGGTTCGGGCATAGCGCAGGGGTCCATCTCGCTGCACCCCTCCGGTTTCACCCACGGGCCGCAGCCTGGCGCGGCCGAAAGGTCGATCGGAGCCGAGCGCTTCGACGAGCTGGCGGTGATGGTGGACACGTTCCGGCCCCTCGACCTCTGCGACTCCGCGCTCGCCTGCGAAGACGACGGTTACGCCTGGACGTGGTCGCGCAGGCCGCCGGCGGGCTCCGGCGTGGACACCGCTACCGGGTGATCACTCGGGTCGGGGTGAGCCGGCACACGACACGCTCCGCTTCGGGGTGCTTTTCGTGGAACGGCTTGCCCTCGTACAGGTCTGAGAGCTCCTGGATCAGCTCGGGACCGCCCTCGGTCGTGATCGTGACGTCGCCCCGGATCTCCGCGTACTGGTACGGGTCGTCAGGGTCGAAGACCAGGAGCGATACCTGCGGCGTGCGCTGCATGTTGAAAGTCTTACGCCGCCCGGTGATCGTGGAGAACACCACTTCGTCGCCGTCGCGCTTGACCCAGATCACGCTGGTCTGCGGCGTCCCATCCGGATTGACCGTTGCCAAGGTGGCGAAGACCTGGTTGTCAATCAGTTCCTTGGCGAGGTCTGGCAATGTCATACCGGCAAGACTAATGCGACGGCGAATGCGGCGAGCCCTTCGCCCCGCCCAGTAAGCCCGAGCCCATCGGAGGTCGCGCCGGAGACAGTCACCGGGGCGCCGGCGGCTTCGGACAAAACCCGCTCGGCTTCCTCGCGGCGCTTGCTGATCTTCGGGGCCACCCCGATGACCTGGATCGACACATTCCCGATGGCGAAGCCCGCGGCCCTCACCAGGCGCGCCGCCTCGGTGAGCAGCACGACACCGGAGGCGCCCGACCACTCCGGACGATCCACGCCGAAGTTAGCCCCGAGGTCACCCAGACCCGCCGCGCCGAACAGGGCATTACACGCCGCGTGCGCGGCCACATCGCCGTCGGAGTGGCCGGCCAGGCCATCGTTCTGCGGCCAGAGCAGGCCCGCGACCCAGCACGGGCGGCCCGGCTCGAAGGCGTGGATGTCGGAGCCTATTCCTACTCGCACTGCCCGGCCTCCAAGAGCGCCTGCGCGATCACAAGATCCAGCGGTGTGGTGATCTTAAATGCGTGCGGGTGCCCCGGCACGGTGTGGACCACGGCGCCGAGCTGTTCGACCATCCCGGCGTCGTCTGTGTGCGAGTCGGCGGCAGCGGCATGCGCCTTGACCAAGAGCCCGCGACGGAAGCCCTGCGGGGTCTGGATCGCGCGCAGCTGCGCCCTATCGACGGTTGCGGTCACCCGCCCCTGCTCATCGACCCGCTTGATCGTGTCGACCACGGCCAGCGCCGGGATGACCGCCTCTTGACCTTCGCGCACCGCTGCGGCGACCGCTTCGATCAGCGAGGGCGGCGTCAAAGCACGGGCCGCGTCGTGCACGAGGATGATCTCGAACTCGGCCGGTACCGCCGCTAGAGCCGCGGCGACCGACTCCTGCCGGGTGGCGCCCCCGGCCACCACGTGGGCAGACGGCACCAGGCTGGAGACAAATTCCACCGAGTCTTTAGGCGCTGCTATGACGATCAGACCAACCGAAGGGGCCTGAGCCAGATTGCGGCAGCATCGGCTCAACAGCGGCTCGCCGCCAAGCGGGCGAAGTGCCTTGGGCTGTCCACCGCCCAGGCGCACGCCCGCTCCCGCGGCTGGAACGACAACCGCGACGTCCCGCCGCAAATGCGGCTGGAACGTCGCGGTAATCGCTTGTTGTGGGGGTTGGTGATCGTGGTGGGTCACGCCTCAGCGAGCACCTTGTCGAGGAGGATTTCCGCCCCGTCCTTAGTGCTCTTCTCGGCGAGCGCTACCTCGCCGACGAGGATGTCCCGGGCCTTGGCGAGCATGCGCTTCTCCCCCGCCGAGAGTCCGCGCTCACGCTCACGCCGCCACAGGTCACGCACGACCTCGGCGACCTTGAGCGGATTGCCCGAGGCGAGCTTCTCGAGATTTGCCTTGTACCGCCGCGACCAGTTGGTCGGCTCCTCGGTGTGCGGAGCCCGGAGGACGTCGAAAACCTTGGTTAGGCCCTCTTCGCCAACCACCTCGCGCACGCCGACGATCTCGGCGTTCTCGGCGGGCACCCGCACAGTAAGGTCACCTTGAGCAACCCTAAGGACGAGGTAAAGCTTTTCCTCGCCTTTGATCGTGCGGGTCTCGATAGCCTCGATGAGTGCGGCCCCGTGGTGGGGGTAGACGACGGTCTCGCCGACACTGAAATCCATAGGTACGAAACCCCTTTCGCTGTGTCTAGGGTAACACGGGGCCGCTAGACCTTCCCACCCTGTCAGACGTAGTTAGCGCAGCTCACGCTGGCTGTGAGCCGTATTCCTTTTGCTTGACAGGGAAGAAACCCGGTTGATCATGTGGATTGCACTACCGCCGGATGGGTCAAAAGGGCGACAGTTAGATGTGGGCACATTGGGCAACGGGCTGCCGGACCTGCCACCCGAATGGGGCAAGGTCGAGATCCCTGATGATGCCGCGGAGCTGGACGCTGAGGCCGAGATCGTCCGAAAAGATCTTCGGCGAGAGGCGAAGCTTGCCCGCAAACGGGCGATCCGGGGCCGCTGGCGCAGCCGGTTCGGGCTTCCGCCCCGCATCGATGACCCCGAAGAGCCGTCGCTCCTGCTCCCGCTCCTGGTGCTGGGGGTTGCCCTACTGGTAACGCTGATCAGCCTATTGTTGATCGCGTGGCCCAGCCTGTCGCGGCCGAGTCCGGATCGGATCGATCCCGGCCCATCCGTAGTCCGGACTTCATGATCATCGAGCTGCTTCGGGCATGCCATCCCGTGCCGACAGCGGCTGTCACCGCGCTCAGCGGACTCCTGGCGGTCGGGCTGGGCCAGCCGCCGGGCACGGCGGCGCTGGCCGCAGCCACCATCGGGCTCAGCCAGCTGAGCATTGGCTGGGCAAACGACGCCATCGACGCGCCCCGAGACCGCGCGGTGGGGCGCGCGGACAAGCCACTTGTGCGGCGGAC
This sequence comes from Rhizocola hellebori, assembly GCF_016862955.1. Classification (GTDB taxonomy): domain Bacteria; phylum Actinomycetota; class Actinomycetes; order Mycobacteriales; family Micromonosporaceae; genus Rhizocola; species Rhizocola hellebori. The sequence goes on along the minus strand of NZ_BONY01000048.1, from coordinate 65,825 downwards.
GGACTTGGTCCGTACCGTGAAAAATGCCGCATGGATAGCAGGAGCGCTGACCCTGCTCGCCGGGTTCGCGTGGGGCTGGCCGCGGGGAGCTCTGGTGGTGGTCGGGCTGATCGGGGCACAGCTGTACAACTGGCCCCTCAAGGCCACTGTGGCATCGATAGTGCCTTATCTGATCTGTTTTGCCGCGCTGCCCGCGTTCCTCGCGCCGGACGTCCCGCTATGGCTCATCGCAGCCGCAGCCCTGCTCGGCGGTGGGGCGCATCTCATCAACGCCATCCCCGACCTGGAGGCCGACCGCGTGACCGGGATCCGGGGGCTGCCGCAACGGCTGGGTGCCCGGCCCAGCCTGCTGCTCGCCTCACTCCTGCTCCTGGTGACCACGGTGGTGATCATCGCCGGGGCGAGCCCGCCGGCCTGGGCTAGCGTGCTCGGCCTGCTCGCCTCGGCCGCGCTTCCGGCGGTGGGCTGGTTCGCACCGCCGCGCGTCACCTTCCGCGCGGTGATTGTCGTCGCCGGGATAGATGTCGGGCTGTTGTTGCTCAGCGGGGCGTTGTAAGACAGCTTCTGGTTAGGAGCTACCCTGAGCGACGTGAAGCGCTCGATCACCTTGGCCATCGCAACCTCCTTGGCCGCTGCAGTCCTCGCCGGGTGTGGGACAGGCAAGTACTCGCAGACCGCCCAACAGGTGGCGCCGGTTCCTGGTTACAGCCAGAACTTCAGCATTGCCCAACCGCCCGGCTCCGTCGGCGTGAGCAACGCGCACCTGCCCTATCCGGGAGTGGGCGGCTACAAGGCTGGAGCGGAAGCGCCGCTGGAGCTGTGGCTCTACAACAACACCCAGAACCCGCTCACCGTGGTAGTCACCTCCGAGGCGGGAACGGTCGAGGACAACAAGACCATCGTCCCGGTCGGCGGGCTGGTGAAGCCCGAGATGACGATCACCGGGCTCAAGAACGACATCAAGCCGGGCGAGTCGCTGACGATAACCATCGAGTTCGTCGGCTACGTCAAGACAGAAGCTGTCCTGCCAGTCTCATCGCCCGAAGAGGCCCTGCCGCGCAGCCCAATGCAAGCCCCCGCGGGCGAAGGGCACTGAAAAACTGGCGCGTGCGAAGCGGAGCGCGTGGCAACGGTTGCGAGGCGGCGTGGGCGGGATGTCGTAGGGGGCCGGTAGGTTGCCCCTGTGAAGCCTGCATCGACGAAGGCACCTCGGCCCGCCTATCTCTGTGACGCCTGTGGGCATCAGCCTCCTAAGTGGGTGGGGCGGTGCCCTGAGTGCGGCGAGTGGGGCTCCATTGTGGAGTCGACGGTGGGGCCAGCCATGGGCACTATGCGCCATGCGGCACCGCGGCAGCCGAGCGAGCCGGCTCGTCCAATCGCGACGATCAGCGCCGAGCCCGCCCGCGCGGTCGCCACCGGCGTTGGCGAGCTCGACCGCGTGCTCGGGGGCGGGCTGGTGCCGGGGGCGGTGGTGCTGCTCGCCGGGGAGCCTGGCGTCGGCAAATCCACGCTGCTGCTTGATGTCGCGCAGCAGTGGGCAAAAAACAGCGGCAGCACGGCACTGGTGATCAGCGGCGAAGAGTCGGTCAGCCAGGTCCGGCTGCGCGCCGAGCGCATGGGCACCCTGCACGAAAAGCTCTACCTCGCCTCGGAAACCGACCTGGCCGCGGTCCTCGGGCACCTTGACTCGGTCAAGCCGGGCCTGCTCGTGCTCGACTCGGTGCAGACCATTTCCGCTCCGGGCACAGAGGGCGTCTCCGGTGGGGTGACCCAGGTGCGAGCGGTCACCGCGGCCCTGGTGGCCGTCGCCAAGGAGCGCCACATCGCCACCGTGCTGGTCGGCCATGTCACCAAGGACGGCAACGTCGCCGGGCCGCGTGTGCTGGAGCATCTGGTCGACGTGGTGCTCCAGTTCGAAGGCGACAAGCATTCGTCTTTGCGTCTGATTCGTGGCTTGAAGAATCGCTTCGGCGCCGCCGACGAGGTGGGCTGTTTCGAAATGCACGAGAACGGCATCACCTCGCTCGCCGACCCCTCCGGGCTCTTTCTCACCCGATACACAGAAAACGTTCCAGGCACATGTGTCACGGTGGCGATGGAAGGCCGGCGCGCGCTGCTCACCGAGGTCCAGGCGTTGGTGGGGGCGACCGTGGCCGGGTCTCCTCGGCGCACGGTCTCCGGCCTCGACTCGGCCCGTCTGGCCATGGTGCTCGCCGTGTTGCAGCGCCACACCGAGCGCATCGCCTTGCACGACAAGGAAGTTTTCGCGGCCACCGTCGGCGGCATTCGCATCACCGAGCCGGCGGCCGATCTAGCCATCTGCCTTGCGGTGGCATCTGCCTACCTCAACCTCGAGATGACTCCGACCTTGGCCGCTATCGGTGAGGTAGGTCTCACCGGCGAGGTCAGGCGAGTGGGCGCGATTCAGCGCCGCCTGGCCGAGGCCGCCCGGCTCGGGTTCAAATACGCCTTGGTGCCGCGGGGTTCAGGGCCCAAGGTGGTGAGCCACATTCACGGCATGGAGGTCGTCGAAGTCACGGAAGTAAGGGGCGCACTGCACTGGGCGGGCCGGTTCTCGGCGGGGGAACCGTAGACTGTGCCCGTGCCGATCGATCGCGACACCATGTGGAGTCCCGCTATGCTCAGCGGCGATCCGCTGCGGGCTACCCTGGCGCGGGTCGCGCCGGGCACGCCCTTGCGCGACAGCCTGGAACGCATCCTGCGCGGCAAGACCGGAGCGCTCATCGTGCTCGGTTACGACAAGATGGTGGATTCCATGTGCACCGGGGGATTTCCGCTCGACGTCGAGTTCACCGCGACCCGGCTGCGTGAGTTGTGCAAAATGGATGGAGCGGTAATCATTACCGCCGATGGCAACCGGATTGTGCGGGCCGCAGTCCAGTTGATGCCGGATGCGTCCATCCCCTCCGCCGAGTCGGGCACCAGGCACCGCACGGCCGAGCGGGTGGCCAAACAGACCGGCTATCCGGTCATCTCGGTGTCCCAGTCGATGAACATCATCGGCGTCTACGTGGCCGGGCAACGGCATGTGCTCGACGACTCCGGCCAGATCCTGTCGCGCGCCAACCAGGCGCTGGCCACCCTGGAGCGTTACAAGCTTCGCCTCGACGAGGTGAGTGGCACGCTGTCCGCGCTGGAGATCGAAGATCTGGTCACCGTTCGCGACGCGCTGGCGGTGGTGCAGCGGCTGGAGATGGTCCGGCGCATCTCCGACGAGATCGCCGGCTATGTGGTCGAGCTGGGCACCGATGGCCGTCTGCTCTCCCTCCAGCTCGACGAGCTGATGGCGGGTGTCGACTCAGACCGCACCCTGGTGATCCGCGACTATCTGCCGACCGGCAAGCTCGCCGGCGGCAAGCGCCCGCGCAGTGTCGACGAGGCGCTCGTCGAGCTGGATCTGTTGACTGCCAGCGAACTCATCGACCTGGTGTCGGTCGCCAAGGCGATGGGTTATCCCAACACGACCGAGATCCTCGACGCGGCGGTGAGCCCGCTCGGCTTCCGGCTCCTGGCCAGGGTGCCGCGCCTGCCCGGCGCGATCGTGGAAAGGCTCGTCGACCACTTCGGCAGTCTGCAACGGCTCCTGGGCGCGACAGTGGAAGACCTGCAAGCGGTGGAGGGAGTCGGCGACGCCCGAGCCCGCGGCGTGCGGGAGGGGCTGTCCAGGCTCGCCGAGACGTCGATCCTGGAGCGCTACGTCTAAGGTCTGCGGCCCGCTACGCCCATTCGTGAGCGCGCCCGCAGCGCCTCGGCAAGCTGCCGCCAGGCCCCCCTTGCGACCAGCTCGCCAGTTCGTGAGCGCCTGCAGCGCCTCGGCCAGGCTCGACACTGCCCTACGGCCAGCTACTCCCGCTTGTGAGCGCCTGCAGCGCCTCGGCCGGGCTCGACACGGCCCTACGGCCAGCTACTCCCGCTCGTGAGCGCCTGTGGCTCGGGGTGGCCGGCGGCGGTCTGTGGCTGGCTCGTTTGTTCGTTAGGTGATCTTCAGGGTGACCGGGTCACTTTTGTCGGTGCCTACGCGGCCGATGAGCTGGTATTCGCCGGGTTCCGGGGCTGGCCCGGTCGGGGTGCGCTTGGCCGTGGTCGAGCATTTCGTGCTCGACTCGCCGTTCCACATCGCGTTGTAGGAGCGCTCGTGGTTGGGCGGGAACGTTCTGAGCTCTGTTCCGGTCGGGCCGTCACAGTCGTCGGAGGACCAGATCTTCTCGGTGCCGAGAACGACTCGCAGCTCCTGCTGGTCTGCGCCAACATCGCGGCTGCAGGAACGGTTGGAGATGTTCTTGATCAGCAACGTGATCTGAACGTCTGTCCCCGCCACGATGGTCGTCTTGGCCGGAACGGCTTTCACGCTGATCTCAGCGTCGGTGCACATGTCTGCGGCGGCGACGGCGACTGTCGCGGTTGGACTGACGACCGCGGCCGGTGTCATGGCCGCCTGCGCTGTGGGGCTCGGGCTCGACGCGGGCTTGCTTGCCGCGGTTGGGGTTTTGCTCGGCTCCGCGGCGGGGCTCGTCTTGCCCGACACGTTGCAGGAGTAGACCACAATCAGGACGCCCAGCAGCGCGCCGGCTAGCACCATGACGCGGCGCCGCCAGTACACGGAAGCGGGCAATGGACCCACGACGAGTCTCATGATGTCCTCACGCTAACGCTCACGATCTCGACAACGCACGACCGACACGCTTCGTCAGCTTAGACTCCCGGTGTGCCCTCCTTTCTCGCGGAGCAGACCTCTATCTGGTACCAGAAAAATGCTAGGGATCTTCCATGGCGTCATGAGGGCGTAGGGGCGTGGGCGATCCTGATCAGCGAGGTGATGTTGCAGCAAACGCCGGTGTCGCGGGTGCTCACGGTGTGGCAGGAATGGATCGAGCGTTGGCCATCTCCGGCCGACCTGGCGGCGGAGCCAGCAGGCGAGGCGATTCGCGCATGGGGCCGTTTGGGTTACCCCCGAAGGGCGATGCGTTTGCATGAATGCGCGGGCGAGATTGTTCGCCGGCACGGTGGCGAGGTCCCTGACGAGCTCGACAAGCTGCTTGCCCTCCCGGGAATCGGTGACTACACGGCCCGAGCGGTGCTCAGTTTTGCTTTCGGCCAACGCCACCCCGTGGTGGACACCAATGTGCGGCGGGTGGTGTCCCGGGTGCACCACGGCGTCGAAGACCGCGCGATCGGGCTCGCGGAGGTCGCCGAGCTGTTGCCGCTAGGGCAGTCCGACGCGGCGCTGGCTAGCGCGGCCCTGATGGAGCTGGGTGCCGTGGTGTGCGCAGCGCGCTCGCCACGTTGCGGTGTGTGTCCGGTGATGGCTGAGTGCAGGTGGAAGCAGCTGGGCTCGCCGCAGCCGGAAAAGCCGTTCCGGCGGCCGCAAAGCTATGCCGGAACCGATCGCCAGGTACGCGGTCTGCTGCTGGCGGTGCTTCGCGAGTCGGCGGCCCCGGTGCCACGGCATCGCCTCGATCTGGTTTGGCCGGACGGGGTTCAGCGGGAGCGGGCATTGCAGAGTCTTTTGGCTGATGGGCTGGTACAGGCCCAATCTTGTGACGTGTTCCTGCTACCGGACTCGACGCCAGCTCAGTAGTGTCTGGGAATGTTTGCCCGCCGGGCCTTTTTGGCTGCCGCTGTTCCTGCCCTGCTCGCGGGCTGCTCTTCGCAGAGGTGGGAGGCTGGAGCGGCCAAAGCGAGTGAGTCGCCCTCGCCGTCCCCGTCGGCTGAACCGTCGATTGAGCCTTCCCCCACGCCGTCGCCAACCCCGTCGCCGACGAAGCCGGCCCCGCCTGCTTCGCCACCTGAGGTGCATGACGTCAACTGGTACCTCCGGCGTGCGCCGTCGTTCGGCCCGCCCCCGGCGCCCGAGCCGGTGACCGTCCCGGATGGAGAAAAGACGCCTTGGTGGTCACGGGTGCCCACCACGCAGAAAGTGGCATTTATAACCATCGATGATGGTGGGATGACGCGAACCACAGATGCGCTGCAGTTCATCCAGCGAGCCAAGATCCCGGTGACCCTGTTCCTGAACTCGCCGGCCGCGGCCTCGTACACGTCCTACTTCAAAGCGATCAAGGACACCGGCGCCAGCATCCAGGACCACACCGTCACCCACCGCAAGCTCAAAGGGCAGAGCTACGACTTCCAGCGCCAGGAGATCGAAGATTGCGCCAACAGGATCCAGGAGCTGTTCGGGGAGCGGCCCTACCTGTTCCGCCCGCCGTTCGGTGACTACGACGACATCACGCTCAAGGCCGCCCGCGACTGCGGTATGCGGGTCTCGTTCTTCTGGACGCAGACCGTCGACAACGGGAAGGTCTTCTACCAGACCACCGCCGAGGTCATAAAGCCCGGCGACGTGATGCTGATGCACTTCCGCCCGAACCTGGCCGACGACCTCCTCGGCGCGCTCAAGGCCATGAAAAATTCGGGACTTACCCCGGCCCGGCTTGAGGACTACATCCCCAGGCCGTCTCCGGCGTAAGCCCCGAATGGGGTTTCGTTGCGCTTTATCTAGGCGGCTTCCACCGTCTCCGTCGCCGAGGCACCGGGCGCGGCAGCGGATGCCGCGACCGCCTCCGACGGCGGACGGGTGGAACCGGTGAAGATCAGCTTTGACGTCTCGATCTGCTCGGGGTCACCCTCGCAGTCGACCAGCACGTTCTGCCCAGGCTTGAGCTCCTGGAACAGGATCCGCTCGCTGAGCGCATCTTCCAGCTCGCGCTGGATGGTGCGGCGCAGCGGACGAGCCCCAAGCACCGGGTCGTAGCCCTTCTTCGCCAGGAACAGCTTGGCGGAGTCGGTCAGCTCCAGACCCATGTCCTTGTTGCGCAGCTGCTCGGTGATCCGCTTGATCATGATGTCGACGATCTGCAGGATCTCGCTCTCACCAAGCTGGTGGAAGACGATGGTGTCGTCGATGCGGTTGAGGAACTCAGGCCGGAAGTGCTGCTTGAGCTCGTCGTTCACCTTCTGCTTCATGCGGTCGTAGTTGCTCTCGGCGTCTTCGGACTTCTGGAAGCCCAGCGACACGGCCTTGGCCACGTCACGGGTGCCCAGGTTGGTGGTCAAGATGATCACCGTGTTCTTGAAGTCGACGATGCGGCCCTGTCCGTCGGTCAGGCGACCGTCTTCCAGGATCTGCAGCAACGTGTTGAAGACGTCGGGGTGAGCCTTCTCGATCTCGTCGAAGAGCACCACGGAGAACGGCCGGCGGCGGACCTTCTCGGTCAGCTGGCCACCCTCGTCGTAACCGACGTATCCGGGAGGCGCACCGACGAGGCGGGACACCGTGTAGCGGTCGTGGAACTCGGACATGTCGAGCTGGATCAGCGCGTCTTCGCTGCCGAAGAGGAACTCGGCCAGCGTGCGAGAAAGCTCGGTCTTACCGATGCCTGACGGCCCGGCGAAGATGAACGAACCACTCGGACGCTTCGGGTCCTTCAGGCCCGCCCTGGTGCGGCGGATAGCCTTCGAGACCGCCTTGACCGCGTCGATCTGGCCAACGATCCGCTTGTGCAGCTCGTCTTCCATCCGCAGCAGCCGCGAGGTCTCTTCCTCGGTCAGCTTGTAGACCGGGATGCCCGTCCAGTTCGCCAGGACCTCGGCGATCTGCTCGTCATCCACCTCGCTGACGACGTCGAGGTCGCCCGCCTTCCACTGCTTCTCACGCTCGGACTTCTGACCCAGCAGGGTCTTCTCGCGATCACGCAGCTGCGCGGCGCGCTCGAAGTCTTGCGCGTCGATCGCCGATTCCTTGTCGCGCCGCACCTGAGCGATCTTCTCGTCGAACTCGCGCAGGTCTGGCGGAGCGGTCATCCGGCGGATGCGCATCCGGGCACCGGCCTCATCAATGAGGTCGATCGCCTTGTCGGGCAGGAACCGGTCGGAGATGTAGCGGTCGGCCAGGTTGGCCGCCGCGACCAGCGCCGCATCGGTGATGGTCACCCGGTGGTGCGCCTCGTAGCGGTCACGCAAGCCCTTGAGCATCTCGATGGTGTGTGCCACCGAGGGCTCGCCGACCTGGATCGGCTGGAAACGGCGCTCAAGAGCGGCGTCCTTCTCCAGGTGCTTGCGGTATTCGTCGAGAGTGGTCGCACCGATGGTCTGCAGCTCGCCACGAGCCAGCATCGGCTTGAGGATGCTCGCCGCGTCGATGGCGCCCTCCGCGGCACCAGCGCCCACCAGGGTGTGAATCTCGTCGATGAACAGGATGATGTCGCCGCGGGTGCGGATCTCCTTGAGCACCTTCTTGAGGCGCTCCTCGAAATCACCGCGGTACCGCGAGCCGGCCACCAGAGCACCCAGGTCGAGCGTGTAGAGCTGCTTGTCCTTGAGCGTCTCCGGCACCTCGCCCTTGACGATCTTCTGGGCCAAGCCCTCCACGACCGTGGTCTTGCCCACACCTGGCTCACCGATCAGCACCGGGTTGTTCTTGGTGCGCCGGGAGAGCACCTGCATCACGCGCTCGATTTCCTTCTCGCGCCCGATGACCGGGTCGAGCTTGCCCTCGCGCGCCGACTGGGTCAGGTTGCGGCCGAACTGGTCGAGCACGAGGCTGGTCGACGGAGCGCCCTCGCCGGTGCCCGGCGTGGTGCCGGCTGCCGCCGGCTCCTTGCCCTGGTAACCCGAGAGCAGCTGAATGACCTGCTGGCGAACTCGGTTAAGGTCTGCGCCCAGCTTGACGAGCACCTGAGCTGCCACGCCCTCGCCCTCACGGATGAGGCCAAGCAGGATGTGCTCGGTGCCGATGTAGTTGTGACCGAGCTGCAACGCTTCCCGCAGCGAGAGCTCGAGCACCTTTTTTGCCCGCGGCGTGAACGGGATATGCCCGCTCGGTGCCTGCTGGCCTTGGCCAATGATTTCTTCTACCTGCTGGCGCACACCCTCCAGCGAGATGCCGAGACTTTCCAGCGCCTTCGCTGCGACGCCCTCACCCTCATGGATGAGACCAAGCAGGATGTGCTCCGTACCGATGTAGTTGTGGTTGAGCATCCGGGCCTCTTCTTGAGCCAGGACCACAACCCGACGCGCCCGGTCGGTAAACCGCTCGAACATTCCCGCTCCTCACCAGCGAAGCTATTTCACTCACTCTAACGCCAGTCGCTGACGGAGTCGGTGTACGGAAAGCACCCCTTTAGCCACCGTCAGGTAACTGACTAGTCACATACTGTTGCCACCAAAGCTAGCTAAAGCGGGACATACATCCCGCCGAAGCCTTAGAAGTGGGGGCGTTAGAGCCAACCTTGCCGCCTGCTCGCGTGTTCCGCGGTACCGACGTCTACGCGCAGAGCGAAAACCGCCGCGACCACGGCTCTATCGAAGCCCTGCTGCGTGATAAGCCTCGCTTAGCTTTGCGGGCACCCTTCCCCGCTCGCTGACCTTCATCTTCTGGCTCTTGGCCCAATCCCGCACGCGCTGATTCTTCGCCCGCTGCTCGGCCGCGGAAAGCCCTTTGGTCTTCACCGCGGGACCGGCCGTCCGGCGGGAGGAGGGGTCCTTACGGGCCACCGCCACATAGGGCGCGAGCACCTGCGCAAGCTTGTCGAAGTTGGCCGGGCCGAGATCGATTTCGTAATTCACGCCCTCGAATCCGAACTTCACCACACGAACGTCTTTCTCAGATCCGTCCAGGTCATCCTGCAGCACAATGATTTCGCGCCTCGCCATGCGGGTGCCCTCCGATTAAATGGGTGAACCGCCAGAATAAACCAACCTATTCCGGTCGGACCAGAGGGAACATTATCGTTTCCCTAATGCCCAGGCCGGTCAGCGCCATCAAGAGCCGGTCGATTCCCATTCCGACGCCACCCGCGGGAGGCATCCCATACTCCATTGCGCGCAGATAATCCTCATCCAACGGCATGGCTTCCGAGTCACCCTTTTGTGCCAGCTTCGCCTGAAGCTCGAAGCGGTCTCGCTGGATCACCGGATCGATCAACTCGGAATAGCCCGTTCCGAGTTCGAATCCGCTCACATAAAGGTCAAACTTTTCCACCAGCCCGCGCTGCGAGCGATGCGCCCGTACCAGGGGGGAGGTGTCCTCGGGATAGTCCTTCACGAATGTGGGTTGTTGCAGAGTGGGCACGACCAGCTCTTCGAACAGCTCCTCGGCCAGCTTGCCTGGAATCCACTTCGGATCAACCGCGAGATCGATTTTTTGCGCAAAGCCAACGAGTTGTTCATAGGGCGTTTCTACGGTCACCTCTTCGCCAAGCGCTTCGGAAAGCGAGCCGAACACGGTGATGGATCGCCATTCGCCACCGAGGTCGAATTCCGTGCCGTCGGCATGGGTGACCACATGTGATCCGGCGACGGCCATTGCGGCCTCCTGAATCAGCTCTCGTAAGAGCGTCCCGCCCCGGTCGTAGTCGGAGTAGGCCTCATAGAACTCGAGCATCGCGAACTCGGGCGAATGAGACGAGTCAAGACCCTCGTTTCGGAAGTTCCGATTGATCTCGAATACCTTGTCGATCCCGCCCACGAGGCAGCGCTTCAAAAAGAGTTCCGGCGCGATCCGCAGATAGACATCGCGATCAAGCGCATTGAAATGGGTGATGAAGGGGCGCGCGGCGGCGCCTCCGTGGATCAGCTGCAGCATCGGGGTCTCCACCTCGACGAAGCCGCGCTGATGGAACGAGTCGCGCAGGCTTCGCACAGCGGTGGCCCGAGCCCTGACCATGTCCCGGGCCTCCGGCCGCATGATGAGGTCGACATAGCGCTGCCGCACCCGGGCCTCTTCGCTCATCGCCTTGTGCGCCACGGGAAGCGGCCGCAGTGACTTAGCTGTCATCGACCAATCGGAGGCGAGCACGCTCAGCTCTCCGCGCTTGCTGCTGATCACCTCACCGGTTATCCCGACCTGGTCGCCGAGGTCGACAAGCCGCTTCCACTCCTCCAGCCGCTCCGCGCCGACCTTGTCCAGCGAGAGCATCGCTTGCAGCTGGGTGCCGTCGCCGTCCTGCAGGGTCGCGAAGCACAGCTTGCCGGTGTTACGCACGAACATGACCCGGCCGGTCGTCGCGACCACGTCACCGGTGGCCGAATCGATTGGCAGATCTGGGTATTTTTCGCGGATCTGCTTGAGCGTCGCGGTGCGCGGATAGGTCAGCGCATAGGGCTCGTGGCCAGCCTCAAGCAGGGACTCTCGCTTGGCTCGCCGGATCCTCATCTGCTCCGGGAGATCATCCTGGCCCTGGCCTGCTTCGCTCGTCGTCGTCACGGCGACTAGCCTACCGAGCGTGGATTTTGACTCGCATCGCCTTTCCTTCGGCGCGGCCGCCGCGCACTATGACCGAGTCCGCCCGACCTACCCCCTCGCCGCCCTGACTTGGGCGCTCGGTTCGCCACCAAAGCGCGTCGTGGACCTGGGCGCTGGAACCGGCCTGCTGAGCCGAGTTGCTATAAAAGCAGGCTTTGACGTGGTACCGGTTGAGCCCGACCCGGGCATGAGGGCGCAACTGGATGCCACTACCCCCGGTGTGACCGCGCTAGCCGGCGCTGCCGAGGACATCCCGCTGCCCGACTCGTCCGTCGACGCGGTCATCAGCGGTCAGGCCTACCACTGGTTCAACCCGGAGCTGGCCCATCCGGAGATCGCCAGGGTGCTCAAGACCGGGGGCGTCTTCGCCGCCATGTGGAACGAGCGCGACACCACCAAGGCGTGGGCCGCCAAGCTCGACTCCATCATGTCCGGTGGCCAGTCGCATCAGTGGGCGGCGAACAACGTCACAGACTTCGGGCCGCTGTTCACACAGATCGAGACGAACAACTTCGAGCACGTGGTGACCCAGTCTCCGCAGGGCCTCGTCGACCTCATCAGCTCCCGCTCTTACTACCTGGTGGCCACGCCCGAGCAGCAGGCCGAGCTGCGGGCTCAGGTGGCACAGCTGTGCGCGACCGACCCCGAGCTACGCGGCCGCGACGAGTTCCACCTCAAGCTGACAACCAGCGTCTTTCGCGCTTTCAAGAAGTGACATGAGCGCCTGTCGGCGCCTCGGCCGGCTTGTCACTGGCCTGCGGCCAGTCGCGCCGGTTCGTTGCGTTCGTAGACCAGGCGGAGCCCGATCAAAGTGATCATGGGCTCGTGATGGGTGATGGTGCGGCACTCGTCAATGACGACGGGTGCCAAGCCGCCCGTCGCGATGACCGCGGTGACCTCGCCCAGCTCCTCGATCATCCGCGCCACGACGCCGTCGATCTGGCCCGCGAAGCCATATATGACACCGGATTGCAGACACTCCACGGTGTTCTTGCCGATGACCCGGGCCGGTTTGACCAGCTCCACCTTGCGAAGCTGGGCGGCGCGCGCGGCCAGCGCGTCCACCGAGATCTCGATGCCCGGCGCGAGCACGCCGCCGAGGAACTCACCCCGCGCGCTTACCGCGTCGAAGTTGGTGGAGGTGCCGAAGTCGACGACGATCGCCGGGCCGCCGAAAAGATGATGCGCCGCAAGGGTATTGACCACGCGATCGGCGCCCACCTCCTTGGGATTGTCGATCGCCAGCTGCACACCGGTCTTCACGCCCGGCTCGACGATGACCGTCGGCAGGCCGGAGTAGTAGCGGGCAAGCATGGTGCGCAGCGAGCGAAGCGCGGCCGGAACGGTGGAGCACGCGCAGATGCCGGTCAGTTCCACGTTGTCGCCGGCCAGCAGCCCTCGGAACATCAGACCCAACTCGTCGGCCGTGCTGCGTGAGTCGGTCTTGACCCGCCAGGAGTGCACGAGCTTGTCGCCGTCGAAGGTGGCCAGCACCGTGTTGGTGTTACCGATGTCGATGGTCAGCAGCACGTTAGATCTCCCTGGGCCGCAAATCGAGCGCGATGTCCACGATAGGCGAGGAATGGGTGAGTGCCCCCACGGAGAGGTAGTTCACCCCGGTCTCGGCATACTTGCGCGCCACCTCGAGGGTGAGACCGCCGGTCGCCTCCAGCTCGGCCGACTCCCCGACCGCCGCCACGACGTCGCGCAGAGTGGCCGGAGACATGTTGTCGCACAACAGAAATGTGGCGCCCGCCGCGACCGCTTCGCGGGCCTCGTCGACCGTGGTCACCTCGACCTGAACGGTCACCTCCGGGTACGCGGCACGCACCCGCTCGAACGCGGCCGTAATAGAACCCGCGGCCAGCTTGTGGTTGTCCTTGATCATCGCGACGTCGTACAGACCCATGCGTTTGTTGGTGCCGCCGCCGGCCCGTACCGCGTATTTCTCCAGCGCACGCAACCCGGGTGTGGTCTTACGGGTGTCCAGGACCTGAGCGTCTGTCCCGGTCAGCTCATCGGCCCAGGCTCGGGTGTGAGTGGCCACACCCGACATGCGGCACAGCAGGTTCAGCGCGGTTCGTTCGGCGGCGAGCAGGGTGCGGGTGGGACCGGTGATGGTGGCCAGCACGTCACCGCGCTCGAACCGAGAGCCGTCGGTGGCGGCGTAGCTCACCTGCGCCCCGGGCCCGGCCATCTCGAAAACCGCGGCGGCCACCGCCAGCCCGGCCAGCACGCCGCTTTGTCGTGCCACGAGCTCCGCGGTGTCGACCTGCTCAGCCGGGATGGTCGCCACGCTGGTGACATCGAGGTGCTGTGGCCCCATGTCCTCGCGCAGCGCGTTTTCCACTATCCAGCTGACGTCGAGCGGGTCGAGCCCGGCCTCGCGAAGACGAAGCCCCGTGTCATCTCTCATGCCATAGCCTCCCAGGTGTGGGTGAGCTTTCCGTCCTCGGCCAGCTCGGCGAGGAGATGGCCCCGCCAGGCCGGGAGCGCGTCAGGGAAATCCTCCCGCCAGTGACACCCCCGCGTCTCGCGCCTGGCCGACGCGGCCCCGACCAGAGCGCTCGCCACGGTGATCAGGTTGGACAGCTCCCAGCTTTGCGGGCCCTGCGCAACCTCGGCCAGCACCTCGGTGGTCTGCGCCAGCGTGGCCTCGCTGCGCAGCACGCCGGCGCCGCGGGTCATCGCCTGCTGCAGAAGCGTCCGGGCGGCCGCATTTTCCTGGCCCGCGGGTGCTGCAGCGGCCGCGGGGAGCACCGGGTCACGTTGCGGCGGAAGGTCGCGCACGATGTCCTCCGCTATCCGCCGCGAGAAGACCAGACCTTCGAGCAGCGAGTTGGACGCGAGCCGATTCGCGCCGTGCACCCCGGTGCAGGCCACCTCGCCGCACGCGTAAAGGCCCGCGATGCTCGTGCGGCCGTCGAGGTTGGTGCGCACGCCGCCGGAGGCATAGTGGGCCGCGGGCGCCACCGGGATCAGGTCGACGGTCGGATCCACTCCCGCCGAGAGGCAATAGGCGGTGATGGTGGGGAATCGGGCCGCCAGCTCCTCCACATGCCGAGCGTCAAGGAAGACGTGATCGGTGCCGTCGGCCAGCATCTGCCGATGGATCCCTTTGGCGACAACATCTCTGGGCGCCAGCTCGGCCAGCTCGTGGCGGCCCACCATGAAGCGCTTGCCGTCGCCGTCGACCAGATAAGCACCCTCGCCCCGCAGCGCCTCGCTGACCAGAGGCTGCTGAGCGGTGCGATGGCCGGGCAGGTAGAGCGAGGTGGGATGGAATTGCACGAACTCGACGTCGGTAACCGCGGCCCCGGCCCGGATCGCCAGCGCGACACCGTCCCCTGTGGACACTGACGGGTTGGTGGTGACCGCGAAAACCTGGCCCAGCCCACCGGTCGCGAGCACGACCGCACGGGCCGTCACCGCTCCCACGCCGTCGGGGCTTCCCTCGCCGAGCACGTGCAGCGTCACCCCGCACGCGCTGCCCGACTCGTCGCGGAGCAGATCGAGCACCAAAGCGTGTTCCACCAAGCGAATCCACGGATCCCGGCGTACCGCGGCATGGAGGGCGCGCTGCACCTCCGCGCCGGTGGCGTCACCGCCCGCGTGGACTATCCGGTTCGCGTGGTGCCCGCCCTCCCGGGTCAGCATCAGCGAACCGTCGGGGTGGCGGTCGAAGGAGGTGCCCAGCTTAATCAAATCGCGAATCCGGGCCGGGCCTTCCCGGACCAGGACATCGACGGCCGCCGGATCGCAGATGCCCACCCCGGCCACCATGGTGTCCTGCGCGTGGGCTTCGGGGGTGTCGAACGGATCGAGGACGGCCGCTATGCCGCCCTGCGCCCATCGTGTCGACCCGTCATCAATGTTGACCTTGGTCACGACCGTGACGTGAAGACCCGCCTCACGCAGGTGGAGCGCGGCGGTCAGGCCGGCCACCCCGGAGCCGATGACCACCACGTCGGTGGGCTCGAACCAGGTCGGCTGCCGCGCCGCGAGACGCGTCGGCAAAACAGGCAAAGGCACAAGGACAGTCAACCTCGCCGCCATACCCCGTTCACATACAGGTGGCCTGTGCTGATCGTCACCCTCAGTTGATCGGCAGGCCGCTGTTTCCGGTGCCCTTCAGCGAGCGGGTAAGAGTCTTGCCACTAAGCCAGAGGTGGCAGCGGATGGCGTGATCGCCATCGGCCCATTCGGCTTCGCTCGGATAGTGGTAGTAGGTGCCGGTGCGGTATTTCATGTCACCGTTGTCTGGTACCCCGACATATCCAGCGATCATCGAGCGGCACTTGGTGTGGATCGTCTTGGCGACGGCCTCGTCGTTGAGCGTCGCCCACGCATCGGTCACCGGGAAAGTCCCTACGAACTCGGCGTTGTGGCCCGCCGTACACGCCACAACAACCCAGGCCTTCTTCTCGTCGGAGGGGATGTCGTAGCAGCCGTACTTCAGCTCGGACTGGGCGCTGAACTCGCCCTTGAGGCTCTTGGACCAATTCGCCGGGCCGGGCAGATAGGGGTCGTCCTCCCTGAGCGAGACCTCGCACCTGTACCAGCGCGCGCCGCCTTCCCACGCGCCGGGTGATGGCACCGAGACCCCGATCCACAGCCGCCCTGATCGCCATTCACCGCCGACGAAGGCGGTGGTCTTGGCGTCGCAATCCTTGTAGGCGGCGAGCAGATCGGCGTTGCCCGGCGCGGTCGGCGGAGCCGTCAGCTTGGCGGCATCGCCGGTGAACTCGCCGAGGTGAACGGTCTCGTAGCGGTGCTCAGTGGTGCACGAGACCGGCGTGTAGGCGCGCCGGTAGGAGGTCATGGCGAACTCCTTGTGGCAGGTGTCAGCCTTGGGCACCCAGCCCTCCGGCGCCGCTATCTCCGGCCACTCGTTGACGAGGTTGCCGTCCGTGCCAGGAGGGTTGGCACATGCCGATGCCAGCAGGGTGAGGCCGGCGAGCACCACGCCTGCTATCCCACGCTTGATCCCCGGTCGCATCTGCGGCCCTCCCCAAAGTAAAAGCAAGGGGGCGAGCATACTTCACTTTCTCAGGAGGGAATGCCCAGCCCTCGGCTCCCTTTGGCCGACGCCGACATCGTCTTTTCGTCCAACCAGAGATAGCAGCGGATGGATCTATCGCCGCCCTGCCAACGGCTCTCGTTCTCGATCCACGAGCTGACCCCGGTGGTCAGCGCCGAGCGGGTCACCCCGACGAACGCGGCCGCGAGAACGAAGCATTTTTCGTGCAGCTTGTCCCAGTCACTATCCACGTCCGGGTACTTGGTGCCGGCCGGCATGAAGTCTGCGCCAACGTATTCGGCGTTGTGAGGCTGAGCGCACTCCACCCCGGTCAGGCTCGCGCCGGGCGCGCTGCGGTAGGCGAAGCAGCCCAGCGCCAGCGCCTCGAGGGCCGGCCCGGTCAGCGGGCCTTCCCGCTCGATCAGGTCGTGGTCGTCCAGCCGGGCGAGATCGCGGGGAATCACCGCATCGCACCGGACCCAGCGCGCGCCACCGGTCCAGGCGGCTGCGGTCGGCAGGTGGACCACCACGTTGAGCCGGAAGTCTCGCCAATCGCGGCCAAGTCTCGCCTTTACGCCCCGGTCGCACTCGGCGTAGGCGGGCTCCGCCGCGGCGTCGGAGAGCTTGGGCGGCGCCGCGAGCGTGGCCACGTCGCCGGTCAACTGTCCGACGTGGACAGTCTGCACCAGATGCTTCTGGGCACAGTCGACCGGCCGGTAGCTGCGCGAGTCGACCGAGGCGGCGACCGCCGCATGGCACACCTCCGCCTGGGGCGCAAACGCTTGCACCGCAGGCATTTGCGGCCACTCATCGGTGAGACTGGCCCGGGTTAGATCGCAACCTCCGGACAGGATCGCCAACGACAGACCCACGCCGAGCACAGATCGCCGCATCGACACCCCTCCCCATGACGCGGGGAGCGTATCCGATTCGGCCGCTTTAGCGCGAGAGTGTGAGGTCTCCCCGGATGACATCGCCGGCCATCCCGGCCACCGCCTCGGCCGGGTCGGCGCCCAGCGACAGGATCCGATTGTCGGCATCGACATGCACCACTTTTGGCACATAGCTGCGAGCAATCGCGTCGTCCATCTGCGCGTACGAGATCAGAATGACCAGATCCCCAGGGTGCACCAGGTGGGCGGCGGCACCGTTGATGCCAATCACTCCCGAGCCGCGCTGGCCCGCGATGACATAGGTCTCCAGACGTGCCCCGTTGGTGATGTCGACGATCGCCACCTGTTCTCCGGGAAGCAGATCGGCGGCCTCCATCAAATCTTCATCGATGGTTACCGATCCCACATAATGCAGATCAGCTTGGGTGACCGTGGCGCGGTGGATCTTCGACTTGAACATGGTGCGGGAGAACATCAGCTCAGCTCCAAAGGGGTGTTATCGATGAGCCGGGTGGTCCCGATCCTTGCCGCAACCAGGAGACGGGCCGAACCCTGCGCCGGAGGTGCCCCGAGCTCCGGGTCGCGAAGCTCAAGGTAGTCAACGTCGATCCCCGCCAGCTCCGCGGCCGCAGTGGCCAGAACCGCATCGACTGTGCGCTGTGCCCCACCGCGTCGCAGCGCCCGAGACAGGCTAAGCGACAGATCGCGTTCCGCGTCGGATAGGTAGCGATTCCGACTCGAGAGCGCCAGACCGTCGGGCTCGCGTACGGTCGGCACCCCGACGATCTCGACCGGCACCTCAAGGTCACGAACCATCCGGCGGATCAGAGTGAGCTGCTGATAGTCCTTCTCGCCGAAGTACGCGGCGTCGGCTCGGGTGAGATTGAGCAACTTGAGCACCACGGTCAGCACCCCGGCGAAGTGGCCGGGGCGGTGTTCGCCTTCCAGCTGGCCGCCCAGCGGACCCGGATCCACGGTGACCACGGGCTGACCGCCCGGATACATCTCCTCGACCGGCGGCGCGAAGACCAGGTCGACCCCCTCGGCCTCGCACATGGCCACGTCCGCGTCGAAGGTGCGCGGGTAGCGCGCCAGGTCCTCGTTAGGCCCGAACTGCAACGGGTTCACGAAGATGGTCGCGATCACGAAGTCGGCCTGCGCGCGAGCCGTCCGAAGCAGCGCGGCATGACCCGCGTGAAGCGCGCCCATCGTCATGACGACGCCGGTTTTCCCCGATCGCTTCGCTTCGAACAGGGCGTTGCGGGTGTTGACCACCTCTGTCATGACACTGCCTCGACCGTGCCGGGGCTTGCCAGCACGTCGAGCAGGGCCTCCGCGTCCATGCTGCGCAGACGCCCGCTTGAGATCGCGCGATCGGCTGTGCGGCGTGCCAGCGCCCGGTAAACCGGCAGCGACTCCGGTGCGGTCTCGCCGAGGACCGCCACATGCCGGGCGACGGTGCCGGCATCGCCCCGCGAAACGGGGCCGGTCAGCGCGTTGTCCCCCATCCGCAGCGCATTTTCCAGCGCCGCGCGGACCAACGGGTCCAGCACCTTCTCCGGGTGCAGAACGCCGGCGTCACGAAGCCGATCGGCGGCCTCATTGATGAGGGTCACCAGATGGTTGGCGCCGTGCGCCAGCGCCGCGTGGTAAAGCGCACGCTTCTCATCGGCGATCCACTCCGGCGTGCCGCCGAGGTCGTCGACCAGAGCGGCGGCGGTTTCCTGCATGGCGGGTGGTGCGGTCACACCAAACGAAATACCACGCAGCCGCCCCAGGTCGGCGGCAGTTCCGGCGAAAGTCATCGCCGGGTGCAGCGCAAGCGGGCGAGCGCCGGCGGCGACAGCGGGGGCAAGCACCTCAAGCCCGTGTGCGCCGGAGGTGTGCGCGACGATCTGATTCGGCTGCAGGGCGCCCATCCGGGCCAGACCCGAGATCACTCCCGCGAGCGCGTCGTCGGGAACGGCCACGATCAGCAGATCGGTGGCCCGCACGGCGACCTCGTCGGGCTGCAGGTGAGCTACGCCCGGAAGGAGACGCCTGGCGGCAGGAGAAGCGCCGGAAACGGCGACCACGCGGTGACCTGCCGCACGCAGGGCCGCGCCCATGACAGCGCCTACCCGGCCGGCGCCGATGACACCAACAATCATGATCCAGTCCTCGTCCCTGGGGTACCGGTCGCGATCAGTATGCGTCCGCGACCTGTTCGCTTGCCAAGCATCTGTGCGAAACCTAACGGTGGCGTTTAGTCGCCTTAGAGTCATCGAATGCGGTTTCGAACAGCGATGCACGAGGCGCTTTATGGGCCAGCAGGCTTCTTCGTGCGCGCCCGGCCCGCCTCACACTTCCTGACCAGCGCACAGTCGCCACTTTTCGCCCGCGCCCTGGCCCGTCTCATCGGCGAGCTCGACGAGCAGCTGGGCAGGCCGGACCCGTTCGACGTGGTGGATGTCGGAGCCGGTGGCGGCGAGCTGCTGGCCAACCTCCAGCCGCTTTTGCCCGGCCGTGCCCGCCTGCGCCCGGTCGAGATCGGCGACCACATCCCGGACGGCATCGTCGGCCTGCTCCTGGCCACCGAATGGCTCGACAACGTCCCGCTGGACCTCGCCCAGGACGGTCGCTACCTGCATGACGGCGAGCCGGTCAGCGCCCCCGACGCGGAGTGGATTCAGCGGTGGTGGCCGAACCCGGAAGGCACCGTCGAGATAGGACGCGAGCGCGACAAGGCGTGGGCAAAGGCCGTCAGCCACCTCAACCGAGGGCTGGCTCTCACCGTCGATTATGGACATTTTCTGGGTACCAGACCCAGCGCGCCGACCCTGGCCGGTTTCCGCGACGGGCGCGAGGTGGAACCGCTCCTCGACGGCAGCACCGACCTGACCTGTCACGTCGCGATCGACTCCGCCGCCGCGGCGACCGGCCTGCCCTGGACCGTGCTGACCCAACGCGAGGCCCTGCATTGGCTGGGCGTCAACGGCACCCGGCCTCCGCTGGAGCTGGCCTATCACGATCCCGCTGGATATCTACGTGCCCTGGCCGAGGCAAGCGAGGCCGCCACACTCACCGATCCAAATGGATTAGGTGGTCACTGGTGGCTCCTGCACCCGTTAGGGTGTGCGCTATGACGGCGGAAGTCACTGTCGCGACCGGAACCGGCGGTCTTGGTACCGACATGGTGCTCAACATCGGCCCGCAGCACCCTTCAACGCACGGAGTGCTGCGGCTTCGCCTCAAACTCGACGGCGAGCGGGTGATCAGCGCCGAGCCAATCATCGGCTACATGCACCGCGGCGCCGAGAAGCTCTTCGAGGTGCGCGACTACCGCCAGATCCTGGTGCTGACGAATCGGCATGACTGGCTGAGCGCCTTCAGCAACGAGCTCGGCGCGGCCCTGGCCGTGGAACGCCTGATGGGCATCGAGGTGCCGGAAAGGGCGGTGTGGTTGCGCACCGCTTTGGCCGAGCTGAACAGGGTCCTCAACCATCTGATGTTCCTCGGCTCTTATCCGCTGGAAATCGGTGCCATAACCCCGGTCTTCTACGCCTTCCGTGAGCGCGAGACCCTGCAGGCAGTCATGGAGGAGATCTCGGGCGGCCGGATGCACTACATGTTCAACCGGGTGGGCGGGCTCAAAGAGGAAGCCCCGGCCGGCTGGACCTCCCGCGCCCGCGACGCCATCGGTCTGGTGGAGAAGCGCCTGCCCGACCTCGACCGGCTGATCCGCCGCAACGACATCTTCATGGCCCGCACGGTCGGAGTCGGCGTGCTCACCGCCGCCCAAGCCGCCGCCTACGGCGCCTCCGGCCCGGTTGCGAGGGCGTCCGGTCTCGACTTCGACCTCCGCCGCGACGAGCCCTATCTCGCCTACGGATCGCTCAAGGTTCCCGTGGTGGTCCGGACCGCAGGCGACTGCCATTCGCGCTTCGAGGTCCTTCTCGACCAGGTTTATGTGTCGCTGGAGCTGGCACGCCAATGCCTCGACCGGGTCGACCAGATCAAAGGCCCGGTGAACGTGCGGCTGCCCAAGGTGGTCAAGGCGCCAGAGGGTCACACCTACGCCTGGACAGAGAACCCGCTGGGCATCAACGGCTACTACCTCGTGTCACGCGGCGAGAAGACCCCTTGGCGGCTCAAGCTGCGCACCGCTTCCTTCGCCAACGTGCAGGCCCTGTCCACCCTGCTCCCCGGCTGCCTGGTCCCCGACCTGATCGCCATCCTCGGCTCAATGTTCTTCGTAGTAGGCGACGTCGATAAGTAAAACCCCCGCCCGCGCTCGCCCCCGGCCGGCTTGGCCCGCACGGCCCGGCCTCGCCGCTCGGGCCACCACGGCTCGTCCACGCGCTCAGCCCGCTCAGCTCGCACGGCCGCAAATCCGCGGCGGTGCTATCGCGCCGCGATCTTGAAGACGCGCTCTTTGTCTTCAAGATCGCAAGGGATGGCACCGCCTTCCAGGCGGATTTGCCGCGCGTTGCTTGCACGCGCCTAGCGGTACCGCTCGCGGTCGTCGTGGCGGCGGTCGTCGCGGCTGCGGTCGGACCAGCGGTCGTCACGGTCTGAGGCGCTGATGGCACGGCGTTCGCGGTCGCGGTCTCGGTAGGGAAAGTCGCGCGGGGCGTCTAGGCGTTCGTCGTCGTCCCAGCGCGGGCGGTCGAGGCCCGCTTCGCGACGGACTGCGGCCCATCGATCCTCAATGCGCACCTCGGTGCCGCGGCCGTCAGAGTAGACGCCAGCCCGGCGCTCGCCCATGCGCAGCTCACGACCATGATCATCGCTGCGCACGCTGGCCCACCGATCTCCGGCGCGAACCGCTGGGCGGCGATCGTCTTCTTCGTCGATGACCGGGCCGACCCACCGGTCGTCGTGCGAGTCGCGCTGCCAGCGGTCGACTGCCGCACCCGAATCGTTGGCGTCCCGACGCCGGTCGAGCTGCTCGCGCAGCCGTTGCTCTGTCCAGGACTCCTCGCGGTCGCGCTCCCGGTAGTCGTCGCGCTCGCGGTATTGGTCACGGTCACGCTCGCGGTAGTCGTCGCGATAGTCATCGCGGTCGTGGTGCGGTTGCACCGCACCGCGGCTGGCGATCGGCTGGCGCGTGCCGTAGGTGGTGCCGCGCGAGGCGTCCTCGTGCGGGTCCATGATCGTGTGCCGGGTGGTCACCTGAACGGTTTCGGTGTGCCGCAGCACACCCGGGGGCATCGCCTGGCGCTGACCGTGCTGAGCAATTCCGGGCGCGGGTGCGCCGGCGCGATGTGAGGCGGCGACCGGCTGATGGCGCAGGGTCTCCAGTTGCGCCTTGGTGGCTTCGAGCTCTGCGCGCGTCGACTCCACCTGGTCCATCAGATATTGCATCTTCTCGCCCAGCGCCCGCTGGGTCGCCTGAACCGCGTGCCCGAGGTCGTCGCGCACTTCGGCGCGCACAGTGTCGATCTCGTCGTACATCGTGTCTTCGAGCTCGGACTTGATCCCTTCCGAGTCTCGACGCAGAGTGATCGACACCCCGACGAGGATGACCGAAATGATCAGAATGCCGACAGCTGCCCGCAACGAGCCCATGCTTGAACCGACAAGCAGCAACAACGCTGCCAGCGGGGCGAGTCCCACCCCGGTCCAAAACAGCGCTGTGAAGAGACGCGCACGGCGTTGCTCTTCCTGCGCGTCTGAGGTCGGCATGGTGCTAGAGGTTACCGACCGTTGCCAGGAAGCGAAAGGCCGCGCAGTCCATAGATCGCGCCAAAAGTCTTTGATCGGCGAGCTTGGCCTGACTGTCGTCACGAAGTATTAACGAATAACCGCCCGTTTAGCGCCAGCGGTCCGTTTCGGCTCCCCATTGCGAGGTAGTGGTGGTCGCTGGCGAGGTGGGCTGGGCCGATAGGCCGGACCAGGTGTCAGCCGCCGTGGTGCTGGCACTCGTGGTCGACCAGCTCGAAGTGCTGGCGATGCCCACGTCGGACCAGTCGTCCGGCCCGTCATCCATGCTCAGCGGCCTGCCGAAGGTCTCGACCAGCCGGGTCACCACCAGGCCGGTGGCGATCGCGCCTGCGGCCAGTACCCAGGGAGAAATGCCCCAATTCTCTTCCTGCCCATAGACAGTCAGCAAAGTGATCAGAGCGCTGGCCAGGACCGTGCCAAAGACACCTCCCCGGCGCCCGAAGGCGCTGACACCGCCGACAAGGGCGGCGCCCACGGCAAGGGCCGTGGTCTGGAGCCCGGTCACCGGCGCCGGCACCTGCTCGTTGGCCACACCAGCGGCCGCGCCGGCCACGATGCCCGCGATCGCGGCGAGGCCCCCGGAGAGGATCAGGCCACCCGAGGTCACCGCGGCGGCAAGCCCGCCCCGACGCGTCGCCGGATCGGCGACCGAACGGAACCGGCCCACCCCACGGCGAATCGGTTTGATCAAGCAGAGCAGCCCACCCACGATGCTGATCAGCACGAAGCCGCCAGCCAGGTAATAGGCCTGATCGGCCGGGTTGAACCCGTCAGCGACCTCAACCGGGCCGGAGAAGTTCTTTTCTATCCACGCGATCGCCACGAGGGCGCCCACCAGGCTTCCCGCCCAGCCGGGCACATGGAAGCCCACCACGAGCACGGCGATCCCGGCCCCCACCGCCAAACCCAGCAGAAGCGGCCAAATCGAGGTTGGTACCAAACGATCAGCGCTGTGTTGCGCGTAGTAGAGCGCGCTGGCCGCCGCGACCGAGCCCAACGCCAGGTTCACCGCGCCTACCCGCAGCGTGATCGCCGCACCGAGCGCGAGGATGCCCAGCGCCGCCCAGGAGACCAGCAATATCTTGAGCGAGTCGCCCTTGAGTGCTTCGCGGTGGTTGGCGAAGAGCAGGTACCCGAGCGCCAGCACCCCTAGTAAAAGGACGCCTTCCCAAGCAAAATGGACGCCGAGCCGATCGCGGCCGATTTCGCCGTGAGCCGGGTCGTCAAAGACGTCCTCGAGATTGGTCGCTGGACGTGAGGCGCTGTGCCTCCCACCGAACTGGCCGGCATCCGTCGCATCATTGTCGTGTCCATAGGCCATGGCCCACGCCTCCGCAAGCCTTCGACCGGTCCGCGGGGGTACGAACCGGCTACCGGGAGGACCGTACCGGCTTAAAGGTGAATGCAACAGTCCTAACGCTGATCTGCCTGCGATTTGTCGGGATCGCCTGGCACTCGGCAGGCTCGCTCCAGCCAAAGCGCGGCGGCGACCAAGGCGAGCGACGAGCCGGCCGACACCGCGGCGGCCGGCAGCCCCTGGGAGGCGTGATCGATTCGCTGCGCCTCGATCGCGAGCCAGATCGTCACGGCGATCGTGAAGCCGGCGAAGATCGCTCCCGCTAGCGACGACGCCTTGGCAAGCACGACGTAGCGCGCGACGGCCAGCGGCTCGACCGGCGGGCGGCCTGGTTTGCGCTCAATTCTGGCCCTGGTCTGCTGGGCCAGCACGAACTCGGCGATCGCCAGGGCGAGCAGGGTCAGCGCCGGCAGCAGCGGCAGCGAGGGCAGCTCGTAGTACCAATGGCTGACCGAGAGCAAGGCCACGGCGGCTGCCGCCAGGCCCGCCACGACAAGGGTCGCGGGGTTGGTGGGTTTGAGCCTTGGCTCCGGCGCGCTGGGATCCCCTGTGCTCACGGCGTCGACTGTATCTGGAGGTGAGGCAACGCGGTCATGGCCGCAACATCATCGGCCAGGTCTTCAGAGAGCACCAGATCGTTGACCCAGCCATGTCCGGGCAGCTTGGCGTAGGGCTGGATCTCCAGCCACGGCCGCAGCACGAAGGCCCGCAGATGCGCACGGGGATGCGGCAACGTCAGCTCGCGGGTCTCCCGGATGATCGGCGTCCCGTCGTCCTCCCACGCGGCGATCAGGTCGACGTCGAGCGTGCGCGGGATCTGGTCGCGGCTTCGCTGCGCTAGCTGTTCGATGCGCATGGCCTCCTCTAGCCACCGCTCGACAGTCAGCTCGCCGGTCACCAGCACGACAGCGTTGTAGTAGGACGGCTGATCGGGATCACCCCAGGGCGGGGTCTCGTACACACCGGAAACCGCCTGCACCTCGCCCACCTCGGCCAGACCGGCCACCGCACCACGCAGATAGCTCTGTCGATCGCCAAGGTTGCTCCCGATCGAGAAGACCACCTGAGTCACAATGGCAGTGTGACCGATGATCTGCCTGTGGTGATCGGTGTGCTCAATGTGACACCCGATTCCTTTTCAGATGGCGGGCTCTATGAAGATCTTTCGGCCGCTGTCGAGCATGGTGTTCTCCTTTACCAGCAAGGGGCTCAGTACGTCGACGTCGGCGGCGAGTCGACCCGGCCCGGAGCCACCCGGGTAGACGCGGACGTGGAGATCGAACGGATCGTGCCGGTGATCGCCGCGCTGCACGCCGCCGGGGTACCGACCAGTGTGGACACCACGCGAGCCGCGGTCGCTTCGGCCGCTTTGGACGCCGGCGCCGCGATCATCAACGATGTCTCCGGCGGCTTGGCCGATCCGGCGATGCTTGCGGTGGCCGCCTCGGCCGGGTGCCCGTATGTGATCATGCACTGGCGCGGCCACTCCGCCTCCATGCAGGAACTGGCGACCTACACCGACGTGGTGGCCGACGTGCGCGCCGAACTATCCGCGCGCATCGATGCCGCACTCGATGCCGGGGTGGACGCCTCATCGATCATCATCGACCCCGGCCTCGGCTTCGCGAAGACCGCCACCCATAACTGGGCACTTTCGCGCGCGCTGCCATCCTTTGTCGGGCTTGGCTATCCTGTCCTATTTGCTGCCTCCCGCAAGTCCTATCTGGGCCTGCTGCTCGATGGCCGCCCGGCCCCGCAGCGCGACGTCGCCACCGCCGCGACCAGCGTGCTGGCCGCCCAAGCGGGGGTGTGGGGCGTACGCGTCCATGACGTGCAGGCCACCGTTGACGCACTTAAGGTTTGGCGAGAATGGATCGAATAACGCTTACCGGCCTTCGGGTGCGCGGCAACCACGGGGTCTTCGACTTCGAGCGCCGGGACGGCCAGGATTTCGTCGTCGACGTGACATTGGGGCTATCACTCACTCACGCTGCCGCGACCGACGACGTTGCTGACACCATCCACTATGGCGAGTTGGCCTCACAGCTGGCGGCGGTGATCGCAGGTGAGCCCGTGAACTTGATTGAAACCTTGGCCTCTCGGCTGGTTGACATCTGCCTGGCCGACAAACGTGTGGCCGAGGCGACCGTCACTGTCCACAAGCCCCAAGCACCTATTCCGCACACGTTTAACGACGTGAGCGTCACTTTGCACAGGCGTTCATCCGACACCGTCGCCCGCCCCTAAGACGTAGTTACATAGCTTGTCGCTGGGGGTCACGCACCGTACCCTCTGGGTGTGTGCTGACCGGCACATGTTCACACGCAGTGTTCGACACGAAACAGGGTGTCATCGGCGCATCCCACAGCTGAGCACACCTTTCCGTAAGGCTTAGCAAGTTGATCCAGCGCCGAAATGCCCGGGGGAGGTACCACCAAATGAACGCCACGTCGCTGTTCGGCGCGGTTGCCGACTTCGTGCTCGCGGCCCCTACCCCGGCTCCCAAGGGCGAGATCGCGACAACAAATATCCTCGAATTCTTCGCCAGTAAAATCGCTCCGATCCTTTTGGCCGTCCTGGGCGTGATCTTCATCGGCCGGGCCAGCCGGGGTGAGGTGTCCAAAGTGCTGACCAGTTCGGCGATCGCCATCATCGGCATCGCATTCATCGTCGGGGCGGGCGCTTTGTTCCTCGTCGGGGCGAATCTGGTCAACATCATGTTCGAGTAGGACAAAGCTCATGCGGTTGCGTACGGACGACGACATCTACCGGGCCCGCCTGGTCTACCTGGGACCACCCGGATACACCCTGCCGATCCAGTTGCCCTACGCGCAGTACGGCCTCTTCGCACTTCTGGTTCCGGCGATCATGGGGATTCGCTGGATCCTCACGGGGGATGTCGACTATCTCCCGGCTTGGGAGATCGCGCTGGCGATCGTCATCACTTCGTACGTATTCCGGCACGTCGACCCAGACCGTCCGGCCCGGATGGTCATCCGCACCGCCCTCACCGATTGGCGGCGCACACGTGAACCCAGCACTGAGCAGCGTGACCCGAAGCTCGTCGCTCGCCGCGTGATGGTCCGGAAGGCGCTCACATGACGACACATGACCAAGAGTTCGACCTCGACGAGTCGGTCAACGACACGATCCCGTCGGTGGACGGGCCGGTGGCCTCGTTCCAGCCACCCCGCCCGGCCACGTCCCCTGAGCGCACCTCCCCACCTTCCGAGCGATCCTCTGAGCGATCGGAAGACCTGCAGCGCGCAGCCGATCGCCGGGCAGCCGAGATGCGCGAAGCCGCGGCCCAGGCCGCGGCTCGTTTACGTGCTCCGGCCCCGCCCCCGCCCGCCCCGGCCAAACTCGACGTGGAATCGCCGTTCCTTGAGCTCTTCGACGCCTCCGCCCACTCGCCCGAGTCGGTCAAGGTCGCGTCACCCGCGCCGTACTCGCCAGCGCACGGATCTGAGCGCCAGCCGCGGTCCTTTGACGGCGACTCGTTTGACCGCAGGGAACCGCCGGCACAACCACCTGTCGTTCGCCAGGCACCTCCGGCCCAAGCGCCGCAACGGCCTGCGCGACCGCCTCAGTTCACCCAGCCCACATTCACGCCTCCACCGCCGATCAACGCTCCTCGCAACGCGCCGATCAACGCTCCGATCAACGCTCCAGTCAACGCTCCTGTCAGCGCGATGCCAGTGAGTGCGGTGCCGGTCAGCGCGGCGCCGATCAGCGCCATGCCGGTGACCACGCGCCCGGCCAACGTCAGCCCCCGCCCGCACCCCTCCGCCGCCGGCAAGCCCAAGCCCGCCAGAATGCCCAAGCCGCCCAAGGACCGTGGCTCCGCTCAGGAACTGGCCATCACCGAAATCGCTGGGCATCTCACCTTCACACCGCATGCGGTGACAGCGTGGTACATGCTTCCCGAGGTCCGCTGGGCCTTCCGTCCCGACCCAGAGCGTGAGGCGCTGCTCTCCGCGATCAGCGAGCAATACGCCGGCCTGGCCGGCTTCCGCCTCCACCTGCGACGGACCACCCGGCCCTTTCCGGCCGACCTGTGGGCTGCGCAGCTCGACCAGCTGACCACCCGTCCGCTACCGGCGGTGCCCAACTCGCCCAGCTGGGGCGATCACCTCGTGGCCGCGCAACGACACCTGCGTCAGGTCAACCATGCCGAAGGCCAGACCTTCCTCGGCGTCACCTTCGCCCGGCGGGCGTTGGGCGACAGCATGTCCGAGCGGCTGCTCAAGATGTTCGGCAAGGGCACGCCCGAGTCGGAACGCAAGAAGCTTGGCCGTCAGGTGGAGCAGTTTGACGAGGTACTGGCCGCGTTCGGGATGCGTGGACAACGCGCCGCCGCGGCCGAGCTGGAATGGCTGCTCTACCGATCGGTGGCGCTCGGGATGGCGCCGCCCACCATGCTCAGCTCGATCGGGCACGGCAAATGGGAACCAGGCGATCTGCTGGCGTTGACCGAGAACATCGAGCGCTATCGCACGCCCTACGGCAGCACCGTGAAGCTCGTCAATCGCATGACCAACGAAGAGCGGCACGTGGCCGTACTGACCGTGGGCCGGATGGAGCCGTTGGACATCCCCGAGCGCCACGAGCCCTGGCTCCACTTCCACGAGCGCATGCCGTGGCCGATGGAGCTTTCGTCGCGGGTCGACATCCTCGGCCCCCAGGACAGCTTCCGCAACCTCGAGCACCGGCTCCGGATGATCCGCTCGCAGCAGCAGGACTACCTCGAGCACGGCATGGACGCCCCACCCGAGCTGGAGCGCCTGGCCAGCCGTGCCCTGACCATGGGCGACGAGATGACCACCGGTCTGCCCGTCGACTCGGCCCGCGCCCACGGCTGGCACCGCATCGCGGTCAGCGGTGGCACCCGCGAAGAATGCCTCGAACGCGCCCGCGCCGTCACCGCGACCTACAGCCGTGAGCTTCGCGTTGCCTTGCAACATCCCAAGCAACAAGACCAATTGGCGCGCGAGTTCATCCCCGGCGAACCCATTGCCAACACCGGATACCTGCGGCGCATGCCGGTTCGCCTGCTCTCCGCCGCGCTGCCGCAGGCCGCCTCCACCGTCGGCGACCGCCGCGGCGACCTGATCGGCCGCACCGCCGGCACCTGCCGCCGCCCGGTCTTCCTCGACCCCCACTTCCCCATGGAGGTCAGGGAACGAAGCGGCCTGGCCGTCATGGTCGCCGAGCCCGGCGGTGGAAAGTCCACTCTGCTTGGCGCCCTTGGCTACCTGAACGCGCGCCGCGGTGTGCAGGTGACACTGCTCGACCCGTCCGGCCCCCTGGCACGCCTGGCCGCCATGCCCGAGCTGCGCCCCTTCACCCGCGTCCTCAACCTCACCGGTGGTGAGCAAGGCACACTTGCGCCCTATTCGCTCATCCCCACACCGTCGCGCGAAGAGTTCGCACCCGGCCACGCCGGCAACCGCGAATTCGAAATCGCAGTCTCCAACGCCCGCGCCGAGCGCCGGATGCTCGTCCAAGACATCTGCTCCATGCTTGTGCCACCACAGGTTGCGCGCGAGGCATCAACCGCCACCCTGCTCCGCCACGCTGTGCGCACGGTGCCGGCGGAGGAAACCTCCACCCTCGACGACGTGGTGCGCTGCCTATCCGGCGTCGACGACAGCGGACGCGAGCTGGCCAACCTCCTGCTCGACACCGCCGAAATGCCATTGGCCCTACTGTTCTTCGGCTCTCCGCCACCCGACCTGCTCGGCACCGACGCCGCGCTCACCGTCATCACGATGTCCGGCCTGCGCCTGCCCGATCTCAAAATCGAGCGAGAATACTGGTCGGCCGAAGAAGCGCTGGCTTTGCCCATGCTGCACACCGCACACCGGCTCGCCGTGCGGCGCTGCTACTCCGGCGACATGCACCAGCGCAAGCTCGTCGGGCTCGACGAAGCCCACTTCATGGAAGGCTGGCGCTCCGGCCGCTCCTTCCTCGTGCGGCTCGCCCGTGACTCACGCAAGTGGAACCTCTCCGCATTTGTTGCCTCGCAGAACCCGAAAGACATCCTGGGGCTCGACGTGCAAAACCTTGTCTCTACGGTCTTTGTCGGCCGCATCGCTCAGGACACTGAGATCGCTTCTGATGCGTTGAGACTTTTGCGGGTACCGACCGATGTTGGCTATGAGGCGGTGCTAGCTTCACTTTCCGCGCCCGATGCCAACAGCGCCGGCCGCCTCGGCTACCGCGAGTTCGTCCTCCGCGACGTGGACAGCCGCGTCCAGCGCGTGCGCATCGATGTATCCTATGTGGACGGTCTGCTCACCACTCTGGACACCACCCCCACCGGACAGGCGGGACGCCGGTGAGAAAACTCGCAGCCGTCTTCGTCCTGTTCATCTCCACCTTCTTCGGCGTCCCCGCCTCCGCCGCCGCCCCACCCCCGTCCACCGCCCCCGGCGACCCACTGTGCTCACTGGAAGAATGGCGCTCACGAGGCCTGGACGAATGCATCTCCCGCCTCCAAGAAGTCTCCGCCGCCAGAGTCCAATGCCTACGCGCCCCAGACGCCGCCGCCCCCGACTCCGGCTTCGGCGGCTGGTTCGCCACCAAGCCAACCTGGCAAGTTTCAGGCCCCGTCGGCAAATACACCCGCTACGGATACGCCGGCTACGACTACACCACCTACGACATCGGGTGCGCCGACACGCTCATGCATCCTGACTACAAAATCGAGTCCACCATCGCCAACGGCGAATTCATGATCGCGACCGGGATCGTGGCCGCTTCCAACGGACTTCGCGAAAAGGCCTGGGATCCTGGCGACCTGTGGGCCTGGGCCGACCCTTTGGTTGAAGGCGCCACTCAGGCCATCTACCAACGGGTGTTCAGCGTCTTCGGTGTGGTAACTCTGGCCGTAGTCGGCCTTTACCTTCTCTGGCGTTCACGCCAAGCCCAAATGTCGGCGGCGCTCACCACAGCTGGCTGGGCAATCCTGGTCCTGGTAGCCGTCACCGCACTGGCAGCGTGGCCCGTCAAGTCCGCAAACATTGCGGACAACGCATTGGTCGCCACACTGAGCGTCGTTCACGACGCCATCGGGCCTAAGTCCTCCGAATCTGCAGGCCCGTGTAACGACCCCGCTCCCGGAGCGTGTGACGACAAACGACCACCCTCTGTCCGCGCCGGCGATACAGCCGTGGAGAGCCTGCTCTACAAAAACTGGCTTCGCGGCTCACTCGGCTCGGCCGATAGCGAGACGGCCCTAAAATACGGCCCAGCTCTCTATCGAGCAAAGTCCCTGAGCTGGCAAGACATCGAGGCCATCGAGTCGAATCCCGCCCGTCGGCAGGGAATCCTTGATGCGAAGAAGCGCGATTGGATGAAGGTCTCTGAGCAGATCCGCACGGAGGATCCTGACGCTTACGAGTACCTTCGCGGAACGAAGGGGATGGAGCGGGTCGGGGCGGGCTTTGTCGCCATTCTGGCCGCCGCGGCGTACGCCACCTTCGATATAGTCGCCTCTCTGCTTGTGCTTCTTGGTTTTCTCATCATTCGATGGGCTGTTGTCGCCGCGCCTGCGTTGGGCACCGTCGGCTTGCTGCGGCCGGCTAGTGCTGGCTTGCGGCGCCTCGTAAACGCCGTCATCGCGGCAGCCATCAACATCGCCATCTTTGGTACGGGCGCGGCGGTGTACCTCTTCGCCGTGGACCTAATCATGAGCACCGCTAGCCTCCCCGGATGGCTTCAGGTAACCCTTGTCCTTCTGTGTGGCGTCGTCGGCTGGATGTTGCTACGGCCGTATACCCGAATCACCCAGCTAAGTGGACGCAGCAGCGGCGCGGCGCTTCTCACCGCTCGCCCGGCGGTCACGACAACTACGGCAACGACCACCGTCGACGTTAGCCACGATGGGCAGCGCAACGAGGGCAGGCTTGAGCTCGAAGTCAAAGAGGAGCTCCAGACTGTTCTGCAAAGGGCTGAAGCATCTCCTGCCGCCGAAAGCACCCGGCAACGAGCGTGGACCACTGCAGATGTGCCGGAAACAGAATCCGGTTACGCGATCTACCGTCCCACCTCGGTTCCACATCAAGCCGCTCCACCTAAGGTCGGCGGAGGCGTCTCAGCTAAGCCTCAACAGCCTGCCCGAACTGAGGCGCGCTCGGAGTCGCGGTAGCGATGGTCGGTCGATTCTTCAGCGCGCTGCCGGTGCGGCCACGCACCGCAATCGCTCTTGCATTGCTCGCCGTGGTCGGCGTGGTCATTGTGATCGGCAAACTGATCGGTGGCGAAGCCCCGCAGAGCTTTCCTGACGGCTCATCCCAAGTGTCGACCGTCGACCCGACGACCGGAAACGACAGCGTCGTCAACATTGATCCCAGCCCTTCACTTAAGCAGCAGTCAAGCGGCCAGACGGCGCTCACTGTGGCTACTGCCTTCGCCGAAAATTGGATCAAAAAGAACCGCAGTGCCTCCGCTTGGCGTAATTCGTTGCAGCCGTTGTCCACCAAGACGCTCACTGGCGAGCTCGCTCAATCAGATCCCATTTCCGTGCCCGCGCAACGCCTTAGCGGGCAAGCCACCACCGAGGTTCACGCCGAAACGTCTGCGGACGTTATCTTCCCAACCGACGCCGGCAAGCTCCGACTGCGCCTGGTTTTCGTAGCGGAAGGACGCTGGCTGGTGGACGGGATCGACTGGGAGCGAGCATGAGATGAAGCTATCCCCCGTCCCCCTCGCTTCCGCACCCCTACGCGGCCCCCACAAGAGGCTCGTGAAGCCGGGTCTCATCGTGGCAATAACCGCGGTTCTCGCGGTCCTTTGCTGTGGTGGCGCTATCAGCGCAATCATCTTTGGCGACCTGACAAACCAATCAAGCCTCGCCAACTCCTTGAGCTGCGGTGGACGCGGCGCGATCAGTGTGGACGGTGAGTTCGATCGGATGGGGCCTTACGGTCCCGATCAGGTCCGGAACGCCGCGGTGATTATTCGCACGGGTCAGGACCTACAGGTGCCGCCCCGCGGGTGGGTTATCGCCGTGGCCACCGCGATGCAAGAGAGCAGTCTCACGAACCACGGCCATTTGGGCGCCATCAATGATCACGACTCGCTTGGGCTCTTTCAGCAACGACCGAGCCAAGGCTGGGGTACCCCAGAACAAATCATGAACCCGGTCTACTCGTCCACGAAGTTCTACAACAAACTCACACAGGTCCCGGGTTGGCTAACTTTGCCGCTCACTGTCGCGGCTCAGCTGGTTCAGATCAGTGCCTATCCAAATGCCTACGCCAAACACGAGCCGATGGCGACGCTGGTCGTCAACCAACTCACAGATGGCGCTGCTCGTTCTGTTCTTGTCAACGGCCAGTTGCGATGCGCCGGATTCGGCGAGATCGCGGCATCCGGCTGGACAGCACCTGTCGGCGCGAATATTGTGTCGGCCTTCCGAACGCCTGAACGCCCGTCGCATCACGGGGTCGACCTCGGTGCTTCCCGAAACACTCCTATTCGCGCGGCAGCCTCCGGCGTTGTCATTATGAGCCGCTGCGATGTCGGCAACTGCGATCGCGATGGTTCGCCCAGCACTCCCGGCTGCGGCTGGTTCGTCGAAGTTCTTCACGCCGAGCAAGTAATTACCCGCTACTGCCACATGAACACCCGCCCCCATGTCAACATCGGGGACCGGGTCGCGGCGGGCCAAGTGATCGGTGTCGTCGGAACGACAGGCAACTCCTCCGGACCTCACCTACACTTCGAGGTCCACCTTGACGGCGACCGCTCGTCGCGTGGCGCCGTAAACCCGGAGATATTTATGGCTTCCAAAGGCGCAGCGTTGGGGGTTGCAGCGTGACCGAGGCTGACTTCGCACGGTGGGCGGCACAATGGCGCACGCCACCCGCAGCGATCGTGCCAGTGCCAGCTCTGACAGTCGACGGCAGCGGGGGGACCTTGCGCGGAGCCCGCGTGCTTATAGGCCTACCAGGTCACGGGTGGCGTGGCGAAATGCGTGCCGATGCCTTGGTAAAACAAGGCGCACGGACGTTCGTTCCCGTGCTGCCCGAGGCCGACTGGTATAGAGCAGAGCGCGATCGGGTCGAAGTGGTTGCCGCGCTAGTACCAGTCGAAAGGGTTTGGATAGAAACACTAAGCACAGCCGACGCGGCCAATGACCTCACTCCTTCGCCAGCTGATGCTCCGCAGCTTGTTTCACTGGATTCACCGCCAACCCGGGCAGCCCTCCCATTGGATGGCGCCGCTCAGGTGATGGGGCGACGGCTGGTGCACACAGGTCGAGAAGGGGAGACTCGTGCATTGCGGGCGGCAAGCGAGGCCCACAAGGGACCAGACAGCTTGCCGCAAATCCTCGTTGTGACAGAGTCTGATTGGTACGCCTGGGCCGCGACCGGCAAGCTCCCCGCTGCGCGTGCGCTGCCCGTTGCAGAGCTATGGCTTGAATAACTCAGGTCGGCACCGTTCCTTCGACCCGATCCGCTCCGCACACCCGCCAACCATCCTCTTCAACAAGATGGAATCGCCAGACCTGTTCGCTGCTGCTCTGCTCAACTCCATCTCGATTGGCCGTGATCGTCAGGCTGGTGCGCAGATCGTTGCCTTCGCGATCATATGCACCCCAACTGACGATTACGGTAACTTTGAATTCGCTCTCTCTCCGATCGAGCTCTGATCGAAGTGCCCACACGTCATCGTCCTGTGATTGATCACTGCAGGTGTAGAGCGCCGCACCAGGATGATCCTTTCTGACGAAAACGGCCCTGAGGAACTGGTCTGTTACGACCTGCGGATCGCTTCGATCCACTCTGGTCACCTCGTTGTACGCGAGAAGCCCCCAGCCCACCGCGCTAGCCGACGCCGCCAACGCGACCACTCCGCCAATAACCGCCACACGCCGCCAACGCATCCAACCATTGTGTGGCAACGAAGAGCTTTCCGGAACTCCACCCGGCCACTCCGCAGATCACCCCCGGACCGATCACGCCGAGATCGCTTCGCACGCAGTGGATCTATCAAGGCCCTGCTTGACCTACTTCATTGATTATGATATCCACAGGCTCGAATTTTCGCTCTCACAACATAGCTGACATGAGATAACCTCCCATCGATGCGGATGAAGGTTTACCGCTTTCGCGCCGCTCATGAAAGGAGAGCAATGTGACGGGGAACCAGCCAGTAGCTGTGGATCTCCTCATTGTCGAGGTGACACGCGCCGCCATGGAAGCGGCCGCGGCACGTTTACGCACTGGGCTAAGACAAGTCGACTCACAGATCCAACATGGAGTCTGGCTCGGCGAGAGATCGCCATCCGGCGAACTGGATGCAGCACGAAGAGCACTGCGTGAGGCTTTGCGTGTGCACGCCTATAACAGTGGCAATCAGATCGCGATGGCAGACCATCTCGCGTCGACGATCAAGATCGTGTTACAACACTATCGAAGCACCGATGAGCTGACCAGACTGGATGTGCAGCGCATGGAGGCTCTTCTTGAGGAGGCACTCCCCCAGCGACCGACGGCTAAGCATTGGGTCGAGCAATGAGCCAGCCATTTGTGGGGCCCACCCCTCCAACCAAAACTGATTCATACCTACCGGCCCAACCTTCTTTCACTGCATGGTGTATCGGCTGGGGCGCCTACGATGTGCCGCGCATATTCGATATCCTTCACCCAAACAACGATGCGGTCAGCTGGGAACAGGCAGCGGGGTTCAGGCAACTCAACACGCTACTTCTCGACCATCAGACGACACTTCGAATGCAGCGAGATCAGCTGGCCGCCTTCTGGCAGGGGCCGGCTGCCGCAATGCTTCTTTCGAGAATTGACGTCCTATGTGAATCGCTGCTGTCTGACGCACATTGCGCATCTGCTACTGCAAACGCCATCGATTCAATCGTAACCGTCTACTCGGAGGCTCGGGAACGAGTAAGCGTCCTCAACGATTGCTGGAACGGGACCACAGCAAAATGGCAACCATTTTGCTGGGACGCCAACGCAGCTGAGCTGAACACCGAGGCACAAAGACTGATGTCCGCGGTTGACGACGCGGTACGCGACCATCGCTCGAGGATTACCGTACCAAGAGATTTTGAGACACCGCCGACTCGCCGCGACGTTTGGTGGACAGAGCCAGCGCCGAGCGAGGCTCAGCAGATTGGAACGCGCCGCGTGGTGCCCCCAATTCCGGGTTACGAACCGATTGATGCCAAGCCAGGCAATCCGCACCCGGAAAATCTCGGAGAAGGCCTTGCCGGAATGCCAACGATTATCCCCGCCGTGCCGGGCCAGCCCGTCTCAATGCTGCCTATCTCTCCAGGTAGCGCATATGCGCCGTACGGCGGTGCCTACGTCTTGCCGGGTCCCGGAGTCGGGTCACGAGGCTACGTCGTGCCTATGCCGCAAAGAGGCAATGGAACACCCCTTGGTCGACCATTGCCAGCGACCGCAGGCGCTGTTAGCGGCTCCGGCGGGTTCACGCCAATGCCGGTAGGACTGCAACCGCCTGGCAATGGTGAACGTGTGCAGCGGACGCTCTACCGGCGCCGTTCTGAGATCTGGAGGACAAATTCTGGAGTTAGCCCAGTTATTCAGGCACCAGACGACGACACGATTATTCCTGGCCGACCTTCCGAACAGCAGGAGAAGGCATTTCACGACTGGTTCGCGGATCTGGCGCATCCGTGGCGTGCAGAGTCTGAAAGCAGCGACGCGCAGCCGAAGATCGAATTTCGGAAGGTGGAGCAATGAACCTTTCGTCGATCTTAACTGTACTCATTTCTCTCATCACAGGATTCCCTCAGTCGGATCGAATTGACGACGGACAATGGTTTCACGTATTCCTTGATACGCGGACGGCACACGCTATATCCACAGGGCAAGGCATCACGGTGGCAATAGTCGACTCCGGAGTCGACGGCGGCCACGGCGATCTCAAGGACGCAATACTTCCGGGCGCCGACATGACCGGGCCAGGTGACGGTCGGACAGATACGTTCGGCCACGGCACGCAAGTGGCCGGGTTGGTTGTAGCAAAAGGACGTACGACAGGAGTCGCACCAGGCGCCCGAGTACTGCCAGTACGAGTCATCCTGCGCGACGAATATTCTAACTACTCGGAGCTGATCGCCCGGGGCATACGCACGGCCGTTTCCGCGGGGGCTCAGGTAATTTCACTCTCGTTAGCCATCGGAAGAGATAATCTTCTGATTCGCCAGGAGGTCGAAGCTGCATTGAAGGCCGATGTTGTCGTCGTCGCAGCGGCTGGCAATCGATCTGTGGATCAAGGTATTGGCTTTCCTGCTGCCATTCCGGGTGTCGTTGCAGTAACTGGACTTGGTCGAGATGGTGGCGTGTCAAGCACCTCGGTGGCTGGCGAAGCGGCCGTTATTGCGGCGCCTTGCGACGACATCTCCACCACGAGTCTTGGTGGGACCTATGGAGTCGGGAGTGGAACCTCATACTCGGCGGCGATTGTGGCTGGGGCGGTGGCGTTGGTGCGGTCGAAGTTTCCGAAGTTGAAGGGGCCCGAGGTGGTTCGGCGGCTGACCGCCACGGCGATCGACAAAGGCCCACCGGGTAGGGACAGTCAGTACGGTTACGGAATTCTGAACATAGTGGGGGCGTTGACGGCGGATCTTCCGCAGGATACGAGTCCGCCCACGGCTGCGTTGACCTCGAGTCCGGCGGGTCCGCTGGGTGGGGGTGGCGGGGGCGGGGGCTTTCCGTGGTGGCTTGTAGCTGTGCCGGTAGTCATTGTCGGCGGGGCCGCTGCGTTCTTTTTCATGCGCCGCAAGACACGGGAGGAATAGCGGTGTTCAAAGTGGATCCAGTCGCGGTGATAGCGGCCGCGGAGAGCTTCGAAGTGAGCGCGAATTGCCTAGCTAAGGCAGCCCAGTACCATCGGGCGCCGAGTCAGCTGGAGTTCTTCGACAAGGGGCTCATCAGGAGGATTGAGGACTCTCATCAGGAGTTCGCGGGACTGTTGCAGGCCAGGCTGGATGGGGCCG
Organism: Rhizocola hellebori; assembly: GCF_016862955.1. Lineage (GTDB taxonomy): Bacteria > Actinomycetota > Actinomycetes > Mycobacteriales > Micromonosporaceae > Rhizocola > Rhizocola hellebori. The sequence goes on along the minus strand of NZ_BONY01000048.1, from coordinate 27,590 downwards.
CGGCAGCGTTGAAGGCCAGTGCCGAGGAGTTGGGCAGGGTGGCGACGTTTTACAGCCAGACCGATCTGGCGGCCGCGGCAAGGGTAGACGCGACGTTGCCGGCGGTGGAGCGTGCTGACCACAGCCCTTGGAGCGGACGATGATGGATGACCCGACGCGGCATCTCACGACGCCGACTCCGGAGGCTCAGTCGGTGGCGGCGGGTTTTGTCAGCCCCACGGCGCTGTTTGACTTGTTCAGCCCGTCGGCGTGGCTGTTCGACGTCGTCAAGGCGTTTACCAACGTGGACGTGTTGGGCGAGTTTGTTTCTCCGCTTTCTGGACATTGGACGATGGTCAGCGCGTATGGCGACGCGCTGAGCAAGCTGTCGCTGTGTCTGCGCGACCTCTCTGCCGACGTGCAAGCTGCTTCGACCACATTGGACGATGTGTGGGACGGCAACGCCTCGGACGCCGCTTACGTTTACTTCGCGCAGGCGGCTGGTTCGCTGACCGGGCATGCGCAGGCGGTGCAGAGGGCCAGTGTCGAGTACAAGAGCTTGGCCCGTGCGATGTGGCATCTGATGGAGGCGATGAAGGGGCTTCTGCAGGCGCTGCTCGATCGGGCGGCCAGGGCGGCGTTGTATGCGCTGGCGGGCACGCTTACGGCCGAGACGGGTGTGGGGGCGGCGGTCGGCTATGGCCTTGCCGCGTACGAGATAGCGCAGATCTTGCGACTCGTGGCGCGGGTGACGCTTGTGTCTAGCGCGGCCGAGTCGATTGTGTTTGGGTTCAGCGCCTTTGTTTCCACGGCGACCAAGGAGATCGAGGATGTGGCGCCATCGCGCGCGATCTCGGGTTCGCTTAGTCTCGCGATGGCGCGGTGAGTGATGACGCCGCTGACCGAGTTCGATCCGGTGGAGCAAGAGGTTCATCGGAGGTTGTTGGAGGGTGCGTTGCACCGGATCCGTCAAGGTGGGCATCCGCTGCTGCGGGACATGGCGGAGAGTTTGTTGAAAGGCGAGATGACTCTCGACGAGTTGACGAGGTCGTCGGTTGCGGCACCGGTTTTGCAAGCCGCGGCAACAAGCTACCTGGATTGGCGCAAAGGGCTGACACAGGAGGAGCACGGAGCATTGGTGGCACAAGTCTCGGCGCGGGTGGATCAGCTGCGCGAAGACTTGGCTCCTGACAAGGACATGAAGAGTGCGTGAGCGTGATCCGTTCTATGCCAGGATATGGCAGAGCTACCGCCGCGACACCGCGGTGATCCTCGCGGTGATCGCATTCGTGGTGGTGCTTCAGTACATATATCTGCTCTATCGGTATTTCATCCTTGGCGAGACACTCAGCGGCGGCGCGACCACGGCCGTCATATTGTTGGCTGGAACGATCCTGCTGACGGCCGGCGGATGGTTTGCCGCGGCGACAGCGCGAGCCAACGGCGCGCAGCGCATGCTGTGGCGGGCGGCTGGTTTGGTGGCAGCGGGAACGGTTCTGCCAATAGCTGTGCTGTACATCCTGTAATTCCTGGGGCGTGCTCGGCAAGTCTCGCGGAGCCAGTCGGTCCCCTGATCTGTCATACAGAACGGAAGCCGCCCCGGGTATGCAAACCCGGGCGGCTACGTCTGTCCACATAGGAATTTCGGTTTTGGCGCGATGCAGTCGGCCGGGCTGCCGGGTTTTGTCGGTGGGTCGCGGTAGCCTCCTCCCGTGCAGCTAAGCGTTATGGAAAGCGCAGTAACTGACGCCTGGTCCAAGGGCTGGCAGCCCGCAGACCTGGCCGGATACCTTCGCCGCAAAGCGGGGTCGACCGGCGAAAGAATGATCATCGACATCATGGCGGCCGAGATGCGGCGTTATGCCGCGGCGACGGTGGAAAGCCACTGGACCGACCAGCTGGAGTCGTTGTCGGCCAAGGTTTGGTGGACCCGCGACGACGACTACCTCGCGCAATGGGCGCAGCGCCAGAACGTTCCGGTGGAGCTGGCGACCGGCTACGCATCTCGGCTCCTTCAATTCCTATACCGTCTCCCGGATCTGCCGGTGCTCGGGACATTGCCGGGTCAGGCGAGGGCGGGTGCCAAGCGCGCCGACATCGATCCGAGAATGCTCGGCCGGGTGCGTGCGCTGCTGGCAAAGGCCGAGTCCACCGACTTTCCGGAGGAGGCCGAAACCTACTCCGCGAAAGCGCAAGAGCTGATGGCGCGCCACAGCATCGACTATGCGTTGCTCAGCATGGCTTCCGGTGTCCGGGAGACGGCTGGTGGGCGCCGAATGCAAATCGACAGTCCCTATGAGGCGGCCAAAACTCTGCTTCTCAGCGTCACCGCATCGGCCAACCGGTGCAGGTCGGTGTGGTCGCGCGACCTTGGGTTCGCCACGGTCATGGGCTTTCCTGCCGATGTCGCCGCGACCGAGCTCCTCTACACGTCGCTTCTGGTTCAGGCGACCTCGGCGATGGTCCACGCGGGCGCGCCGGCCGATGGGCGCACGGCCTCGTTCCGGCGATCGTTCCTCACCGGCTACGCCTACCGTATTGAGCAGCGGCTCACCGAGGCGACGGCGACGGCAAGCACCGAGGCCGAGCGGGAGCACGGCAGTTCACTGCTGCCTGTGCTCGCCAGTCGTGCAGAGGCTGTGCAGGAGGCCGTCAAGGAGCTGTTCCCGCAGATCATCACCACGACCTCGCCGGTGGGCAACAGAGCTGGCTGGTTTGCGGGGCGGGCCGCCGCCGATCGCGCCTCGCTGCAGCCGCAACGCGCGCCGTTGACGTCGGTTCGATGAAAGACTACTGGTCATGGATGTTCTGAAGGCGATTAACACCAAGCGAGCCGTGCGCCAGTTCACCGATCAGCCAGTGCCGCCGGAGGTGCTCGACAAGATACTTGAGTCCGCTCTGCGGGCGCAGAGTTCCAAAAACACCCAACCGTGGCAACTTGTCGCCGTTCGTGAGCGGGAGACCCTGGTCGCGTTGTCGAAGCTTGGCGACTACATGGGCCACGTGGCCGGAGCGTCGGTTTGTGTCGCGTTCGCCGCGCCGAGCGACCAGCCGTGGATCTACTTCGACCTCGGCCAGTGTGCTGCCTATCTGCAGCTCGCCGCTCATGAGCTGGGTGTCGGCTCCTGCATTGGCGCGATCTACCACCCGGCTGAAGCCAAAGCGCTGCTTCATGTCCCGCAGGAGATGAGTCTCCTGGCCGTCGTCTCTCTCGGATATCCAGCGCCAACACATAGGCCGGCGGTGATGGGCGGCCGGAAGCGGCTCACAGACGCCGTGCACTGGGAAACATGGGATAGCCGTGAGGTCTCGTAGGGTATGAGTCGTGACGAACTTTGCTGAGTTGGAGAAGCTGAGCACGGAGGAGTTGCGCGAGCGCGCCTTTACGAAGGCGCGCAAGCAGCTGGATATCGGGTTCTTTTGGGACCTGTTCCACCATCTCCCGACCTCCCCGGAGACCGAGGAGCGAGAGCTGGCCGATCTTGGAGCGGCGGTGGACGACAGTGTGCAGCTGTGGCGGGAGTTCACCGGTCACCAGTACGGAGATTCCGAACCGCTCATCAGAGCGAAATTTATCGATTACCTCAACACCGACTGACGCCTCCAAGCGTTAAATTCGCGAGGAAACCTTCTGTCCACGAAGGGTGGTCGCAGATGGAACGCATCGAGCAGGCTGCGGCATTGCATCGCCAGGCCGCAGCGGTGGTTCACGCAGCGGCACAGGCGCTCGATGATCATGTTCCGTTGCCGCGCACCGACCTGGCCGAGCAGCACGAGCTGGCGCTGCGGCTGACGCAGGCGGCGGCGAAGCTGACGCCGGGATGGCTGGGTGCGCCTCTGGACAAAGTGGACCCCGGGCCGCTGGGCGAGCAGCGGCGACCGGAGTTCATCCGCATCGGGTCGGGCCATCCCCTCGACGACGTGGAGTTTCCGGCCGTGGTGCCGCTCCTGGGCGCGGGCCATTTGACTTTCAGCGCCGACTCGCGCGATCCGCGGGTGGCGGGGGCTCTGCGGTCGATACTGCTGCGGCTGCTCGCCACGGCGCCCGCGGGCACCTTGATTGTGCGAGCCGTCGACGCGGTCGGCGGTGCGCTTTTCGCGCCGTTCGGGGCTCTCGCCGACGCGGGTTTGATGCCGCCCGCGGTGACCGAGCGGGCGGGGCTGCAGGCGATCCTCACCGAGGCCGAGCACTGGGTGATGCCGAACAGGCCCGCCGATCAGCGCCGGCCGGCGGCCCGTCCGCGGCGGCGTGACTGCACGATGCTTCTGATCATTGCCGCGCTGCCGTCGGCTGTGACGCAGGACGACCTGGCACGCATCGTCGGGCTGGCACAGAACGGGCCCGCCGCAGGGCTACACCTGATCATCGCGGGCTGGCCGCCGCTGCCTTTGGGACCGAAACCGGCTCTGCCCGCATTGCCGGCCAGCACGCAGGTCAGCTTGCGGACCGAATATTCGTTGATCGGTGGTCTGCCGTTCGCGACCGCGGCTCCTCCCACCGGGCCCAGCCCCACTGAGGTCTGGCTCGGCCTGCACGTTCCGGTGAAGCTTGACCCTGACCCACCGGCCAGGCTGACCCAGCGTGTCTGCGGTGAGCTAGCCGAGCGGTTCACGGCCCAGGGGCAGGTGCACCTGATGGACCTGCTCCCCGACCCCGACCAGTGGTGGTCAGAGACGTCGGCCGAGGGAATGTCCACAACGGTCGGCCTTGCAGGAGACACGCCGGTCTCGCTCCATTTCACCGATCTGACCCCACATTGGCTGGTGGGCGGCAGAGCCGGGGCAGGCAAGACTGCTTTCCTCATCAATGTCCTTTATGGATTGTGTACCAGATACGACCCCGACGAGCTCCAGCTCTACCTCCTGGACTTCAGCGAAACCGGCGCACTTCGCCAGTTCACGCCCACCGAGGAGGACCCGTCGTGGCTCCCGCACGCACTTGAGGTGGGCGTGGACAGCGACCGCGAGGGCGGCCTGGCCGTGCTGCGTTCCCTGGAGCGTGAGCTGACCCGCCGCACAGCGATTCTCAACGACGCCGGCGTGACCCGCTTCCACCAGCTGCGCAGTGCGGGAGCACCAATCCCACGAATCGTCTGTGTGATCAACGAATTCCAGCGGTTGCTCGCGGGCAATGATGAGATCGCGGCGGAGGCGGCCAATCTGCTGGAGTCGGTGGCGAAGCAGGGCCGGTCGGTGGGCATGCATCTGGTGATGTGCTCGCAGAAGGCACGTAGCAGCAACATTTTCGGCCAGTTCCTGGTGAGGGTGGCCCTGCCCGGCGGCGGCGATGTGCTCGAAGCGACCAACGATTCGGCCGCGAGCCTGCCGGTCGGCCGTGCGGTGGTGAACACGGCCGGTGGGCTCGGCGGTCCCAGGGGTGCCACCCGTGGGCATGAGAAGACGGTGAGGTTCCCCGACCCGCATGCCGACGCGCAGGTGCTGGCGGCGTTACGGCAGCGCCTTTGGCAGGCCCGGGAGCCCGCCTCCGCGCCACCGCTGGTCTACGCGGCGGGAAGAGTGCCCGCGCCGCGGCCGCCGGCTGCTCTCCAGCCCGACACCGCCCATGACTAGCCCGTCCAGGAAGCGCGACGAGAATGCGGATAGGTGGGGCGGATGACTGAAGGTGGGGCGGCCGTGAGCGATCGCGGATCGGCATGGTCGGAGTATTTGGGTTCGGCCCATCGGCTGGACGCGGTGAGGCAGCAGGCCGCGGCGACCGCCGCCGCTGAGGCTGAGGCGGTGGTGGCGGCGCGGGCCGAGTTGCCTGTGGTGCAGGCGCGTCTGGGGATGCAGGCCGCTCGCATGCAGGACGCCGCGCTGCAGGCGGGTGTCCAGTCGCTGGTGCTGGTGCCCAATGCGGCCGAGCAGCGTTCCGCGGAGATGGCTGTGGCGGGCGGCCCGAAGGTGGTGGTGGCCGCGTTGCGGCAAGCCCGCTCCACCGTGGAGGTGGCCGACGCCGCGCTGGCGCGGATAGACGATGTCGAGCCGGGTCAGGCGGTGCAAAACCTTGTCGCGTATGGGCCTGCGGCCGCGGTGACGACGGTGATTCAGCTCGTGTTCGCGCTGCTTGTGGATGAGCGGTCAAGGGTGTTCTACGCCGCGGCGTGCGGGCTGACCATGGGGGCGATGCTGTTCGGCATGGCCTGGCTGCTGCTCGGAGTCATCTATCCGGGAAGGCCGAAGACGCCCGAAATTGGGGCGCTGGTGTGCACGGCGCCGGTGGTGCTGGTGGCTTTCCTGTTCATGGTGCTGTAAGCGCTAGCGGGCGTTGATTAGCGCGAGCGCCTCGCCCCGCGTCTTGGAGTCGGTCTTGTGCAGGCCGCGAACGGCGCTGGTGACCGTGCGCGATCCGGCTTTGCGGATCCCGCGCATCTCCATGCACATGTGTTCGCATTCCAGAACCACAATCACGCCGCGTGCGCCGAGCGATGACTCCAGCAGGTCGGCGATCTGGGAGGTCAGCCGTTCTTGCACCTGGGGACGGCGGGCGAAGACCTCGACCAGCCGGGCCAGCTTGGACAGGCCGGTGATGCGGCCGTCTGCGCCGGGCAGGTAGCCCACGTGCGCCACCCCTTTGAAGGGCAGCAGGTGGTGCTCGCAGAGCGAGAACACCTGGATGTCGCGAACGAGGACGAACTCGTCGTGGTCGGCTTCGAAGGTCGTCTTGAGAACCTTGGACGGGTCTGCGCGCAGCCCAGCGAAAAGCTCGGCGTAGGCACGGGCCACCCGGGCCGGTGTTTCCAGCAGGCCATCACGGTCGGGGTTTTCGCCGAGGGCGATCAGAATTTCGCGTACCGCGGCGGCAATACGTTTAAGGTCGACGGACTCCTCCACCGGGGTACCGGTGAGGGAGCCGTCGACCAGACGTGCTGCTAGGAAGTCCAGCTTGTCGTTCAGCTTGTGCTCTCAGACTTCTCGACGAGGGTTACCTCGGCCGGGATCTGAACCGGCGGCTGGGTGGACGGGGCCCGCTTGCCGAAGCCGTTGAACGGCGCCATCGGTGGGCGCTTGACGACGCGCTCACAGATGCGGGTCATGTCCGCGGTGGAGATGGTCTCTTTCTCGATCAGCTCCAGCACTATGTTGTCGAGGACGTCGCGGTATTCGACGAGGATTTCGTAGGCCTCGTCGTGCGCCAGCTCGATCAGCGACCGCACCTCGGCGTCGATCTCGGCGGCGATCGAGTCGGAGTAGTCCTTCTCGTGGCCGTAGCTGCGGCCCAGGAACGGCTCGTCGCCGCTGGTACCGTACTTGACCGCGCCGAGCTTCGAGCTCATGCCGTACTGGGTGATCATCGCGCGGGCGATGGCGGTGGCCTTCTCGATGTCGTTGCCGGCACCGGTGGTGGGCTCGTGGAAGACGAGCTCCTCCGCGGCACGGCCGCCGAGCGCATACGCCAACGTGTCAATCATCTCGGCCCGGGTCTGGGTGTACTTGTCCTCGGTCGGCAGCACAAGCGTGTGGCCGAGCGAGCGCCCACGGGAAAGGATCGTCACCTTGTGCACGGGTGCCGCGTGCGGCAGCGCCCATGCCACGAGCGCGTGACCGCCCTCGTGATAGGCGGTGATCTTCTTCTCGTGGTCGGACATGACCCGGGTGCGCCGCTGCGGGCCGGCGATCACACGGTCGATCGACTCTTCCAGCTGATCGTCGGCGATGGCCCGCTTGTCCTGACGCGCGGTCAGCAGGGCGGCCTCGTTGATGACGTTCGCCAGGTCGGCACCGGTGAAGCCGGGCGTGCGGCGCGCGATGGTGTCGAGGTCGACGTCGGGCGTGAACGGCTTGCCCTTGGCGTGCACGCGCAGGATCGCCTTGCGGCCCTCCATGTCCGGCGTGTCGACCGCGATCTGCCGGTCGAAACGGCCCGGACGCAGCAGCGCGGGGTCGAGGATGTCGGGACGGTTGGTGGCGGCGATAAGGATCACGCCGCCCTTGGCGTCGAAGCCGTCCATCTCGACCAGCAGCTGGTTAAGGGTCTGCTCACGCTCGTCGTGCCCGCCGCCCAGGCCGGCGCCGCGGTGACGGCCGACGGCGTCGATCTCGTCGACGAAGACGATGGCAGGCGCGTTGGCCTTGGCCTGCTCGAAGAGGTCACGAACCCGGGACGCACCGACACCGACGAACATCTCGACGAAGTCAGAACCGGAGATCGAGTAGAAGGGGACTCCCGCCTCGCCTGCGACAGCGCGGGCGAGCAGGGTCTTACCCGTACCGGGAGGGCCAAAGAGCAGGACACCCTTAGGAATCTTCGCTCCGAGCGCCTGGTATTTGGCGGGATTTTGAAGGAAGTCCTTGATTTCGTGGAGCTCCTCGACCGCCTCCTGGGCACCGGCGACGTCGGCGAAGGTCGTCTTGGGCGTGTCCTTGCTGACGAGCTTGGCCTTGGACTTGCCGAAGTTGAGGACCCGGGAGCCGCCGCCCTGCATCTGCGACATGAACAGCAGCAGCAGGATGACCAGGATCGCGATCGGCAGCAGGTTGACCAGAAGCGAGAGCAGCACGCTCTCCTTGGTGACCTCGGTGCTCCAGGTGTCGACCTTGCCCGCCGTCTTGGCGTCGCGCACCTCGGTGAAGATGTCGACGTCCTGCGTGGACGGGTACTGCGTCTGGATCCGGTTGGTCTCGGTGTCGCCGAACTTGGCCTTGTCCTTCAACTCAAGCTGAAGCACCTGCTCCTTGTCCAGGATCAGGGCTTTCTTGATGCCGCCCTTGTCCAGTTGCTCAAGGGCGACCGAGGTGTCGACATCTTTATATGTCGGGCCACTCGTGAACATCTGGCTGACGAGGATCGCGCCAGCGATGACCACGAAGATCCAAAAGATGGGCCGGCGGAAGATTCGAGTTCTCTCCATGCTGGTTATCGGGTCCTGATCGTCAGTAGAGGCCGGTGGTGATTCCTCACTACCGTTAGGTCAGCTCAGTCGAAGGTACACCGTGCCAACTCTCCGCTCATCCACGCGGGCGGTTGAGCGCTAAAGCTTCAGCTCTTTCACAGCGGGCTTTCGCCCAGAGCGAAAAGTGGCCGAACCTTACCGAGAATAGACGTCTGGGTGGAGGATACCGACGAACGGGACCTCACGGTAACGCTCGCTGTAATCAAGCCCATATCCCACCACGAATTCGTTGGGGATATCAAAGCCGACATATTTCACCGGTACCGGCACCTTGATCGCGTCCGGTTTACGGAAGAGCGCCACGACGTCTACCGACTTGGCGGAGCGGGATTCCAGGTAGCGCAGCAGCCAGCTCAGGGTGAGACCAGAGTCGACTATGTCCTCGATAACGATCACGTGCTTACCGGCGATGTCCCGGTCCAGGTCCTTGATGATCCGCACCACGCCGGAGGAGGTCGTTCCCTGGCCGTATGAGGAGACCGCCATGAACTCAAGCTCGACCGCGGGACCACCAGCAGCGGCGAGCGCGCGGGAGAAGTCGGCCATGAACATGACCGCACCTTTGAGGACGCAAACAAGAAGCAGGCCGTCAACCGATTCGTAATCGGTGGCGACCTGCTTCGCAAGCTCGCTCACTTTCGCGCGTAGCTCGTCTTCAGTGATGATCACGCGCTCGATGTCCGCGTCATACCAGCCCATGTGGTCAAGAGTGCCGGATGAAGGGGCGTTGCGGCTCGTCGGGGTCGTAATTCGTCTTGATGAGCCCGAGGTTGCCGAGCAGGCCACCGACGATCACCAGCATTGTAAGGACCAGGAAGAGTGTCATGTCCTTAGTTTGGCCCGCCCGGGACAGATAGGACAGTGGCAGTCATGCCATTGCTCCTCGAATTTCTGCCACGTAGGATGTAACCATGCTCACTAGGGTTGCCGTCCTCGCTTTCGACCAGATCGCGCCGTTTGAGCTTGGCGTGCTCTGCGAGGTGTTTGGCACCGATCGGTCGGTTGACGGGTTCCCGCTCTACGATTTCGCGCTCTGCTCGGTCGATGGCCGGCCGGTGCAAACCCGCTCGGGATTCATGGTCACGCCCCACGCCGATCTCAAACCACTAAGAACGGCCGATCTGGTGGCCGTCCCGGCCCATCCGGTCACCACCGACGTCCCGCCAGAGGCGATCGCAGCCTTGACGGAGGCGGCGGAGCGGGGGGCTTGGATCCTCTCCGTCTGCTCGGGTGCGTTCGCGCTCGGGCAGGCCGGGCTGCTCGACGGTCGGCGCTGCACCACCCACTGGAAGTACGCCGACCAGCTCGCCAAGGCTTTCCCCAGTGCCGAGGTGGTGCCCGACGCGCTCTACGTGCACGACGGCCGCGTCATCACCAGCGCCGGCACGGCCGCCGGCATCGACGCCTGCCTGCACCTGGTGCGCCAGGAACACGGCGCGACCTTCGCCAACAAACTGGCCCGCCGCATGGTGGTCCCGCCGCACCGGGCGGGCGGTCAGGCCCAGTTCATCGAGGCGCCGGTGGCCGAGATGGCCAACTGCGACACCATCCAGCCGCTGCTGGAGTGGCTGCTCACCCACCTTGACGAGCCGCTGACCGTTGATGATCTCGCCCATCGCAGCCACATGGCGCCGCGCACTTTCGCGCGCCGGTTCCGGGCCGAGACAGGCGCCAGCCCGCACGACTGGCTCACCCATCAGCGTGTGCTTTTCGCACGACGGCTGTTGGAAGAGACCGACCTGCCCATCGAGCAGGTTGCCGTGCGGGCCGGCTTCGGCGATGGGGCGACGCTGCGGCATCACTTCAGCAAGCGAGCCGGCACCACACCCCAGAACTACCGCCAAACATTCCGCGGCTAGCAAATGCGCGTTGCTTCGCACGCGCCAAATTTCAACGCGGCGCGTCTACCCCAAATTTCACCTGTTTCAGCGTGGTACCAGGAACCCCGTCGCTCCGCATGGAAGTGGTGACCGCGGCGTGAGCCGCCGGCAGCACACCGGTGACCGTCACCGAAAAGTCGAGCATTCCGCCCGGCCGCCCACCGGAGCTGGCCACCGCGACATCGTTCGAGGGCGCGACGCTGACCAGTTCGCCCTTGCCCAAAGCGTTTTCAGCCCCGACCGCGAAGGTCTTGGCCCCGTTCGGCAAAGCGTCCGCGTCGTAGGCGAAGCGGACGCTCTCCTGTGCCCCGGTCGCCAGCCAGGCCTGAAAGACCTGAGTTTGGTCGGTCCCGTAGAGGTTGACCTGCCACTCGACCACGATCCACGTCTTGCCTTCGGACTGCACCGTGGCCACCCGGATGCCATCGGCCCCGGTCCCGTCCAGGTCGGCCCAGTAGGGCGCGAGAACGTTGTTCGGCCGATCCTTGGTCACCTCGGTCGGCGGCTCGAAACGGATGTCCTGACTCGTCGCGGTGCCGATCACCAGGTACCCATTGGAAACCACCCCGATGCGCTGGTAACTCTGCCCGGCGTAGGTGAACGACGGCACGTCGTAAGTGAGGATCTCTTCATCGCCGATCGGGTCGGCGTCGACGGCAAGCCGCTTGAACCGGCGATCCTCCACCTTGGACAGTGCGGGAATCCCCGGGACCACGCCGGCGAGATCGGCTTTGCGGATGGCGCCAGAGGCGAGCCGCAGCTCGGGTCCGGTCTCGGTGGAGACTGAAACCGACGCGTCCTCATATCCGGTGTTGGCCACCTTCACCCGGCACTCCGTGGAATCGCCGATCTCCACTCGCTCCGCGGTGCATTTGCTTGTCAGCGTCACCAGCCCTTGGCTCGGCCGGTAGGCGACCGGAAGGTGCAGGGTCGGATAGCCGCCCAGCACCGGGGTGAGGGTCACCGAACCGAAGCGCCACTTGGCATCGTTCGCGAGACTGGAAATGGTGATCTGAATCGACGCGGTCTTGCCCGCCGCGACCGTGACGACGGCAGGGCTGACCGTGACCGCGTCATCGGCCGACTTCAGGTGGTAGGTCAACAGCTGGTTGGTGTCGTTGCGCACGACCCGGGTGGTACGAAGCCGGCCGGGCATGATGGGTGCGTTGACCGACGGCAGGTTGAGGTTGATCGCGTTGACCTCGTCGTCGGCGTAGCGCAGCATCCGTTCCGCGGTCTCGGCGATGGTCAGCCCGGGCTGGGCTGCTTTGTCGACCGCGATCCGGCCCGCCCCGAAATCGAAGGGGTCGGCCGGGGTGGTCAGGTCCTCTTTGACCACGTCGGTGAGCGCGGTCGTCATCAGCGCGGACTTGAGCTGACCCGGGGTCCACTCGGGGCGCTTCGCGGCCAGCAGCGCGGCCGCGCCAGCCACGTGCGGTGAGGACATCGATGTGCCGGCGATGGCTTGGAACAGCTCGCCGGGCGGGCCGCCGGCGGTCTCGGTCGGCTTTGGGGTGTGCCCGGCGAGGATCTGTACGCCCGGGGCGGTGACGTCCGGCTTGAGCGCGAGCCCGCCCGGGCCACGCGAGGAGAACCCGGCGATCACGTCGCCCCGGCCCTTGGCTTTGACGCCAGCGCTGATGGTGGCCGTCAGGTCCGGCGCACTGTCCAGAATGGACACGATGGCGTTGTCCGGAAGATGCACGGCGGGCAGCCAGTGGTTGTCGGTCTCCACGTCCTGAAGCGTCGGGTTGAACAGAATCATGCCGACAGCGCCGCCCCGCTTGACGTTCCAGCCCTTGTCCACACGGGCATTTCCGCCGCGCTCACACACGACGATCTTCCCCAGGAAGGCACCGGCCTTGGCCGGCTCCAGACATTTGCCGTTGCGCACCACCGGTGCCGGGCCCACGCCGGCGGTGATCGAGGCGCCGGTGAGCTTCTGCCCGTTGCTGAAGGTCAGCGTCGCCTCGAACGCCCGGGTCTGCGTCGACGCCGCGACAGTAGTGACCCAGGGCGAGAGGTGGTTGACCGTACCCTCGCCGGGCCCGGAGTTGCCGGCCGATGCGGCCACGAAAACGCCTGCGGCGTAAGCGTCCAGGAACGCCATCTCGACCGGGTCGGTGAAGGGATCCGTACCACCGGAAATCGAATAGTTGACGACATCGACCCCGTCGTAGATCGCCTGCGAGATCGCGGCCGCCGAGTCCGAGGACATGCAACCCTCCGCGCCGCAGACCTTGTACACGGCCAGCCAAGCGCCGGGAGCCACCCCCCGGATGGGGCCGCGCTCGACCCCGAAGACCTTGGCGCTCTCAAGCACGTTGCCCGCCGTGGTGGAGGCGGTGTGGGTGCCGTGGCCGTCGCTGTCGCGGGCGGTGGTGTAGGTCTCGGTCTCGTGAACGGTCAGGTAGGAGTCGAGGAACGCCTGCCCGCTGATGAGCTTGTTGTTACAGGTGAACCCTTCCCCGAAGTCGCATGGGCGCCTGCGGCTCAGCGTGGGCGGGGTACCCAGCACGCCTTGGTCGGCGAAGGAGGGATGCTCGGGCCATGCCCCGGTGTCGAGGATGCCGACGAGCACACCCTTGCCCGCACGGCGTGCTCCACCCAGGTCCTGCTGCACGCGGTCGGCGCCGATGAACTGTGACGACGAGTCGGTCAACGGCTGGCGCAGCTCGTCTTTCTGTACGGCCACCACACTGTCGAGCGTGAGCAGATCCTTGACCCGGTTGGCCGGGACGGTCAGCGCCATCCCGCCGTAGACGGTCCGCAGCCGCTGCCGGACTTTGACCTGTGGCAGCCGTTGCGTGAGCTGGTCGGTGAAGCGCGTCTCCCGCTGTTCCAGGTATTTGGCATAGGCGAGTTCGTCGGCGTCCGAGCCGGTCAGCCGCCGCCCGGTCAGCGCCGGGCTGGTGGCGGCGTAGCCCGAGATCCCGCCGCGGTAGCTGGCCACCGGATCGTGGTCGAGCTTGACCAGGACCGGAATCGGCTCGGTGTCGTTGCGGCCGAGCAGCGCTCGATCTGTGCGGGCAATTCGGCTGCTCGCTGTCCGGCCCGCCTCCTCCCTGGCCACCGGTCCTATCTTCTGGTCGGCCGCATGGGCCGCGGAATTCACTGTCACCTGGGACAGACTGGCCAAGATCACTAGGCCCACGATCACCGGTAGCTTCACAAACCGGACAACGAGCCTCGTATTACCAGGCTGCGGCCTGACCGTCAGCCCGCGGCTCGGAACCGGCCACCAGGCCTCCCGACGGGAGCCGCCAGATCGCTTGGCCCATCCCGAACCCGCCGCGCTCGCGGGTCACCTCGACCCGATGGCCGCGCTCGGCGAGGCCGTCGGTGTCCAGCTCCGGCTCGGCGAAGACATGCAGGCCGCGTTCCCAGCGCCACCTCGGCTGGGCCAGCGCCGCCTGGGGATCCAGACCGCCGTCGACGGTGGCCAGCACCACCTGAAGATGGCCCTGGGGTTGCATGTGCCCGCCCATCACCCCGAACGGCCCGACCGGCACGCCGTCACGGCTCAGGAAGCCCGGAATGATGGTGTGGAAGGGCCGCTTCCCAGGCCCCGCCGCGTTGGGATGAGCGGGGTCGTCCGACAGGTCGGCGCCCCGGTTCTGCAGGCCGAAGCCGTAGCCGGGCAGCACCACGAAGGATCCGAAGCCCATGTAGTTGGACTGGATGAGGCTCACCATCATCCCCTCGCCATCGGCCGCGGCCAGATAGACCGTCCCACCCCGAACCGGGTCGCCGGGCACCGGCTCGATCGCCTTTGGCCCGATCAGCTTGCGTCGGGAGTCCACATAGGACTCTTCGAGCAACCCCGGCATGGGGGCATCGCCGACATAGGCAAAGGTGTCGGCGAAGGCGAGCTTCATCGCCTCGATCTGCTCGTGCAGGCCATGCTCGGGCAGCCCGTCGAGCAGCGCGAGGGCCTGCAGCGCAGCCACTCCCTGCCCATTGGGCGGCAGCTCGTGCACGGTGTAGCCGCGATAGCTCGCGCTGATCGGCTCGACCCATTCGCTGGTGTGCGCCGCCATGTCCTGTGCGGTGAGCAGCCCACCGGTCTCCCGCGCGAACGCGTCGAGGGCGTCAGCGATCTCGCCGTGATAGAACTCGCCCGCATGGCTGCCCGCGATCAGACGCAGCGTGCGCGCCTTCTCATGGCTGACAAACAGCTCCCCCGCTCCGGGCCGCTGACCGTAGACGGTTGCCCACTCACGGCACTCGGGCAGGTCCGGCACGTTCACCCGCGCCCAGCCGGCGGCTATCACCGGCGACACCGGAAACCCATGCTCCGCATAACGAATAGCGTCGGCAAACAACCTCTCGAAGGGCAGCCGCCCGAAGCGCTCGTGCAGATCACGCCAACCGGCCGGAGCTCCCGGCACGCTCACCGGCAGCCATCCGAAGGTGCGCTCGGTGGCGTTTTGCCAGACATTTAAACCAAGCTTTTGTGGGGTACGGCCAGAGCCGTTCAGTCCATACAGCGACGTGCCATCCCACACCTGGGCGAACAGGTCCCCACCGATGTCATTGGACCCGGGCTGCACCACGGTCAGGGTCACCGCCGTGGCGATCGCGGCATCGACAGCGTTGCCACCTTCACGCAGAATCGCCAAACCCGATTGGGCGGCGAGGGGCTGGGACGTCGCGACGACGCCGTTAGCTCCGTAGATCGGTGATCGACCGGTCGATTGAGCACGCATCGGTCAAGCCTAGGCCCAGCTGAGAGCTCTCTCTAGGCCCGACCTTGGGCGTTTGTCCCGCGATGGCGGTCGCAAACCGGTTCGCGAGGTGTGCGGCGAACAGGTGAGGTCCCCGGCCGACGCCGGGCTAGTGTCGGTATATGCCACTCGTTGACTGGGACCTGGCCACCTCTACCGCCGCACGGCTCGGGCCGACCGGGCCTTCCGTGACCTTGAGCGAGGCCACCGCGGTCGTCGCCGACCTGCGCCGGTGCGCTGAGGAGGCAAGTGAGCACGTCGCGGCCTACACCCGGCTGGTGCCACAGCTCGCCGACGCGCCCGTGGCCGTGGTCGACCGCAAAAGCTGGGCCGCCGAAAACGTGGCCGGGCTGCGCACAGTCCTGGGGCCGCTGGCCGACAAGCTCAATCCGAAGATCGGCAACGTGGCCGGCGCGGTCAGCTCAAAGGTGGCCGGGGTCCAGGCCGGGACCCTGCTGGCCTATCTATCGGGCAAGGTCCTCGGGCAGTACGAGGTCTTCGGCAACAATCCCGGAAAACTGCTGCTCGTCGCGCCGAACGTGGTCGCGGTGGAGCGCAAACTCGGCGTCGACCCGCGCGACTTCCGGCTCTGGGTGAGCATCCACGAGGTCACCCACCGCACGCAGTTCACGGCCGTCCCATGGCTGAGGGACCATTTCGTCGCCGAGATCCATCAGTTCGTCGCCGCCACCGAACCGTCGCGCCAGGTCTGGCAGCAGGCCGGCAAGATGCTCGACGCTGCGCGCGGCAAAGATGGCGTGAGCCTGCTCGACGCCATGCAGACCCCGGAGCAGAAGGCCGTGCTCGACCGTCTCACCTGCATCATGACCCTGTTGGAGGGACACGCAGAGGTCGTCATGGACGGCGTAGGCCCTTCGGTCATCCCCTCCGTCAGCCGAATCCGAGCCTCCTTCGACCGCCGCCGGGCAGCGGCGAATCCGCTGGAGCAATACCTGCGGCGGTTGCTCGGGGTCGAGCTGAAACTCAAGCAGTACACACAGGGCAGAGCCTTCGTGGCCAAGGTGATCGAAACCATCGGCATGGACGGCTTCAACCACATCTTCGACTCGCCGCAGACCCTCCCCCGCCTCGACGAGCTGTCATCCCCGCAGTCCTGGGTGGACCGTGTCGCGGCTTAGCCCCGCGGTAGCAGCGGTCCGCAACGCCGTCCGCGCGGCCCTCCCCACCGCCACCCCGCCCCCACCGCCCGCCGCTGGGTTGGTGGTGGTGGCTTGTTCGGGGGGCGCGGATTCTTTGGCGCTCGCAGCGGCTGCGGTGTTTGTTGCGCCGCGCGTGGGAGTGGTCACGGTGGACCACGGGTTGCAGGATGGTTCCGCCGAGCGGGCGCAGGCGGTGGTTAAGTGGGCCGATTCGGCGGGGGCGACGCCTAACGAGGTGGTCACCGTGGAGGTGGGAACTTCGGGCGGGCCGGAAGCGGCGGCGCGGGAGGCGCGCTATCTGGCGCTTGCCGATGCGGCGCAACGACTCGGCGCGACCTGTGTCCTGTTAGGACATACGGAGGACGATCAGGCCGAGACCGTGCTGCTGGCATTGGCACGCGGCAGCGGGCCGCGCGGGATCTCCGCGATGCCGGCCCGATTCGAGCGCCATGGCGTGCTTTTCGTGCGGCCATTGCTGGGGATTTCGCGGGCCACCTGCCGGGCCGCGTGCGAGGCGCAGACCTTGACCGTCTGGGACGACCCGCACAACGTCGATCCTTCCTATACGCGCGCCCGGGTCCGGGCGTCGGTCATGCCCGCGATTGTCGCGGCGCTGGGGGCCGATGTGGTGCCCAATCTCGCTCGCACAGCTTCGCTCGTGGCGGCGGACTCCCGGTACCTGGATGAAGAAGCCATCGTCGCGTTTGGACGGTGTGCGGCAGAAGCGGGCCTGTCGGTCGATGCGCTTGCCGCGCTTGCCGACCCGATCAGGACACGCGTGCTGCATCACTGGGTGACCTCGCTGGGCGTGCCCCGGGCGGCGCTTTCGCACCGGCACGTGGCCGCGATCGACGCGCTCGTCACCGCCTGGCACGGGCAGGGCGCGACCCAGCTGCCGGGCGGGATCAGCGTGCACCGGTCGGGACGAACCCTCAGCTACAGCCGCAGCTAGCGATCTTCGCGACGATCCTGTCGAGCGCGTCCTGGGCCGGGTATTGCCAGGTCGGCACGTTTTCGGCAAGCACCGCGAAGGCGAGCAGGCCTCCATCGGCGGTCTGCACGACGCCGGAGATCGAGTTGACCTTCTGCAGCGTGCCGCTCTTGGCCCGCACCACGCCCAGACCGCTGGCTGCTTCGGGCTTGGCGAAGCGGTAGTCCAGCGAGCCCGACCAACCGGCCACCGGCAGCAGGTTGAAAAGGTCGGCCAGCCCGGCGTGCTTACCGTCGGCCGCCCTGGTCATCAGGCCGGTCAGCACATTGGGGCTGAGCTGGTTCTGCGTCGAATAGCCCGCGCCGTCAGCGAGGTCGAACTGGCCGACGGGCAGGCCAAGCTCGGTCAGCACCTGCTCGACCGCTTCCGCGGCGCCCTCGAAGGAGGCGGGTTTTCCCTTCGCCAAGGCCACCTGGCGGGCCAGCGCTTCGGCGAGAGTGTTGTCGCTGTGGCCAAGCATCTGCTCAAGCTGGCGCAACATCGGCGCCGACTTCACCGCGCCCAGCTGTGCGCCGGGAGCGATCGGCGCGGAAGCCGAGGGGGCGGCGGTGCCGGAGGCCGCGGGCGCGGTGCCGCGCGACACGGCACTGTTCGGCACGCCCAGCAGCTTGGCAAGAGCTTGCCCGGCGGCCAGCTCCGGATCGGAGTAGCGATCGAAAGGCGTCTCCTGATCCTTCGGATCCTCGCGCGCCCCATCGATCATCAAGGCTGTGATCTTGGAGGTGTAGCCCTCTTCGTTCGCGTTCGCCTCCCAGGCCGGGCCGAGCACCGGCCCCGAGTAGAGCGAGCCGTCGACGATCACCTTGGTGGGTTTGGTGGTGCCGAGCGACTTCTTTATCTGCTCCGCCAGCTGGTCGAGCCGCGCCGCGCCGGCGTAGAAGCCCTCCCCGTCGACGGCCAGGGTCGCGTCACCCGCGCCGACCAGAACAACCTCGCCGGGGTTGGCACCGGCGACGGCCGTGGTGGTGATCCGATATGCGGCGCCTCGGGTGGCGAGAACGGCGGCCGCGGTCACCAGCTTGGTATTCGAGGCTGGAATCACGGTGTTGGTGGGATCGCGCTCGTAAAGCACCTTGCCGGAGCGCAGGTCCACCACGGAGACGCTCACGTTCTTGCCCAGCACCGTGCCCACGACCAGCGGCTCAAGCTGCTCCTTGAGGGTGCTGCCGGTCGGCACCGCGGCACCCGTCAACGGCTTGAGCACCGGACCCGGGATCGGCTCGCTGCTCGATGCCGGAGCGGGTGTGGTGAACGTCGCCCTGTTCTGCCACCAGTGCCAGCCACCGACCCCGATCAGCAGCAAAAGGGCCAGAGCCGCGGACAGCACGATCGGGCGCAGCTTCCGGCGCTTTTCCACAGGCGGCGGTGTGGACTTGTGCACAGCCTGTGGATAACTGGGGGGTAAAGCGGGCCCTGGCTGTGGATAACTCCGTGGAAAACCACTTTGCCCCTGGTCAACAGCCTGTGGATAACCCGGGAAGGGCGAACCTGCCTCACCTGCCGACTCCGCGTCGTAGTGTGAACCTGGCCTCCCCAACGGAGCCTCCCTCGGGCATGTGAGACGCGCTAAGCGACACTAACGGCGTCGGCTGACAGACGTGAACATACAGGCAAGGCGGAGCGTGAAATGGACTTCGACGTCACGGTGGAGATCCCTAAGGGACAGCGCAACAAGTACGAGGTCGACCACGCGACCGGGCGAATCCGCCTGGACCGCACCCTATTCACGTCGACCCAGTACCCGGCCGACTACGGCTTCGTTGAGAACACCCTCGGCGAGGACGGCGACCCGCTCGACGCCCTCGTGCTGATCCAGGAGCCGACCTTCCCCGGCTGCCTTGTCCTGTGCCGCGCGATCGGCATGTTCCGCATGCGCGACGAGAAGGGCGGCGACGACAAGGTGCTCTGCGTGCCGGCCCACGACCCGCGGCAGGAACACCTTCGCGACATCCATCACGTCCCCGAGTTCGACCGGCTCGAGATTCAGCACTTCTTCGAGGTCTACAAGGACCTGGAGCCGGGCAAGAGCGTCGAGGGCGCGACCTGGGTCGGCCGCGTCGAGGCCGAGGCCGAGATCAAGCGCTCCTTCCTGCGGGAGAAGGAGCGCCTCGAGCGCGCGGCGCACTGACTAGAGCGCTGGCAGATCGGCCAGCTGGATAAGCCGCGCGCCGCGCCGGGTGACCAGACGGCCTCGGCCTGCCGGCATCCGCTCGTTGCGCAACGCGCCGCCGAACGGGTTGCCCAGGCTCTTGTCCGCCGACATCAGCAGGTAAGGCGCACCCGCCGACTTGAGCTGGGCCAGCGCCGGGTCGTAACCGGCCCTGTTCCAGTTCATGTTGGCCACCGTGATCAGGTGCAGGCCGACGTCCTTCGCCTCGAATAGATAGTTCACCAGCGGCGTCAGCGGGTGCACCGGCATCGAGGCGACGATGTCGTAATCGTCGATGATCAGGAAGAACTCGCCCCGGCCCGCCAGCCACGGCCGCTCCCGCATCTGCTGTGGAGTGACATCGGCGGGCGGACGGCGCTCGGCCATCTTGTTGGCGATCGCGTTCATGTAGTCGGGCACCTGGCCCAGGCTGTTGACGTTGCCGATCAGGTGCGGCGTCGTCACCGCCCCGAGCAGGCTGCGCCTCGGATCCACGATGAGGATCTTCGCGTCCTCGGGCGCGTAGCGCTTGGCGATCGAGGTGGCGATCTGGCGCAGCATGGTCGACTTACCGCACTCGCTCTCGCCGAACGCCACCAGGTGCACGTCGGACATGAAGTCCAGGGCGGCCGGGGTGAGGTCGTCGCCGACCCCGAGCGGCAGCGTCCACCGATCGAGCCCGTCGAAGGACAGCCGGTCGTAGGCATAGACGTTGGGCAGCATGCGGACCCGGGGCGCGGGCGCGCCCGTCCAATGCTTGGAGATCTGGCGCACCAGCTCGTCGGCCGGACCCACCGCGTCGATCTCGGGTCGCAACGCGAGCGTGAACAGACCGTCCTGCGTGACGCCGAACCCTGGCCGGGACGGGACGTTCGGGGCGATCTTGCGGTTGCGGCAGATCGAGTCGCTCGGATCACCCAGCTTGAGCTCGATCTTCGAGCCGAACTGGTCGGCGATGGCCGGCCGGAAGTCGCGCCAGCGCAAGGTCGAGGCCACCACGTGGACGCCGTAGGCCAGACCGCGGGTGGTGATGTCGGTGATGATCGGCTCGAGGTCGTCGAAGGTCTCCCGGATCGTCGTCCAGCCATCGACCACAAGGAATACGTCGCCGAACGGGTCGTCGTTGAAGCGGCCCGCCGCGCGCAGCTTGCGGTAGGCGGCCATGGACTCGATGCCGTGCTGGGCGAACCGGGCCTCCCGGTTGTTCAGCAGCTCGGCCACCTCGCTGACCGTGCGTCGCACCTGAAGCGCGTCAAGGCGACCGGCCACCCCGCCGACATGGGGAAGATCACGGATCGCGCCCAGCGAGCCGCCACCGAAGTCGAGGCAGTAGACCTGCACCTCCTGCGGGGTGTGGGTCAGCGCCAAACCGGTGATCAGCGTGCGCAGCAGCTGCGACTTGCCGCTCTGGCCACCGCCCACCACGGCCACGTGACCGGCCGAGCCGTCGGCCAGCCGCACCCACTGCAGATCGCGCAACTGCTGCGCGGGCTTGTCGATGATCCCCACCGGGACCCGCAGTGAGCCGCGCAGCTCCGGGTTGGCGACCGTCAAGCCGCGCCCTTCCACGAGACCCACCTGGCCGAACGGGAGATCGAGCGGGTCGGAGATATCCAGCGGCGGCAGCCAGACCTGGTGCGCCGGCGGGCCTTGCCCGACCATCCGATCGATCATCACGTCGAGGAGGCTCTCGCCCGGCTTGACGTCCCAGTTCACCTCTGGCTCGGCGTTTTTTGGCTTTTCCGGTACCGGGATGAAGCGGGTCGAGAACTCATGGATCAAATCGATATCGGGGTTGCGCCGGCGCTCGCCCGCCTGGCCGGCCTTCTTGAACGAGCCGGAGACATAGGCGGCCTTGAAGCGCTGCAACGGTTCCGAGCCGAATTTGAGGTACCCGTGGCCAGGCGCCTTGGGCAGGTCGTAGGCGTCGCCGACGCCGAGCACCGCGCGGGACTCCATGGCGGAGAAGGTGCGCAGGCCGATCCGGTAGGACAGATGGGTGTCCAGACCGCGCAGCCGGCCTTCCTCGAGTCGCTGGCTGGCCAGCAGCAGGTGCACGCCGATCGAGCGGCCCACCCGTCCAATTTGGACAAAGATCTCGATGAACTCCGGGTTGGCGGTGAGCATTTCGGAGAACTCGTCACAGACGATGAACAGCGAGGGCAACGGCGCCAGCGGCGCTCCGCCCGCCCGCGCCTTCTCATAGTCTTTGAGGTTGGCGAAGTTTCCCGCCTTGGCGAGCAGCTCCTGGCGTCGCATCACCTCGCCGACGATGGCGTCGCCCATGCGGTCGACCATGCCGGCCTGGCCCTCGAGGTTGGTGATGACCGCGGAGGTGTGCGGCAGCTTGTCCAGCGAGGCGAAGGTCGCCCCACCCTTGAAGTCGACCAGCACGAAATTCAGCAACTCCGACGAATGGGTCGCCGCGAGCCCGAGCACGAGGGTGCGCAGGAACTCCGACTTACCCGAGCCGGTCGCGCCGATCAGCAGACCGTGCGGGCCCATGCCGTCCTGTGCCGACTCCTTGATGTCCATCTCGATCGAGGTGCCGTCTGGTCCGACACCGATCGGGACCCGCAGCCGGTTGCGGTTGGCACGCGGCGCCCAGCCATAGGCGACGTCGAACCGCTCCGGGTCGGGAATGCCGAGCAGATCGGCAAGGCCCTTCTCACTGGTCATCGCGGCGTCGGAGGCCACCGCCGCGGCGCTGAGGCGAAGCGGGGAAAGCCTGCGCGCCAACGCTTCCGCCTCGGGCAGGCTGAGCCGGTCGGCCACGCCGACCTCCGCCACCGACATCGCGGTCGTGGTGTGCAGCTCCCGGCCGCGGCCGACCACCTCGAGGGTGAGCATGCTGCGGTCGAGCAGCCGCGGCGGGGGCGAGTCAAGGTCGAGAATGGTGACCCCGGCCAGCCCTTCGGGCAGCGACAGGTGAGCCGAGTTGGTCATGTCGGCCCCATCGAGCACCACGACGACGTGCGGGGCACCGTCACCCGTGCCGAACCGCGGGCGGTTGGCGATCACGTCATCGAGCATTCTTTCCAGCTCAGCGGCGGTGCTGGCGAAGAGGCGAGCCGGGCCGACAGCGTCCACTTTGGAGGGGTGCTGGTGGTGGGGAAGCCACTTGGCCCAGTCCCAGCTCTCGCGGCGGTACATCGACGAGCAGATGCCGATCAGCAGATCATCGGGGGCGTGGAAGGTGGCCAGCTGCGCGAGCATCGCGCGGGCCAGGCCGTGCGCCTCTGAGCCCTCCTCCTCGCTGTAACTCTGGCTTGCGCCGCGGTAGCCGCCATGACCGACATCGTTGCGCAGGAAGACCCGGCCAAAGCCCCGGATCGACAGGGCCACCGGCAGATCATCGATGACCGAATAGGCGTCAAGGAACCGGCGCAGCGAACCCGCCGTCATCGGCTCGAGCTCCTCCAGCGGCCGGGTCTCCGGCGGGAGCAGCGGCGTGGCCAGCGACTGTGGACCGATGCCCACCCGGACGATGCCGAAGTCGGGGTCGTGCGGCCTGCGCTCCCAGAGCCGGAAGCTGTCCACTGTGGACCAAAGCCGCTGCGGATCGGGGTGGCGGTAGTAGAGCCCGTGCCGCTGTTGCTGCACGGTCTTGCGAGCGTTGCGGCGCAGGCCGGCGAGGTGACGAAGATATTCGCGGCGGGCCGCCATCATCTCCGCTTTCTTGGGCTGACCTGCGCCGCCGGCGAAGCTTGCCGCGATCATGCCGAGGCTGGACAGGCCCATCATGCCGCCCGCCACATAGGACATCGGGTTGGCTTTACCGGTGCCCGCTCCGTACATCATCGCCATCGACAGGGTGCCACCGAGCATGGGCAGCATCATCAGCGCCTGCTGCCACTTGCCACCGGACGCCTGAGGAATCTCCGGGGGTGGGTCGATGAGCAGCTCACCTGCGGGGATCTCGGGCGCGGGCCGCCTCGGCAGCCGCTTGACAATGATCGTTCCCATTTCCGCGCTCCTCCCCCCACTCTTGTCGAGCGTGGCCCATGTTATGCCATCCATCGGGTGCCTGGGGATGGGTGTTATATGGCAGTCTGTAGCGCGTGACTCACCCCGCCACGACCATCACCTCGAGCTCCGGGCTCACCCGCGTCACGCTGCACACACCGCAACGCCGGGTCGACGTTGCGCTGCCGGCCATGGTGGCACTTGCGGAGCTATTGCCGGAATTATTGCGCCATGCCGGAATAGGCCTCGCCGACGATGGCGAACAGCATGGCGGCTGGATCGCCCGTCGCGCCGACGGGACCACCTTGGACGAAGCGAAATCCCTGCAACAGCTGGGGGTTCGCGATGGTGAGGTGCTGCATCTGGTACCGGCGCGAGAACAATGGCCGGAGCTTGAATATGACGACGTGGTCGAGGCGATCGCGGCTGGATCACGTCGCCGCGGTGCGGCGTGGACGCCGAACGCCACCCGCGTGTCCACATTGGCCGGTGCCGCGATCCTTCTCCTCGCCGGGGTCATGTCGCTGCTGAAAGGCGGCCCGACCTGGGCCCCCGGTGGTTATCTGGCACTGACCGTGGCCGTCCTGCTGCTGGTGGGTGGCGTGCTCGCCTCGCGGGCCTATGGCGATGGCATCGCCGGCAGCGCGCTGGCCGGCTTCGCCTTGCCCTACGCATTCGCCGGTGGCGCACTGCTTCTCGGCGGTGCGGCGCAGAGCGGTGTGGTCCCCAGCGTGCTGTGGCTCGGTTCGTCCCAATTGCTGGTGGGCTGTGTCGCGATGCTCCTCTTCGCCGCCCTCGGCGCGGCCGGCGTGGGTCACGGCATGCGCATCTTCATGGCCGGCGGTCTGGTGGGCCTGCTCGGCGCCATATCCGCGCTGCTGGCCGGGCTCGGTGCGGCGGGCGCGGCCGCGATCGTCATCGCCGCTCTCGTCTGCGGCATCGGTTTGCTGCCCGTGCTGGCCATCCGATTTGGAAAGGTCCCCGTTCCGTCGATCACCCTGCCCCGCGACGCCGAGTCCTTCGGCGCGATCAGCAGCGGCGGCCGCGGAAGGGCAACCGGCGAGATCGCCGACCGCTCACGCGTTTTCGCCGCGGTGAGCCGGTCGGAGGAGCTGCTGACCGGAATGCTGCTGGGCTACACGGTGCTGGCCTCTTTCGCCGCCCTGATCCTCGCCGTCGCCGGTGGCACCGCCGGCCGGGTTCTCGTCGCGGTCGGGGCCACCGCCCTGCTGCTGCGCTCCCGGCTTTTCGTCACCATCCGCCAGCGCGGGCCGCTGATCGCCGCCGGCCTGCTCGGGCACATCATGCTGCTGGGCGGCCTGGTGTTCACCGCCAATGGCTCCACTCGCGCCTTCTTCGCGGTCGGTGCCGTGGTCCTCGCCTTGATCGTCGTCCTAGCCGGACAGACGTGGAGCCGGACAACCCCCTCCCCCTACGTCGGCCGCGCCGCAGACATCTTCGACCTGCTCATAGTCGTCAGCGTTGTCCCGGTGGCCGGCTGGGTGCTGGGCATCTACGCCGCCATCCAAAGCTGGACAGCGTAACCACGGACGGTCGATAGGCTTGGGCGGAT
Organism: Rhizocola hellebori; assembly: GCF_016862955.1. Lineage (GTDB taxonomy): Bacteria > Actinomycetota > Actinomycetes > Mycobacteriales > Micromonosporaceae > Rhizocola > Rhizocola hellebori. The sequence continues at coordinate 2,271 of NZ_BONY01000048.1, read as the reverse complement.
GGCCAGCCCAAGCCTCGCCGAGGTCCATGACGTTGTGCAGGCGCACCTGCCCGGTTATCGAGTGCGCTCGGTGGAGCAGCTGGGTTCGGGCCTGGACAACATCGCCTACAAGGTCAACGGCGAGCTGGTGGTGCGCTTCAGCAACGATCCGGACCAAGCGCTGCTCGGCAAGCAGGCCCGCCTGCTTTCCGCGGTCGCAGGTGTTTCACCGCTGCCCGTCCCGGAGCCGGTGTTCGTTGCCGCGGAACATGGTTGCCTGGCTTACTTCAAACTCCCCGGCGTCCCGCTGCTGGAGGTGCCCCGCCATCGGCGATCAGAAGTCGGCACGTCGATCGCGGCCCGCCTCGGCGAGCTGCTGGCGGTTCTCCACGCCTCACCGGCGCAGCGATGGGCCGACCTGGTGGACGTCGATGACCAGCCGCTGGCGCAGTGGCAGCGCGAGGCGGCCGAGACGTATGGGACCGTCGCCGAGTGGATACCGGCGTCGCTACGGCCTGACATCGAGACCTTCCTGCACGCCCCGTCGCCACCGGCCAGGAGGGAATTGGTGTTCTCCCACAACGATTTGGGCATCGAACATGTGCTGATCGAACCCGCCTCGGGGACGCCTACCGGCATCATCGACTGGGGCGACGCCGCCATCACCGACCCGGCCCACGATTTCGGGCTGATCTATCGCGACCTCGGCCCGGGTGCGCTTCGGGAAGCCCTTGACCGCTATCCGATCGGCGGAGACGACGTGGCGGTGCTCCGGGAACGTGCCGTCTTCTATGCCAGATGCAGCGTCTTCGAAGATCTGGCGTATGGCCTTCAAACCGGGCTCGACCGGTACACCGAAAAATGCCTTGCCTCAATGGATTGGCTGTTTCCCGCCGGCGGCTAGAGGCGGCGGACCAGGGACAGCCCGCCAACGACCAGAACACCGACGCCGGCTATGGCCGCGGCAAGGCTGACCGGTTTCTCGCCGCGGGGAACGGGTCCTGTGGCGGCCATCGTGTTCGGCGACAGGCCGGGCAAGGGCCGGATGCGGCCGCGCTCGCGAGGCGGCCAGGCGTCAACGGAAGGCTCGGATGCGGCCGGGCCGAAGCCCGACTTTCCGGGCGGCGGAGTGTTGTCCAGCGGGTTGGTCAACACCTCGGGAACATCCGCGGTAAGCGCGCCGAAGGGGTCGACGATGCCGAAGCCGAAGCTGTCGTCGCGTCCCGGCGACCCGGTGTCATCGGCGGTGACTATCAATCGCTGCACCACGTTGGCGGCCGACATCTGCGGCCAACGGCTGCGGATCAGCGCGGCGGTCGCGGCGACCAGCGGGGCCGCGAAGCTGGTGCCCTGCACCCGCTGATAACCGCCGGGCCGGGCCCCGACCAGATCGGAGCCGGGCGCGGCCAGCACAGTGGAGGCACCGGTCAGCGAACGGCGCCAAAGATCGCCAGTGGGGGTCAGCGCCGTCACCGCCAGCACTCCGGGCTCACTAGCCGGATGCCACACCGAGGTGGGCCCGTTGGGGAGCACGTTGCCAACACATGCGACGACCACCACGTCCCGGGCGAACGCGTAATCGATGGCTTCGGCCAGCGCGGGGCTGGCCACGCCACCGCCAAGGGACAGGTTGACCACCGTCGCGCCGTGGTCCACCGCCCAGACCAGGGCCTCGGCCACCACCTTGGCGTCGTTGTACTTGTTTTCCGCGTCCAGAACCCTCACCGGGAGGATCTTCGCGTCGGGAGCGAGGCCGAGCACGCCTTGACCGTCGTCGCTGCGGCCGGCGATCAGGCCGGCGACCGTGGTGCCGTGGCCGACCGCGTCGGCGGTGCCATCACCACCCGGATTCACCAGATCGATACCGGGCAGCACCTGCCCGGCCAGATCGGGATGGTCCGCGGCCACCCCCGAATCGATCACCGCCACGATCACGCCGCTGCCGGTCGACAGCCGCCAAGCCTTCTGCCCCTTGAGCAGATCGACCTGCCACTGGTCGCTGCGCACGCTGTCACGCGGGATCTCGGCGATGACGGCAACCGGCTTCGGCTTGGCGTCGCGCTTGGCGAACCCGGGCGCAGCCACCAGAACCGCAGCCAGCAGCACGGACGCGGCAACGCGCAACAGCGCCGTCGCGATGGGGGAACGCGATCCGGCGCTGGGAGCCACGGGAACCTGGCTCGGTGTGGTCATCGGGGGAACGATGCCGCCATTCTGCACGAAGCTCGCCCCATCGACCAGAAGAAGTTCCCCCCGACCTCCCCACCCCCGCGCGTTGCTCTAGCTCACGCC
>NZ_BONY01000047.1 GCF_016862955.1 Rhizocola hellebori | reverse complement strand
CGCCAGCGTGTAGTCGTTGTAGAGCGCCAGCATGTCCTTCTTGCCGTCACCGTTGAGGTCGGCCTTGGCCAGCTGTGAGAATCCAGCTGGCCCCATGATGCGGGCCGACCAGAAATTTCCATCGCCTTTTCCTGGGTACCAGGCGAGGGTGTCGTCGGTGTAGAGCGCGAGCAAGTCAGCCTTGCCATCACCGTTGAGGTCGTTTCGCGATCCGGCCCACGTTCCGCCGCCTCCGCCCCCTCCACCGCCGCTGCCGCCGCTGCAGGCCAATCCGGTAGGACACCGCGAACCAAGCACCTCTATCGTTGGTGACGCACACGCGATTGACGCCTGCGCCGAGATGCCCGTGCCGATCGCGGTGCCGCAGACTCCGCCGGTGTGCGGCAACCCGGCGATTCCCAGCAGCCGCCGAGCCCGGTCCGGGTCGGGATAGTCGCCTTCGGCCAAAATCTCGTTGCTGACCGCGTACCCCACATTGAGGTATTGGTGTTGCTGGCTGCTGATGCCGCAGCTGGAGTTGTAGTAGGTCGTGGTGCGCCGCAACGTCTGCACGACGAACCCGTACCGCAGCGCCACCACGCGGCCCGCCGGAAGTGTGAATTTCTCGTCAACCCGCGACTCGACTCGCACCTCCCGTTGGATGGTCAGGCCGATGGACACTTCGAGGCTGGATGCCACGGTGGCGGTGGCATCGGTGATGATGGCGTCGCCGGAGGCGGAGATCTCCGCGGATTGCCCGAACCGGACTGAGGTGGTGGCGACGATGCCGTAGGTCCTCGACGTCAGCTCGGAAAGGGTGATCTCCCGATCGGCGGAATACGGCCCCCACTCTGACGGCGGCGTTGTAGACGGGATAGCCGTAGGTCGACCAGTCCACATCGGTCGGACAGTAAGGCCCCGCCTGGGCCGGCGTGGCAGCGACCTGATTCATCAGCGTCACTGCGGCAACCGCGGCGATTGCCAGCCACGTAGTTCGCTTCATCGTTCTCCTGTTCGGTTGGGGAAATCGTTCAGCTCGGCCGGGCTGCGGACATCCCCCCGTTAGGCACCCCCGTCGCCCGACCCAGCTCGCTGGCGGTCACCTATGGTTCGCCGGCATGCTGCATAATTTAGAAAGTCAGATCGACCTATCGCTGTCGGTTCCGAATCGCTCCTACGCTGTGAGGATTCAAGCCAACCGGCAGTTTCGGCGGCAGAACCAGGATCGCCGAGACACCGTGGGACACCTTGGCCCACGGCCCCGGGAGCGCTGGGATGGAAAATACCTGAGTCTTCGTCAGGAAAAGTGGTACCGTGGCCGGCATATTCGTGATGGACGACCCGGCGCTTTCCGAGCGCGCCCGCCGGTTCTTGACCGGCCACTCCCACCGCAACCCGCACCTGAACGAGTCCGTCATCCGATCGACCGCCGTGATTCTACGTGGCAATGAGCGGGAACCGGCACCGGATGAGTTCATTGAGGCGATGGTCAGATTCGAACAGCGCTATGGCGGCCTGTTCTATCGGGTCATCGGAGGCGACGGTATGAGGTACGGTCTCGGCGGTGAAGCCAGCTGCTACCACACGTCATTGGGGCTGGCTTTTGGCGGAATATTCGATGGCGACTGGACCTGGAGAGTCAATGTTCTCCTGGATGGGAGCACGGCCATGAGGCCGGGATATTGGCCAGACCGGATCATCGACCGATCCGTCAATCAGCGAATCGAGAAACACGCATTGCTGGTCGAGGTACGCGGTTGGTTTCACCGCACTTTCCAATGTGCCACGCCCTCGCATGTTTTCCCGGTAGCAAATGAGGAAGGGTTGCCGCCTGCGGTACCCGAAGCCACCGGCCCGGCGGAGCTGTGGTGGGCTGACAAGGACGTCGCCGTCCAGGCGACGTTGAGCAGCTGGCCGCCAGAGTGGGACAGGTGGACCGTGCGCTACTTCGCCCGGACACTGCAACAGGCAGCCGACGCCAATCCCACCGTCTACAGGGCCATGGGCCACGAGACAATTCCAGCCGTCTGGTGCATCCTGTGCTCAGACGTGGTCGCCCCAGGCACCACCTGCCTACGCCGTCGACACTGATCGGCTTCTGAGAACATGTGCGGATGGAGCTGAAGTCACATCGTCCGTCGGTCGGCGTCTATCCGGCAACTAGCGACTACGCGCACGCGATGGAGGTGCGTGGCGCGCAGCGGCTGCTCTTCGTCGCCGGCACCATGGGTCTGCACCCGGACGGGACACCGGGTGCCACGCTCGCCGAACAACTCGAGCTGATTTGGTCGAACATCCGGACCATACTCGCGGCAGCCGACATGACCGTCGACAACATTGTGCGGCTGACGAGTTACTTGACCGATGCCGCCTACGCCGAAGCGAACGCGGCAGCTCGTGTCGCCGCTCTGGGTGGCAGAGTCGTGCCCACCACGGCAATCGTCGTCCAAACATTGGTGAACGCCTGGCTCGTGGAAATTGAGGTGATCGCAGCAGCTTGATAACCGACGTGGTGCCACGATGAAGCCAGCACCAACGGTTTGCGGTCTGCCCTGCCGCAGGACATCCCGTGGGGCCTACGTGATATCGGGTTGTCGAGAACGTGGTGGCAGCTTCGTCTTACCTGTGTTCGCCGAGACGGGATCTCGGACATCCAGGGAAGGACTAAGAACGTGGCTGAAACGGGGACGGTTGCGCTGGCCGGGCGGCGGGAGTGGATCGGCCTGGCGGTGCTCACCTTGCCGACGATGGTGGCGATGCTGGATCTCAATGTCGTGATCCTGGCGTTGCCACGGCTGGGTGCGGCCTTGCATGCCGGCAGCAGCGAGCAACTGTGGATCACAGATATCTACGGCTTCCTGATTGCCGGATTCCTTGTCACGATGGGGCGATTGGGTGACCGAATCGGCTATCGCAGGCTGTTGTTGAGCGGTGCCGGCGCGTTCGCTGTGCTGTCGGTCGCGGCGGCCTACACCACCAGCCCGGAGTTGCTGATTGCGGTTCGGGCGTTGTTGGGGATCGCCGGGGCAACCATCATGCCCATGACCTTGGCGTTGATCCGCAACATGTTCAAGGACGCCAAGCAGATGGCCACGGCGGTGGGCCTGTGGTCGATGGCCATGATGGCGGGCATCTCCCTCGGTCCGGCCGTTGGTGGTCTGCTGCTGAACTCGTTCTGGTGGGGCTCGGTGTTCCTGATCGCGGTGCCGGTGATGGTGGTACTGCTGGCGTTGGGGCCGGCCTTGTTGCCGGAGTCGCACAATCCGACCTCCGGCCGGTTGGATTTCGTCAGCGTCGCGCTGTCGCTGGCCGCCATCCTCCCGCTCATCTATGGGCTGAAGGAGCTGGCCAGGTCTGGTCTCGCGGTGACGTCAGTAGTGGCCTGCGTGGTCGGGGTGAGCTTCGGGATCGTGTTCGTACGGCGACAGCGCCGGCTGGCCGACCCGCTGCTTGACCTGAGCCTGTTCGGCGCCCGCGCGATCGGCGGCGGACTGGCGCTGTACCTGCTGGCCGGACTCGCCCTGACCGGGTGCGGGTTGCTGCTGTCCCAGCACCTGCAACTCGTCGAGGGGTTCTCCCCGTTGACGGCGGCACTGTGGATGCTGGTGCCGGCCGCGGTTATGGTCATCGGCATCCAGATCGTCATGCAGTTGGCCAAGCGGGTGCGACCGGGTTCGATCCTGACCGGCGGCATGCTCATCGCCGCCGCCGGCATGGTGGTGCTCACCCAGGTCGACGCTGTTGGCGGACTGCCGACACTCATGCTCGGCGTAGGCGTCGTGTTCGCCGGGGTCAACGCTGTTCCCGCCCTCACCAACCAGCTGGTCATGCAGTCTGCTCCGCCGGACAAGGCCGGCTCGGTCGGGTCCTTGTCCACGACCGCCGGTGAACTCGGTTCGGCTTTGGGCATTGCCGGCCTCGGCAGCCTCGCCACGCTCTTCTACCAGGGCCGGGTTCAGGTGCCGGCCCAGGTCGCCCCGGAGACCGCGGCAGCCGCCAATGAGAGCATCGCCGGCGCGATCGCCGGTGCGCGGCAGCTCCCGACGGCTGTCGGCAACGACCTGCTCACCGCGGCCCGCGAGACCTTCAACACGGCATTTGCCAATGTGGCCGGCCTGTGCGCCCTCGTGTTCCTGGTGCTGGCCGTACTGGCCTTCGCCACGCTCCGCAAGGTGCCGCTCATCGGCACGCAACCCGACCAGGACGACATGACGACACCGCAGCCCAGCGATCTCGTTGCATAGTCACGGCGGCCACAAAACACGATTAAGACAGGACGGCGAAATAGTATGCGCAAACTCGTTGTAGTGAACCTCATGTCATTGGACGGCTTCTACGAAGGGCCGGGAAACAACGTGATGGCGCTGCCTCTGGACGGCGCTTTTGACGAATACAACCTCGAGCGTATGAAGGCAGCCGACATTGTGTTGCTCGGTGGCAGCTCGTACGAGGGATTTAGCGGTTTCTGGCCGTATGTGGAGAGCGACTCCTCCGCGTCGGCCGCCAACAGGGAGTTCTCGAGGCTTTACAACGCCGTCGACAAGGTTGTCATCTCCGATCACGCGTCGGCGCCTGGCAAGGACCACCCCTGGGCCACGACCACCCGGATCATCAAGCGGGCGCAGGCTCACAAGGAGATCGCAACGCTCAAGGAGGAGGACGGCAGGGAGATGGTGATGTGGGGCAGCCGCATCCTCTGGAACGATCTGCTGGGCAGCGGTCTGGTTGACGAGCTGCATCTCATGATCGGTGCCGTGGTCCTGGGCGGAGGCACTCCGATCATCGAGCACCACTCGATGGGGTCCTACTGGGTCCAGCAGCACCTGGGAAAATCCGCCTCGGGCGAGACCGCCGTGCTTCGGCGCTTGGCAACGTCCACATTCGACGGTTCGGACAACGTTCTCGTCCGCTACCAAGTTCTCCACAACGAAGTTTAGGGCCCAATCTCCAGTCGGCGCAGTGCCTCCTGCGACGGCGAGCCCGGCTCTGTCGCGAACGTGACGAGCCACTGGTCTGGCTGGCCGCTGGGCTTCATGACGTCGATGGAGATGGCGATGTCACCCGCCGTCGGGTGCCGCAGGTGGCAGGTGACGGCGGCCCAGTCTGCGACCTGGTGCTCGGCCCAGAGCCGGCGGAAGTCGGCGCTTGGGGAGTGCAGCGACTCGATGACGGTGACCAGCTCGGCGTCCTGGGGGTAGCGGCCCAGGCACAGGCGCAGGTAAGCGATGTGCTGGCGGGCCAACGGTTCCCAGTCCTTGTCGTCGATCATCGACCGGAACTGGCCGTCGAGGAGGACCAGATGTGGCCAGGAGCGTTGGGCGGGTGGCAGCGCGTCGAGGTCGCCGAGGAGACGTCCGGCCGGCCCGTTCCAGGCCAGGATGTTGCCGTGCCGGCCGTGCACGAAAGCGGGCGTGTGCGTCATGCCCTCGATCAGGCACAGCAGGTCGGTGCGCACCTTCGGCTCGCCCGGCCCGCGATCGGGCCGCGGTGGGTGGACGAGGTTGGCCAGGTGTTCCCGCTCGTCACCGGTCAACCGCAACGCGCCGGCGACGGCGTCGAGGACCTCGGCCGACACGCTGCGGCCGTGGCCCTGCTCCAGCCGGGTGTAGTGGGTGACACTCACCCCGGCGAGTTGCGCCAGCTCCTCACGGCGCAGGCCCGGGACGCGGCGGCGCTCGCCGTATCGGGGCACGCCGACGTTTTCGGGCTGCAGCCTGGCTCGGCGCGACTTCAGGAAGCGGGTCAACTCCGTATGGGTGTCCACCGCGCCAAGGGTAACCATCATTTGGGTACCCAATCCAGGGTTCTGGCTGCGCCACGATCGGGACCGCACGCTGGTCGGCATGGCAACCACTCTCACCAGCCGGGAGATCCGGCTGGCCGGCCGCCCGCTGGGCGAACCCGGCCCCCAGCACTTCGAACTCGTCCGCGACACGGTGCCTCCACTCACCGACGGGCAGATCCTGGTCAGGAATACCTGGCTATCGGTCGATCCGTACATGCGCGGACGGATGGACGACACGCCGTCCTACCTCCCGCCGTTCCAGGTTGGCGTCGCGTTGGAGGGCAGCGCGGTCGGTGAGGTTGTCGACTCCCGGTCCGACGGTGTCCCGGTCGGCGCGACCGTGTCGCATTTCCTCGGCTGGCGGGACTATGCCGTCGTCGATGCCGCGGCCGCGAACGTCGTGGACGTCACGGCCGCGCCGCCACAGGCATACCTCGGCCCGCTCGGCACCACCGGCCTGACCGCGTACGCGGCGCTGACCGACGTGGCGTCGATACGTTCCGGCGATGTCGTGTTCGTCTCTGCCGCCGCGGGTGCGGTCGGCAGCGTCGCCGGTCAGGTCGCCCGCCTACTAGGCGCCGCAACGGTGATCGGCTCGGCCGGCGGCCCGGACAAGGCCAAGAAGCTCACCACCGACTTCGGCTTCGACGTGGCCATCGACTACCACGCCGGCCCGATCGCGGCGCAGCTCACCCGAGCGGCACCACAGGGCATCGACGTGTACGTCGACAACGTGGGCGGCGACCACCTGGCCGCGGCGATCGCCGCCGCCAGGCCCGGCGCGCGGTTCGCTCTCGTCGGGGCGATCAGCTCGTACAACGCGAAAGGCCCGGTTCCCGGTCCTGACAATCTCTACCAGGCGTACTGGAAGGAGATGACCCTGCGCGGCGTCCTAGTGACCTCCTACTTCCACCGGTTCCCCGAGTGGATCGAGCGGGCGAGCGGCTGGCTGCGCGACGGGTCCCTGCGCACCGCCGAGACCGTCGTCGACGGCCTGGAACAGGCCCCGTCAGCTTTCCTCGGCGTGCTCCGCGGCGCCAACACCGGCAAGATGCTCGTCCGCCTCGACAGCTGAGGAGAAGAAGTGCGCATTCTCTGTCCACCAACGGATCCTCGACCATCCTAATCGGACGGTTCGTGCGTCGTCCCCAATGGGGTCCTCGCGCCGTGCGGTTTCGCAGTTTACGCTGGCTTGATCTCACCGAAGGGAATCCGGTAGCGATGAGCGATGCCTTGATGCTCATGGAATCCCGGCGGTAGCTTCGTGGATCCATCGGAAGACCATGTTTATCGATTAAGTTAGGCCGCCGTCTCCACTTAGCTGATTAGGTTAGGCCTCCTGCTCTACTCGCCTCGTCGTCAGGCATCGACAATTTCAGTGTTTTTGATTGTCGCGCCTTGTAGGGATTAGGTGAGGAGGAGGCAATGCAAGTAGGAAGGCGAAGATTACGTGTCCGGCTGATTCCGGCCGGGCTGGCATGCGCGCTGGTGCTGGCCGTGTCTCCGGCGTCGGCGATGGCGTCGGGGGCCGTTTCCGCGGACGGCGGCGCTCGGGTGGCCGCCGGCCCGACCGGGTCGAGGGTCGCCGCTGATGCCAAGCTGATTGCCACCAACGCAAAGCTCCAGGCGATCGCCGAACCGCGGGGGGCGATCGGCGTGTACTGGGACCAGGCCCGCGGCGGGTTCGGTGTGCTGATCCCCGCCAGCGGCCGGGGCAGCACGCTGAGCGCGACTGACTTCCGTGCGGTCGACACGTCGGTGGTGGTCCACACCAGCACCGTGCCCCAGGCCACGCTGGACGGGATAGGGCCGATGTTGCAGGCGCGCGATTTCCACCCGGCCGCAAGGAAGTACAGCTACGGCTGGCACCACAACGTGGTCAACGACACGCTGGTTGTCGAGACCGATGCCCCGTACGACGTGATGGCCCCGGTGCGCGAGAAGTTCGGGTCCACCATCACTATCAGATACGGCGCTACCGGTTTGTCTCGGCGGCTGGCCGACCCGGAGCCGCACTGGGGCGGGGCCGGCTGGCGGCCACAGGGGACGCAGACCATCTGTTCCACCGGGTTCACCGTCCAGTCCGCGTCCGGGGCGCGGTTCATGCTCACCGCCGGGCATTGCGCGCCGTTCCTGGCGACCGCCTTCTCGATCTCGGACGGTTACTACTTCGGCCTGGTGGTCTCGCGGGCGCCGTTCCCCACCTACGACATTGAGCTGCTCGGTGGCAGCACCTACCAGGGCGTCATCTACACCGGCGCCCCGGGCCAGGCGGAGAGCGCGGCATTCGTGGCCGGGGCGGGCGATGCCGTCCTCGGGTACCCCAACTACTGCCGCAGCGGCATCACCAGCCTCGAGCAATGCGGGCACACCGCGACCAGCTACTCGGGGGTCCTGTGCTCTGTGGAAGTCCCCGAGGGATGCATCCCCGGCCTGCTTACCACCGAGGGCGGACTGACCAGCCGGCCCGGCGACTCCGGCGGGCCGTTCTACGTCTACTCCGTCGACGGCCTGACCGTGCACGCCAGAGGCACCGTCATCGGCCACGGGGCCACCACCAACTACCTGCAGCGCTGGGGCACAGCCGCACAATGGTTCGGAATCTCGATCGTCGTCGAGTTCTGAGCCCAGGCCGGATGTTGCCGGCGGCCGACGGGAACACACCGAAGTGACCCGTCGGCCGCGTCACGCCAAGCTTTGGAAGATGCCCCGAACATCCTCCTTGCCAAAATATCTTCGTAACCATAATATCGTCGCCATGATGATGAGAGAGCCAACGTTCTTGATTCTTTCGGCCCTCGCCGGGAAACCGCTGCATGGATACGGGCTCATCGAAGAGGTGCACGTGCTGTCCAGCGGACGGCTCAAACTCAGCCTTGGCACGCTATACGGCTCACTCGACCGGCTGGTCGAGGAGGGGCTGGTGCGGGTGAATCGCGAGGAAGTCGTGAGTGGACGGCTGCGCCGCTACTACGAGATCAACGATCAAGGTGCCGCCGCTCTTGCCGCCGAGCTTTCCCGGATGCGTCATGCGGCCGATCTCGCCGAATCGCGGCTGCGGGCGCGAAAGGCCGGTGAGGCGGCATGGAACCCGGCATGACCCCGCTTGCGAAACGATTCCGGTTGCTGCTGCTGGCCTTTCCCCGGCACTATCGGCGCAGCCGGGGGGCGGAGATGCTCACCACGCTGCTTGACGGGTCTCTGCCAGGGCAGCGGCGGCCCACGATGCGGTCGGCGCTAAGTGTTGTCTGGTCCGGCATCCGTTGCCGGTTCCGGCTGCGCCCCGGCAAATTCAGCCGGATCGCCGCCGCCGCGACCGCACTGGCCGGGGCTGTCTTCGGCGCCGTGCTCGGAACCTGGGTGGCTTGGAACTGGACAGCAGGCCCGTTGCCCTCCGATGCGCAGGCCGACGCGATTGCCCGCTCCATGGTGCGGTATGAACCCTACTCGCGTGAGCGATATGACTTCCGCTTCGGCACTGACCCGCGGCTTGGGCAAGAAATGCCGGGCGGTGTCTGGTACACGTACGACGAGGACGAGCACGGGCCCATCCAGACGGAGCAGGCCCTACAAGCGTTGCGCGCCAATGGCTGGGCTGTCTCGCCTGCGAACTGCCGGAATTGCGTGGGAGGGATAGCTGTCAAGGGCGATGTGCGTGTGACATTGACTCGATGGTCCCTCGTCATCAGCCGGGAGACGCCGGCGGCCGTTCCCTGGTTGATGGCCATCGGTGCGTTACTGGGCACGTTCGGCGGGTGGCTGCTGATCGCCCGGATCGGCCGCCTATTGGCGCGCAGGACACCTTGGCAGAAAACAGCGGTGTCCGCAGGTGCGGCAGCTGGGTTCCTGGCGTTGCTGCCCTGCCTGTACTACACCGTCGGATGGAACATCCTGTACTACATCGCGTGGGACTTCTCGCCCGACGGTTTCTCCCGCGCTCCATTTTGGATTCTCTCCTGGGAACCACTGCGCAACGTGACGTTCGCCGGGCTCGCCGCGATCCTGCTCGCCGTAGCCGCAGCAGAGCTTGCGCCGCTTGATCGCCAGGTAGCACCCCCAGTTCGTGGTTTGCCGGAGTAGCCGGGGACACCCTGAGCCGTGGGCTCAGGGTGTCCCCCGGCGAGTCGGCGTGCACGATAGATTTGCCTGCCATGAGCTTTCGCTTCGCAGTCGTCAGGTCGGCATTGCTTGGCCTGGTGGTCACGGCCATCTTCGGCACACTGGCTCCCCACCCACCAGGTGCCGCAGCCGCCGCGACCACCTTGCGCGATGCCGCGACGAGCCGCGGCGTGCTGATCGGGTCGGCCGTGGCGACCGGTCCACTCCGCGACGACGCTGCTTACCAGGCGAAACTGGGCGCGGAGTTCAGCACTGTGACTCCAGAAGACGACATGAAGTGGGCGCGGGTCGAGCCGGTGCGAGGCCAGTACGACTTCTCTGGCGGCGATCGCCTCGCCGATTTCGCCGCGGCGCACGGGCAAACGATCCGCGGCCATACCCTGGTATGGCACCACTCCCTGCCCGCCTGGCTCACCTCGGGCGGGTTCACGGCCGACCAGTTGCGCGCGATCCTCAAGGCGCACATAGAGGCGATGGTGACCCGCTACCGCGGACGCGTGGCGATCTGGGACGTGGTCAACGAGCCGCTGGCCGAGGATGGCACGCTGCGGCCCGGGTTCTGGCTCGACAACCTCGGCCCCGGTTACCTCGCGGACTCCTTCCGCTGGGCGCGCGTCGCCGATCCGACGGCCAAGCTGTACCTCAACGAGTACGGTGCCGAGGGCGGCACGGCCAAGGCACGCGGGCTCTTCGCCCTCGTCACAAGTCTCAAGGCGCAGGGCGTGCCGCTTGACGGGATCGGCTTTCAAACCCACAAGCTCGACACCACAAGGCTTTCCGGGCTCGCCGACACGATGCGCCGCTTCGCCGTGCTCGACCTCGACGTGGCGGTCACCGAGTTGGATGTGCGCATGCCGTTGCCCGCCAACGCTGACCGGTTGACCAGGCAGGCCGACGTCTATGGCTGGGCGGTCTCCGCATGCCTGGCGGTGCCGCGCTGTCGGTCGATCACGACGTGGGGATTCACGGATGCACACTCCTGGGTACCAGATAATTATCCGGGATGGGGAGCGGCAGCCCTTTTCGACGAAGGGCTCTCCGCGAAGGCAGCGTATTATCGGGTGCTCACGACCCTGACCGGTTGGCAAAGGCCGGCGACCGACCCAATTGGCTGGTGGCGGCTTGATGACTGGTCGGGCACCTTGGCCTACGATGCGTCGGGCTCTGCGCGACACGCCAGGGCAGGCGGCGGGGCGTTGGGCGGTGCCGGCCGGTCACCGGCAAATGCCGCCTTCCGCGGTGACGGCGTGTCCGCCGAAGCGTCGACGGCGTCCGCAGTCCTGGCCACGCAAGGGTCATACACGGTGAGCGCCTGGGTGTCGCTTTCGGACAGGAGCGGCTACCGTGTCGTTGCCAGCCAGGATGGCGCCGTGCGAAGCGCTTTCTATCTGGAGTACCACCCCGCGTTCGACCGGTGGGCGTTCATCGTCCCGACCGCCGACTCCGCTGTCTCCGGCTGGCAAACCCTTACCTCCCAGGCGGTCCCGGCCGCCGGTGAGTGGACGCATCTGGCAGCGGTCTTCGACGCGGTCACCGGACGCATGCTGCTGTATGTCAACGGCCGCCTGGAGGCCTCCGCCTCGGCCGTCTCGTGGGCCTCGTCGGGCGCATTCCATATAGGACGATCGATATCGGGCGGTTGGTTCGCCGGCGGGATAAGCGATGTGCGCGCCTACGACCGGGCGCTGGGCGCGGCGGAGCTGGCGGCGATGGCCGATCCGCTCGCCGGGCTGTGGCCGCTGGGCGGGCACTCTGGCGACGAGTCGTGGTTCGCCGGCGACGGCGACCCGCGCCCGGAGCTGATCGGCTGGACCGGCGACCGGGCGGGCCGGGCGGGCGGAGCGCTCGCTTTGGGCGGAACAGAGTCGGTGGACGTGCCGCGGCCCGCCCTGTACACCAACAGCTCCTACACGGTCTCCGCGTGGGTCAAGCTCGGCTCCACGGCCGGCTACCGGGTGATCGCGAGCCAGGACGGTGCCGCGCGCGGCGCGTTCTATCTGGAGTATCACCCCGATTATCGCCGCTGGGCCTTCATCATCCCGACCGCCGACGCCCGCGACACGGGCTGGCAGACGCTGCTGTCGACAACCGCACCCGTGGCTGGTGTGTGGACGCATCTGGCGGCGGTTTTCGACAAGGCCGCAGGCCGGATGCTGCTGTATGTCAACGGACGTCTGGAAGCCTCCGCCGCCGCGATCTCGTGGGCCTCCGCCGGCATCTTCCACATAGGACGATCTATGGACGGTGCTTTCTTCGCGGGCGCGATAGACGAGGTGCGGGCGCAGGCGAAGGCGCTTTCGGCGGGAGAGATCGCGAATCTGGCTCGGAGGTGAGCGTGCGAAGATCTTTTCCGAGCCCTGTCCATATCGGCCCTCCCGTTTCGTCGAACCGGTGACATAGCTCGGCGAGAGCGAACGGCTCTGACTCACCAGGAGGAGAACCATGAAATACATGCTCATCCACTACATCGACGAAGCTCTGCTCAACGCCTGGGACGACGGCGAGGCAGCGCTGAGCCCGGACGACGACCGTGACCTGACCGCGTGGGACGAGGAGATGAACTCCCGCGGCATCCTCATCGGCGGCGGCCGGCTCACCCTGCCGCGGGCGAGCACCACATTGCGGGTACGCGACGGCGAGCTACTGATCACGGACGGTCCGTTCGCCGAGGCCAAGGAGCAGATCGCCGGCTACAGCGTGCTCGAATGCGAGGATCTCGACCAGGCTATCGAGATCGCCTCCCGGCACCCCACCGCCCGCTTCGGCGCCTTCGAACTGCGCCCCTACATCTCGGTGTCGATGTAACCGCGACGGCAGAAAGCACCCCGGCGCTTGACGGGGAGGAGGACCTGAGCCTTGCGCATATATTGACAACCAATATATGTTGGTCGCATGGCTGAGATGCGCGAGCCGACGTTTCTGGTGCTGACCGTTCTGGCCGATGGGCCACGGCACGGCTACGGCATCATCCGGGATGTGGCCGAGCTTTCCGGAGATCGGGTCAAGTTGTTGCCGGGTACGTTGTACGCCGCCCTCGACCGGCTCGTCGCACAGGGTCTGGTCGAGCACGTGCGCGACGAGATCGCTGAGGGCCGGCTGCGCCGCTATTACAGCCTGACCGGCGCCGGCCTTGAGGCGCTGCGGGCGGAGACCGCGCGGCTGCGGCAGCTCGCGACGGTGGCCGAGGCGCGTTTGCGTGCCGTCAACCCTCGCCTGGCCTAAGGGAGTTAACAGTGTCGCGTTTGGAGCGCCGCTACCGCCGTCTGCTGCTGTGTTACCCACTTGCGTTCCGCCGTGCCCGCGCCGATGAGATCGTGGGCACGCTGCTGGAGCTGGCACCGCCTGGGCGGACCCGGCCCACCTGGCCCGAGGGGTTCAACCTGGTGCGCCACGGCCTTCGCGCGCGGCTCGGCCGTCCCGCGAGCCGCACCGTGGTGGCATGGGCCGCGCTCGCCTCTGTCCTTTGTGGACTTTTCGCCGGCGCGGTGGGGGTGCGTCTGGGGTGGGCAACGGCGCGCCCGCTTCCGACGGCGCAGGAGACCCTCGCCGCGTTCCACGAGGCCTTTCCCAATTACCGCGCGAGCGAAATCGAGAGCGACGTCACGTTGTTCTTCATGACGTGGCGCCCGTTCAGGAAAGACGAGGGAATCCTGCGTGGGCTCGACACCTTCTACCAGCCGGGCGCTACCACCGCGACAGTGTTCCACGCCCCTCCGCTAGACCATCAGCAGATCATGCAGACCGCACAAGACAGTCTGCGCGCTGCCGGATGGTCGCTATATCCAGCCACGCCAGTCGATACGGCCGGCTGTGCCACATGTCAGCAAACCGGCGAACCGCGGCGCTACACCATGTCTGCCACACGCGAGGACATCGTGCTCATCTTGGAGGTCGAAGCCCTCCCCACCGCTTCCGCCGACCTGAGTGTCAGCCTCGGTCGCACGACACCGTGGCCGGTCTACCCGGCCGGGATTGTCATCGGGCTGCTGGCCGCGGCCGCCGGATGGATGGTTTTCGGGTGGGCCAGCCGCCGTACCCAAAACAGAATGGCCGTGCAGGTGATGGTCACCTTCTTCTACACGATCGCTATGCTCGCATGGATCTTCGCTGTGACGTTCGGGGTGTCCAGTGCCTTACCCCGCCACCTAAGCACGCCGCGACCACGTTGGGATCCGATGTGGGAATGGGTCGGCCTGTCCAAACCCGCACCCTTGGTGTTGTTCCTCATCGGTAGCGTGTGTGCGTTGCTCGCCCTGGCGCTCGCGGCGCTGCCGAGACTGCGCACCCGCCAGGCGCGCCAGGGCGCGACGGCGTAACGCACTTCGGTCAGAGCCGAATGCTATCGGCGATATATGAACATCCGAGTGCCCTGCATTCCCTTCCAGCCTGGCCGATCGCATGACGTCCTTGCAGGACTTCAGGCGACCAAATAGATCAGCCTTCCTGTTCCCGATGCCGGCAAAGGCGTTGGCGTAGCAGTCGCGCGAGACAATCACGGACTTGACAGGCGTCGAAGTATTCGCCAGCATCGTTTCACACATCGATACGGGGCCCTTCATTCGATATCGGACATTCGACGGACGGGGAGAAGCAGCGATGCGATGGCGAGTAAAACTCGGTATAACCCTCTCATTACTTGCAACGGTTTTCGCGACGACCATTGTCGCGCCCACACCGGCGCTGGCGGGCACGTGTTTGTATACGGCGTGCAATGGCTCGGACCCGCACGGCACCGGATGTGACCAACCCGAGGACCAGATCTGGACTCTCCACACGATTTGGCCGGAGATCGCCGGCGCACTCGAGCTGCGGTACTCGCCATCGTGCGGGGCCGCATGGGCCCGGTACACCAACACCTTTGGCGTCCCGGGGCGAGTGGAGATCTATGGTTGCGGGGAAGGCTTTTGCCTTGTCAAGTGGAGGAAACTCGTTGAGACTCCCGACCGGGTGGTCTGGTCTCCGATGCTGTCCTACACCTATCGGGTCCAGGCTTGTGTGCTGTCGAACGGCAACAGGTACTGTACCGCCCAGTTCTGAGTTGAGCCGGGCGGCCGCGTAAAGCGGTCGCCCCCAGAGGTTGTGCCGCGTACCACCGAAGACCCTCTGATGGCAGGGATGTGGCTGAATATCGATGGACATTAGACAGCGGTGAGGGCAGGCTTGCGTGGTGATGAGGTGGGGATGGGTGGGGGCAGTTGCGGCTGCTCTTGTGTGGGGTGCAGCGTCGCCGGCCGTCGCGGAGCCGACGAATCTCGAGCTGAGCAACATGTGCGGGTATGTTCAGGCGAAGTCGTCGAACGCGCCCTTGGGTTCTGAGGTTCGGATCAGCCGGGGCGGTACACCTGCCGGAGGATTTGCATACTCAGGTCCGTTCGCGATCGCGGCGCACGACGGCTTGGCGGTAACCGTGTCCATCGACGGCACGGTGGAGGCGACCATCAAGTACCTGGACGGCG
This sequence comes from Rhizocola hellebori, assembly GCF_016862955.1. GTDB lineage: Bacteria > Actinomycetota > Actinomycetes > Mycobacteriales > Micromonosporaceae > Rhizocola > Rhizocola hellebori. The sequence goes on along the minus strand of NZ_BONY01000047.1, from coordinate 65,247 downwards.
TCGGCTGCACGGGTGATGACCTGTCGGCGGAGTTCGACGACTTCTGCTTCGATTCGGTTTTCGTCCAACTCACCAACCAGTCGACTCCGCGTACGCCCGGGTATGTCGTCACCATCAACGATGCCGTGCATATCGTGCCGCTCGGACGGTCGTGGTTGGACGCCACCTCGGTTCCAGCCGACGCGGTAATCGGCGTGTACCGTGACCTGGCTGACGGCGTGAGAGCCTTCTACGCCAACCACGTCTACCGCAAGCCAGTCGGCTGCGGCACCGCGGGCTTGTCCACCCGGCTCATCGACCACTGTTACGGCGTCCGGGCCGAGGTGAGCAGCAATGCGTCGGCGAACCAGCGGTGGGTCGCTGTCCGCGGCCAGACCGCTCAACCATTGGCCTGGCTCAAAAGCAACGCCACTGCCGTAGGTCAAGTCGCGGGACTGAGCGAAGGCGAGACTGTCACGTTCCAGCTGCTGGTCGGACCGGACGACTACGCGGAGTTCGCCACCCACGTCTACCGGAGGCCCGCCGCCTGCTCCGGGCCGTTCCAGACCACGGTGTCGTTAGTGGATTCGTGCGACGGCACCGCCGTGACCATCACCAGCCTGGGCGACATACGCGAGTACTTCATCGACGCCGGCGGTGTGCGCATCCCGGTCCTTGTTGATTTAGGCGCCTCGCGCACGGAACACGTTCATGGCTCCACGGTGGGGGTATTCCGCGGCGGGCCGGTCGAAGGCGACATCGATCGAACGATTGTCGTCCATGCCTATGGCAAACCCGCTGGATGCACCGACCTTCCGGTCACCGGCCGGGCAGTGGCAAGCATTGTTGGAAGTGGTCTGATCGCTGTGCTGCTTGGGCTGGCGATGCTTCTTCTGGTACGGCGTCGCGTGCCGAGATGAACGAACACGGTCGCCGCGGCCCGGTCTCACAACGGCCCCTGGATATAGCCTTTTGACCCGAGGTCGATCGAGGTCTTTGGCTGGCTGTGCTCTATTTGACGTATGAGGCGAGCACTGACATGACCTCGGCGCTGCGATCGACGCCGACATCGTGTATGGCTCGCTGCAGGTTCTTCGGGCTGACCAGGGCCCGGCGCATCGCTGCCACACGGAACGTGTTGAGCGCAGGCGCATTCCTGGCGAACCAATTCATGACCCGGGCGCTGCTCGTCATGCCCACTCGCTCGGCCGGGCCCATCGGTCCGCCCGCGGCGATGAGAGCGACCACACTGACCCGGTCGCCAAGCCGATGCGCAGCGGCCAACGTGAACGGGGCACCGCCGGACTCACCGGCCAGCGCGAACCTGCCCAGACCGAGATGACTGGCCAGCGCGAGGAGGTCATCGCTCCAGCTGGCCAGGCTGCGCCTGCGCTGGTGACCCGAGGCGCCGTAGCCGGGTTTGTCCGGCGAGATCCATCGCAGGCCGGCTGCCCGCGCGGTCTGGTCGTAGCAGGCTCCGCCCAGGCCCGATACCGGTGTGCCTGCGGTGTAGAGAACCGGGGATCCGTCTGGGTCTCCGAACTCATGCCAGCTCAGCAGTCTGCCGTCAGCAAGGGTGATTACGCCGGGTGTCACGCATACATCCTTACCCATGTCGCCAGCACCCGCTACCATCGGCGTACTCTCATATGTTGCTGTCCGGCGTGCCGCGAACACGCCACGTGACCGGGGGTGGTGTGTGACGACCGCAGGGGGTTCTGCGAGCCGTGAATCACAGCGGCTGGCACTGCTGGCGTTGGACCTGGAGCGCCAGTTTCATGCGACGAGGGACAGGTCAGGGCGGTTCCGCGCGGGTGCGGACGGCGAACGTCAGGTAGCGCGCGCGTTGCAGATGCTGGAGCAGCAGGGCTGGCGGCTGCTGTTCGACCGCGCCTGGCCGGGCACCCGATCGTCCAATGTGGACGTTCTGGCTGTCGGCCCGGCAGGCGTATTCGTGATCGATGTGAAGGTGTGGCGCGATGCCCCGCAGATCACCGGCGGGCACCTGCTGGCTGGCAGCGAGAACCGTGATGGCGAGGTGAGCAAGCTGCGGGCGATGATGCGGCCCATCCAGGATGCTCTGGAAGCCGCCGGGCTCGCCCCGGCTGGGGTGCACGGATTCCTGGTCTTCGCCAACCACCGGGTCGATGAGGCGTTCGGCCAGATCCGGCTGGCGGGAATCACCGAGCTGCTGGCCCAGATGATCGGCCGGCCCCAACGCTTGGCCCCGGCCGATGTCGAATCGATCGCGGCGATCCTCGAGTCTGTGTACCCAGAAATGCTCATTGACGAATTCGACGTTACCCGGCAAGCGCATCTTCCGGAGGGCGAGTTCACTGCGGGTACGTTGTTCGATGTGGACACCGTCGCGCATGCGGCGCTGCGGGCCGAACTTGCCCTGCCGATGGAACGGTGGATGACGTTCCTCGACCCGGCGCAGCTGAAGACGGTGCGCCGCAACTGGAATGGTCCCGCCCGCATCACCGGCGCCGCGGGCACCGGCAAAAGCGTCGTGGGCCTGCACCGCGCCCTGCACCTGGCAGAGTCCAGCACCGGCACTATCCTGCTGACCACGTATGTGGCGAGCCTGCCGAAAGTCCACCAGCAGCTGATCCACAGGATGCGGCCCGACCTTGCCGGGCGTGTCGAATGCATCAACATGCACGCTTGGGCCCGCAATCTTCTGGATCGGCGCGGACTGCCTTACCACCTAAATGCCCGCAAGGCCGAAAGCGAGTTCAGCTACGCCCTGCTCGCCTGCCAGCTGCGTGACAGTGCGCTGCCGCCACATTACTGGCGCGACGAAATCACATACGTCATCAAAGGCCAAGGCCTGACCACGTTTGACGAGTACGCCGTCCGGCCGCGCCCCGGACGGCGGGTCCCACTGGGGCGTGCGGCCCGTGCCGACGTGTGGGATCTGTACACCGACTACCAGGAACGCTTGGCCGCCAAGGGTTTACACGACCACGCCGACCTGCTGCTGATGGCTCTGGCGGAACTGGACCGCGAAGCGGAAACCGGCGTCGGTGCCGTCGTGATCGACGAGGTCCAAGACCTGACCCTCACCGGTGTCCGTATCGCGCACCGGCTCGTCGGGGACCGGCCCAACGGCCTGCTGCTCATTGGCGACGCCCGGCAGACGGTGTACCCGGGCGGATACCGGCTGGCCGACGCAGGCTTCACCGTGCGGGGCCGTGCGGAAGTCCTGACGGTCAACTACCGAAACGGCTCACGCATCCTGGAAACCGGCCTGGAGGTCCTGTCGGGGCATGAAGTGGAAGACATCGACGATACCGTTGCCTCCGGCCGCCCGCAGCTGCACAACTCTTATACGGCCGGTGATGTCATCCTCGCCCGCGCGCAAAGCGGCACCGAACATGACACTGTCATGCTTTCCGCCATCACCGCGCTGAACCCCGACGATCTGGCCAACAGTGCGGTCTTGTGCCTGACCAACGACGATGTCGACACCTACCGCAAACAGCTGTCCCGCGCCGGCATCACCCACACCCCACTGGACCGCTACGACGGCACCCCCACCCCAGGAATCAAAATCGGCACCGTGCAACGCGGCAAAGGCCTGGAATTTCGGCACGTCTTCCTACCTCACCACGACCGGCACCTCAAGAATGCCGAACAGTCCGCCGACGCCGCAGACCGCCTGCCCCTGGCCCGCCAGCAACTACACGTCGCGATCACCCGCGCCCGCGACAGCCTATGGATGGGCACCACCACACCGGAAGGCCAGTGACAGCCGACTCGGCGAGGGCCGTCGTCAGACAGGTTGCGTGCCAATGGTCTTGGCCACATCAAGCAGCCGCCGGCATGCCTGTTCCGAGTCCTTGGCGATGCCGGCGCGCCCGGCCGGGCTTTCGTCCCAGTCGATGAGCAGCATTTCGAAGTCGGTTGCCAGCTCGCCGTGCTGCCCGTCTGCATTGCACAGCAGCCATGCAATTTCGCCAATGGCGTCGCCGGCATCGCGGATACCGTCCAGGAGGCCCTGCGCGGCCTGCGACGCGCGATGCCACAACACAACCTCCGGCTCGCGCAATGGCTGGCCCAGCTCAGCCATGGCGATCACGAAGAGGTCGCGTGCTTCCCTTACTTCGGCGCGGCCCAGCCCAGCCAGCTCGCGCAAGGCTGGGCTGTCTGTCCCGCGCGCCAGCGCCTGTGCGGCAATCATCGGCAGCCGAGAGCTGTCGATGCGTCCCAGCACATATTCGTCGGCCTCCCACGACAGCTGCGTCAGCGAGTCCGGGGCGGCAGGTACGGCAATCACCCAGCGATGATGCCAGGCCAACCGGGTCGCAGCCAGCGGGTTACGCATCAGCGGTCGTGCTGGATCGGACTCGACGGCCGTCCATAACCCGACACCGGAGCGCCGTCAGCGTGTGCATTGCCTGCTCGGGCGGATCCAGGGCGGCTGAGTCAGGGGACCATCGGGTGCGCGGCGGGGGCCGATTTCAGCGATGTTTCAGCGCACTTTCCAAGGCCGGTGCCACGGTTGCGCCTCATCGATATGACGAACCAAGGAGATCTGTCATGGCAACCGGCTACCGTCGGAGCATCAACAAAGTGACCTACGCGCCGATCCGGCCCAGCGCGGCCGACGAGGAGAGCGGCGCGGTAGGAAGGCGCATGCGCGGGCTGGAAAAGGTGGTGTTCACCAACGCGCTGCACACCTCGCAGGCCGAGATCGACGCCGTCAAGGCAACCCTCAACCCGGGCGAGCACGAGCCCATCATCGCGGCACTCAACGCCATGCGCGAGGTGGTCGCCCGCGGCGGCGCCTCGCGTTCCGGGTGGAGCACCCTCGCCGCAACGCCGAAGCAGGGGGTGGCGGGCGCCGGACGGGCGATCGCCGCCTACCGGCGGTCGGTGCGCACCGCATTGCGCGCCCAGGCCAATCAACTCGCCGCGGACTACGCCGCGCATGTGCGGGCCAAGCTGGGCGGAGGTGGGATCATCACCGCGGCTCCGGTCACCGCGATCGCCGCCGCACCATCGACCGTCCTGGCGCGTGGGGTGGTGTCGATGACACCGCCCGTGTTGCCCGTCGAGGACCCGCGGCTTAGCGCCGCGAGCCTGAGGACCAGCTTCGGCGCGGCCATGGAATGGGCGCGGGTGGGCAACCCGGCCCGCGCGGACACGATCGGCGCTCTGGCCCGCCAGGTGGCCGGTCTGAGGATCGACTTTTCCAACCTCGCGGCCGTCGACTGGGACGGCTTCGCCGACGTCGTGATCGATACCAGCGAGGATGCGACCGACTGGACCGACGATCTGACCGACGGCTTCGAGGAGCGGATGAAGATCGAGCCGATCGGCCGCCTGCACCTGGAGCGCATCGACATGACCCCGGCCGGGATCATCCGCGGCGAGCTGGTGCATTCGGTGGGCCTGGCGCCCGCGGAGACCATCACGCTCATCCACCGCGAGTGGTCCAGTCGGGAGGTCAGCTTCGAGAAGGTGGTCAGCGAGGAGTTCGAACAGTCCAAAGAGGAGGGTATGACCGAGAACACCGAGCTCGCCAGCGCGACCGAGACCCAGGCCAGGCACTCCTCGGCGTTGAGCATGGAGGCGACCGCCTCGGGTAGCTGGGGTTTCGCGTCGGCCAGCGCGACTGTCGGGTACAACTCGACCTCTGGCGACGAGACCACCAAGAAGGACAGCCGCAACCACTCGATCCAGGTGACCCGCAAGGCCTCGTCGCGCTCGCGCAAGGAGCACAAGGTCACGCTCACGGTCAAGGAACAGGCGGGTGTGGAGGACCAGGCGGTGCGCACCATCACCAACCCCAGCGATAACAACGCCATGCGCATCGATTTGCATCAGATGATTCGCGACTGGAAGGTGGATCTTTACCGGTACGGCCTGCGCCTCACCTACGACATAGTGGTGCCCGCGCCGGGCATCGATCTGTTGTCCAATGTGGATGAACTGCGGCGCATCGACCACCGTCTCGGACTGCCGTTCACGTTCCCGCTCACCCCGGCCGACATCACGCTGGACAAGTGGCAGTCGCTCGCGTCGCAGTACGGCGCCGAGGTCGAGCCGCCCGATCCCGCCACCCGTCAGCTGGAGCAGCAGCTGGCCTACCCGTACCGCCCCGACGACGAGGCTGAGCAAGAGCGTTACGACACGCTGGAGTTCGACATCCCGGAGGGCTACTACGTCACGGGCGGCTGGTTCCGTGCCTTCGTACACCTCTACACCGGCGGGCACTACAACGTGGTGGACTCGGGCGCCGGCCCCATCGGTCACAACGACGACACCATGCGTTCGTACGAAACAGATCTGAACTATCTCAAGGACCGCACCGGGCACGTGGTGATCGTCATGTTCAGCGAGGGCGTGAAGGCAGGGCACGCCAAGGCGACCCTGGACATCGCGCAGAACCTCGACGGCTGGCGCGCCTGGCAGCAGCGCGCGTGGGCGGCGATGCGCAAGTCCGCGCAGGAGCGGTGGCAGCTGGAGCGCCAGGAGTTGCAGGAGCGCCGCGGACAGCTGGCTGAGGAGATCGGTCAGTGGGATCCGTTGACACTGCGCCGGATGGAACGCGAGGAGATCATGAAGACCACGCTGAAGTGGATCTTCGGTCCTGCCTTCGATCTGATGCCCAGCGAGGTCTCCCGGCTCTACGGCGGGGGAGACGGTTTGGCGACACTGGAGCCGTCGCGCCTGACCATTCAGGAATGGGCGCAGGCGATGGGAGTCGGCGAGTTCATCAAGTTCCTCCACCAGGCCATCGAGTGGGAGAGCGTGCTGTTCTTCATCTACCCCTACTTCTGGGACCACCCGCGTAATCACTCGATGAAACGCTTCATGCACCACCCCGACAGTATTCATCAATCCTTCCTGCGTGGCGGCGCGGCGCGGGTCGTGCTCACCGTGCGGCCCGGATTCGAGGAGAGCTTCACGCGCCTGTTCGAAACCGGGACGCTGGACGGCGAGCTGGGCAATCACCCGTATCTCACGATCGCCCAAGAGATCCGGGCCTACGCCGCGACCAACTACCCCGGCATCCCCGGCACGAGCAGCAATGGCAACGATCCGTCCCCCGAAGCGGTCGAGGCCGCCGAGCGGGGGCAGCGCATCGCGTCGTGGCACGAGTACACGCCTGTCAGCGCGCTCGACATCACCATCAACACCTCGCTGAACGAGCTGAAGTGACGAACTGAGATGACTGCCACCAAGGACGACAAGCTCGGCGAAGAACTCGCCGAGCTTGCTCGGCAGCTGTTGCTGTGGTTGAAAAACCACGACCTGCCGGGCATACCGGAGCTGGCCTATGTGCCAATCGAAGATCTCAACCTTTATGCGGGTACCTATCACCGCTTCGATCGCCGGCTGTATAACCGATTCGACCCCCGGCTGTTGCCGAAGGCTTGGGCCAACCACAAGGACGAGCTGAGCCGGCTGTTCGGGCTGGGAATGCTGGTCAAGTACGTGCTGCTGGTCGAGAACAAGAACGACGACGTGACCCTGCCCGACGGCCGGGTGTTCGGCCGCAACCGCATCGTGGCCCACGCCAACATCCCGATCGACAAGCCTGGTGGGCTGATCACGGTCCAGCCCAGCCTGGGCAGCCGGACGGCCGACGACAAGACCATGGCTCAGACGCGCACCTACGAGTTCTCGGCGATCGCCAACCGGGTCGATCTCGTGTGGGACGACATGGCAGCGGGGAAGCAGGCCCTGTTCCGCTTCCCGTTCGTCCTCGACTACACGCCGCCGCGGCGCGAGTACGAGGTCAATGTCAAGAACGTGCCGATACCGCAGCAGCTCGAGAGACGCGATCGTGAGTTTCGCGAACACCTTTACACCAACGCCACCTACCACGACAGCAAGAAGGTGGGCCGCGACGAAGGCGGCGATTATTACCAGAAGTGGCGGGAGAAGGCGCCGCTGAACACGCAGGACAGGCAGTTCCAGCCTTCCAAGCTCAGCGACGAGTATCTCAAGGAGTGCTTCACCGAATTCGTCATGAAGGAGGGCGACACCTACCTGCTCATCGACCTGCCGCACGCCCAGTTCCTCTACCGCCTGCTCATGGAGCCGCCGCGGGGCAACCCTTTCGGGCCACCGAGGTTCACCGTGCAGCTGATGTTTAGCCTCGCCGGCGCGGGCGCTCCGCCTCCCGGCGGCGGTATCCGGTTCCCGGTCGAGGCAGTGATATTCCGGGCGATCGACGGAGCGGGCGAGCCGCCCAGGATGACCTACGGCAAAATCGACTATCGGAAAAGCCTGGACAAGCGTCACTCCGTGGACTACAAGGCCTACGTGCGCTGGTACTACGGCGACGAGGAACTCAAGTACCGCAACGATTCGGAGTGGCTGGACGCGTTCATGGACGTGTTCTTCGCCGACCAGAGCTATCCGATGGAGCTGACTGTGACGGCCCCGGCCGTCGCTCCCGACCGCGAAAAGCTCTTTCTCGGTGCGCTGCGCGAAGAGGCCAGCCAGAGCCAGCCCGGCCCGATCAAGGACCGGCTCAACGAGCTCATAGCGTGGTGCGACGACAAGAATCTGGGAAAGCGGCGCTACGTGCTCACCCAGGGCATGATGGTCAGCGGCCGCCAGGTCATCGGGGTGTCGCCTCGCTTCGATGTGTACGAGTGGAACCCCGACACCAAGCACGTGACGGTCATCCAGCTCACCGACTGGCTGACCGACAACGAGGTCGGGGCCCTAGCAGCCGACATCTACGAGAACACGGCCGGCATGCTGCCCTTCATCACTCTGGTGACCTGGGGCGGGGTCATCGTGATGACCGGCGGGGTGGTCGGCGTGCCGGTCGTGATGACGAACGTCGCCCGCAGTCTGGTGAAAACGCTTGTCACGCACGCGGTCGGCAGTGCCATCGCCAAGAACGCGGCGGCCGCCGCGCGCCGGATCCTGATGGCCGAGCTGATCGCGGCTGCGATGAGCCTGGTCCCGAAGAACGACAACCTGGTGTTCCAGTTCATCCACGGGGTGTTCGAGGGATTCGGCGGTGGCGCGGCCGAGCACTATCTGTCCGAGACCGACGAACGCGTGAAGCGCGCGATCAATCAGGCACCTCGGCTGATCCTGAATCACGTAACCAAGAACGGGTACCAAGCCATCCTTGTCTTCAACAAGGTCAGGGTCGCGCTGGTGCGGATCGCTGGGGTGATCCGCTCGCTGCGTGTGGTGCTGACCGACAAGAACGCCAAGCTGATAGCCGAGCAGCTCAACAAGTTCAGCCAGTACGCAGGCACAGGCTTTCTGGTCGTGGTATTCGTCGTGATTTATCTCGACTGGGCCTACCGGTCCCGTTGGGACAAAAATATCGAGGACTGGGTTAAGAAGCAGCAGCAGACCCTCAAATGGATGGTGGAGACCACCGGCAACGAGATCGCCGACATCGCCCGGGACTTGCGCGAGGAATTGGTGCCGGCCAGCGGCCCGCCGCCGCAGGACCCATCCAAGATCGTGCGCAAGTACAACCAGCGGATGTCCGGCACGGTCACCAGCAAACTGCGCGACGGCGTCAAGTCGGTGCCCGCCGTGGCGGATTACCTGGAGATGATTTTCGAGCGCATCGGGATAAGGAACTGGAACGAGCTCAAGAACCTGGGCATCACCGACGTGATGGAGCGCGGCGTCGACGCCCTGGCGGCAGCGGCACCCCATCATGCGCGCAAGCTCGGCGAGGCGGTGGGCGAGCTGATCGGCACCATCATGCTGGAACGCAAGATCGTCTCAGATAAGACGAGGGCGGGTACCGGAGTGGTGTTCGACCGGCGGCAAAGCGACCGCGCTGCCAAGACCATGCTGGCCGGTGGCACGTGGCGGGCGCTGTTGGAGTTCGCCATCCACCCGTTCGCAGAGCTTCACAATCTGCCGGCCTCGCTCAAACGTGGCCTGGAGGAGCAGGGCGGTGTCGATCGCCCGAAGCTGACCCGCGTACAGGACAGGGACACGGCTTTTCGCGATTTCATCCAGAGCCTGATCGGCAATGAGGAGGAATTGACCCGGCGGCTGGCCAAGCTCGCCGCCGACGCGGATCTGGAGAAAAACATCCGCAAGCTGGTGGCCAGCGCAGCGGCGAAGATCACCCCGCCGACGTTGGGTGACCTGCTCAAAAAACACAACGACGACTGGCCGGCCGACGCCGTCATGTTCCTGCTCTACACGTGGCTGCGGGTCGGAGTGCGCCACTTCGGCGAAATGTTCGACCTGCTCAACGACGATCAGCCCTACGGCAAGGTGTTCAAGCTTGCCGATCTGCTCGATATCCTCGGTCTGGATCTCCCGATGGACGACCAGACCCTGGCCTCGCTGCGGGCGACCTTCGTCAACAAGCAATGAGTGGTCTCGTGTCCATTGCCCGACGATCGGATCGACGAGGACGAATCGGGTCGGTAGCCTGGTTGGGTGCTGGACGGGGTCAGCCAGGGGTTGCGGATCAGGCTACTTGGGCCGGTGGAGGTGATCGTCGCCGGCCAGGCGCAGGCCGTCAACGGCCTGCGCCGCAGGGCCGTGCTCGCGACCCTGGCTCTGCATGCGGGCCGGGTGGTGAGCACCGACCGGCTCATCGACGTCGTCTGGGGCGATCGGTCACCGGCCACCGCGCTGAACACGTTGCAGCGTCACGTTTCCTACCTGCGTGGCCTGCTCGGCGGGGCCGGCACGATCGTGGCTCGCCCGCCCGGGTATCTGCTGGACATGGGGCCTGACGCCGTCGACGTGCAGGCCGCCGAGCGGCTTGTGCAGCTTGCGCAGCGAGCCACCGACCCGGCCGAGCGGGTCGCCTGCTTGCAGGCGGCCGTGGCGCTGTGGCGTGGCCAGCCGCTTGCCGACCTCGCCGAGCTGACCCGGCTGGAGGAACAGGCCGAACACCTGGTGCGCCTGCGCTGGGGAGCTGAGCGGAACCTGACCGAGGCGCGGCTGTCGCTGGGCGAGCACGCGCAGCTGGCGCCGGAGCTGGAACGCCTTGCGCGGCAACACCCGCTCGACGAACAGGTGCACGCGCAACTCATGCTCGCCCTGTACCGCAGCGGCCGTCCCGGCGATGCCGTCGCCGCCTTCCGGCGGCTGCGCGACGCGCTGGGCAAAGAGCTCGGCGTCGGCCCGAGCTCGAAACTGCGGGACCTGGAGGCGGCGATCGTGCGCCAGGACACAGCCATCGACGCACCGGCGCCGGCCGGGCAGTGGCTTGTGGCGGCGCAGCTTCCCTCGGCGGTGCCCACCTTCGCCGGACGCGATGCGGCAATGTCCACTCTGGACGATCTGGCCGGAAACGGTGGCGTGATAGTGGTGTCGGGCACGGCAGGGGTCGGCAAGACGACGCTGGCCGTGCACTGGGCGCACCGCAACGCCGCACGGTTCCCCGACGGCCAGCTCTACGTGAATCTGCGCGGGTTCGACCCGGCCGATTCGGCGGTCGAGCCGCAGTGGGCTCTGCACGGATTCCTTGAGGCGCTTGGCGTTCCGGCGGCGCGGATGCCCTCCGATCTGGACGGCCTGGTCAACCTTTACCGCACGATGGTGGCCGGAAGGCGGCTGCTGGTGCTGCTAGACAACGCACGTGAGGCGGGGCACGTGCGCCCGCTGCTTCCTGCCGCGCCCGGCTGTCTGGCGATCGTGACCAGCCGCGATCAGCTCATCCCGCTGGTCGCTGCCGAGAGCGCGCAGCCGTTGCGCCTCGACCTGCTCAGCCTGCACGAGGCCCGAGACATGCTGACGCTCCGGCTCGGCCAGCGCCGGGTGGCGGCCGAACCGGCGGCCACGGAAGCGATCGTCGACCGGTGCGCCCGGCTGCCTTTGGCCCTGGCCATCGTCGCCGCCCGGGCCGCCACGCATCCGGGTTTCACCCTGGCCGAGGTGGCTGCCCAGCTGCGCGATCTCGACGCTTTCGACGCCGGCGACGACGCGACCGATGTCAGGGCGGTGTTCTCGTGGTCGTGCCGGACGCTGAGCCCGGCGGCGGCGCGGCTGTTCCGGTTGCTGAGCCGGCATCCCGGCCCCGACATCTCGGGCCGGGCGGCCGCCAGCCTCGCCGCGGTACCCCCGGGCCGGATCCGGCCGCTGCTTACCGAACTGACCCGGGCCAATCTGCTCACGGAGCACGCTTACGGCCGGTACAGCTTCCATGACCTGTTGCGCGCCTATGCCGCAGATCTGGCCGAGCAGGCCGACTCGCCGGGTGACCGGCGTGCCGCCATGCACCGGTTTCTTGACTATTGCCTGCACACCGCGCACGCCGCCGACCTCGCCCTGCACCCGCACTTCAGCCGGATCGCGATGGAGACGCCGCAGGAGGGGGCCTCGCCCGAGCACCCGCGCAACCGCTCGGAAGCCGAGGCGTGGTTCACCGCCGAGGTCGCCGTGCTGCTGGCCGCCGTGGCGCTCGCGGCGCGGTGCGGGTTCGAGCGGCACGCCTGGCGTCTGGCCTGGTGCCTGGCCGGGTTCCTGCACCGGCAGGGGTATTGGCAGGATTGGCTGGGCACGGAGCACACCGCGCTGGCAGCCGCGTCGCGCATCGCTGACACGGCGGGGCAGGGCCACGCGCACCGAAATCTCGCCCTGGTCTGCTCGCGGCTGGGCCGCTTCGACGAGGCGAGTGAGCATCTGCGCCGTGCGCTGGACCATTTCACCGCTTGCGATGACCTGGCCGGGCAGGCGCACACCTACCTCGGCCTGGGCCAGGTCACCGAACGGCAGGGGCTGTACAGGGACGCGCTGGATCAGTCGCGGCAGGCTCTGACCCTGTTCGAGCGGGCCGGATGCCTGCCCGGGCGGGCTTACACGCTCAACGCCGTCGGCTGGCAGGAGGGGCTGCTCGGCGACTACCACCGCGCGATCGAGCTGTGCGAGGAGGCGCTGAAGCTGCTGGTGGAGGTCGACGACGTACAGGGGCAGGCAGATACCTGGGACAGCCTCGGCTACGCGCACCACCAACTCGGCGACCATCGGCGCGCGATCGAGTGCTACGAGCACGCGCTTGAGCACTTCGCGCAGGTCAACGACCAATACGGTGAGGCGAGCACCTACGCCAACATCGGCGGCAGCCAGCAGGCCGTCGGCGACGGCGAAGCCGCCCGCGCCGCCTTGAGCCGCGCACTGTCCATCTTGGACACTCTCGGCCACGCCGACGCCGATCGGATCCGCGCCGAACTTCACCGGCTCGACGCCACGGTCGGCACCGCTGCGTGAGGCTCACCGCAACGATGCCGGCCAGCTTCGTGCTATAGCCATGCCCTGCAGCGGAACGACGCGCCGAGGGCGGCTCGGTTGGCCAGCACCGGCCATTGGCAGACAACGGTCACCGCGCACCGGCGGCGGGAGCGGCGAAGTTCAGTACCGTGTGCCGTAGTCGTGGTCGCCTGTACCGCGATCGGACCTGAGCAGCGGGCCGAGCGTTGCTACGTAGACGTTTTGGGGCCAGATTGGGGCCGGAGCCCGTCAACCAGAACGAGCACATAAGTCGATACCTGATTTGCCGTGACTGCCGATCGGGCAGCCAGGAAGGAGAGACAGTGTCCAGATTCCGAAGGGTTGTCGCCGGGGCGCTTGCCGCCTGCGTGGCCAGCGTCGCGCTCGCCGCACCCGCGCAGGCCGACGCCCTCAGCTCTTACTGCGACGACGGGCGTCCGTCCGGCTACGAGCACTACCTGCAGGGCTATGCCGCCTACTCGGTCGATGGCCCTTACCACAACTGGTACCTGTTCAGCGCCTACTTCAGCTCGGGCTTCCACACGTACATCAACGACAACAACGATTTGGACATCTGGTTCCACCGCAACGGTGTTCAGATGTTCCACGAGTGGGACAACCATGTGCCCGGCTACCAGTGGCGAGACTGGTGGACCAGCCAATGGACGCTTGCCAGCGACCATGAGGTCACCCGATGGAAGGGCGTGTTCGACCTGCCGCTCGCGGGTGACACCTCCTGCAACGTCTGGGCCGAAACCTGATCAGCCGCCCGGGCCGGCGCTCGATCGCGGGTGCCGACCCGGGCCAACCCCTGGAGGCAAATCGTGCGAACCATCGGGCGCATCGCCGTCGCGCTTGCCGTGGCGGCCGCCGGGTGTACCACGCCTGCACGCCCCGCGGCACCGCCGGCAGACCGGGCACCGGTAATCATCGATGCCGATCAGTACGGCGTGATTTTCCTCGACGTGGCCGCCGTCCGCTACGTCGGCGTCCGTCGAGATGGGACGGTGGCCTGGCGGGTGCCGGCTGGCGACCGCGACCCGGCCCCGGTGATGTGCCTGGACCGATGTCCGGACGCCGTGCTGTCCGGCAGCGCAGCCTCGCTCATCTCGCCCGCCATGCCAGACCCCGAACCGGTGCTCATGGTGGACGGGCGGGCGCACCCGATAGCCACCCTGACCGCGCCCAAGCGATGGGTGCTGACCGCGCGCTCCGCGGACGACCTGGTTGTCCACACCGGAGACAGAAACGGGCAGTGGTGGCTGGAGATCCGGCACGGTGCTAACACCGAGCGCGTGTCGGTCGGGGGGCCCCGCACGTCGTGGCGGGAGGACGCAGATGGCCGGTACGGGCTCGCGGTGAGCGCGGCCGGCGCGGTCACGCCCGGTCCGACCGGTGCCGGACCGGCCTATGAGGCCAGGTGGTTCGAAAGGGACGATGCGGGCTGGCGGGTGACCGGGTCCCCGGTCCAGGTCGCCGGAGGAACCGCATGCCTGCACCCGGACGGGTCCCAGGCGCTGCTGATCGGGCAGCGGCCGGTGCTGCTCGACCGGACCGGTGCCCAGACACCTGTGACCGACCTGGAACGGGCGGGAACCTGCGCGCTGACCCGAGCCGGCGGCATAGTCGCCGACCTGACCCGGGCGGTGAGCGGCAGCCGATCGGCGCTTCGGGTCTTCGACGCCGCCGGTAAGGTCACGTGGAGCGCTGAGACCGCGCAGCCGGTAGCGGTGGTGGCAGATCCAGCCGGCGCCCGCGTCGGCTACGTGGCCGGCGACAGCCTGATCGAGATCGACCCGCTTACCGGTGCCGTCCTGCGCACGACCGGGCAGACGCGGGCCGCCCGCTACGACGGCTCGGGCGGCGTCGTCGTTGTCCACACGGATCTCAGCGTCGCCTGGCTCGACGCCGTTGGTCGCTAGCCTCGGCCGGCGGACGTTTAGGCCGCTGTCTTCTGGCCCCATTCGTTGGTGACCTCGGTGGCCACCACGTTGCCGTGGGCGTCTCGGAAGATCCAGGTGATGTCTCCCAACGAGACGTTGCGAGCGTAGAGCGTGAGGGCGAACAGGCCGATGTCGGCGCCGTTGGGCAGAGCCAGACGCACGACGGTGGCGGTCTGATCGGGGGTGACCGCGGTGCTGGCGGTGACGGTGGCGATGCCGGGCTGTACGAAGGCTTTTGCCTGAAAATAGCCCTTGTCGGCGACAAAGTTCAGGCTCATCGCTCGTCCCGGAGCTGGAATGAGCTGTGTGGCCTGGTCTGTGTAGCAAAAGCCGTCGTTTGATCGAGACTGTGCTATCAGTGCGCCGCAGAGCCGGCCGGTGCCCGACAGCCACATGACTGTCCAGAGTCGCAGGTTGACCGGCACGTCGGATCGTTCGAGCGGCCGGGAGACAATGACCGGTTGCCCGGCCGGGGGATCGGACTGATAGAAGGCGGTCGTGGCAGCGGCCGCTATCGGGTCGAGCAGGCCCTCGGCCTGCGACGCGGACCGGGTCGGGCCGACGTTGCCGCTCGTTGACAAGGTGGCCAGGGTCAGGGCCGCGATGATCCATAGCGTGACGCCCTGGCGAAGTCTCGATCCCACCACGTATTCAGTGTCGCATAGGTGAGTACGGCCCCGGGGTCGAGCGTCTGCTTAGGACAGTTGAGTGGCCTAAGCGCCGGCCTGCTCCAGCGCGCTGACAAGCCATGCCGGGACCGGGTCGCCTTCATCGGCCCCCACCAAAGGCTGGTCTGTCAAAGCGGCCGCGAAGTTTGCGGCGGTGAGCTGGCCGAGGTGCACGCATACGGCGATGCACTCCGCCGCGTCGTCGTCGGACTGCCGCCACCGGCCCAGCCGCCGATGAGCGACCGCGCGCAGCAGCAGCGCGATCCACTCGTTGTGCCGGTCGCCGTAGCGCCGGCACAGGTCAAGACCGGCCTGGGCGGCATGCACCGCGTCGGTCAGCAGGCCTTGTGCCGCAAGCACTCCAGCCATTTGCACCTCGCTTGCCGCCGCACCGCCCAGGTCGCCCTTCTCGTACTTGATGCGCAGCGCTTCGTCGAGATGGCGGCGTGCGTCGGCGTAGCGGCGCTGGACAAGATAGTGCAACGCCGCATTGGCCAGGGTGTGCGCGGTGCTGCGGTCGTCGCCGACCTGACGGCGCAGCCGGATGGCCTCCTCGTGGCAGCTGGCGGCGCTGTCGTGGTCGCCGAGCTCGGAGTGAGCTGACGCGAGGTACGACAGCACGGCAGCCTCGGTGCTGTGACGCTTCGCCTTGCGGCTCAGCGCAAGCGCCCGCGTGAGTGTGGCGACGGCCTGCGCCTGGCGGCCCTGGCGGGAGGCGATCGCGCCCAGGTTCATCGCAGCGACCGCCTCGGCCAGAGTGTCACCGACACGGCGCGCCACCGCGGCGGACAGCTCACACAGGTGCTGCCAGTCGGCAAAATGTCCTGCCCCGGCGAGGAACATCGTCATCACCAGCTGCAGGCGCATGGGATATCGGCACAGCGGCTCACCGGATTCGGCGAGCTGGCCGGCGAGGGCGATCAGATTGACCCGCTCGGCATCGAACCAGGCCCGTGCCGCGTCCAGATCGGACAGTCCAATCAGGTTGGCGTAGCGACCCTCCGACAGCTCCTGCTCGCCGCCAAGCGACTGCCCGGGGCGCAACAGGTTCGTGGCACGGCGAGCCGCCCCGAGCAGGCACGTGGCCACCCGCACCAAGGCCGCCTCGCCTTCGGCGGGGTCGCCCTCGGCATGGCGCTCCATCGCGAAAAGGCGGACGAGGTCGTGCAGCCTGTATCGCTCGCCGCTGCGCTCCAAAAGCCGCGCGGCATGGAGCCGGTGCAGTATCTGCAGGGCCGCAGTGGGCGAGAGATCCCACAGTGCCGCCGCGGTGCGCACTTCGAGGTCGGGTAGCTGCAACACACCCAGCAGGCGGAAGGCCCGCGCGGTCGGCTGGTCAAGGGTGCGATAGCTGGCGCCCAGGCTGGCCCGCACCGCCAGATCGTCCAGCTCCAAAATGTCCAATCTGGACCGTTCGTCGGCCAGCCCGGCGGCGAGGGTCTGCAGGGCCAGCTCCGGCTCGGCCAGCAGCCTCGCCCCAGCGACCCGGATCGCCAGGGGCAGCAGCTGACAGTAGCGCAGCATTTGTTGCGCCGCTTCGGGTTCATGGCGCATTCGGCTTCCTGCGTAGTGGCTGAGCAGCTCGGCGGCCTCGTGCTGGGGCAGGCCGCCGATTTCGATCCGATGCGCGTCGAGGGTCACCAGGGGCTGTCGGCTGGTGACGAGCACGGCACAATTCTCACTCGCCGGCAGCAGCGGGCGTACCTGGGCGGCGTCGCGGGCATTGTCGAGCAGGAGCAGCACCCGGCGCTGCGCGAGCATGGAGCGCAGCAGAGCCGTAGCCTCGTCGGCGGCCCCGGGCAGGCGTGCCGCCTCCAGCCCAAGCCCGCGCAGCAGGCGCGACAGCGACTCCAGCCCGGTCAGCGGCTCACACAACGGGTCGAAGCCGCGCAGGTCGAGGTAAAGCTGGCCGTCGGGGAAGCTGTGGCGAACTTGGTGCGCCCAATGCGTGGCCAGGGCGGTCTTTCCGGCGCCGGCTGGCCCGGTGATGACGCAGACCGTGCCCGGCCATGCGGCGTCGAGCGTGGCGAGCTCATGGCAGCGCCCGGTGAAGTGGGGCACGCCCGGAGGCAGCTGGGCAGGCAACGGCGCGGGCGGGCGGGCGAGACCGACGGTGGCATCGGTGAGGTCCAGGACGGGATC
The DNA here is from genome assembly GCF_016862955.1 of Rhizocola hellebori. Lineage (GTDB taxonomy): Bacteria > Actinomycetota > Actinomycetes > Mycobacteriales > Micromonosporaceae > Rhizocola > Rhizocola hellebori. Next base: position 47,333 of record NZ_BONY01000047.1, on the reverse strand, counting down.
GGCATTGAGAATGGCGTGTTCGAGCTTGAGGAACTGCGGGCCTGGGCCGAGGCCGAGCTCCTCGGCCAGCAGCTGCCGGGTGTGCCGAGCCACGTTGGTGGCGTCGCTGAGGCGGCCGGACCGGTACAGCGCCAGCATCAGCTGACAGACCAGCGCTTCCCGCAGCGGGTGCTCCTTGACCAGCTGGGTCAGCACGGGGACGGCGGCCGCGTGACGTCCCACGGCCAGCTCCGCGTCAAGGCGCAGCTCTTGCGCGGCAAGGCGTTGCTCATGCAAGCGGTGCCGCACGGCGGGGGCGTAGGCGGCGGTGACTCCGGCTAGCGCCTCCCCGCGCCACAGCCCCAAGGCGCTGTCGAGGCGCCGGATGGTGTCGTGGTGTTGGCGGCGCTGCCCGGTGTCGCGGGCCGCCGCCAGCTCTGCAGCGAAGAGCTCGGCATCGATGTCATCCTCGTGGGCGGTGAGCGCGTAGCCGCCCGACCGCGTCGCGATCGGGTCGGGCAGGCCGTGCCGGCGAAGTGAACCACGCAGCCGCGAAACGGCCACGTGGATCTGCGCGGTCGCGCTCGCCGGTTCCATGCCGCCCCACACCGCCTCGACCAGCTGATCCTGGGAGACCAGCTGATTGGCGTGCAGCAACAGGTAGGCCAGAATCCCGCGGTGCCGCGGCTGGGCGAGCGAGACCAGCTCCCCACCGACCGTGAGCTCAACGGGACCCAACAGCCTGTAGCGCATTTCTCACCTCTTCATCCCCGAAAGGCCACCGTAGGAGATTGCTGTGCGTCACGGCAAGGCGTTGACAAGCGGATGGATAAGGCGTTGCCGTCAAACTGCCGATCGTGAACTATGCAAATCCACGAAAGGGTCACCGGGCAAGACGGTTGACCGCTGCCGGGGCTGCGGCGATGCTGCTGGCCAGCCTCATCAGCGCACCGGCGCGGGCGCAGGCACCCAGCCCGCAGGCCCACGGTCTTGTCGAGATAGGACAGCGCGAGATTCCAACGCCGGTCAGCGACGACCTGGCCAACTCCTACCGTGAGGCGGTGCACGAGGCCGAGAAGAACCCGGACGACTTCGGCTACCCGGCCCTCGACCGGGCCGCTGGAAAGGTGGTGCACCGGCCGGTCACCGCCGCGGGCGGCGTGCTGGCCCAGGCGAAGGCGGCAGACCCGCTGCGGCGCACCGCCCCGGCCGGGCGCAGCTGGCGTGAGCTGGAGGACATCAAGCACAGTCTCATCCTGCTGCGTGATGAGCAAATCCCTGACGCCGACGCGATTTTCCTTGCCGAACGTGACGAGGAGAACAACAGGATCATCGTGACGGTGAGCCGCGCCAGCGATGCTCTGTTTGGCTACCTTGCCAAGCGCTACGGCACGCAGGCCGTGGCGGTGCGCATCGACCCGGCCGGACCGATCGACAATCCGGCCACCGGCGGCCGCGACGGCGACCGGTCACCCTTCTTCGGCGGTGCCTCGATGGTGGCCTGCAGTAGCGGTTTTCCGTGGGTCTACAACGGCACCTACGCGATGCTCACCGCCGGGCACTGCGCCCCGACCGGCGGCGAGCTCGAAACGCCGTTGCGTCAAATCGGCTATGTCGCTGAACGTACCCGGGAGAACTGGGACGACCTCAGGGGTACGCAGTTGTTCCCCGGGGAGAGCGTCTACCGGGGTGACGTCGCCCTGATCGCCAACACCGCCAACGGTTCGGTGGACCCACGCATCTACCGCGGTCCGGCTGGTTCGAGCACCTCCGCCGCCATCAACGACATGTGGTCGGGCCGGGCCACCCCCGGCGACCAGTACTGCACAGGTGGCCGCATGGCCGGCGAGTCTTGCGGCTGGACGGTGGTGGAACCCGGGGTCGAAGGCACCTACAAGAACGGCGAGAAATTCTACAATCTGGTATTTGGCTGGCGGCAAGGCCCGAACTGCGTCATCAAAGGTGACTCCGGTGGCCCGGTCTACACCGTCCGCTCGGACGGAAAGGTGGCGGCCAAGGGCATCACCAGCGGCGGTACCACCGAGTCCGCAGCTGAATGTCATCACTATTTCACCGACATCTGGGACGCCTACTACGCCCTTCCCGGCTTCCTGTTGACCGACACCACAACGGTTACCGGCGCCGCCCCGGCCATGTTCTACGGCACCGGAACAAGTCCCATCCTGTTTCGCTGGTACTCGTCGAACACCGCCTTCCCGCGAGCCAACGACTGGACGACCTCGGGCAGCTACTCGGTCAGCCAGATCGGCGATCGGATGGCCTCAGGCGACTTCAACGGCGACGGCACCGACGACATCGTGGTGGCCTACGACTACGGGTCCACGTTCCGGTTCCACGTCTTCGAGGACGGCTACTACTACCAGGGCGACGCAGGCTGGTACACCTCGGGATCCTTCGCGGTGGAGAACGTCGCCGGGCGCATGGTGGTCGGCAACTGGGACGGCGACCTCTACGACGACGTCGCCATGCTCTACGACGCGGGTGGCGGAAACTCCCGCATCTACACCTGGCGCAGCACAGGTTCCGGTTTCGAGCTGCTCAGCCAGCAGGATATTGCTGGCTATTCGGTGGCCAACATCGGAGACCGGGTGGCGGCCGGTGACGTCGACGGCGACGGTCATGACGACATCGTGGTCGCTTACAGTCTGGGCAGCACCTTCCGCTTCGATGTCTTTCCGTTCGGCATCTACAGCCGAAGCACCTGGTACACCTCAGGATCGTTCAGTCTCAGCAATGTCGGCAACCGTTTCGTAGTCGGCGACTGGGACGAGGACGGCGATGCAGAGCCAGCCCTGCTCTACGATTACGGAGGCGGTCACGTTCGGCTCTGGCGGTGGATTTCCAATTCCGCGGTCTTCCAGCTGACCAACGATTGGAGTGTCGCCAGCGGCTACAGCGGCGCTCTGGTGGGCGATCGGATCGCCGCCGACGATGTCAACGGCGACGGCCGCGACGACATAGTCACGGCCTACGATTACGGACCGAACTTCCGATACCACGTTTTTCTTGACGGGTACCTGTATCAAGGCGCCGGCGGCTGGTATACCTCCGGCACGTTCGAGCTGAACAACGTCAGCGATCGGCTGGTGCTCGGCCGCTGGTAGTAGCGAAAAACGCGCCGGGTGTAGGCCCGGCGCGTTTTCGATCGGCTACCCGGTCACTTGGCTCGTCGCCAGAGGTACTGGGTGCCGTTGGTGTAGCAGTTCTTTCCGTTGCTCCACATCGGAATGGACGGCGGTGGGAATCCCGATCTATTGACCTTCACCGTGGCGCAGGCGTTGCGGTTCTTGGCCAAGGTGAGCCAGATGCCGATGACTGCGGCGATCGCCGCGATCACCCCACACCACACGCTCTTGGAGATGGCGGCGCAGAGGAAGGTGGCCACCGTCGCACCCTTGTACCCGTAGTTGTCCATCCATACCTTCGCCAGACGGGTGAGGTTGCGGCTCAGGTACCACGTGCCGGTGACGATGCCGTACCGGAAGTAAACGTGGTACCTGCGGTGGCCGTCGAGGTCGATGCTGTTGACCGAGTCGTTGCAGACGTAGTCGTAGGCGTTGCAGGAGCCGTCCACCTCGGGGTCAACCTCCAGGAACCGTCCCAGCAGGGGCGAGTACTGGCGAGCACCCATCTCGATGACCGGCTGGATCCCGGCTTCGTGCTCCAGCGGGCGCTGGTGCTGGCCGAGCCAGCCATAGTCGAGGTTGCCGGCGGAATTGTCGGGCACATTTCCAGCGACCTGGTTGCCGTAGGGGTCGTAAATCGTGGTCGCACCCACCTTGGCTCCGGCGCTGTTGGCAATCGCCACCAGGTCGCCGTGAATGTTGGGATACGACCACACATTGCCTGCGGCCCGGATGGTAAGCAACGCCCCGCCCGGCAGGCTGAAGGTGGTCTCCTGCACGGTGTTGGCGGTGTCCATGGCGAACGCCGGGGCGTCGCTGCCACCGGTGTAGCCGTAGCGGGCCACGACCGCGCCATTGACCCGGCGCTCGACGATGCGGTCCAACGCGTCACGCACGTAGGTGACCGTGCTCGACGCCTTGGTCGTGGCGACGTGCCGGTCGGCCGCGTCGTAGGTGTGGGTCTCGCCGAAGACGGCCGTCATGTTGCCGTGCGCGTCGTAGCTGACGGTGCCTACCGCCGGGTCGGTCGCCAGATACATCCGGTCGGCGTGGTCGTAGCAGTAGGCGGTGGAGACCTGAGCGCCACCGGTCGGGGTCACCGACGTCGTGGTGCGGTTGCCGTTGCGGTACGAGCCCGGGGCCGTGCAGTAACCGTTGTCGAAGAACTCGTACGTATAACGGGCACCGGGAACCCATGCCTCGATCAGGCGCCCGGAGCTGTCGTACCTATAGTCGTCCCCGGCGTGGTGGTCTACCCCGTCCACCACTTGACCGACCACGGCGCCGGTCGGGTCCCGGGTGACCTCGTCGCTGGTGATCAGCGACCACGCCGGCCCGAACCAGGTCACAGACCGCAACCGGCCCAGGGTGTCGTAGGCGAACGCCCCTGCGGTCCCGTTGCCGGCGTTGCCCGTCCCGGACGGGTAGACGACCACTGTGGGGCGGCCGCCGGCGTCGTAGGTGAGCCCGTCGGCGAGGACCTGGCCGTTGCGCTTCATCGAGATCAGTCTGTTGGCGGCATCGTAGGCCTTCTCGATAGTGCCGGCCGGACCCGAGCTGGTGGTCTCCCGCCCGGCTAGGTCGTAGCCGAACGTGGTGGCGTTGCCGAACACATCCCGGTGGGCGACCGGCCGGCCCAGCAGGTCGACCTCCGACATGATCGTGCCGGCCGGGTCGGTCACCGTCGTCACCAACGGGCTGGCAGGCCTCGGGCCTGGCCCGTCCGGGTCGGCGGTGTAGGCGTAGGTCACCGTCCGTGCCGCGGATCCGCCGAACGCCGGGTGGGCGACCGTGACCACCCGTCCCCGTGCGTCATATGCCGTACAGGTCCACGGCTCGGTGCCAACCCGCGAGGCGACGGTACGGCCTGCCGCGTCGTGAACCCATTCCCTCACCAGCGGGGTCTGTGGGCCGGTGCCGTCAGGGTCCGCACCCGTCTCGAGTCGGGCCAGCCCGCCCTGATGCACCGCATCGGATGCGGTGGTACAGGGGTTGTCGCGGCTGTCGCCGGTGCCGTAATAGGTGACGGTGGAGGTCGAGGCCCCGCCCGCGGGCAGGGTCCGTGACACCTGCCGGACGTAGCCGGTGCCAACGGTTTCGAAGCCCGCAGTCTCGGCCAGACCGGCCCCCGCGGGGTCGGTCGTGCTGCGGACCTTGATCCCGTGCTGCGCGCCGATGCCGGTGGTGGCATCGGTGTAGCTGAACGTGGTGGACCTGCCGGATGCGTCCACTGTGGACGTTTCCAGGCTGTAGCCGGTGCGTAGCGCCGAACCCGGTACCGTCACGAAGCTGGACGAGCCCGGGGTCTTCCACAACATCTGCAGCTTGGCCGGCCCGGTGACGTCGGCGTAGTCAATGCGCAACCGGCGGGCGACGTTCGCCGCCGTCACGGTGACCGTGACGTCGTCACCGGGGCTGGTGGTGTTGTCCCACTTGAGGAGGTGGATCACATCGTTGAGATAGACCGCGAGCTTGTTGTCGCGGACGAACCGCAGCGTGTAAGTACCCGCCGAGGGGAAAATGATCGTTCCGGTATAGCGGCCGGAGAAATTGTCCGCCGGTACGCCGGTGCCGGGTGAACCGCTGCCCCAGTCACTGCTGAGCGGCCCAGGGTCGTGCGCATGCAACGCCGGGGCGCCGGTCAGGTCGGGGTTGGCCCACCACCGCACGGCCAGGCCGTCCAGGCCCTCGTCGTAGCGGGTCACCTGACGCGGGACGCCGGCCTGCCCGGTGCCGTCGGGATTGAACATCGAGGCGGGCGCCGGACCCCACTCGTCGGTCGGCTGGTCCAGCGCGTCGTAGCTCGTCGTGCTCTTCAGTCCGGCGGAGTCCAGTACCGAGGTGACCAGATCGTCGGCGTTCCACGACATGGTGATGTTCTGCCCGAGAGCATTGGTGTCACGGGTCTGTCGGCCCCGCGCGTCATAAGCCACGGTCCGGTAGGTGCCGGTGATCCCGGCCCGGGTGACACCGGCCGTGCCACTGGTCAGCTGACCGCTGGCGTCGCTGGCCGGGGCGTAGGTGTAGGTCTGCGCCGGGCGCTGGTCTCCCTGATTGGGCGGCGGTTGGGTGACAGCGGCGACACGCCCGGCACCGTCGTAGGAGATTTCCACCAGCAGCTTGTCCCAGTCGGTTCGCCCGGCGAAAGCCGCATCGAACGTGGTCGGGTCGTGGTAGCCGATCAGCCGCCCTGCGGCGTCATAGCTCAACCCCCAGTAGGCGTCGCCCGGGTTGCGTACGTAACCCAACAGCCCGTTCTTGTAATAGAGCTGGGTTGTGCTGCCGTCCCAGTAGTCCACTTTGCACAGCATGCCGGTCGGGGTCGGCCCGAAGGTGTCCCCGCCGAGCACAGGCGGGCGTTCCGGGCACGCCGCGTTCGGCGCATAGGTCAGCTGCACCGCGCGGCCGGAGACCGGGTCGGTGAGCGCCGTCAGCCGCCCGGCCGTGTCGTAGCTGGCATTGGCCGCGGCCGACCGCTGGTCGTCCAGCGCGCCAGTGACTCGGTCCAGGAAGCCATCCGGGCGGAACAGGTAGGTGCGGCCGTCGTCGGCGTGCACGGTCACGGTGCCATCGGCGTTGACGACCACCACGTCGTCCACGCCGGGTGGTGGGGCGTAAGCCAAACCGAAGGCGGTCTTGGCAAACGAGGTGGTCGCGCCGTCGGGCGCGTAAAGCGTGACGCTGCCGTCGGAAACCTCGGCCCGGATGTAGGCCGAGCCGCCGTCGGTGGCCTGCAATGACCAGCCGGCGGGAAGTATCCGCGGCTCGGCTGAGAACCAGCCTGCCGGGACGACGAACGCCTGCGCGGGATCGGCCGCATTGCGCGCCCACAGCTCGATAGCTGCGGGGCCGTCGGCCTCGAAGTAGTCGACCGTAATCCGCCGCACGCCGCTGGCGATGCTGCCCGTCTGGAAGTCGGGCACGGCCGGCAGCGACCGCGGCATCCACTTGTCCAGCACGGTGATTCCGTCTATGGTCACCCGCACCCCGTCGTCTGAGCGGGCGCCGAACTGCCACTGCCCGGCCGGCAACGCCACGAAACCGCGCCAGCGCACCGAATACCAGTCCTGTGGCACACCCGGGGACGGCGAAGTGGATTCCTCACCCGCGGACCCTTCGGCCGGCACGCTCCAGTTGAAGCTCACCTGGGCGTCGTTGCGCGCCAACACCACCGGGTCGGTGGCGTCGATGACCGTGTCCCGGTCGGCATCCACCCGGTACTCGGCGGCCAGACCGCCCGACGTCTGCTGTGAGTTGTAGGCGAAGTCCACCCCGATGCCGCCGCCCACGGTGGGCATCCGCACCTCGGGCAGGCGCACCGAGGCGTTGCCGGTGACAAGGTTGGTGATTACCCCGCCGAAGTTGTCGGTGGGCGACACCGCGCCCGCACCGAGCCGGCGGTCCACGGTGATGCGCCTTACCGTGCTTGCCGTCCACGCGTGGCCGTCGCTGGCGAAAACCTTCCAGTAGTAGGTGACGCCGTCCTGCAACACGCCCGCCGGGACCTGCCATGAGGTCGCCGCGCCCGCAGGCGAGGTGGCCACCAGGCCGGACTCGCCGTCCGCACCCGTGGCGATCTTCGCGGTGTAGGACACCGAGTCGCCGTCGGGGTCGGTGACCGCGTTCCATCTCAGCGTCGGGGTGGTGGAAGTGATTGCCAGAGCCTGGTCGGTCGGCCCGAGCAGGCTGGGAGCGGCGGGTTTGCGGTTCACGTTGAGCACCAGCGTCGGCGGATGGAACCGCTTGTAGGTGTAGACGCCGGCGGTGTTCGCGCCGGAGAACCCGAACGCCCCGTTCTGGGTACCGAAGTACTGCCACAGACCGACCAGATCCGTGACGTCCAGGGTGGCGGCGCCGGTCACCTCGGTGGTGGTGAACCGCCGTGAGGTGTCGCCGCCGCACACCGCGCCGTTGTAGTCGGCGCTGCATGCCCACCAAGCCGTGACGGGGTACCCGGTGGTGGTGCCCTGCGCCACGCCGAGCTGGAGTCCGGCCGAAAGCAGCTGCCGGCCGTTGATCTGGTCCCAGTAGGGGAATGCGGCCACGGAGCGCCAGTAGGAGTCGCCGCCACCGGCGCCGCCCTGCGAGTTGCCGACCCGGATGCCGTCCTGCGAGACCACCGTGCCGTCGGACTTGAATGACTGATGGATGGAGTTGCCGATCACCACGGTGGTGTCCAGCACCACCGGTCCGCCGAAGCCCGTGCCCGCTGTTTCGAGGTGGCCCGGCCGCGTGTCGCTGGGCAGCGCGTCGGCCAGCCATGTCCCATCCACGCCCACCATGAGCCGCTGGTGGCCGTTGGGCTTGCCGGTGGCAGTCAGTGTCGGCGTCGCTGCGGCGAGGCTGTCGGCCACGCCTGCGCTGGGGTATACGTGCGGCTGTGTCAGAGCCATCTGCCCGGCCTGCGCACCGGTGACCGCTACGGTGCCCGAGCCGGCCACCAGACCGAGGCCCTCGACCGTGAACGGGAACACCGCCCGGCCGCGGCCACGGATGTCGATCTCCTGTCGCACCGCGCCGCCGGAGACCGTGTACCTCACGTCCACGCCCCGCCACACCTGCCGGTAGATCACCGTGTCACCGTCCACTGTGGGCGCCACGGCGGAGGCGCCCTGATCCAGCTCCGGGGCGAACCGGACCAGGCCTGCGTCGGTAACCAGTTCCACGCCGCCGGTTGCGCCCGGCCCGATCGGGCCGAATCGCACTGTCCAGGCGTTCGCGCCGTTGCGTACCCAGCCGGGTCTGGCCGGATCAGCCGAAAGCGTGTTATCGACGCGGTCCCAGCCGGTCGCGCCGGCGCGGCGGTAATGCACCGGTTCGGCGTGGATGCGCACGGTGTGGGTGCCGTCGGTGTTCGCCCAGACCTCGGTCGCGGCGCTGCGCTGCTCGGTGAGCTCACGCTGCGTCGGTGGCAGGTCGCCCGCTGCGCGGCGAGCCCTTGCCGGCAGTGGTTGTGCCCAGTCGGCCGGCACCGACAGCGTGCCATCGGCACCCGGCGCCGACGTTGCCACGGCTGGCCGCTTCACGGGAAGGGACAGAACCGGTGGCTTGCCCGGGACCCCCGCAGCGGCGGCGGGCTGCGCCGGCAGGGACTTCAACGCCAGCAGACCAGGCAGGATCACCACCAATACCCATGCTCGTCGATATCGGCCTGACGCCAAGATTCTCATCATGCTTCTCCCGTTCTTGACACTGATCGGAGAATGATGGCGGGCATCGATCTATCGATGCTCTATCCGATATGTAGTGAGGCCACGGACCTGGACCCGGGGGGACGGATCATGCAGTGGCGGGTACTCGGTTCGGTGGAGGCGTGGAACGGCGATGCGTGGATGCCGGTACCGGCTGGAAAGCAGCGGGACCTGCTGGCGATCATGCTGATGCATCCGGGCCAGATGCTGGAACGCCGCTGGTTGGTCGAGACGCTGTGGGAAGGCCGCGGCCCGGAGTCGGCGGTACGGCTGTTGCCGCACTATGTTTGGCGTCTGCGTGGGCTGCTGCCCGGCTGCGCCGAACGGCTGCGCGGCGTGCCTTCCGGCTACCTGCTGGAGGTGGCGGCCGGCGACCTCGACAGCGAGCGCTTCGGCGAGCTGTTGGCCCAAGGGCGCCATGCGGCCCGCTCTGGCGAGCCCGATCGGGTGGTCCGCACGCTTTCCGGCGCGCTCGGGCTCTGGCGCGGCCCGGCGCTTGCGGATGCCCGGACGCTGCCCGTGCTCGACGAGGCCGCGCGTCGCCTCGACCAGCAGCGGACCGAAGCCAGGGAAGTGTTCGCCGAAGCATTGCTGGACATTGGACGGTCGGCCGAGGCGGTCACCGAGCTGGTCGAGCTGACAGCGGCCGAGCCGTTCCGGGAGTTGCCGTGGCGGCTGCTGATGCTCGCCTTGCACGGCAGCGGGCGCCGACCCGATGCGCTGGACGCCTTCCAGCGGCTGCGCGCGCTCTGGACAGACGAGCTGGGCATCGAGCCCAGCCAAGAGCTGCACGATCTGCATCGGCGCCTGCTGGCCGACGACCCGACGCTGACGGTGCCGGCCGCGGGCCGGGCGGAGCTGAACGGCCGCCGCCTCGGCACCGCCCCGGGTGTGCCGAAGCAGGTCCCCGCCACCGGAGAACATTTCATCGGCCGGGCCGCCGAGCTGGCGGAGCTGACCCGCCTGGCGGAAGCGGCCGCCGAGATGGGCGGCGCAGTGGTGATCTCGGCGATCGCGGGGACAGCCGGGATCGGCAAGACCGCGCTGGCCGTCCATTTCGCACACCGGATCGCAGATCGCTTCCCGGATGGGCAGCTCTACGTCAATCTCCGCGGCTTCGCTCCAGGCAATTTGCCCACCGACCCGGGCGTAGCGATCCGCAGCTTCCTGGATGCGCTCGGCGTTCCGCTGCAACGCATTCCGGCCGACCTGGACGCGCAGGCCGCCCTCTACCGCACGGTCTTGGCCGGCCGGCGGATGCTGGTGCTGTTGGACAACGCCGGCGACGCCGACCAGGTCCGCTCATTGCTGCCCGGCGCACCGGGCTGCCTGGTCGTGGTCACCAGCCGCAGCAGCCTGGCTGGTCTGGTGGCGACCGAAGGCGCCCGCCCCCTGATTCTGGACCTGCTCGCCCCGGCCGAAGCGGGTGAGCTGCTTGCCCGCCGCCTGGGCCGGGATCGGGTGGCAGCCGAACCGAACGCGGTCGACGAGATCATCACGTTGTGCGCGCGGCTGCCGCTGGCGCTGGCCATCACCGCGGCCCGCGCGGCCACCCGCCCCGACCTGCCGCTTGCCGACATTGCCAAGGAGCTGCGGGAGGGTCAGGGCAGCCTGGACGCCTTCGACACCGGGGACGCGCTGGCCGATGTGCGTACGGTCTTCTCCTGGTCCTACCGCCGGTTGAGTTCCGCGGCCGCACGCGTGTTCCGGCTACTCGGCCTGCACCCGGGACCGGACATCGGGGTGCCCGCCATTGCGAGCCTTGCCGGTCTCCCGCCCCGGTCGACACAGTCCCTGCTGGACGAGTTGGCGCGGGCACACCTCATCCTCGAACACCTTGACGGCCGGTACGTCCTGCACGATCTGCTGCGTGCCTTTGCCGCCGAGATGGCCGACCGGACCGACGCTGAGCCAGACCGGCAAGCGGCGTCGCGCCGCATGCTGGACCATTACCTGCACACGGCGCACACCGCGACCATGCTGCTCGACCCGCACCAGAGCCCGGCCGCACCCGCCGCCGCACAGCCCGGCACCACACCCGAGCGGCTGGCCGACTACCACCAGGCTCTTGCCTGGTTCACCGTCGAGCATTGGGTTCTCGTCGCCGCTGTGGACCACGCGGGCCGGACCGGGTTCGACGCCTACACCTGGCAACTGGCCGGGGCAATGCGGTCTTTCTTCGACCGGCGCGGGCACTGGCAGGACTGGGCCGACACGCACCGTGCCGCCCTGGACGCCGCCCGCCGGATGGCCGACCGGCCTGCGCAGGCTTACGCCTGCCGCGGCATCGGCGGGGCCTACACCCGGCTCACCCAGTACGACCACGCCGCCACCTACCTGCGGCTGGCACTGGACATCTATCTGGACATCGGCGATGTCACCAGCGCGGCCCGGACGCACCTGAGCCTGGCCATCGTGCTGGAGCGTCAGGGCCGCTACGCCGACGAGCTAGACCAGGCGAAGCACGCCCTTGACCGGTACCGGGCCGTCGGCGACCGGGTGGGGGAGGCCAACGCTCTCAACGCGGTCGGCTGGTCATACGCCCTGCTCGGGCAGTGTGACCAGGCGCTGGACTTCTGCCAGCAGGCAGTCGCCCGGCACAAGGAACTCGGCGACCGGCACGGTCAGGCCGCCGCCTGGGACAGCCTCGGCTACGCCCACCATCGCAACGGAGACCACGATCGGGCCATTGCCTGCTTTCAGCACGTTGTCGAGATCGACCGTGAGCTTGGCGACCTCTTCGGTGAGGCCGACACGCTCGGCCGGCTGGGCGACGCGCACGATGCCGCCGGCTCGCCCGAAGCGGCCCGCGCGGCCTGGCAGCAGGCCGTGGAAATCCTTGACGGGCTTGGCCATCCGGACGCCGACCGGATCCGCGCGAAGCTTGACGCCAAAGCGGCAGGACCCTGATTCAGGTCGAGCTGGTGCATCGAAATCGCGACACTGAAGCATCCACTTGACTATCTCCGTCGGCTTGCCCAATACTTAAGCTCATGCTTGCCTATGCTCCCGACCTGGATCGGGTGTTCCAGGCGCTGGCCGACCCTGGCCGGCGGCTTATGGTCGATCGGCTTAGCCGCGGCCCGGCGTCGGTGAGTGAGCTCGGCAGGCCGCTGGCCATGACGCTGGCCGCGGTCCTGCAACACGTTCAGGTGCTGGAGGCGTGCGGCCTGGTCCGGTCGGCCAAGCTTGGCCGCACCCGCACCTGCAGCATCAACCCGGCGGCCCTGCGTTCGGCGGAGAGCTGGATCGCCGACCGGCGCACCATGGTCGAGCGCAACCTGGACCGGCTCGGCGAATACCTAGCCGCGACCGCCGACCAGCCAGACCCGACCAGCCACGCTGAGGGGCAGCAATGACCGATCGTTGCGTCATTCACGACACGTTCTCGATCGAGCGGACCTACCCAGCCACTCCGTCGCGAGTGTTCGCCGCCTTCGCCTCCGCGAAGGCCAAAGACGCCTGGGGATCCGTCAGCGAGCACGAAATCGCGGACGGCGCGGCGGGCGAGCAGCAGTTCGACTTCCGGCCAGGCGGCCGGGAACTCTTCGGTGTCAAGGCTCGCGGCGCGACCTACCGGTACGACGCCAGGTACTACGACATCGTGCCGGACCACCGAATTGTCTACAGCTATGAGATGTACGCCGACGACGTGCGGATCTCAGTGTCGGTCGCCACCATCGAGCTCGCGAAGAGCGCGGCCGGCACGACGCTGACCTGGACCGAGCAGGGTGTCTATCTGGACGGCATCGACGGCGCACAGGCGCCCGCGCTGCGCGTCGGTGGCACCAACGAACTCCTCGACGGGTTGGCCCGATACCTAGCCAGCTGAGTGGATCCGACCAGTTTTCCCGTGATCGCTGGGACGGCCGCTGGGACCTCGGTGTCCGCAACGGCGCCGTGGTCTCCAAGACGTCCCGCTCCCAGCTCGTGGTCTTCGAGGTGAGACCAGACAAGGCATACGCGTACGCCAAGGGCGGCCCCTTCAGCCAGACCACCTACCACCTCTAGACACGAATTGGAGTCATCTTGAAGCTCTTACTGACCTCAGGCGGCGTCACCAATCCCAGCATCCAATCGGCGCTCGTGCAGCTTTTGGGTAAGCCGATCGGCGAGTGCCGCGCCCTGTGCATCCCGACAGCACAATGGGGTCACCCGATGTGTGGTCCGACATCGGTACGGGGCTTCGTCGCCGCCGAACCCGATTTTCGGCACCTGTCCGGCCTGGGCTGGGCGTCGCTCGGTGTCCTCGAGCTCACCGCGTTGCCCACCATCGGCGCGCAGCGATGGGTTCCCTGGGCCCGGGAGGCCGACGTGCTGCTGGTCGACGGCGGCGACGCAACATACCTGTGCCACTGGATGCGCGAGTCGGGGCTGGCCGATCTGCTGCCCTCGCTGCCCGACACGGTCTGGGTGGGAGTCAGCGCCGGAAGCATGGTGATGACGCCCCGGATCGGAACGTACTTCGTCGAGTGGACGTCCGCGCCGGACGACCGAACCCTGGGAGTCGTCGATTTCTCGATCTTCCCGCACCTGGACGCTTTCCCCACGAACACCCTTGCTGACGCACAGCGGTGGGCGGCCGAAATCGGCGGGCCGGCCTATGCCATCGACGAACAGACGGCGATCAAGGTCGTCGATGGCTCCGTCGAGGTGATCTCCGAAGGGAAATGGACGAAGTTCGGCTAGAGGCGTGCCCATCTCTGGTTGGCGGCGCCCGTACACGGCCAGATCACGAGCAGGGTGCCGTTGGCCGTGCCCTGGCCGGTGGCGTCGAGGCACTTGCCGGAGGCGACGCCCACGACCGAACCGTCCGAGCGTACCCGCCATTGCTGGGCGGCCGAGCCATTACAGTCCCAGCTGCGCACCGCGGTGCCGTCGGCGCTGGATCCCCCGGCCGCTTCCAGGCATTTGAGGCCGAACACCACCAGCTGATTGGAGACCGACGAGGTCCAGATCTGGTTGGCGGCGCCATGGCAGTCCCACAGTGCGGGCCTGGTTCCGTTGGCCTGGTTGCTGTTCGGAACGTCCACGCATCGGCCGGACTGCTGTCCCTTGAGCACTCCGGGCACGGGGTTGCGGGCCCATTTCTGATTGGCGGAGCCGGAACAGGTCCAGATGATGAGCCCGGTGCCGTTGGCCAGCCCATGGTCGAAGGCGTCAAGGCACTTGCCCGAGGCCGGATTGACGACTGAGCCGTCGCCGTTGACACTCCATTGCTGCGCGCCGGAGTTGTTGCAGTCATAGATCTGTACGACCGTGCCGTTGGCTGTGCCGGAGCTGCGAACGTCGAGGCACTTGCCGCCGAAGATGGTGAGCTGCCCGGCGGGAGTGGAGGTCCAGCTCTGATTCGCGCCACCGCTGCAGTCCCACAGGTTCACCGGGGTGCTGTTGGCCTGGCTGCCTCCGGGCACGTCGATGCACAGCCCGGACTCGTGGCCTTTGAGAATGCCACCCGCGGCACCGGTGCCACAGGTGGTGAGCCCGGCCGTATAAGCGCAAAGGACGGTGGCGAAACCACCACGCGTGGGCATGGGCACTGACAGAGTGTCGGCGCTGGTGACGACACGCGTCTCGCGCAGCAGCGAACCGGTTCCGTCGCGGACGGTCTCGGCCAGCCACTGCCCACCACCGAGGAACGTCAGCGGGGTGCTGAACGTCTTGGCGGAGAGGGCGGAAACCCCTGCCACATACCACTTCCCAGCGTTGCGACGGGCCAGGTAAGCCTCGCGTCCCGGGCGTCCGGCGAGAAGGCGGGTCTCCTCCCAGGCGGACGGAAGCTGGTTGAGGATTCGCAGAGCCTCGGGCCTTGCTTCGTAACTGCCCGGGTTGTCGGCGTCGTGCTGCCAACCGGATTCGAACACGATCGCCGTGGCCAGCTCGTGGGCGTCGGTCGTGTCGCGGTTGCTGATGCTGAAGGTGACCGGGGTGAAGTCCATGCTGGAAATGGCGTTGCGGGTGAAGGGCAGGATGGTGTTGAGGGCGGCCCGGTTGGCTTGCTGCTCGGCTCCGTATACAGCCTCGGCCGTCATCACGTGTGGCCAGGTGCGCTGCATGCCGCGTGGGGTGGCGCTGCCGTGGAAGTTGGCCATCAGCTGCAGCTGCGCGGTGCGGGCCAGCACGGCGTCGTACCACTGCAGCGTCGGCTGGGTGAACTGGAAGCTGAAGTCAATCTTCACGCCGGCCACACCCCAGCTTTTGACCAGCGGCAGCCACTGTTCGCGTTGCTGCGGGGTTTGCAAGCTGGCGGAGTTGAACCACAGGATGACTGCGACGCCACGGGCGCGGGCGTAGGCGACGACATCCGGTGCCCAGCTGAACTGCCATCCTTCGTCGATGAGCACGTAACCCCAGCCGTTGCGTTGCGCGAAGTCGATGTACTGGCGCTGCCGCGCGGGATCGGACGGGCTGGAATGCTCGGTGAGCCACGACCAGGCCACCGTTCCGGGCCTGACCCATGAGGTGTCGGCCACTTTGGACGGTGTGGCGAGGTCGTCAACGAGCGTGGATTCGGTGACAGTTTTGAGGTCCCCGATCGCGGCGGTGCGCCAAGGGCTGGAAAGCGGCAGCGTCGTGGCGATGGTGGGGCTGGCCAACGCGATGGTGAACGTCCCGGTGCCGGTCAGATGGGACAAGCTCGCCGCGGCGTAGCGTCCATCCACATCGGACTCGGCTAACAGGGCGAAGGTGCCGCCGACGTCGAACAGCGCCGGAGCTGGATAAGTGGCAGTGGCAGCCCCACCGGCCGTGGTTTCGAACCACACGCCCTGATCCTCGGCGTGCGCGGGCGACAGCCAGGCCGGGGCCGAGGCGGGCACGGCCCACGCCGACGCCTCCCGCCGCACGGTCACCGACCCGGTACCCGGCAGGACGTAGCGGTAAGCGACGCCGGTCGCGGATACGCGAACCACCACGTCAAGGCGCGCTCCGCCGATGCCTGTGAAGGACAGAACCGTTTCGTTGTACGAGGTTTGGCGGTTGCGCTGCTTGCCGGTCGGCATCGTGTAGGTCTCGGTGACCGTGCGGTCCTGCCGCTGGCTGAACGACAGGTTGCGGGTGAGATCCACTGCTGCGGTCTCGACGCCCAGCGGCGCAGGCGAAAGCACAGTGACGCCGTTTCGCGCCGCGGAGAACGTCAGCAGGCCGCCGTCGAGGGAGACGCTGGCTGTCAGGGCGGCGCCGCCGGGGGCGGTGACGGTCCAGGTGAGCGGCGCGGCGAAGGCCCGGCCGGGGTTCAGCACCACGGCGATGACCACCGCAACGAGCGCGGCCAAGACCTGGCGACGGTGACGGCTAGGTGTGGGCACGAGTTCCTCCATGCAGCGGGACAACGTTGTACCGGTGCATGGATGCCCGCCGCTTGCGGCATGCCCCTTCACCGGCCTTCGCCGTGGTGAATTTCCTCTGGGTGAACCCGGGCACGCCGCTGCCTGGCGAGCCAACTTTACGATTCTTTTATTTCGATGTCCAGATGTTTCTGCCAGGTCGGACTTAGTTCGGGCCTTGCGACAAAAGTTTTGGGACGGCCATCCCGGCGGGACAGCTCTTGACATCCATTTCTTTACATGTTTGCAATAGTTCCGAGCCTGCCAGGTACCCGACCACTATTGACAACGTTGCCTTCACTTGTCCATCAGAGAGGACCCGCTATGCGATGGAACCTCAGGCGGCTCGGTGCCGCCGGGATCGGCCTGGCATTGGCCGCCGGGCTGTCACTGGCCGTCGCCGCCCCGGCGCAGGCCGAGTCCAACGGCGGCGTAAGGATAATGCCGCTTGGCGACTCGATCACCGATGGCTTCAATGTGCCCGGCGGATACCGTATCGGGCTGTGGCAGCGACTCGCCGCCGCAGGCACCCTGACCGACTTCGTCGGTTCGGGAGTGAACGGGCCTGCCAACCTCGGCGACCACGACCACGAAGGTCACTCCGGCTGGCGCATCGACCAGCTCGACGCGAACATCGTCGGCTGGATACGGGCCGCGAATCCTCGCACGATCCTGCTGCACATCGGCACCAACGACATCGGCCAAAACTTCGACGTACCCAACGCGCCGGCCCGGCTGTCCGCGCTGATCGACAAGATCCGTGTCAATGCGCCGCTGGTCGAGCTGTTCGTGGCTCAGCTGGTGCCGCGCAGCAACGCCGGCCAGGAAGCCCAGTCGCAGACGTTCAACGCCGCCCTGCCCGGCATCGTCGCGCAGAAGGGGCCCCGCACCCACCTGGTCGACCAGCACACCGGCTTCACCACCGCCGACCTCGCCGACGGCCTGCACCCCAACGCGGGCGGCTACGACAAGATGGCGGCGCGCTGGTACGCGGCGATGCAATCGGTGCCGGGCAGCCTCTCGTCGGTGGCCGTGCCCCCCGTCGGCTCAGCCGCGCTTCTGTCCAACCCACAGTCCAAGCGCTGCATGGACGTTTCCGGCGGCGCCAACACCCAGGGCGCCCAAGTGCACCTCTGGGACTGCCACGGCAACGCCAACCAGCGCTGGACGCGCACTGCCGCAGGCGAGCTTCGCATCTTCGGCGACCGCTGCCTCGACATCAACGCCAACGGCACCGCCAACGGCACAAAGGTTCAGATCTGGCCCTGTAACAACACTTCCGCCCAGCGCTTCACCTTCAACGCCGACGGCACCATCGTCGGCGCCGGCTCGGGCAAATGCATAGACGTCAACGCCAGCGGCACCACCAACGGCACCCTCATCCAGCTGTGGGCGTGCAACGGCACCGGCGCACAGCGCTGGTCGCCCCGCTAAGGATCGCCATTCGGAAAGCGGGCAGCACCCCAGACGTGGGTGCTGCCCGCCTGCGCGTGTGCGGCAAAACCAATGGACCGAAGCCGTTGAATGAAAGAACATGGGTTACCGCGGTTGATGACTTCGCCGACTAGCTATGGTTTGGGGGGTGAGAACTAAATGTCCGGGCGGTGGCGCAGGATCAAGGGCGGCCTTCCGAATGTCCTCGTAGGGGCTCAGCTGGTGCGGGTCAGACGAAGCATCGCAGGCTGCGACGAGCTTCGAGGGTACGTGCTCGCATGGTCGCCCCGCTGGACCCTCATGGCCGATGTGGACGACGAAATCTACCTCAACGGGTGGGTGGCCTTCCGCACGAAACATCTGGAAGCGCTGGAAACGAGTGGCTCCAAGGAGCGGTTCATACAAAAGGCACTTTCGCTTCGGGATCAATGGCCACCGAGGCTTCCGGATCCACCGATCGCGCTCGGCAGCACCCGTGAGCTTCTGCTGTCAACCGCAAAGTATCCACTGACCACTTTGCTTGTGGAAGAGTGCGACCCGCAGGTCGCCTATATCGGTGTGCCACAGGCAATCGGCCAGAAGTCGCTATCGTTGCGTGAAATTTCCCCGTCGGCCAAGTGGTCGAAAACCCTTACGCGATACCGGTATCGGGACCTGACGAGAATCGAAGTAGGCGCGAAATACGAGGACGCCCTCTTCTCCGTCGCAGGCCCACCCCGAGCCCACGGCAAACACAGCGGTTCGGCATAGTGGATCGGTGCCTAACCTGGACTTCTACGCCGTCGGTGCTGACCTGAGGCCGCGCGGCTCATCGCCGGCCTCGTCCTGTTACCGTCGCCCGGCATGAGAGATGGGGTTATGCGGCTGGCCCACGAGGCGGTTCGGCCGCCCGGAACGTCGTTTCCCGGTGGCGCCGACGAGGCCGAGATCGCCGATCTGCAACAAGCCGCCGGTCTGACACTTCCAGCCGATCTGGTGGACTGGCTGCGTGTGTGCAAGGGCGATCTCATCGGACCTGGTGGCCTCTACGGTGTGCAGGACAGCCCCACGGTGACTGGCATCGCCAGCGTCCTCGGCTGGTTCCCGAACTGGCGCGAACGCGGCTGGCTTCCCGTGGCCGGCGACGGCAACGGCGACCACTACGTCCTCATCACCAGCGGCGAGCTGAGCGGTTGCGTCGGATTCGTCGACCAGGCCGATTTCGAGGCAATCGGCTACGTCGTGGCCACCAACCTGTGGACCTTCCTGTGGTTCCTGCTGGGCCGGGAGGCCGGTGACCGCCGGTGGCCTTTCGACCGCAACCACGTCGTCGCCCACGACCCAGCCATGGCCACCATCCCCGCACACCTGCAACCATGGACCAAGGCGACCGCCTGAAATCCCGCCATCCTGGCCGAAGTCGCCACCGGCTCAACGCACCTCGCGACGCGATGAGGGGCGCACGGCGGGTGTGGAGTCGGCGAAAACCCGGTGGCGTGCTGTGCGGTTTGGCTGTTAGGTAGTTCCAGTGAGTGCTGTTGAGTCGTAGCCTGCGCACCGATCCGTACCTGTTGCGCGCCACCCGCCGGGCCAAGGCCCATGTGCCCGTGCGGGTCTGCCCGCCGCGAGCCGGGTTCGTGCATCCAGCCGACCCTGGCGACATCGCTGGGATCCTGACTTTCTTTGGGCCGGCCGCTGTGTACGGCGTGCGTGGGGTCGAGCTGCGGCAGCAGCCTGCGGCGGGTGCCGGTGTGGCTGTCGCGATGCTGCGGGTGCCAGGGCTTGTGCTGTTGTTTGAGCAGCCTATGTCCCCGTGGGACCTGTCCGGTCAGCTCACCGACATGGCCACGGCACGCTTGCAGCGCGCAGGCGCCCGGGTGACACCCAGCCACACCGGCGTCAGGGTCGATTGGCCCGGCAGCACCCTGCGCGACTTCATGCTTTTCGACGGTCTCATGCACGAGATCGGCCACCACATGATCCAGCATGCCGCTGGCAAGCACCGCACCCGCGCGATGCGTACCGCCGACCATGAACGCCGCGCGGACGAGTACGCCGTGCGAGCGCGGCGCATCTGGGCGGCACAATGGTGAGCACGCGCGCCCACCTGATCGGCGATGGTGTGGAGAACCCCGCCAACGCGCTAGCTCTCGCTGAAGCCGCGCGGATGTTTGCCATATCGTGCAGCTTCCGCGACACCCGGGGCCTGGCCGAACAGCTTCCGGATTTGTCTACTGTGGACACAGCTGCGCTGTTGGGTGGCCCTGGCCAGCTCATCGCCGTGGACAACACGCCAGGGGCGGAGTCGGTGTACCGTGCCGGGCTGCTGCACGACGGGGCATCCGTCGTGGTCGGCAACGAGCGCCGCGGCGTGCGGCCCGACGTTCTGCGCGCCGCCGCCAGAACAGTGCAGATCCCTATGCCGGGCCACGGCGTCAACACGCTCAACGTGGCCACCGCAGCGGCTGTGGCCCTGTACTACCTGCTCGATGCGAATGGCCGGCGCCAAGCACGCGCCCCGCGCCCCGAGACGCACCGTCCAGCCCTGCTGCTGGCCGCGCCGCGTGACCACGTCGAGGCGGGAAGTTCACTGCGTTCGGCCGCCGCATTCGGCTGGCAGACCGTCACCGTCGACGACCGTGAGAAGGTGTGGTTCGGCACGCCACGTCCGGTGCGCAATGAGGCCCGAGCGGCCGCGCGCAGCCACCGCAACCCGCTGCGGGTCGTGCCGGCCGGTGACGCCTGGTCGCCGCCACCGGGCAGCCGAGTTGTCATCTGTACACCAGATGCCGATGGTCCGCCCTTACATCGCACCGAACTGACCGGCGCCGGCACCGTGCTCGTCCTCCCAGACGGCCACGGTTGGCAGCACCCACCGGGCGCCCAGTTCGCCCGCGTCGCCGTGCCTGGCGAAGCCGGCCGCTATCGTCTCCTGACGGGCATCGTGCTCGCCGAGGCAGCCCGCCAGCTCGGCATCCGGACCACAGCGCATCGCCCACCACGGCGCGGCCTGTCCTACCGCAGCGTGCTGGACCAGACCACTTCACCGGACATCGACCTGGTTCAACAGTGGGAACTGGCGCAATACTGAGCATCCGTGGGCGCTCGGTCTTTTTTGTGTCCTCGTTCACCTGCTAACGTCCGACTACATATCCATGTCGGACGATCAAGGGGGGCGGATGTGGGGCGGTGACCCGGGTGCGGGCGGTCTGCTGGATCCAGACAGCGCCCACGAGCAGGTCGCGCGATGGCGCGACCGCGTCGACCGGATGGCCAGTGACACGAAGGCTATGAGCGACCGGCTGCGGCAGGCGCAGGTGACCGCGACCGACGTCAATGGCATGGTCGAGGTGACGGTCGACGTCAGCGGCCGGCTGGTGAACCTGCGGCTGAATGAGCGTGCCCGGCGTGCTTCGCCCGAGGCGATAGCCGCGACCATCATGCAGACCATTGCGATGGCTGCTGGGCAGATGGGGGAGCGGGCACAGCAGATCATCACCGAGACGATGGGGGAGGAGTCCGCGGCCGGACGCGAGATGGCCCAGCGGATGGTGCAACACCTGCGGCCGCCCGATCAGGCGGCGGGTGACGAGCGCGAGCGGTGGAGGTGAGCTGAGATGGCGGAAGGGTTCCAGATAGCAGCGGAGCAGGTGCGAGGGCACGCGCGCAACATCGATGCCATTCACGACCGGTTCCGTGCGGTCAGGGCGGCCAGCGCCCACATCACGCAGAACGACGCCGCCTACGGCACGTTGTGCCAGTGGATGCCGCGGGTGCTGGAGAGCCGGCACAAGCGCCAAGACGAGCTGCTGGCCTACGTCGAGGAGAACCTTTCGCTGGTGGCACATGGCCTGCGCCGGACGGCGGAGCTTTACGAGAGCGCCGACAACTCGAACGCCGAATCGATCAACGCGGTGGCGGCGGACCTGTGGTGAGGTGGGTGCGGTGACTGATACGTCGCTCGTCGCCGATGTGGTATCGACGCGGCAACCGTGGACAGGGGCGATGCTGCCCGACGCGATCCAGGGCCTGGTCGACGCGATCCGCAGCGAGGGCTGGGTGGATGACGCGCTGGCCGGCGCCGGGCTGGCGCTCGAGGTTGCGGGCACCTACATCGACCCGTTGAGCGCCCTGGTGGCCAACGGTCTGGGCTGGGCGATGGAGTACTTCCAGCCGCTGCGCCAGATCCTCGACTCGCTGCTGGGCATGCCCGACGTGGTGGCCTCGCATGCGGCGACCTGGAGCAACATGGCCGGCGAGCTGCAGCGGATGACTGAAGACCTGCAGCTGCACCTCGGCCGGGACATGCCCGAATGGCAGGGCGACCGGGCCGTCGACTACCAGGAGCTGATGGTCCACAACGTGGAGGCGCTGGGCGGGCTGGCCGGTGCCTCGGAGGCGATGGCGGCTGCTACCACGGGTGCGGGCAACCTGGTGATGTTCACCCGCGACCTCGTCCGTGACCTCATCGCCGACCTGGTGGCACGGGTGGTCGTGTGGGCACTCGAGGCCCTCACCGTGATCGCGATCCCGGCCGTCGCCGTGCAGATCGTCGCCGCCGTGACAAAGTGGACCGGTCGCGTACTCATGTATGTCAACGCTTTGATCACTAGCCTGACGAATCTCAACAAGCTGGTGAACGGGTGATGCGCCGATGACGCCGAGACCCCGTCGGCCGCGCACCCACGGCGGTGACGGCACCACGCCACGCCCCCACGGCGACGATGGCACGACGCCGCGCAGGCCGCGTGTCTCGACTGCCGTGCCGAGCGTGAGGCAGGCGCATACGTCGGTCACCCAGGCCGCGCAACTGGGCAGGCCCGGCAACCCGGGATCGCCGGGGGCGATGCGCAGGCAGACAGCGGCCCCCACCACCCGGACACCCGGCCAAGGCCAGCTGCCCCCGGGGCACCGCTACGACGCCGAGGGTTTCGTGCGCGGGCCGGACGGCCGCTACGCCCGGGACCCGAACCACGTGCCCGGAACACGCGACAGGTCGACCGAGTACCCCAGCGGTTATAGGCAGGGCACGCACGACCAGATGGCCGCCAGGTACACCGACGAGGGTCAGCGGGCCGGTGGCGTGCCGGTCGACGCCCAAGGCAGGCGGATTCCGCCCGAGCAGCTCACCTGGCGCGACGAACAAGGCCGCCGGATCCCTTACGACCAGCTCACCTACGACCACCGGCCGCCCGTCGTCGAGCATTGGAACTCAGGAGGGCGCAACGCTTCCCGAGCCGATCGCATCGATTGGTACAATGATCCAGATCATCTGAGACCGATGCGGGGTTCCGAGAACTCGGCTGCGGGTGGTCGCTTGCGCCAGCGCTACAGTCAGGACGTTGGCCCCAACTATTCCGAGTAGCGTGGAGTGTCATGGTCGATATCGCTGCCGCAGTGCAGGGGTTCCCCGAGGCCGCGCCGCTGGCCGGGCTGAGCGGCGCATGGAAGTGGTCGGCCGGCAGGTTCCACTTTGCTCTCGCGCTCAGCCCCGAAGGCGACCGTGCGTTCCAGCTCAACTGCCGCGGCACCTGGGAGCCTGACCTCGCGATCGCCGTGCTGACCTTCGCCCGAGCCCACAGTGAGACGGTGCTGGCCGCCGCACCGCTGGCCGTGGTGGAGGGATTCGCCTCGCCGACGGCGACACCTTTCGATGTGGTCGGCGCCGCCATCCCAGCTGTGCATCGCTACCTGGAGTTCGACAACGCTGAGCTCAACGAGGTCTGCTACGCAGTTTTTCCTGGGTACCGTTGCGAGTTCTCCGGTTTGGAGACCCAGCCGGAGGCGGTCTACCGCTTCGACAGCATGCTCGACCCGGCGAACCTGCAACGGCAGCCTTCGCCCTGGGTGCGGATGCGGTTCGACAATCCGAAGACCGGTGCCGGCAGTATCGGTTCGGAGCTGGGCATCGCGTCGGCGGAGATTCTGCTGCGGGAGCTGCGCGACCTCGAGCTCGCCGATGGCGCCTTCATCGAGCTGGAGAACTTCCGCGGCGAGACACGCCGGGTGCTGTGGTCCGGCGCCCTGCAGCTCGAAAACGGCGACGAGACCCGCGTGATGCAGATGGCGGAGTTGCTCGCGTGGGCCCACCGGTTCGTCTACGAAGGAATCGACAGTGCGACTTGAGATCGACGGTGAGCCGGCGGCGAACAACCCCACGGCCGCAGACATCCGCAAAACGCTGAAGCGGCTCGACCCTTCCGGGCCGGCGTGGGCTGTCCTGGACATCAGATCCGATTACTACATCCAGACCCGGGTCTTCGACGACGGTGATTTCGCCGTGGAGTACAGGGAGGGCGGCGTGGATCAGCACTACAAAGCCTTCGGCTCCCGCGAGGCCGTCGTCGACGCGTTCGTCGACTATCTGGGCAGCGGCAACCGCTGGCGCACCGCCTTCGAATGGCGGCGGGTGGACCTGACATGACCGATGCGGCAGAAACCGCGGGCATCGTGCTCGCGGTCACCGACGCCACGTACCACGAAGAGATTCTCAACAACCGGGGTCTCATCATCGTGGCGTTCATGACTCAAGACG
This sequence comes from Rhizocola hellebori, assembly GCF_016862955.1. GTDB lineage: Bacteria > Actinomycetota > Actinomycetes > Mycobacteriales > Micromonosporaceae > Rhizocola > Rhizocola hellebori. Next base: position 22,744 of record NZ_BONY01000047.1, on the reverse strand, counting down.
ACAGCAGCTGCCGAGCCTTGCGTCCCATCCTGGCCGACCTCGCCCGCGAGCGGGCCGGCCGTCTCGTCGTGGCCACGGTGGACGTCGCCGCAAACCCTTCCGTCGCACAATCATGGGGCATCGCCGACGTCCCGGTCATGCTGCTGCTGCACCGAGGCAGATTGGAACGCGTCCTGCGCGGCGTGCGTCCCCTGGCCCGGCTCATCCGTGAGATCGACGAGGCATCCGCCGACCCCGCGCCAGCCAACCGCTACACCGCCCTCGGCTGACACACCGGCCCAATGCCGCAAGGTCGCGCCGAATACTGGCCCACCAGCGGATCAACAACGTTGGTGACATCCATTCCCGTGTACGCGTTCGCGATCCGGGTCAGCATTCGACATCCACGATGAACCAACAAGGCTGCCGGTGGCTGGCAGCGAGCGTGCTGTTAGATCCGTGGGCGACAAGCGTGATCTGTTCGAGTTCTGTCGTACGGCCATCGCAGGATGTTCCGCATGGTGATCCATCCGAAACTGCCGAGGGACGAGACCTTGGTGGCTGCCTATCGCCTAGGCTGTGCTCATGAGCGCTGATCTACACGAGCAGGCCACGCTGGTCGCGCTGTTGCGCTCCCGACCGGACGGGATGAGCTGGCCAGACATCACCACGGAAGTCGTTGCCGCCGGATCTGCCAGCCAGCTGTGGGAACGGCTGCAGCCACTGGTTCTGCTGCCGCCACCAGGTGAGGCCGACCCTGTCGAGCAGGCAGCCTCCGACATCGCCGCTTGGCAGGCAGAAGGCCTGATCTTCGCTACGGTCCTGGACTCGTCGTACCCGGTCCGGCTACGTGGTATCCACCAGGCCCCGCCGGTGCTGTTCGGCAGAGGTGACCTGAAGGACGAGGACACCGCGGTCTCCGTGGTCGGTTCCCGCAAGGCAAGCTCTCGAGGTCTGGCCATGGCGACGGCGATCGCCAGCGAACTCGCCGCCCAGAACGTCACGGTGATCGCGGGGCTTGCCCTGGGCATTGACACCGCCGCTCACCAGGCCGCCCTTAGCCGAGGTGCCAGGACAGTGGCGGTTATCGGCACCGGGATCCGCATGTACTACCCCGCGCAGAACCGTGAGCTGCAGGACGAGATCGCATCCCGCGGTCTTGTGCTGTCGCAGTTCTGGCCCGATGCCCCGCCGCAGCGGCACACCTTCCTGATGCGTAACGCCACCATGTCCGGTTATGGCATCGCGACCGTGGTGGTGGAGGCGGGAGAAACCAGTGGAGCCCGTGCTCAAGCGCGGATGGCTGTGGAGCACGGTCGGCCTGTCATCTTGACCGACTTGGTTGTGGATAACAATCAGTGGGCCAAAGCTCTCATCGGCAGGCCCGGTGTGCATGTTGCACATGGCCTGCGCGATGTGATGGCCGTCATCGATCAGCTTCGTTCGTCGCGGGCTGAAGAAGACGATCTCATCCGTCGCCTCATCCGGGCGTGACGTGTTCCGCCTGCCCAGCCTTGATCGAATCACGGACCTGCTGATCAGCCGGGCAGGTGGATACCTGCGCAACACCGTCCGCGAACCGCAGATCACCTGCCACGTCTGCAGTACGCCCGTAGCTGGGTTCAAGCTTTGCGTCGCCTGCCACAAACACACAGCCGAACACGGCCAGCGGCTGGCCGACTCGGTCGGAGCACTGACCTACGCGATACGCGGTAAGCAATCGGGCTACGCCATGCGCGGCTACAAAGCCAACAGGCCGCCGAGCGACCACATCAACCTCGTCTCATTGCTCACGTGGACGGGCATAGGCCTGCACGGCGACTGCGCCAGCGCGCACACCGGATCCCCGGTCACTCACTGGGCGACAGTCCCATCTCTGCCGCATAAACCTGGAGTTCACCCATTCCACAAGCTCGCGGCAAAAGCACTACCAGCACAGCATGAGATCGTCCTGGTCGCGTCGCCCAACGTCGCCGACCCGCGAGCCGCCGCGCCGGGCAATTCCGTACGACAAAGACATTGCCGCCCAGCTCACACGTGCTTGTGCTGGACGACACCTGGGCACAAGGTGGGCACGCCCAGTCCGCAGCCCTGGGACTCCGCGACGCCGGCGCGGATAAGGTCTCGATCCTTACCGCCGCGCGATGGCTTAACCCTGGATTCGGTGACAACAGCGAGTTCGTCAGCAAAAGCCTGACCAGCGACTACAACCCGCATCAGTGCCCCTGGACAGGCGGACAGTGCCCGCCCTAAGAAGGCACCGCCCTGGTCACGTCCTAATCCTCGGGTGCGGGATGTGGACACCCCGCCGATCCTGGCTCTCGTCCATTGCGGCGGGGCGTAGCGCGCATAGTCGACTAGGTTAGATGGTGATCGATTGCCGCGCAAGGGCTGGATGTCGGATTTGAAACTCGGCTGTTGTGAATACCCCAGCGGACCCCAATGTGTTGCGCAGGTCGGATAGCGACTGTTCGAAAGCGTCACTCATCGATCCCTCCGGTGTCTGTTGACAGGTTACCTAGGTGAATGAATTCCCGTGTAGCGGAAAACAGCCGTACAGACACCCCGATCCTGTAATCGGCCACCTCCTCGTTGCGCCTCGCGGACCAGTCGCATAATGGCGTCGCCTCCGCCGGGCGTCGATTCGGGCAACAGCTGATAGGAAGAACCGTTGGGGCGCAATAGAAAACTGCGATCACCCGCCGCGAGCTCGATGGACTTGGCCTTGCCCCGCACCCAGGTTACCGGTCGCTGGCAGGCGCTCTGGTGAAATTGCAGCCATGCCTGCCAGTCGCATTCGATGCCGATCTCGGCGTCCAGCGGCCACGGTGGCATCACGGAGAGCCCGCGAGCGAGCTGATGCGCGGTCGGCTGAGGCGTGTAAGTACGCGTCGCGCAGCTGAGTGCGTGCTGGAAGTAGGCGGTCAGGTCGGCCATCGCCGGTGTTCCATCGAGGCGGGTGCCCACTTCGATGCCGGTGCCCGCGAGCAGGCCGTGATCGCCGTCAAAGTTGGCGGAGAACAGCACGCCGTGTTGGTCATCGGCGATTGCGGCTTTGGCATGGTTGGAGTCGTCGGCGAGAACCTCGACTCCCATATCGTGGAAAAGACCGGCATCACGCCGGTGGCGGTCGCGGTCGTTGAGCGCGCGTACCAGCAGCTCGACTTTGACGCCGCGGGCGACCGCCGCGGTCACCAGATCCAGAACTAGTTGTGGGTTCTCCTGCATGCGGTTGAGGTTGAAGCTGGCGAGCACCAGACGCCGCCGGGCACGATCTATCACGTCCTGGACGCTGTGCAGCAGGCTCGCGCGGCGGGGATCGGTGGCATCGCCTCGGCTGGGTGTGTCGAGATCGTCTGTCCAGACGAGCGCCGCCTCGCCATCGAGCTCTGGATCGGCCACCTTGAAACGGATCTGCGGAAACTCCTTGCGCACGGCCACTCGGTACCCGTCGCCAAAGGCTGGAAGCTCATATTTGCAATCTGTCAGCCACATGCGGGCAAAGAGCCGCGCTAGCCGGGAGACCGAAGGCTGGTGGTTGAGGACGACGCCGACCTCTCCCACCCGGGTGAATGCCCGCGTCTCCAGGTTGGCGCTGCCCACCCAGGCCACCGCGTCATCCACGACGAGGAACTTCGCGTGGCAGTTCTCGTGGCCTCTGACCGCGACACCCTGGTTGGTGAGCGAGATGAACCTCTTTTTCTCCGCCTCGACCTTCTGGCTTATGTCCTCGCGATCCGCGATTTCGGCAAGGCCGCGCTGAAGGCTCGTTTCGGTGAGCCCGCTGATGACGTATACACCGCCGAGTAGGCGACGGGCGGTCTGTGCCAGCAACTCGATCAGTTCATCGTCACCGACGATGAAACTGGTGATGAAGACTTTCTGCTTGGCATTGCGGATGAGCTCGAAGACGGCATCGCGCAGCGTGGGCGCGGAATCCCGATAGGTGCAGCAGAAGCGCCATCCGTCGCTGTCATCGGCTCGATGGTGGAAAGGGCGTTCGACATGCTCTCGAAGCAGGAAGTAACCCTCCTCCGATCGGGTCTCGCTGAGATCAATAGCGCGCGGATCAGGCATAGTCGAAGTGTTCGCTTTCTTTTGCTTGGTACACCAGCGAGTAGAACCTCAATTGCCATGCCCGCGACATGAGACGGGCGATTCCGCCCACCTCCCGGATGCCCGCATGATGCTTGCCGATCGCGCTGTCGCCTGCACCATAGCGCTGGAGGGTCTCCTGCAGCACTCGGTCGAGCCGGATCAGCTGCCGCGCCTCGTCGTCGACGGGTTCCAGGACAAGGGCCATCGTGACATTGAAGTCTGGCTCGCAGATCTCAAGCCCGATTGGCAAGGTGAGCAAACCTTCGCGAGAGAGGGTTTGCGCATGCCGCCCGTCGATGGAGAGCCGCCACGCACCGGAGTGGTCCTGGACAAGCGACGGCCAAGGCGGCTCGGCAAGGCCAAGCGAGCGCATCGCCTCCTCGACGAGGGAAGGCTTTCCGGTCAGTTCGGTGACTGCCCCCGCCCAGCGGCCTATGAGTCCCTTGGCATCGCTCACGTCGATCGTGACACGGTTGGCCTTCTTCGACTTCTTACGTGGGTTCTCTGATGCGTCCAAAAGGGCCTGACTGCGGCCCTCGCCGAGCACAAGCGTCGCCGCGCACAGGAAAACTGGGCACACCGGCACCGGAGGCTCCGGATGGGCGCCCACCATGGCGGTCAGCGGCTCGTCGTCGCCTTCCGTCAGCTCGATGGCGTTGGCCGGTAGGCCCGCGACCCGGCCCTGCCTGACCCGTGCGGAGATAAAGTTTCGGAAGGTCGTGCGGTGAAGCGTCTCCGGTAACGGCGACGCGCCGATCGGTTGCAGCCCAGCCCTTTCCCAAACAGCCAGACCCTCGTGCGCGACGAGAAGCTCATCGGTACCGGGGAGATAAACAAGGTCGACAGAGGCGGTGGTGGTCTTGGCGGCCTTGCGCGGCATCTCCGACGGGTCTTCGGCTGCCGTCGGGCGTAGGGTGCCGTCGCGCCAATCGAGCAGACCCAAGCTGTGCAGCCGGCGGGCAAGGCCGTTGAAGATGAGTGGGGGAAGACCGGTGAACTCCTCGAAGTCTTGCGCGCTCAGGCTTCCCAGCCGGGTGACGGCGGCGACGGCGAATTCGTCGAGCTCGTTGAGTTCAATGGGCTCAGTGAAGGTGATCCTCACGTCACGCCACCAGAGCACGGCCAGACTTGCCGACGTGATATGAAGGGTTGGGCGGTCGGTCGGCGGCGCGTTTTCCGCGCGGCGGTAGGTGGTCACGACTTTTTCCGGGCGGCCGCGGTGGCCCAGTCGATGTTAATTTCCAGCACCCCACGCTGTTCTAGCGCGAACATGTTCGTGAAGAATTGCTCAGCTTTGGGGGTACCGCGCAACGCCCGCAAGGTTGGGCCATGCCCCACCAGCACAAGCGAGCGGCAGGCCCGGGTGCACGCGACATTGAGGCGGTTGATGTTTTGCAGCCATGGCGCCCAGCCTGGTGTGGGTATGGCCGTCCCCTTGCGCGGTGGGGCTTTGGGGTCTTTCGGTCTACCGAAGGTGCGGCAGAACGAGATGACGACGATGTCACTCTGCTGGCCCTGGATGCGGTCGATCGAGTCGACGACCCGGAAGGCGAGGTGAGGAAACCTCGGATATCTTGGATACCCCAGCTTCTGGCGGATCAGCCGGGCTTGGGCGCCGTAGAAAGCCAAGACGCTGATGCTTGTCCGTCCGGGTATGCCGAGCTGGCCCAGCTCGTCGTTCCACCGTCTGCAGACCTCCACCACCCAATCAGCTTCCAGATTATTGATGAAGCTGGTGGTGCCGTGAGGCAAGTCATCCCATGGCCACGCCTGTTTTGACGTGTCGAGGAAGACAAGCGGCGCGCTGAACGATGGTGTGAGCAACGGCTGGGGGCAGTCGGGATCTGAGGGCGGCGGCGACTTGTAGTTCCCGCCGTATACCGGCTCTCTGACCAACTCGGCGATTTCGGCAGGCATTCGCCGCTGCTCGATCAGGCGCGACCGTGGCCCTGTACGTGAGTCGACATGTGCCACGCAACGCTGAAAGAGGCTTGTCACCAAGTGCTCGCGCATCGCCTCCATCAGGTGTCGCTCCGGCTCGGTGTCCTTGCCCAGCAGGTGCTTGACCTGCTCGGCATATATTTGCCGATGAGCTCCAGCCCAGGTGCCCTTGTCTACCAGGCGGTCCGCTATCTGTTCCACATTCTTCTCGCGAAACGGGTGCTGCTCAGCATCTTCGAATGCGCGCCAGAGCCCGCTCAGATGCTTCACGGCGCTGTTGCGGTCGTATCCGGCCTCGCGTTCGCTGAGGTGGATGGCAGCCATCGCGTGGATATGGTGCTCCACACCGGCGTCCACATAGGGCGCAAGCTGTTTCTCGTCGCCGACGAGGATCCATCGATGAGCTCGCAGTGCCGGAATCAGAAACTCGGCGGCGGTGACCTTGCTCGCCTCGTCAACGATCAGGGTGTCATAGTCCAAATCCCGGAAGGTTTTCGCGCCACCGAAACCGGCGGTGGTGGAGCAAATCAGGTTCGCTGCGCTCGAAAGGGCCTTACCCAATACGGCTTGCGCCTTGGCCAGATCGGAAGCCGCGTCGGTGCCATCTGCTCCGATGATTTCGAACCACTGCTGTTGGACAGCTATCCGCGCGGCAAGCTCGGCGTGTTCGGCCTCGATCGCGCGGCGTGCCCTGACCGCCACCGCCTTTGTTGCCAACAGCTCGCCTAGGCCTAGCCTGGAAAGGCTCTGTGTGGCCAGGAGCTGTGCCGCGGCCGCCGCTTCCCGCCTTCGCTCGGCCGCCGCAACGACGGCCTGGTCGGCGTGGGCTTGTTCCAGGCCCGCGGTGACCAGCCGGTCGCGGGCGGCTTCCTGCTCTGCCCGGTGGCGGTAGGCATCCTGATAACGGCCTGTGGTGGCTGCCTTTACCTGTTGGAGTCGCTGCGCTCGGACTTCGAGGCGGGCCATCTCGCCGACACCTATCCTGTCCAGGAATCTGCCGAACCAGCCACGCTCACGCTGGATCAAGGCTAGCCGGCCTGCGATCTCGCGCTCCTGGAAATCAATGCGCCCGAGTTCGTCGCTGTGGTGACGCATCCATGCCAGCAACCGGCCGAGTTCCACCTCGTACCACATAATATGATCGTGACGATATTTGGCCCGCTGCATCGCGTTCTGTCGGGCGGCGGCCAGTTCCTTCTCGGCGCTGTCAAGCTCAGCCTGGCTGGCGAGCCAGCCGTCGACTGCTCCAAGTCTTGCCTGAGCTTGGCTGAGGCTTTCGTTCCACTGAGGCAGCTTGCTTGTTGAGGGTATGCGTAGTGTTCCTGAGACGACCGCGTCATAGCCACTGAGGGTAAAGCGCTGCACATCGTCCGCGACATACTTGTCGTTCCAGGAGAGGCGCAGCGGCAGCACGCCGGGTTCGTCAGCAAGTCGCTGCAGCACCTCGTCGAGCGCGACGTGCGTGGGCGCTGTCAGCAGCACGCGCTCGCCGCGGGCAACCAGGCGGCTGGCGACCTCGGTGATGACCTGTGTCTTACCGGTGCCGGGTGGGCCTTGGACGAAATAGGCGTGCGGCGCGTCCAGCGCCCCGGCAACGGCGAGCCGCTGCTGCTGGTTGAGTTTCCGTCCGGATTGCCTTATCTCCGTTAGCCTTCGGTGGGCCAGCTGCTCGGGGTGGCAAAGCATGATGGCTAGCGCGGTCCAGTTTCCCGCGGTCTTCTCGTCGAGGAATTGGTAGAGCGACGTGAGGTGCCTTCTGTACCGGAATTCGCCCGACTCCGACACGACGACCCGCAGACCGGGCCGTGCCCAGCCCTGCAGTCTTTCGGAGTCACGATGTTGGCTGGAACGGCTGAATACCACAATCTCGTCAACGATGTCGGCCGCCTGCAATACAACGCTGCTCTCCATGTCGCCCGTGGGCCAGATCGCCAGCCGGATCGGGTCTTCCTGAAGCTGGAAGGGCGAGGGTTTGTCGAGCCGCACCACCACCTCGTCGCTGTACTTGTGGTTACGGCCAAACCACTGCGCGCCGTCGAGGAGAGTGCCTTCGGCGGTTGCCTTGTCGCCTTTCTCGGCCCGCTGCTTGGCCAGCTCCAACAGCGTGCGCAGCGAGCCGAAGCGGCGGCGGACGTCGTCTCGAAGCTGGGTGTGCAGCCGTGGCGTCAACCTGACCGTCGTCAGGGTTTCTTCTGCCTCGAATAGCCAACGGCGCCAGTTCACCTCCTCGATGAGGGTATCGAGGTCGCAGGACGGTGTGTCGGCTGCGTTATGCAGCGTCACATTCGATGGGTAGACAGGCATTTGCGACGGCTTCGGCGCGTCGCGTCGCCGGTAGGCCCTGTCCAGCACTGTGATGTCGCCCCAGTGGTTGCGGGACGGCTCGGTGTGCAGGCGCACCTCCAGCTTGCGGGTCATCAGCTGGTAGAAGCGCCGATCTGGTGAGTCGCTGTCGAGCAGCCACGCGCCGAAGATCCCCTGACGCAGCTCATTCAGAACCCTGTCGACTGTCAGCCCAGCCCTGTGAAGCCTGTTATCGAGTTGGTCGAAGACGGCGAAGTCGAGTGAAGGGTCGGCGGAGGCGCGCCGCGACGAGATGAGCTGAGCGCGGAACTCCTCCATCCACGGCGCGGTCAGGTTCCGTTCCCGCACTGGCGTTTTCGTCGCCATGCTCTACTGCCCGCCGCGCAGGAACGCCAGGGCGCGTCTGCACTCCGCCAGGTCCTCGTCCTGATAGTGCAACTGCCAATAGGCCCGCAACACGCGCTGTGCCTTCGCATTGAGCGCAGCAGACTGCGCCATGGTGATGAAGTTCTCGCCATGCGCCAGTACGGAGTTGTTGCGCGCCTTGGCGAGCGCTTCCAGCTCACGAAGGTGCACGTCGCCGTCAAGGCCAGCCAATGCGGCCAGCTTGTCCCCGGTCACGTTCAGCAGGACCGCGGCGGCGAACGGGCCGACCTGGGGTGGAAGCGACCGCTTGACCTGGTCCTCGCGGACACCGTTGACCACCAGTCCGTATGAGTGCTGTAGGGCCTGCCGATCACTTGAAAGGAGGCTCCAATCAGGACTGCCGCAATCGAACCCGCCATGGCTCTGGCTCAGATGCGCTGCCAGACAAAGCTCTATCGTCCGGTACGAGAAAAGGGCCGCAAAGTCGTGCCGGCCCACCCGGCGGTAGTGATCGTCGAGGAGGCTGAAGGTGAGCAGCAGCGCCCGCCGCTCGCCTCGGGCAAGCTCATCGAGGTGGGCAAGCTGATCGTAGATTCGGCGGACATCCGCCTCGGCCAGCTCCCGGCGTGCCACCGACAAGACCGATTGGACGCCTTTGATCGCTTCGGGCAACGCCTCGCGGTCGAGGTCGAGCCACGCCCGGTACAGCGCAGAGAGAGCCTCCATGACACGCGGCTGGTCAGGCTGAACCAGCCGATCACCGAGATCACCGAAGCGAGTGCGGGCCACCTCGAAGTTGCCACTGGTGAACGCCTGCCGTGCGACCTCCATTTCCTGCTCGCCGAAAATCGAGGTCGGATTGTCCAGCAGCAGGATGCGATCGGAACCGGGAAGGGCCTGCCGAAGCCCACCGTCATATTTTCCGTCTACATAGGACAATCGGAGATTGAGTTGCCACGCGGCCAGCGCCGCGCTCGCGCCCATGACTTTGCGGCCGCCCGTGATGTCAATGTAGGCGGTGATCGGCCGGGAGTGGCGCCGCTCCACGATCTCTACCTCATGCCGCACGATGCGGTAAATGTCGAGCGGATTGGTGGCTACACACGCGCTGTGGGAGAAGTCGGCGCCGCGCAAGGGCCCGCCCATCACCAGGTGGTCGTGGATGATGTTGATACTCTCGCCTGCGTCGTCAGAGGTGATCAGCACGAGCCGTTTGGGCCTGAGAATCTTGAATGCCAGCACTACCGGCCGCGGTGACAGACCGGTCATGCATATCAGAAGGTCGATCTCTGTGGGGCGCTCGGGTGGCAGCTGCTCGCGTGCGCTGTCCGCGCATGAGTCAACCAGATGGTCCAGGTAGTAATGGGTTGCCTGCTCATAGGCGCTCCCGCCGCGATAGGACTCCTTTCCTTCGCTGATCCTGCGCATGAAGGCCAGATGCGACGCGAACTGCTCGTCGGCGGTCTCCTCCACGATCGGCCCTCCGAGGGTCTAGCGCTACTATGCTGACGTAACCGCAACATAGTGCCATACATCGCTACGATAGGTGGGCCTCGGCGGGACTTCGCGACCAGTCCAAGGCCGCCAAAGAGAGTGTGTCCGGCTCTTGGGCCGATGTGACGGGGTAGGGCCCTAATCGTGCCGTCAGATCGGCAAGGTGCCGTTGGGTACGCCGTACTGGCGGCCGAACTTGGTCAGGGCAAGCAGACCGTGTCCGTGGACCTGGGTCTGAGCGCCAATGCTGTCGGGTGACACAGACATCGCCGCCGCCACCATCAACGCGTCGCAATACGTCCCTTCGACGTCATCCTCGTCGTCCTCCTCGAAGGAGAGGGTCTTGCCCTGTTCCACCGGTAGCCTCGGTCCGGCCTCGTTGTGGCGATCATCCTGGTCATAGGCGCGTATCAACTCGCCGCCCTGGCAGATCACCCAGGAGCCGGATCCGGTCTGCGCGTCGTGCCAATAGCACTGCGCCTGACCGAACCGTTCGCTGAGCTCGCGGCAGGCTCGCACCGTTTCGGCCCAGTCTGCGTCCGCGTAGGCGTACCACGGTCCCATCACGAGGGTCCAGCCGTCGAGGCGGGGTGTAAGGAACACCCGGCCCATCCGCTGGTTGTCGTCGGCCATGCCGTGGCCGTCACAGTAGAACGCGGCGAAGCCGAGCGTCATCGTTGCCGGGCGTGGGGTGGACAGGTCGAGCGCTTCGCAGATCGCGCGGTGGTCGCTGGTGGGCAGCGCCAGCCAGCTGCCGCAGGTGCCGCAGCCCTCGATCGGTTCGGCCGCCTCACGGGTGAGCTTGATGCGGATCAGGCGCTCCACGGCGGCCCGATCGGAATCGCTGAACGCCTGTTCGCCTGCCACCTCGGCGATCGCACGCAGCGCGCCTGGGCGCAGGTGCCCGGGACCGCTGCGGCGGACCTGTTGCAGCAGCGGCAGGACGTCCTCGCCCAGCGCGGCCATCGCCCAGACGGCCCGTTGCCGTACCTCGTCGTCGGGGGCCGCCAGCAGCGGCAAAAGGTCGGGCAGCGCCGGCAGTCCAGCCTCCTTGCAGTACTGCACGCCCAGCGCGGCCTCCTCACGCACCCGCGGATGTTCGTGCGAGAGTGCCCGCGCATACAGGTCGATCACCTCCGCACCGAAGCCCGCGAACGCCCAGGCACACCGACGCAGCGTCTCCGGCGACGCGGCGACCGCGATCGCCTCGACCACCGGCCAGAACGCCGGCCGGCCAATCCCGCGCAGGATTACCCCCGCGTCTGACCAGGAAACCGGCGACTGCTCGTCGAGCAGGCTCGCCACCAGCGGGGCGACCGCAGGCTCGCCGACCTGCTTAAGGTCCTTGATCGCCTCGAGGCGAGCCTTCTCACCCCGGCCGGACAGCTGCGATATCAGGTCATCCACCGCCATGGGCAGCGACCCTACCGTGGCGGGTGACCACGGTCGTCCAGCTCGTCCTCCCAGTGCCGCCTGAGCACGGCGGGCAGGTCGGCGCGCAAGGCCTCGCTTACCAGCTCCAGTTCCTCGACGGTCAGCGGGAAGGCAGGGAAGGCCCGGCCGACGGCGGCAGCGAACGCCGACCCGCGCCGGGCAAGCGTTGGAGCGACCGCGACATAGGCGGCAATGTAAGGCGCGACAAGCTCTCTTTGCGACAGTGACCAGAGCCCGGCCGCCAGCGCCCGGAATCGGTGCACGGACACGTTGGGATCCTCGGTCATCGCCGCCCAGGCTGCCGATTTCGCCTCAGCTGTGGGGCGGGCGGCCAGCGCGGTGACGGCGCCGAGGTCGCCCTCGGCGGTGCCGTCCCGCAGCCGTTCGGTCTCGATCTCGGGCGCTTCCAGGCCACCCAGCTCGGCCAGCCGGTGTACGACAGCCCAGCGCAGTTGCGGGTCCAGGGCCAACCCCCGATCGGTGGCGTCGGCGTCCAGCCAGCGCCGCAACAGCGTCGCGTCGCTTGTGGCCCAAGCGAGCCCGCGCGCCAGCGCGACCGCCCGCTGCTCGTCGGTGTCGCTGGGGAGTGTGCACGCCGCGGCGACCGTCTCAAGCGCGGCGGCTACTTGTGAGGGTGGTAGTACGCGGCGCACCAAGTCGTTGCGGGTCCGGTCGAGGGCGGCAGTCACCAAGGTAGGCGACGACTCGAGCGGCAGTTGGCGGGTCAGCAGTTCCAGGTGTGCAGCCGGCGGAACCCGGTCCAGCGCGGTGGCCCACAACACCGCCCGGGTAAGCGGATCGGGCAGCGCGGTCAGCGCATGCGTGATGCTGTTGTAGGACAACGCGTCCAGCTCGATGCGGGCGAAGGTCTCGCCACCCGAATTGGGCACAACGACAAGGCCTGCCCATTCCGGCAGCTGCAGTGGCTCGTCGGCGAGGTCGACCAGCCGCGAGCCGACCGGCTCCAGCGACGTGGAGTATGCCGTGACGGTGAACCGGTGTGGCCGCACGCCGTCGCGGGTCAGCACCGGAACGTCGCCGACGCGCGAGACCCGGATGGTGTCGTGTCCCGACTGGCGCAGCCACACTTGGGCCCAACCGCGCACGTCGCGCGGCGAAGCCGCGTCGAGTGCCGAGAGCAGATCCTCCAGCGTGGCGTTGGCGAACCGGTGCCGGGACAGGTGCGCGTTCACCCCGGCCAGGAAATCCGTTGCTCCTAGCCAGGTCACCAGTTGCCGAACGCGGCGTTGCCTTTGCCGTACGAAATATTGTCGAAGATCGTCGTGCCGGCGTCCACGTCGGGCACGTCCTCGGCGGCTGGCGCGACCGGGTGCGTGGAACGGCGCCGGTCGGCCAGGAACGCGGCGGGCTTGTGGCCGGCCTCGAACGACACCCGGGTGCCCGCGTACCCGGCCGCGGTCTCGGCCACCTCGAACCCCATGTAATCCGCGAACGACTCGTTGAGCCACGCGTCCTGCCACCACACGGGGGAAACCAAGTCGGCGAACCACATGTGCGACATCTCGTGCGCGATCACCATCGCGCGGCGCCGGCGGTCATCGTCGGTGACCCTGCGCCGCGGCAACATGGCTTCGTTGAAGGTGACGCACCCCGGGCACTCCATCGCTCCCCAGTTGAGCTCGGGCACGAAGACCTGGTCGTAGGAGTCGAACGGGAAAGGCTCGGTGAAGATTTCGGCGTAGTGGTCGAAGCAGACTTCGGTCACCCGCCGCAGCTCTGCGGCATCGCGCTCCAGCTCGGCGGCCAGCGAGCGGCGGGCGTGCCATCCCATGGGCACGCCGCGGTGCTCCCACCGCACCGAGTGATACGGCCCCGCCACGACCACGAACAGATCGCACGGGATCGGCGGCGTGGTGGCGAATCCGAACCGGCCCCCACCAACGGCCGTGGACAACCCGTTGGACAGGACAGTCCAGGCCGGATCTGCGGTCACGCTGAGCGTGATGGGCCCCTTGAGATCGAGCTGATCGAAGCAGGCGAAGAGGCGCTGGGTGATGTCCAGGCCGAGATATCCGCCGACGTACCGCTGCCCGTCCACCGGGTCGGTGAAGGTGTGTAGACCTTCGCCGTCGGTGACGTATCGCAGCCGCGCGTCAACGACCACTTCGTGCGGCCCTGGGGCCAGGCCGTCCAGCCGGATACGGCTTCCGTCGTAGGCCGGCGCAACGGTCGTGCCGTCCAGCGTCACCTCAAGCGATTCGGCCCGGTGCAGCTCGAGGAACGTATCGCCACCATGGGTACTGAACCGCACGGCGACCCGGCTACGGAAGGCCTCCGGCGACGTCAGGTCGAGCGCGAGATCGTAGGAGACCTCGGAGATCATGGCAGCCCGAGCACGGGCCTCGTTCAGGGTCAACGACACCCCGACAGGCTACGCGGCGCCCTGGCCTACGGTGCTGACCCAGCCGGCCAGGTCTGAGTAGGACACGTTGCCGCCGCAGATGAGCAGCCCGAGCGTGATGTCCGGACCTACCTGCTCGATGACACGGCTGGCGGCCGCGATGAGGCAGCCCGATGCCGGTTCGGCCCAGAGTTTCGCGTGTTCGGCGAGGGTGAGCACGCCCTTGACCGCTTCGGCGTCGGGTACCACGAGGACCTCCTGGACCAGCGCCTGGACGTGGGCGAGGGTCCGGTCGGTGGCGTAGGGTGCGGCCAGCGTCGAGCAGATCGAGGAGATGGTGACCGGCACCGGCTTGCCGTTGGTCATGGCCTGGCTCATCGCTTCTGCGCCAACGGTTTCCACGCCCCACACCCGAACGTGTGGCAGCAGGGATTTGATGGCCGTCGCTGTTCCGGAGATGAGTGCGCCGCCGCCGATGCTGACGATCACGTCGGTCAAGCCGGGTTTGTCCTCGGCGAACTCGAGGCCGGCCGTGCCGTGCCCCGCGATGATCAGCGGATCGTCGTAGGCGTGAATGTAGGTGTGCCCCTGGGCGCTGATCTGCTCGGCCTGCTCGAAGGCCGCGGCGGAATTGTGCGCGAGCAGCAGGGTGGCGCCGCTGGCGCGGACAGCGGCGATCGAATGGGCAGGAGCCGATTGCGGCATGACGATGGTGGCGGCGAAGCCCAGCTGCTGGGCGATCTGGGCGAGAGCCCGGCCGTGGTTTCCGCCGCTGACCGTGACCACGCCCGCACCCAGCTCGGCCGGTGTCAGCGACAGCACCTTGTTGGTGATTCCCCGCGGTTTGAAACACCCGCTGCGCTGCAAGTTTTCCAGCTTGAGCGAGACCGGGACGCCGAGCACGGCGGTCAGGCCGGGACTGTCCACCGCGGGTGTACGCAGGACGTGCGGCCCGATCCTGGCCGCGGCCGCGCGTACGTCGTCTACCGAAATGAGTTCTTGCACACCACATGCTCGCCCGAGATCGCGGCCACCGCAAGGCGGTTGGCTAACTTAGCCGCTGGCGCAGCCTGTCGGCGTCCCTACAAGCAGGACGGGAGCCGGTCCAGGCAATCGTTCCAGCCTTGCGCGTGGGAGTCGCGTTCCTCGGCGGTGGCGAGGCGGTCGTGGCGCAGGCTGAGCACTGTCTTGCCGTGCGAGGCCTCAAAATCGACGGTGACAAGGCTTTCCGCATCGTCGCCGTCCCATTGCCAGGTGAACACCAAACGGTGCGTAGGCACTACTTCGCGATAGACGCCACTGACGGCCATCCCGGTGCCCTCTATACGGTAGGCCCCACCGACACGCACGTCGGCGCTGACGCGAGGTGAAAGGCGCTCGGGCCAGAACCATGCGGTGAGGGCGGAGGGCTCGGTGAACGCCGCCCACACCCGTTCCGGTGGGGCGGGTAGAACTCGGGTGATTTGAACGCTGGTCATTGGGTCTCCAAGAATCGCTCAAGGTTGTCGATGCGCTCTGTCCAGAACTCATGGTGCTGTTGGAGCCAGACGCTCGCCTCGCGCAGCGAGCCGGCCGCCAGGGTGCAGACTTGCGTGCGGCCGTCCCGGCGTTGGGAGATGAGACCGGCCCGGCGCAAAACGGTCAGGTGTTTGCTGATCGCCGGCAGCGTCATGCTGTGCGGCGCGGCCAGTTCGCCGACGGTGCGGGCGCCTCCGGCCAGTTCGGACAGCATGGCCCGGCGGGTCGGGTCAGCCAGCGCCGCGAATATTTCGTCGAGACAACTATTAACCACTTGGTGAAGTATAGGAGGGCCGTCCCCGGAGGACAAGGTCCCGCAGCGGCGGATGCATGATGTCGCGGTAGCCCCGGCGCACGCCGGGGCTACCGTCAAAGATGTCAGTAGGCGATTGCCCATTCCTCGTTGAAGGGCAGGCTGTAGTCGCAGGTGTACTGGACGGCGCTGGCGTTGTTGGCGACGCTGGCACCGGAGACGGTCAGGCACTTACCGCTATTTCTGTTGATGGGGTGCCAATAGATACCGGTGCCGTATACGTCGTAGACGTACCATTCCTCGTTGTATGGGGAGTTGTATTCGCAGGTGTACTGGACAGCTCCGGCGTTGTTGGCGCCACTAGCACCTGAGATCGTCAGGCACTTGCCGCTGTGGGCGTTGATGACATGCCACCAGTTGCCCGTCCCGTAAACGTCTTCGAAGTACCAGTCCTCGTTGTGGGGGGCGGAATAGTCGCAGGTGTACTGGACGGCGCCGGCGTTGTTGGCGACGCTGGCACCGGAGACCGTCAGGCATTTGTCGCTGTGGCGGTTGATGAAATGCCACGGTCCGCTCAGCGCGGCGGTAGACCGTCCCGTCTGCTTGGCGAACAGGTCGCGCATGGCCAGCTGCTGGGACGAAAGCGCTGTCGGATACGGTCCCACCGATGCGGGACCAACATCGAGAGCTTTGGTGATGGTGTCGTTTCCGGCACCGCTCGGCCGATCGGCCGCTTGAGCCGCTGTGCCCGTCGCCGCGACGAGGCCGGCCGCGACGGTGGCGGCCACGGCGAATCCGGCCAGGACGCGCCGGAGGGTTGGTTCGCGCAAGGTCCTCTCCTGTCATTTGCGAGCCCCGCTCTGGTGCGAAGCGCCTGGCGACGATCGTCGGCCGGGGGAGGCGATTCGGGCGCGCTTCCCGGACTCCATCGAACATGGCCGTACAAACGTTCGTCGATATATCCTCTGCGTGTGACGTCTGGGGGGACGGTGGGAGGCGGCTGGGATCGGTCGGCAACCGGCCCGCTGTTGGCGGGGACAGCGAACGCGCGCAGCTTGCCGGACCTGGCCGAGCTTCTGCGCGAGCTCCGGCGCCGCGACGCTCGGGAGCGCCGCAGCGCCCCCTTCACCTATCGCGAACTGGCCAGCAAGACCGGCTGGTCGTTCACGGTCATTTCGGATTACTTCGCGGGCCGGGTACTGCCGCCCACCGACCGGTTTGACGATCTGATCCGGCTGCTCGGCGCGACGCCCGCGGAGCAGGGCGCGCTGGCCACGGCCCGCGATCGGGTAGAAGAGCTGCGCCGGCGAGGCAATGCCGCGCTCGGGAAGCGGGCGCATCCGAGGCCGACGGTCCCGCGGCAACTGCCCGCGGCCGTAAGGCATTTCACCGGTCGCGAGGACGAGCTCGCGGTCCTCGACGGCGTGGCCGCCCGGGCCGCCCAAACCGGTGGCACTGTGCTGATTTCGGCGATCGCGGGGACAGCGGGCGTCGGCAAGACCACCCTGGCGATCCACTGGGCGCATCGGGTACGCGACCGGTTCCCCGACGGGCAGCTGCACGTCAACCTGCGCGGATTCGACCCGGGGGGCCGGATAGTGCCGCCCGCCGACGCCTTGCTCGGATTCCTCACCGCACTCGGGGTCATGCCACAAGCCGTCCCCGCCGGCCTGGACGACCGGGCGGCGCTGTACCGCAGCCTGGTGGCAGACAAGCGCATCCTCGTGGTGCTCGACAACGCGCGCGACGCCGAGCAGGTGCGCCCGCTGCTGCCCGGCACGGCCGGATGCGTGGCAGTTGTCACCAGCCGCAACCTGCTCTCCGGGCTGGTCGCCGTCGAGGGCGCCGAACCCCTTGCGCTGGACCTGCTTTCCGCGGGGGAATCGCGCGAGCTGCTGTCGCGCCGGCTCGGCCAGGACCGGACAGGAGCCGAACCGGAGGCGGTGGACCGGATCGCCGCCGCCTGTGCGCGGCTGCCGCTCGCGCTGGCCATCGTCGCGGCCCACGCCGGCCTTCATCCCACGCTCCCACTGCGCAGCGTCGCCGATCAGCTTTCCGGCATGCGCGACCGGCTCGACGCCTTCACCGGCCAAGATCCGTCAAGCGACGCACGCGCCGTGTTCTCCTGGTCCTACCACGCGCTGGATCCGGCCGCCGCCCGCCTGTTCCGGCTGCTCGGGTTGCACCCCGGGCCGGATGTGTCGATTTCGGCCGCGGCCAGCCTCGCCGCGCTGCCGGTCGATCAGACGAGCGAGGCGCTGTTCGCTCTGGCCGCCGCGCACCTGACCTCTGAACCGAACCGGGGCCGGTATGTCCTTCATGACCTTTTGCGTGCGTACGCCGCCGAGCTGAGCCGCACCGAAGACTCCAATGTGGAACGATCCGCCGCGGTGGACCGGATGCTCGACCACTACCTGCATACCGCGCACGGCATCGCGCTGATGCTGAACCCGAGCCGCCCACCGATCGCCCTCAGCGCCGTCGCACCGGGGGCGAAGGTGGAAACGCTGACCGACCCGAAGCAGGGCCTGGCCTGGCTCGCCACCGAACATCAGGTGCTCGTCGGGAGCGTGGAGCTGGCCGCCGGGGCGGGCCAAGACTTTCGTGCGTGGGCGCTGGCATGGTCCATCGTGGAGTACCTCGACAGGCATGGGCACTGGCCGGTTTACGCCCGCACGCAGGAGATCGCGCAAGAGGCCGCCAAACGGCTGGCAGACCCGGCCGCGCTCGCCTATTCGCACCGCTGCCTCAGCTCGGCCTGCATCCGGCTGGGCCGCTACGACCAGGCGCTTGACCAGCTGCGGCAGGCGCTGGCCGTGTCCACCACGCTGGGGGACAGCCTCGGCCAGGCCGCCGCGCACCTCGATCTGTCTTTCGCCCACAACGCGCAGCGACGGCACGCCGACGCCCTGCGCGAGTCCCAACGTGCCCTTGACCTTTTCCGTACGTTGGGAAGACGGCGCGGCGAAGCCCGGGCACTCAACGCGATCGGCTGGTGCCACACCCAGCTTGGCGACCACGAGCAGGCGGTCGTCCACTGTGAGAATGCGCTCGCCGTGCTGCGCGAGCTCGACGACCGACACGGGCTCGGGCTCACCTATGACAGCCTGGGTTACGCCCACCACCAGCTCGGCGATCACAGCCGGTCGGCCGCCTGCTTCCAGGAGGCGATCGGGCTGTTCGCCGACCTCGGTGACCGTTACGACCAGGCCGATTCGATGACCCGGCTTGGCGACGTCTGGCGCGCTAAGGGTGACTACGACGCCGCCCGCGACCTATACGAGCAGGCATTGGCGATCCTCGTCGAGCTCGGCCATCCGAACGCGGCCCACGTGCGAGACCGGCTCGGGTGACGTACCACGGCGCCATCAATCAGAAATCAATCGCCATGAAAACGGGCGCCGCGATGCTTGCCGCACTGTACGTCGATTCGATGAGAAAGGAGCACGAAATGATCAAGCGGATACTGGTAACGCTTGCCATAGCGGCCACGGCGTTCGCCGGTGTGGTCGCGGCGCCCAGCGCGGCGCACGACCCGGTAGCCATTTGCCCCCACCACAAGTGCCACACACCGTGATCAGCCGAAGCCAGGCCTTCGGGCCCCGGATCGCCTTCGTGGCCGCCGTGGCGGCAGCCCTGATCGGCTTCACCTCAACCGCGGCCTACGCCGTTTACGACGCCTTCCACGGCGAAGACGAAGCCTGGATCATCGGCGGGGGAGTCACCCTGTGGGTCCAAGACAACGAGTGCGACAACCATGGCGTTTACGGGGAAGCCACCTGGGACAACAACCTTAGCTACATGTCGGTTCACGACTCGGACGGATGCGGCGGGAATTACGCCTTCGCGAACACCTTCAACGGCCATCCCATCCAGAAATTCCGGGTCTGCGAGATCTCAAAGGGATGCAGCGCCTGGCGAGTCGTCTAGGGCGCCACAGAGTTCGGGGCGGACGTGTATACGTCCGCCCCTTGTCGGCGTTTGGGTTCAGTGGGATTCAGCAGCGTGGACAGCGATCCCGAAAGATAGTCCACTGAAATTGGGCACTTGAGGTGGCGCCGGTGGCATCGACTGCGGTGACAGTGGTCGCGTAGATACCCGCCCGAGCGGTGCCGCTGATCAGGCCGGTGCTGGAGTTGATTGACAGGCCGGTGGGCAGCCCGGTGGCGGACCAGGTGTACGGGGCTGTTCCGCCGGTCGCCGTCATTTGCAGCGTTCCGTACACAAGCTCGATCCCCTGCAGGTTGCCGGGGTTGGTCACGGCAAGCGGCGTGGCCGGCGGGGTCGACGGTCCGCAACCGATGTAGACGGGGTAGGTGACGATGGTGAGCGAGACCGACGGCGGGGTCAGGTCATAGCGAGCCAATGTCGCGCCGACGACTCCGGTGTACACACCCGCATTGCAGGTCGAAGTTTCGGCGGTGCCGTAGAGGACCGGCACATAGGCGGTAGTTACGGTGCGGTTGGCCACCCGGTCAGCCCCGCGGTACAACTCCACCGTGAGGACACCCAGGTGTATGTAGGCGTCGCAGAACACGAAGCCGTCGACGTAGATGTGCGCGCCGGCGGCACCTCCCCCGTAGGGAGCGGTGAAGTCGAGGTAGCAGTTGACCGCGGCTATGGCGCTGCCGGAAGCAGCCTTGCCGGCCTTGGCATCCGGCGCGCCGAGGGTCATCAGCTTGCCGTTGCCGCGGGCAGCCATCGCCAGGATCTGTTCGGTGGTCGCCAATCGCACGGTCGGTGAGACAGCACCGGCGGCGAGCGGCGTGGCCGCGGCGTCGGGCCCGGTGGGCGCGGCCTGAGCGGGATTCGACGTCCCGACCATGACGCCGGTCAAAATGAGTGCGGTCAATGGGGCAGCGGCTCGAAGCCAGCTCCTCCTAAGCAAATTGGTCACACCTCTCGCAATTCATGGATAGAGTCCCGGACGCGCCGACCGTAGCGATGACCTCTGGATCGTTGCTGGACGGCGGCTGGAACCGGACTGGCCGCCCACGGCCCGAATCGGCGCGCGCTCGGCTTGGGACTGTCCGATCTGGACGTTACTTCCGATGGTGGCCCGATGCGTGGAGCTGTGCGGGTTCGTGGCTGTACAGCCATGCGGTGGCCCTCTCATAGAACAGCGGCACGAACAGGCGCATCACGGCGGCTTGGAGCTGCCTCTTGAGCGGCCCTGCCCGCTTGATGCCGCGGTTGTCCTCGGCCGCGTCCAGGAGCTTGACGATCCGTGGACGCCGCTCGCTGTCATACGCCTTCAGCGCGGCGGCGACCGTCGGTTGCGTCTGCAATGCGGCGGCGAGAGTGAGCGCGTCCTCGATCGCCATCGATGCGCCTTGGCCCGCGCCGACCGGATGGGCGGCGTCTCCGATCAGCACAGTCCGGTCGCTGTGCCAGGTCGCCACCGGATCGAGGGCGTGGAAGATGACCGGTGGATGCAGGCGGGTGGTCGCCGCGATGACCGCCGACGGCACCTTCTCACGCTGGAAGTGCTGCTCTGCGCGCCGCAGCCATTCCGCTTCCGGCACGCCGTGGCGGTCCGGCTCGATCGGGTCGGAGATCTGTGCCTGCCACCAGATCTCGCCGTCGCCGGCGGCCAGGTGGATGAAGGCGCCGTTGCGGGCGAAGGTCAGGTTGAACACCCCCGGATCCACTCCGTCCATGCTGGACACGCCGGAGAGCGCATAGAGCCCGGCGTACTCGGGCGTGGGCGCAGCCGCGTGGAGCTGACCGCGTGCCGTCGACCAGATGCCATCGGCCGCGACCAGCAGGTCGGCGCTGTCGCGTAGGCCGCTGGCGAACTCGGCGGCCACGCCGTCGGCGGTCTCGGTCACTTGGACGGCACGCTCTCCGGTGACGATCCGCGCCCCGGCCGCGATGGCCGCGTCTCGCAATGTCGCCACCAGGCGCCCGCGCATGAGAGTGACGCTGTGCAGCGTGTCCGAGCTGCGTCTGCCGCGCGGCACGTCGCCGAGCAGCCGGCCACCGGCCGACCACATCCGCTGTCGCGGCACATCGATGCCCGCCGCCTGGACCTGCGCCAGGCAACCGAGCACTTCCAGGCAGCGCAGGCCGTTGCTGGCCAGGCTGACGAACGAGCCGATGTCTCCAGCTGGATCGCCGTACGCCTCGTAGACGGTGACGTCGAGGCCGACCTGCCGCAGCGCCAGGGCCGCCGCAGATCCGCCGACTCCGCCACCAATGATGATCGTTCGCACGCGAGCTCCTTGAATTGAAATTCACTGAATATAAGTTCAGTGAAAGTATGTTCGATACGATGGGTGCGGTCAACCTGATTGCGGAAGGACATCCATGGCCCGAGCCACAGCCACCACCGCGAAGGCGAACACGCGCAAGGCGCAAGCCGCCGAGACGCGTGCCGCGCTGCTGGCCGCCGCCCGCCGGGTGTTCAGCGAGCGCGGCTACCTCAACACCAAGATCACTGATGTCACCGCCGCGGCAGGCCGCTCCACCGGCTCGTTCTACGAGCACTTCGCCGACAAGGAACAGCTGCTGCAGGCCATGATCGCCGAGATGGAAGCCTCGGCCGACGCGCACTTGGCCCAACACGACCATCCCAACGATCACGACCTGACCGACCGGGCGCAGTTGCGCGAGCACATCGCCATCGCCTGGACGGTGATGCGCGAACACCGCCCGGTCACCGTTGCCCAGTTCCAGTCGATGATCGCCGCCGATCCCGGTTCCGGCCGGGCCTGGCAGAGCCTGCTCGAACAGACCACCACGCTGCGCGAACACCTGGAATACTCACGCGCGCAAGGGCATCCGCTGCCCGGCGAGCCGCAGCTGATCGCCGCGGCCATCGGGGCAATGCTCGGCATGCTCGGATATGCGACACCGGCAACCGTCCAGCCCAAGGACGACGACCGGATCGTCGACGCCCTCACCGACCTGCT
Organism: Rhizocola hellebori; assembly: GCF_016862955.1. GTDB lineage: Bacteria > Actinomycetota > Actinomycetes > Mycobacteriales > Micromonosporaceae > Rhizocola > Rhizocola hellebori. The sequence continues at coordinate 81 of NZ_BONY01000047.1, read as the reverse complement.
GCACTCCGGGCTGACCGGTCCACGCCAGACCTCGCCCCAGTAGCTTTTGCGCTAGTTCGTGTGGTCGCGCGCCAGGATTCC
>NZ_BONY01000046.1 GCF_016862955.1 Rhizocola hellebori | reverse complement strand
CCGCTTTCTCTACGTCGCCTTCTCTGCGCCGCTTTCTCTGCGCCGACTTCTCGACGCCGCTTTCTCTACGTCGCCTTATTTGCGCCGCACCGTCGTGGTCCTTCGCCGCACCTCCCGGGCGGCAACGCCACGCCCGTGCTTGGTCCCCCGCGGCGGCTGCGCCGCCGACAACCCGCTGGCGGTGATCTTGGCGCGGGGGTGGGGCGGCGGGGGGTTAGGGGAGGCGGGGGGTTACGCCGGCGGCGTGGGCGACGGCGGGGAGGAGGGCGTAGGCCCAGACACGGTAGCCGTCGGCTGAGGGGTGGTAGCGGTCGTGGCAGAGGGTGTTGGGGTCGGCGCGGAAGACCGGGCCGGTTTCGGCGCCGAGGTCGACGACGGCTCCTCCGGCTGCGTGGACCGCTCGGACTTGGGCGCGGGCGACGCGGCGGCCCAGCCAGCCGACGATCTGGCGCAGCGGGGGTGCGATGGCGCGGGCCGCGCCGAGGTCTGGGCAGGCACCGACCACGACTTCGACTCCGGCGTCGCGCAGGCGGCGAACTGCGGCGCCCAGATAGACCGCAGCGTCGCCGGGGCGGCGCAGGGCGGTGGCGTCGTTGGCGCCGATGAGAATGACTGCTACGTCGGGGCGTTCACCCAGCAGGCAGCGGGCCACCTGGGTGGCCAGATCCGAGGAGCGCGAGCCGGCCACGCCGACGCTGGAGAGCATGACCTGGCGGCCGTCGATGGAAAGCAGCGAGGCAAGCTGGCCGCCGACGGTGTCCACGAGGCGATCGACGCCGACGCCGAGGGCGGTGGAGTCGCCGAGCAGCACCAGCCGCAGCGGCGGACCGCTGGAGTCGCCCACCTTGGCGCGCAACGCCAAGCCGAGCGCGGGTTGGGCATAGCGCCGGTTACGGGCTACCACCGCCTCGGCCGCGAGCAGGGCGGCGCCTCCTACTGTGCCCGCCACGAGGGTGAGCGCAGCGGTCTTGAAGACCTTGCGGGCCAACGAACTCATGCTCGCTCCAGACTGTCCACTGTGGGCGATGCATCGGCCGGGCGCACCGCCTCCCAAACCCGGCGGCGCAGTTGTGCCCACCGCCCGGCGGGGCCGCGGTCTCGGCCGCCCACCTTGACCGCGCTGACCTCGGTGCCAGCACGCCGGACGGCCTCTTCCGCGGCCTGTGGCAGCGACCGTACCCCGACCTCGGCATTTGACGAAAGAGCATTCGGAATCGGAGCCCGCATCGCGGCCACCACGGTCGGCAGCAGCACAGAGGCGGCCAAGGCGTATCCCTCGGCCGAGGGATGGAATCGGTCGCGCGAGAACATGCGATGTGGCTGTGCCGCAAACTTTGGCCCGAGCAGGGAACCGAGCGAGACGGTCCAGCCGCCCGCCTCGACCACGGCGACGGTTTGCGCGGCGGCGAGCTGGCGGCTCCAGCGATGCGCGAGCCACCGCAGCGGAGGCCGGAACGGGGCGATGGCCCCCAGATCGGGACAGGTGCCTACGACGACCCGGGCGCCGACCGAGCGCAGGCGCCGCACCGCATCGGCCAGATGCCGCACGGAGTTGGCCTGCCCGGCGCGGTGGGTGACATCGTTCGCGCCGACCAGGATAACCGCGACATCGGGGCGCAAGTCGAGCGCTTCGTCGACCTGAGGCAGCATTCGGGCGGAAGTCGTGCCCGCTACAGCCAGATTGGTCAGGTGAACGGGTCGGTCCAGCCGGCGGTGCAGCCCGGCGGCGATGAGCGCGCCCGGCGTCTGCCGAGCCCGTCTCACGCCCAGCCCGGCAGCCGAGGAGTCCCCGAGCACCACGAGTTTGAGCGCGTCGGCTTTGCGACCGTGCCCGTAGAACCCATCGGCTCGGGGCGGCGGGGCTTCGGCGATCGGGATGGTGCGCCGGGCAAACTCCACCTGCCCAAGCAAAACACCCGCGGCGGCTACGCCGGCCGCGGTCAGAGCGCCACCGCCGTAGAGAACAATGCGGGACCAGTCCGGGGCACGAAGCCGTTTGGAAGCGGCTCCGGCCGCAGTACGCTCGGCCATGGGGAAAAGGCTATCCGAATGGACTTTCGTTCAAGTGGAGGTGAGATGGCCAGCTCGATGCGTCGCGCCGCCGCATTCTCGGCGATTTGGCGTGCTCTGACCGCTTCAAAGGCAGGACCGGCGCTCAGCCAGCGTCTAGCTGCGCTTCCGCGGATGTTCTGGTTCACGGTAACGGGCCGATATGACGGGTTTGGTCGGCTCTTTGCGATCTCTCTAGCGACGCTGTATGTCGCCTCTCCGATAGACCTCTTTCCAGAAGCGGTCTTCCTGCTACCTGGGCTTCTCGACGATGTGGTGGTGGCCACATGGATAGCGGGCGCGGTGCTCTCCGAGACCGAGCGCTTCCTGCTCTGGGAGCAGGGTCGCGCGCCAGGGCGGCGGATGAAGCCTGAAGGCGTTATCGATGGTGAGGTCGCATAGGCTTGACGTGTGCGTTATTACGAGAACGTCGTTGACCTGATTGGCAACACCCCGCTGGTCAGGCTCCGCAATGTCACCGAGGGCATAGCGGCCACCGTGCTAGCCAAGATCGAATATTTGAACCCGGGCGGGTCGGTCAAAGACCGCATCGCGGTGCGGATGGTCGAGGCTGCCGAGGAGGAGGGCCTGCTCAAGCCCGGCGGCACCATCGTCGAGCCGACGAGCGGCAACACCGGCGTGGGCTTGGCCCTGGTGGCCCAGCTGAAGGGCTACCGGTGCGTCTTCGTCTGTCCCGACAAGGTCAGCGAGGACAAGCAGAACGTGTTGCGCGCCTACGGCGCCGAGGTGGTGGTCTGCCCGACCGCGGTGGCGCCGGAGGACCCCAGGTCTTACTACAACGTGTCTGACCGGCTGGCGCGGGAGATCCCCGGCGCGTGGAAGCCGAATCAGTATTCGAACGTGAACAACCCGAGGTCGCACTATGAGACGACCGGCCCCGAGATCTGGGAGCAGACCGCCGGCCGGATCACGCATTTTGTCGCCGGGGTGGGCACGGGCGGGACAATTTCGGGGATCGGCCGGTACCTGAAGGAGCAGGGCGACGTGCGCATCATCGGCGCCGACCCGGAGGGCTCCGTGTACTCGGGCGGGACAGGGCGGCCATATCTGGTCGAGGGCGTGGGCGAGGACTTCTGGCCGGAGACCTACGACCGCGGCGTCTGCGACGAGATCATCGAGGTGACCGACAAGGAGTCCTTCGCGATCACCCGCCGGCTCGCCCGCGAGGAGGGCCTGCTGGTCGGTGGCTCGTGCGGGATGGCCGTGGTGGCCGCGCTCGAGGTGGCCCGCAACGCGGGTCCGGACGATGTCGTGGTGGTTCTGTTGCCCGATGGCGGACGCGGGTACCTGTCGAAGATCTTCAACGATGACTGGATGGCCCGTTACGGCTTCCTGGGTCACGAGGGCGGCGGGACGACGGTCGCCGACGTGCTCGCGGCGAAGAAGGGCAACCTGCCGCAGATGGTGCACGTCCACCCGACCGACACGGTCCGCGACGCGATCGACATCATGCGCGAATATGGCGTCTCCCAGCTCCCGGTGCTCAAAGCCGAACCGCCGGTGGTGACCGGCGAGGTGGCGGGCTCGATCGTCGAGAAGGATCTGCTGGACGCGCTGTTTACCGGCGGCGCTCACCTGCACGACCCGGTCGACCGGCACGTTGGCGCGGCGCTGCCGATGATCGGTGGCGGCCAGCCGGTGTCCGAAGCTGTTGCGCTGCTTGAGAAATCCGATGCCGCGATGGTCCTCGTGGACGGAAAGCCGGTAGGCGTGATCAGCCGTCAGGACCTTTTGACCCATTTGGGGTAAAATAGCGATATGTTATGGGTTGCGCTGGAGCCAACGGCGCAACCCACGCCGCCGTTGCTTCACCTGTCCACCCGGCCCACGGTCTGGTTTGGACTCTCCGCCCTTCTTGTCGGCCTGATGATCCTGGTCGCGCTGTTGGCAAGTCGTGAGGCACGATCGCACACGCAGTGCGATACCCCCACCCCGGAAGGCCGTTAACTCTATGTAACGCCAACGAAGGTGGGTGAGTCGCTTGGCGAAGGCCGCCGACATAACCGATCCACTGTTGTGGCGCGACGCCCAGCACATGCTGGGCCGTCACAGCAGCCCCGACGAGCAAGACCAATGCGCCTGGTGCGGGAAAGCCTGGCCGTGTGACGCCAGGCGACTCGCCGAGCGGGCAGCAGCGGCCTCAAAGCGGGGCTGGCGCGAGTCGTGGACAGCCCGCCACGACATCAACAACCTACGGTCGCTGCCCCGGTGGCGACGAGAGTTCTACTAGCTTCCCCCCGCGGCGAAGCCCAGCGCCCCGCCGGCGCGGCCAACCGCGACACTGTTTCCTTCAGAAGTGAGCCGGCGTTAAGCAGCCTCCGCGGAACGTCGGCAACAGCGCCTTCGGCCCGGGCGTGGCCGCCATGCCCTAGCCCGAGCCGTCCGGCCAGGCGCGAAGCACTTCCCAGGAAATGGTGTATGGGCGAGGGTATTGGCGCTGTTCCCCGCAGTCGGCGCCACCGCCCTCGCCCACACTTCGTTTCCTCCCCCAAGTCAGGGACGACAAGTCAGGGACGACTAGGGGGAATACCGGATCACGTGGCCGGTCGGCAGGGCCTAGGTTGGGCGCGTGGCAATAATCGAGACCAGGTCGCTGACCAAGGCTTACCCGCGAGTGGTGGCGCTGGATCAGCTCACGTTGCAGGTCGATCCGGGCGTCATCGGGTTGGTGGGCGCCAACGGCGCGGGCAAATCCACGATGATCAAGGTGCTGCTCGGGCTGCTGGCGCCGACCAGCGGTGAGGTTCGGGTGCTCGGGATCGACCCGGTGACTCGGGGGCATGAGGTGCGCGCCCGCGTCGGGTATATGCCCGAGCACGACTGTCTGCCGCCCGACATGATTGCGGCCGAGTTCGTCACCCACATGGCCAGGATGAGTGGGCTGCCCAAGACGGTGGCCCGGGAGCGCGCCTCGGAGGCGCTGCGCCACGTCGGCCTCTACGAGGAGCGCTATCGCCAGATCGGTGGCTACTCCACCGGGATGAAGCAGCGGGTCAAGCTCGCTCAGGCACTCGTGCACGACCCCGATCTGCTGCTGCTCGACGAGCCGACCAACGGGCTCGATCCGGCCGGCCGGGACGCGATGCTCAATCTCATCCACCGCATCGGCAACGAATTCGGCATCTCGGTGGTGGTCTGCTCGCACCTGCTCGGCGAGGTCGAGCGGATCTGCGACTCGCTGGTGGCCATCGAAGCGGGGCGGCTGTTGCGAGCCGACCGTATCGAGTCGATGACGACGGGCACGGATGTGCTGGCGATCGAGGTGGCCGAGGGGACCGAGGCGCTGGCGGAAGCGCTGGCGGCCAAGGGAATCCAGCCTCGTCTCGATCAGCGGGCCCTGCTCGTCCCACTGTCCAATGAGGACACTTACGACGTCGTTCTGCGTACGGTGGCCGACCTGGATCTGCCGTTGCACCGGCTGGAACAGCGTCACCACCGGGTGGCCGAGCTGTTCGCCACGGAGAGGGAGGCCAGCAATGTCGGCTGACGGTGCTGTTCAAAACAGTGTTATCCATGACATCGGGTATCAGCGCTATGACGGGCCGCGGCTCAGCCGCGGGTACGCGGCGCGATCCCTTTTCGTGCACGGGCTTCGGGCCTCGTTCGGGTTGGGCCGTAGCGCCAAGGCGAAGATCTTTCCTTGGATCATTATCGGCATAGTGAGCGCGATCGCCCTCATCGTGGCGGTGGTTCGGGCGCAGGGCGGCGAGACCGACATCGGCTATCAGGACCTGCCGCAGGTGGCCAGCTTCCTCATCCTGATCTTCCTGGCGGTAGTGGCGCCGGAGCTGGTGTCGCGGGATCTTCGCAATCATTTGCTGCCGCTCTACTTTTCCCGGCCGGTCGGCCGCGTCGATTACGTGCTGGCCAAACTCGGCGCGCTCGTCGTCGCCGCCTGGCTGATCCTGGCCGGCCCGCAGCTGCTCATCTTCGTCGCCAGCGCCTTCGGCGGCGCGGACTTCCTTGGTGAGCTCAAGGATCTGCTCGGCGGGTTCGCGATGGCGGCCATGTACGCGGTGCTCTTCGGAACCGTCTCGCTGCTCATCGCCTCGCTCGCCAGCCGCCGGGCCTTCGCCGCGGGCGCGATCGCCGCTGTCTATCTGATCAGCCTTCCGGTGGTCGCCGTGGTGATGGCACTCGGGTCGGAGACCGCCCGGCAGATCGCGCCGATGGCGAGCCCGTTCATGCTGCCCGAGGGGATCCGTGAATGGATCTGGGGTAATGGCGGGGACATCGACGTCGGCAGCTACGGGCCGGCCTACGGAGTGGTCGGCCTGCTCCTGCCCGCGATCTGTGTGCTGCTCCTGCTCCTGCGCTACCGGAGGGTGTCGCTGTGACCACATTGGACCTGACCGGAGTGTCGCGCTGGTACGGCAACGTCGTCGCCATCAACGACATCACGATGAGCCTCGGCCCGGGCGTGACCGGTCTGCTCGGCCCGAACGGGGCCGGCAAGACGACGCTGCTGCACATGATGGCGGGCTTCCTCGCGCCGTCGCGCGGCGAGGTCACCCTCGACAAGGAGCCGACCTGGCGCCACCCGGAGATCTACCGCCACCTCGGCCTGGTGAGCGAAAGGGAAGCGGCGCACGGGTTTTTGACCGGCTGGGAGTTCGTCTACGCCAGCGCCAAGCTGCACGGCCTGGCCGACCCGAAGGGTGCCGCGAAGCGCGCTCTAGAACTGGTGGAGATGACCGAGTCGCAGAACAGGCGGCTCAGCACCTACTCCAAGGGGATGCGCCAGCGCACCCGGGTCGCGGCGGCGCTCGTCCACGATCCCGGTGTGCTGCTGCTCGATGAGCCGTTCAACGGCATGGACCCGCGTCAGCGCCTGCACATGATGGAGCTGCTGCACGATCTCGGGGATGAGGGCCGCACGGTCCTGTTCAGCTCGCACATTCTCGAAGAGGTCGAGCAGGTCTCCGGCACGGTCCAGGTGATCGTGGCGGGAAGGCTTGCCGCCAGCGGGGATTTCCGCACGATCCGGCGGTTGATGACGCACCGCCCGCACGTCTTCGCCATCGTCTCCAGCGACGACCGCAGACTCGCGGTGGCGCTGATGGCCAGCGACTCGGTGGCCGGGGTTTCCCTCGGCGGCGAGGGCCTTGTCGTGCACGCCGGGGACTATGGCACGTTCACCCGTGAGCTGCCGCGAATCGCGTTGGCGCAAGGGATCCGGGTGCGCCGGCTGACCCCGTCCGACGAGTCGCTTGAAAGCGTCTTCTCCTATCTGGTCGCGGCTTAGGGAGCAAACATGAACGCCACCATCGCTTGGATCACCGCTCGCGGTCTGTTCGGCCGCAGCCGCTTCCTGTTGCTTTTCCCGCTGCCGCTCATCCTGATCGGGATGGCCTGGCTGGGCTCCTCGCTCGGGCATCCCGAGGAATTCGCCTTCCCGGTGCTGGGTGGGATTGGCATAGCCACGCTGCTGCCGGTCACCGCGTTGATTGTGGGGACGGCGGTGCTCGGGTCGGAGATCGACGACGGCACCGTGGTGCACATCCTCACCAAGCCGATTCCCCGCTGGAAGATTGTGCTTTCCAAACTCGTGGTGGCCTTCGGCGTCACCACGATCACGGTCGCGGTGCCGATGCTGATCGCCGGGATCGTCACCGACGGATGGCGGCTCGGGCTCGGCTTGGCGGCCGCCAGCGCGGTGGGAGCGCTTGCTTACAGTGCATTGTTCATCGCGCTCAGTGTGCTGACGCGACGGCCGGTGCTCGTCGGGCTCCTCTACGTGATGATTTGGGAGGGGCTGCTCAGCAACGCGGTCTCCGGCACCAGGGTGCTTTCCATTCAGCAGTACGTGATTTCGCTCGCGCACAAATGGGCGGACACCAGTCTGATCAACGGTACGGTATCGATCACGGTCGCCTTCATCATGAGCGCGGTATTTACGGCTCTCGGTTTCTGCTTCGCGACCGATCGGCTGCGGTCGTTCTCGGTTGCCGGAGAGACAAGCTAAAGACACTTATGGGGCAAGGGTGGCATGCTCATGCCATCCTGAACCGCGATGCGGTCCTTTGTGTTGATAGCTCTCGCGGCGGCCCTGAGCGCCCCGGCCGCCGGTGTGGCCACCGCCCAGACGCGTTCGCGGACCTTCGATGTTCTGCCGAACCAGGCGCAGCTGTTTCCGCTCAGCGTTGAATGCGAGAGCGGGGAGGAAGTTGTCGGCGGAGGGTTCTCGTCGGCGTCGCGCGAGCTGCGGGTGATCTCCAGTTACCCGAGCTCGCCGACCTCGTGGACGGTGGTCGTCTGGAATCCCTCCAAAACCCTTGCGCCGCTTCAGGTCAACGTCAGATGCCTGCGCGGCGCCGACGGGCACACCTCGTCGCAGACCGTCGCGGGGCAGCCGCCGTCGGCGCAGGCGCAATGTCCTAGCGGGACGGTGGTGACCGGCGGCGGTTATCGGTCGTCGTGGGCCCCGCGCACCGGCGGGGCCGTGGTGACGGGCAGCTATCCCACGGCGGGCAACGGGTGGGCCGTGGAGGCGGCTCGTCTTCCCGGCGATGCCGGCGGCGCACCCGGTACCCAGAAAATTGAGGTCTTCGCGGTTTGCCTTGGCGGCAAAGCGAGCAGCTCCACGCTCGGTGCGGCCGTGACACAGGTGGAGGCGGGGACACCAAGTTGCATAGCGGTCCCGAATTTCGCCCAGCAGTGCACCTTCCCGCGCACCGCGTCGCAAAAGGTCACCTGCGCGGCCGGCGAGGTCTTCAGCTCCTCCGGTTACCAGGTCACCTCCGGCACGCTGCCGAACTATGCCGTGCTCACGGCCGGCGGCGAGATCTTCGAAGTCAGTGGGGCCAGCCGCGACAACTCGGCCATCGCGATGCGGCTGACACCGGTCTGCCTTACCTGGCTTGCCGCTCCGGTCCCGGCGCCGGCCTCGCTGCAGTGGGCGCTCCCGGCCGGTGCGGCGGTGCTGCTATTGCTGCTGCTGGCCGTGTTTCTGGTGCGATCCAGGTCGAACAGGAACAAGAAACCGCCCGGCAGCACGGGTCTTGAGGTCACGGTGAAGTCGCAGCGCAGCGCGTTTCGTCTGGACCAGCTGCGGGAGGTGTCATGACGACGGTGCGGGAGCTGCTTTTCGGCAGCGCTTCGGGAGAGATCGAAGCGGCCGAGCACCTGGCCGCCTCCGGCGCGGTGTCGTCCCCGGCGGTGTGCCAGGCGGTGGTGAGCAGGCTGTCCCAGGTGCTCGACTTCGAGGTGAGCGACGTGCTGCTGGAGGCGTTCCGGATCCAGTCGCGCCTGCTGACAGCGGCCCGGGAAACCCATGCCCAGCCGGGCACCGTGCAGCGGGTGACGGTGAAAACCTATGAGCTGCCGTGGGAACACGAGCTGGAGCTCGACGTCACGGTCAGCGGCAAACACCTGATGACGATCACCGCCGCCCTGCGTCTCGATCTCGAGGTGACCGCCCTGGTGGCGGTCGTCCAAAGAGGACTCCTGACCGATGTGGAAGGCGGCCGGTACCGGGTTTCCGCGCACCTGACCGTGCAGGGTCGCGACATCGTCTCCCGCGATCGCCTCTTCGAGTTGCTCTACGAGCTGAAGTGCGGCTCCGGAATCCCGCTGATCAGCCAGGCCCGGGCACGTTAACATCCAGACGTGCCAGCACCCAACGGCTTCGACTACCAGATCCGCCCGGATGGGGCCGTAGTCATCACCCACCACGGCCGCCCGGCCACCACCCTGCGCGGTGCCCGAGCGGAGGCCTTCCTGGCCGAGGTCGGCGAGGACGACCAGGAGGTTATGGCCCGGTGGACCGGCAACTACAAGCGCGGCAACGAGCGTGTCGCCCGCAACCATCCGCGCAACAGGGGTCTCTGACATGGAGATCACTACTTGGTACCTGGAGCAGACCGCGCCGGCAGACCTGGTCGCCGTAGCCCAGCCGGCCCAACCCCTGACCATCATGCAAGCAGAGCAGCCCACGCCGGAGTTCAGCCGCTTTCTCTACACCGCGGTCGGTGGTCCCTGGCATTGGCGCGGCCGTCTGCCGTGGACATACCGCCGCTGGCAGGAGTGGCTGGGCAAGCCGGGTCTGGAGACCTGGGTGGTCTATCAGCACGGCACTCCGGCCGGCTACGCCGAGCTGGTCCCGCACGACGACGGCGCGATCGAGGTCAATAGCTTTGGCCTGCTTCCGGCTTTCGTCGGCAAGGGAATCGGCCGCTACTTCCTCTGGTGGGTGCTCGACCACGCCTGGCAGCTCACCACGACCCGGGTCTGGCTGCACACCTGCTCCCTGGACAGCCCCCACGCGCTGGCCAACTACCAGGCACGCGGCCTGCGTGTCTACGACATCAAGACCGGCTCCGAGGATCTGCCCGACCGGCCGCCGGGCCCCTGGCCCGGCGCCGAGCTGGAGCGCTAGGTGTCCGACGCGCGCCGCCTGATCACGCCCGCGTTCGTCGCGCTGACCCTGTCGGAACTTGCCTACTTTCTGGCGATCGGGCTGATGATCCCGGTGGTGCCGCTGCTGGCTTCCGGCCCGATGGCGGCCGGCCCGGTCGGCGTCGGTGTCGCGGTGGGAATCTTCAGCTTCACCGCGCTGGTGTTGCGTCCCTTCGCCGGGCGGCTTTCCGACCGGCTGGGCAGTGGCCGGCTCTTCCTTATCGGCGGCATCCTGTTCACTCTCGTCATCGCCGCCCATCTTGTGGTCGAGTCGTATTGGGCGCTGCTCATCGTGCGGGGGGCGCTCGGGGTCTCAGACGCCCTCTTCTTCGTGGCGGGCATGGCCGCGCTCGCCGACATCGCCCCGCCCGACCGGCTCGGCGAGGCGCTGAGCTACAACTCGCTTGCCCTCTACCTCGGCATCGCCTTCGGCCCGGCGCTCGGGGAATGGCTGTTGCGCGCCGGAAACTTCGACACAGCCTGGCTCGGGGCGCTCGGGTTGGGATGTTTGGCCACGCTGTTCGCGGCCGGGGTTCCGCGAATGAAACGTGTCCACGCACCCGCGGAGCCGGCCCCGCTGATTGCCCGTCAACTGATCGGGCCGGGTCTGGCCTTCCTCGCCGGGCTGGGCGGCGCCGCCGGATTCCTTGCCTTCGCCACCCTTTACGCCCGCGACATCGGGCTGAACGGCGCGGGCACAGTGCTTTTCGTCTACGGGGCTGTCGTGGTCGGCTGTCGTCTGCTGTTCGCCCGGCTCTCCGACCGCTACCCGGCCCCGCTGCTGTCGGGATGGGCGCTTATCAACTGCGCCCTCGGCCTTGGCCTGATGAGCCTCACGGACACGTCCAACGGGCTGATCGCGGGTGCCGTGGTGCTCGGCGTGGGTGTCACCTTCCTCACCCCCGCCTTCTATCGCGAGATGATGAGCCGCCTGCCCGCCTCCCAGCACGGCGCGGCGGCCGCGACCTTCAGCATCTTCGTCGACCTCGGACTGGGCGGCGGCCCCATCCTGTTCGGCCTCATCGCCAACCCGGCAAGCATCCCGGCCGCTTTCGCCATCGCCGCGGCCCTAGCCGGTCTCGCGGGGATCGCCGTCCTCACCTCCTTCCGGCGGGCTCCGAAGCCCGGCTAGCCGTCTAGGCCCTGTCAGCCGCGCACGCGCCCAGCAGGCGCCGTGCCCAGCCGTACACGACCGGCAGGTAGTTGAAGGCGTGTGCCTCTCCGACAAGATCGACGAGGCCCACAAACTTGACCAGCTCGGCGAAGGCAGATATCGGCCCCGCTGGTCGCCACGCACGGCGCAGCGCCGCCGGATCGACGACGCCAGACCACCCGGAGAGGTAAGCGTCGAACCCTGCAGCGGCCTGCTCGGGCGACGCGTCATAGCGCGCGCACGCGAGGTCCAACAGCGGGTTGCCGATCGCGGCGAACGACCAGTCATGCAGCAGCACGCCGTCTGCGCGCAGCACGGCGTTGCCCGGGTGGAAGTCGCCGTGGATCAGGGTGTCAGGCATGCCGGCCGTCTCCAGATCCGCGCAGCACCTGCTCAGAAACGAGCCGAGACCGCGCAGCTGGGTCGCCTCATGCGCATCGAAGGCACGATGCAGGTTTCGCAGCTCCTTGGGCGCAGCCCACAGGTCATCCCGAGACAGCAGATCCGGAATCGTGGAAGCAAGGTCCGCCATACGGAGCGGCCGACAGCCGAGCGCGAACAACGCCTCGGTCTGATCGAGCATGGCCACCTGAACCCGGCACAGCTGAGCCAGGATGCGCGCCTGATCGGCCGGCGACCCCTTTTGCCCATCGGCTCCGCCGAAGTCGTTCGCCACCCACCAGGCATCGGGCGCGGCCGCCGCCACGATGGTGGCGAACGGTCCGCAGCCCTGTGTTGCCAACCACGACGTCACGGCGGGCTCGTGCGCATACGGCGGCAGACCGCTTTTGAGGAAGACGTCACCGCCGTCGGCCGCAGTTCGCAGCACGGCCGACAAGCTCCAATGCTTGACCTGTTGCGAGTCGCCGAGGCGACGGCGGCCGGTCGCGGCGAGCACCTCGTCGACGTAGGCATCGGCACGCTCGGCCCACCCGGTCCTGTACCAGGGCGGCCGCCATCGGTCCTGGTCAAGGAACCGGTCGACGACAGTCACCTGTCCGTATACATCGGCGGGCGGGCGCCAGCTGTACCCCACCGGGGCATCCTGACCCGGACCCGCCGTCATCACGACGGTGACGAAATCGAGCGGCTCCAGAACCCTTCCGCACACGCCGATCTGGGCGGCGATCGCCTCGGAAAGGCGGCCCCCGAGCGGAGGCCACGCACTCTCGAAGCGCAACTCGGGCAGCTGGACAGTGCCACTGCGCTCGTCGCACAGCACCAACCCGGACGCATCATCAACCAGAACAACCTTCGCCGCCGACCGAGCCTGCACCACCGCGCTTCCCCTCGGGGGCTAGTTAGCGGCGAGACCGACGGGGCAGGACATGCCGTTGGGGCCGATGTTGCAGTAGCCGCCCGGGTTTTTGGCGTCGGAAAGGTATTGCTGGTGATAGTCCTCGGCGTAGTAGAAGTCGCCCAGCGGCGCGATCTCGGTGGTGATCTGGCCGTAGCCGCTCGCGCTCACGACGGGCTGGAAGGCCTTTTCTGAGGCGAGGGCCTCGGCCATTTGGGCGTCGGTGGTGGTGTAGATGGCCGAGCGGTATTGGGTGCCGATGTCATTGCCTTGACGCATGCCCTGGGTCGGGTCGTGGTTCTCCCAGAAGATCTTGAGCAGTGTTTGGTACGAGACGACGCTCGGGTCGAAGACGACCTGCACCACTTCGTTTTGACCGGTCATTCCGGAACAGACCTCTTCATAGGTCGGATTCGGCGTGATACCGCCCGCGTAGCCGACCGCGGTGGAGTAGACGCCGGCTGTCTTCCAGAAGATGCGCTCAGCCCCCCAGAAGCAGCCCATGCCGAAGACGGCGACCTCGGTGTTTGCGGGCCAGGGCCCCTTGGTGGGGGTGCCGAGCACGGTGTGCCGCTCGGCGATCCTCAGCGCGTCGGGGCGGCCGGGCAGGGCTTCGGTGGCGGTGGGCAGTTCGAGCATCTTGCGGCGCAAAAACATGCCTCAATGATGCCGCAGTAATCTGAGGTCATGTCTTACGGCTTTGAAACGCTTGCCATACACGCTGGCCAGGAGCCCGATCCTCGGACCGGAGCGGTGATCCCGCCGATCTTCCAGACGTCGACCTACGCGCAGGACGCGGTGGGTGCGCCACGGCTGGGGTACGAGTACTCGCGGTCGGGCAACCCTACCCGTGACTCGCTGCAGGAGTGCCTGGCCGCACTCGAGGGCGGCGCGCACGGGCTCACCTTCGCCAGCGGCCTGGCCGCCGAGGACACCCTGCTCCGCGCGGCCTGCCTGCCCGGTGATCATGTGGTGATCCCGAACGACGCCTACGGCGGCACGTACCGCCTGTTCGCGAAGGTGGCGCAGCGTTGGGGCCTGACCTGGAGCGCGGCCGATGTCTCCAATGTGGACGAGATCCGCTCCAAGATCACTGAGAAGACCAAGCTGATCTGGATCGAGACCCCGACCAACCCGTTGCTCAACATCGCCGACCTGGCCGCGATCGCCACCGTGGCCCGCGACGCCAGAGCGCTTCTGGTCGTGGACAACACCTTTGCCAGCCCATACCTGCAGCAGCCGCTCGCGCTCGGGGCGGATGTGGTGGTGCATTCGACGACGAAGTATGTGGGCGGGCACTCCGATGTGGTGGGTGGCGCGCTTGTGGTGAACGACCAGGAGCTGGCCGACACGCTGAAGTTCCACCAGAACGCCATGGGCGCCGTCAACGGGCCGTTCGATGCCTGGCTCACCCTGCGCGGGGTGAAGACGCTCGCGGTGCGGATGGAGCGGCACTGCGACAACGCGGAGAAGGTGGTCGAGTTCCTCGCCCGGCATCGCAAGGTGAGCCAGGTTCTCTACCCGGGGCTGCCCGAGCACCCGGGTCACGAGGTGGCGGCGAAGCAGATGCGGCGCTTCGGCGGGATGATCAGTTTCCGGACCGGTGATCCGGCCGAGGCCGAGCGGATCTGCAACAGCACCAAGGTGTTCACGCTTGCGGAGTCCCTGGGCGGAATCGAGTCGCTGATCGAGCACCCGGGCCGGATGACCCACGCCAGCGTGGCCGGGTCGGCGCTTGAGGTTCCGGCAGATCTCGTCCGGCTGTCGGTTGGCATAGAGACCGTCGACGATCTGATCGCCGATCTGGCACAAGCGTTGGGGTAACTGGGTTTTGACGGCTGAAGGCCGTGGGTGAGGTACCTCACCCACGGCCTTCTTGCATCCGCTATGCCGGGAAACGCCAGAAATGAGGCTGTGCCGCGTGGGAGGCATTCCCCTGGAGGATCACCAATGCGCTACCGCCGCCCGGACGGGAACTGTCCAAATAGGCCAGCGTTGCACGATCCGGCGGGGCATCCATACTGGAGCGACACATGACGGAGGGTTCGCGATGGCCGAAAGCTGGGTCGGAGCTACGGCAAAGCAGATCGCGCGAGCCGTGCGCCGGGGCGACACGTCAGCGACCGAGGTCGTCGCCGATCACCTCGACCACCTGAGGCGCACCGACAGCCAGGTGTCCGCATTCCGCTCGGTACGGGCAGCCGAAGCGCTGGCCGAGGCGGAGAAGGTGGACGACCAGCCCGATCTGGGCAACCTGCCGCTGGCCGGAGTTCCCATCGTGATCAAGGAGAACACCGCGGTCGCCGGGATACCCACCTGGAACGGCTCGGAGGCGGCGTCGGAAGGGGTCGCCGAGGAGGATCACGAGCTGGTCCGGCGGCTGCGCGGGGCCGGGGCGGTCGTCCTGGGTACCAGCCGCATGCCCGAGCTGGGCCTGTGGGGCAGCACCGACGATCAAAGCTCGGTAACCCGCAACCCGTGGTCGCTCGAGCACACCGCGGGCGGATCCTCCGGCGGCTCCGCCGCCGCCGTCTCGGCCGGCCTCGTCCCCATCGCCCATGCCAATGACGGACTTGGATCGGTGCGCATCCCGGCCGCGTGCTGCGGGCTGATCGGGCTCAAGCCGGGCCGGGGCGTGCTGCCGGTCGGTTTCAGCGAGGCAGGGCAGTGGTTCGGCCTGGTCGAGCACGGGATCCTGGCGACCACCGTGGCCGACGCGGCGCTGGGCTTCGCCGTGCTCGGGGGACGCACCCCCCAGCCGCTGACCCAGCCCGGGAGGCTGCGCGTCGCGGTGTCGCTGCGCTCACCGGTGGACGGGGTGCGCCCCGACGAGGGCAACCGCACCGCCTTGCACACCGCGGCGAAACTGCTGACCGATTGCGGGCATGACACCGTGGCGGCTGATCCTCGGTACCCGACAAGCCTTGGTCTTAAAGGAATGGCCACCTGGTTCGCCGCGGCCTACCGGGTGGCTGAGGAGGCCAAGCTTGATCGTTCCCAGCTGCAGGCGCGCACAAGACGGCACGTGAAGCTGGGCGAGTGGGTATGGCGGCGCGGTTACGTCCAGGAGAAGGATCGCCAAGTCTTCCGCGACCTCAGCCTCGGCTTCTTCACCGATGGCGGCTTCGATGTGCTCGTCACGCCGGTGCTGGCGCGGGCGCCGCTGGCGGCCAAGGATTGGCATCGGCGTGGATGGATGTCCAACCTGATGGCCAACATCCGCTATGCGCCCTATCCGGCACCTTGGAACATCACGGGTTTCCCCGCGCTTACGGTCCCGGTCGGAGTGCGCCACGACGGCCTGCCCGCCGCGGTCCAATTGGTCGGCCCGCCCGGCACCGAGCTGCAGCTGCTCGCCGTCGCCGGGCAGATGGAGCTGGCCGCCCCCTGGCGCCGCTACGCCCCCGGCTACCCGCAGGGGATGTGATGCGGGAGTGATGTGGCTTGCTGCCGCGAGGCATAAGCGAGCCGGGGGTGGCACGATCGGGGGGTGACTCCGGATCTCGTCAGTGTCGCCGACGTCCAAGCAGCCCGTGAGCTTCTCAAGGGGGTCGTGCGAACGACGCCCCTTGAGCCGTGTCGGCCTTTGTCGGCCAAGCTCGGTGGAGCTGCCTACCTCAAGTGCGAAAACATGCAGCGTGCCGGGTCTTACAAGGTGCGTGGCGCCTACGTGCGCATTTCGCGGCTGAGCGAAGAGGAACGCCGTCGCGGGGTGGTGGCGGCAAGCGCCGGCAACCACGCCCAGGGCGTCGCTCTGGCGGCCGGGCTGTGCCACACCAAGGCCACCGTCTTCATGCCGATCGGTGCTCCGCTGCCGAAGGTGGCCGCGACGAAGGGCTATGGCGCGAGCATCGAGCTGGTGGGCACCACTGTGGATGAGGCGCTGGTCGCCGCGCAGGAGTTCGCCGACCGGACGGGCGCGGTCTTCATCCATCCCTTCGATCATCCCGACGTCATCGCGGGTCAGGGCACCGTCGCGCTGGAAATCCTCGAGCAGCTGCCCGAGGTGGGCACCATCATCACCGGAATCGGTGGCGGCGGTCTGATCTCAGGGATGGCGGTCGCGGCCAAGGCCATCCGGCCCGAGATCCACATTGTCGGGGTCCAGGCGGTCGGAGCCGCGGCGGTGCCGCCCTCGCTGCGGGCCGGCGCCCCGGTGCGAATAAGCAGCATCTCGACGATCGCTGACGGAATTGCGGTCGGCCGGCCGGGTGATATCACCTTCGCCCATATAAGCAAGCTGGTCGATCAGGTGGTGACGGTCACCGACGAGGAGATCTCGCGAGCGCTGTTGATGCTGCTTGAGCGGGGCAAGCTGGTGGTCGAGCCGGCCGGCAGCGTCGGCGTGGCGGCCCTGCTCGCGGGCGCGGCGCAGGTCAATCAGCCGGTGGTGGCCGTGCTGTCCGGCGGCAACATCGATCCCATGCTGCTCATGCGGGTCATCCAGCACGGCCTTTCCGCGGCCGGTCGCTACCTCAAGCTCACCGTGCGCTGTGCTGATCGCCCCGGCCAGCTGGCGGCGCTGCTCTCGCTCATCGGCGATCAGCGAGCCAACGTGGACGACGTGATCCATCAGCGCAACGACCCCCGCCTGCGCCTGGGCGAGGTGGAGGTGGTGCTGTCGGTGGAGACCCGCGGGGCCGAGCACTCGGATCGTCTGATCAGCGCCCTGCGCGCGGCCGGGTACGCGGTGATCACCGACCACGACTGAGCGATCAGCTCGTGAACGCCTCGAAGGAGAGGATCGTCACCTTGATCTCCGTGCCGCTGGGCGCGGTGTAGGTGACGGTCTGGCCCTTGCGCGTGCCCATGATGGCCTGGCCGAGCGCGGACTCGGGCGAGTAGACCTTCAGGTCGGTGGTCGCGGCGATCTCGCGGGAGCCGAGCAGGAAGGTCTCGGTGTCGTCGGTGTCGTCGTCGAAGTGGATCGTCACCACGGTGCCCACGGACACCTTGTCGCCGCTGGGCGCCTCGCCGACCTGGGCCACCCGCAGCAGCTCCTGCAGGTACCGGATGCGCGCTTCGGCCTTGCCCTGCTCCTCGCGGGCGGCGTGATAGCCGCCGTTCTCCTTGAGGTCGCCTTCCTCGCGCCGGGCATTGATCTCGGCGGCAATGGCCGGACGCTGCGCGACCCGCTCGGCGAGTTCAGCCTGAAGGCGGTCATACGCTTCCTGGGAGAGCCAGGTGGCATCGTCGGTCGTCGACACGGAAATCTCCTGCTGTTAATGCCGGCCCTCATCGCGAAAGCCGCAAGGAGAGCTGGGGACGAAGGTACTAATTTACCAGCGGATCAGGCCGGGTGACATCCCTCAACCTCGCCGGTCACCGGACGGCTGCGGGTGGGCAGGCGGTGGGTGGCCTCCGTCTGGCCGGGATCCGGGCCGGCCTTGACCAGAATCTCCTCCCGGCCGGTCTCCGCGCCGGAGGCATCGCGGGCGCGCACCACGCACCTCGCGGCGCCGCCCTCGGGCAACCGGACCAGAAAAGTGACCACCACCTGATTGTCTGTGACATCTGTGAAGCTTGTGACAGAAGCGCGGTATTCGCCCTCGCCGTAGGCGAGAAAAAGGCTGTAGCCCATTACCGCAGCAACCGCGCCCGCGGCGATGGCCGCGATAGCGACCGTCCACCGCGACGTGCTGCGGTGTTCCCGACGGCGTCCGTACCTTCCGGGCGGGAAGATGATCGGCTGGACGGGTGTTGTGGTGTGAGTCTCAGGCACCCTGTGGCGTCCTCTGTCATAGGTGTGGGCAAGACTGGGAGTGAATGTTCTCAGTTTGGCACGCTGGATCCAGCATCTTCAGCGGCGGTGGCTTCGAAAACGGGAGTGGGTTTATGCAGTTGCGGCTCATGGCGGTACACGCGCATCCGGATGACGAGTCGTCCAAGGGTGCCGCGACCATGGCTCGATACGTGCGGGAGGGCGTCCAGGTTCTGGTCGCGACCTGCACGGGTGGTGAGCGTGGCGACGTGCTCAACCCCAAGATGGATTCCCCCGAGGTCAAGGAGAACATCGCGGAGATCCGGAAGGCCGAGATGGCCAAGGCCCGCGAGATCCTCGGCGTCGACCAGGCCTGGCTCGGCTTCGTCGACTCGGGCTGGGTGGAAAACTACGACCCGGCCGACATCAGCGGTCTGCCCGAGGGCTGTTTCGCCGCGCTTCCGCTGGAAGTGGTGAGCGAGCCCCTGGTCAAGCTCATCCGCGAGTTCAAGCCACACGTGATCATCACCTATGACGAAGAGGGTGGCTACCCGCACCCCGATCACATTCAGACCCACCGCGTGAGCATCGAGGCCTTCGATGCCGCGGGTGACCCCGACCGCTACCCCGACGCCGGGCAGCCGTGGCAGCCGCTGAAGCTCTACTACCACATGGGTTTCACCAAGGAGCGGGTGATCGCGCTGCACGAGGAGCTGCTCGCGATGGGGCAGGAGTCGCCCTATGGGGAGTGGCTGGAAAACTGGGGCGACCGCCAGGACAAATCCGCCCGCATCACCACGCGAGTGCCCTGTGGCGAGTTCTTCGAGCTGCGAGATGATGCGCTTCGCGCCCATGCGACCCAGATTGACCCCGACGGGTGGTGGTTCCGGGTGCCGCTTAGCGTGCAGCAGAAGAAATGGCCAACGGAAGATTACGAGCTGGTGAGGTCGCTGCTAGACACCACCGCGCCCGAAGACGATCTTTTCGCTGGCGTACGCCCGCTTGCCGACGTCAAGGGCTGATCGATAATGTTCGAGATTCTTGCGGATAACAATTTCGGCGACACGCGATCTAGCGATGGCCTCGCAGGACCGATGGCGCTGTTACTCATACTGCTGCTCGCAGCAGCGACGATCTTCTTGATTCGCAACATGAACAAGAGGCTCAAGCGGCTGCCGGAAAAGTTCGAGACGAAAGACGAAGCAGACGGGGAACCGTAAATAGGGGCTGTTACGTCGGCAGGGTGAGTGTGTAGCGTTTCCCGCCAGTTGGTCGGTAACGCCGTGCGCAAGATCCGCTTCCGCGAGGAGGCGTGACCACTGCGGCAAAAGGGGCCTTGGATTGGGCAAGTGGCTGGGGCGCGTCGCGCTGGCATCCGGGATAACCGGGGTGCCGCGCGCTGCCCTGCGCCTGATCGCCCTGATGGCGATCGCCGCCGCTGCCCTGGCTGTCGGCCTGCCACTGTTGCTTGAGGACAGTCTGCGCCCGCCCAGCTTCTTCCTTGCCGTCGTCGGCCTGACCGTGCTGGCCCACCTGCTCGCGATGCAGATGCGGGTGGGCACCAGTGTCATCCATGTCGCCTGGGGCGAAGCCACGATCATCGTGGCGTTCACGCTGATTCCCGCAGCTTGGATGCCGGCCGCGGTGGGGCTCGGCATCCTGGTGGGCAGCTCGATCCGCAGCTTCTTCGGCAACGGCATGAGCCCGGTGGAGTGCCTGCGCGCCACCGCGTCGCTGACCCTGTCCGCCGGTGCGGCGGCAGGCCTGGTCCTCGGCGTGGGCCTGCAGATGACGCCGTTGACCGCGCCGGCCGCGATCACCCTGGCGGTCAGCGCGATCGTCTATCTGATCAGCACGGTGACGCTGCTCGGCCTGTACCTGTGGGTGCGCGACGGCCAGCGTTTCTTCGGCGTCATCTGGAGCGCGATCAGCGGCACCCCGGTGATGATCGTCGGTAATCTGGCGCTCGGCCTGCTCGCCGCGCTGCTGTGGCAGGACAGCAACGAGAAGATCTTCGTGTTCATGCTGCCACCGCTGCTGTGGCTGATGTACCAGCTCTACGCCCACCGGTTGCGCGAGGACGAGGAGCGCCGCACGTGGCGCGCCTTCGCGGTGGCGAGCCGGTCGCTGCACCGGCTCGACGAGGTCGCCGTGGCCAGGGAGGGCGTGCTTGCGGCCCGCACCCTGTTCGCCGTGCGCTCGGTCGACCTTGCCGTCTTCGGTTCGCAGACCAGGTACTGGCTGGGGCTCGGGTCCTCCACTGTGGAGAACATCGCGTTCATCGCGGCGAATGAAGACGGGGTGACCGAGGCGTATCAGGTGACCAGGCCGCTGGAGGTGGCGGGCGCACCGGTCGGGCTGCTGACCATGTTGCCGCTGCGGCCGGGCGTGTGGAGTGCCAGTGACCAGCATCGGCTGGCCGCGTTCGGCGATGGCCTGGCGGCCGCTCTGCACGACGCGGCCACCCACAGCGCGCTGCGGGACCTCCACGAGCGCACCACTTTCGAGTCCTCCCACGACCCGCTGACCCGGCTGCTCAATCGCGACGCGCTGTTGGAACGCGGTCACACTCTGCTGCGCTCGTGCAGTCCGGCGCAGCCTGTCGCATTGCTGCTGCTCGATCTGGACAACTTCAAGGCGGTCAACGACACCCTTGGTCACCTGGCCGGAGACGAGCTGTTGCAGCGCACGGCCACCCGGATAGCCAATGACATCGATGAAGGCGAGCTGATCGCGAGGCTCGGCGGCGACGAGTTCGCGCTGCTGATCACCGATCTGCCCGGTGACGGCCAGGAGAGTCTGGAGGCGGCGACCGCGGTCGCGCTACGCCGCGCCCGGCAGCTGACCGCGGCGCTGGCTTCACCGATTGAGGTGGCCGGAGTGACGCTGTCGGCCGAGGTGTCGGCGGGCGTGGTGGTGGCCACGGCCGGCCCGGTCGGGCTCATCGAGCTGTTGCGCCGCGCGGACATCGCCCTGTACCAGGCCAAGGAGGCCGGTGTGCGGACGATGGCCTATCAGGCCGGACGCGACGACACGAGCACCGACCGGCTGGCGCTGGCGGCCGAGCTGCAGGGCGCGCTCGCCGCCGACGACCAGCTCACGCTGGTGCTGCAGCCGACCGTCGACCTGCCGACCGGCACCCCGATCGGGGTGGAGGCACTGATCCGGTGGCACCACCCGCGGCGCGGGCTGCTGACGCCGGTGCACTTTGTGCGCGCCGTGGAAGCCAGTGACCTGTTAGGACAGTTCACGCGCTACGTGCTCGACCGGGCACTGGCCGTGACCGCGGAGCTTTCGCGGGCCGGTTACGAGCTCCCCATCTCGGTGAACCTGTCCCCGCGCAGCCTGCTCGACCCGCACCTGCCCACCGATCTTGCGGAGTTGTTGCGCCGGCACAAGGTTCCGGCCGAGCATCTGATCCTGGAGATCACCGAGACGGTGGTGCTGAGCCCGCTGCGCATCACCGACCAGGTGCTGGCCGAGCTGCGTGGGCTCGGGGTGAAGTTCTCCGTCGACGACTTCGGCACCGGCTACTCCTCGCTGACCTTCCTCACCCGGATAGCGGTCGACGAGATGAAGATCGACCGCACGTTCGTGGCGAAGATGGGCGAGTCGAAACAGACCGGTGCGATCGTGCGGGCGCTGGTCGATCTGGCTCGGCGGCTCGACATCCGGGTGGTGGCCGAGGGCGTGGAGACGGCCCAGCAGCGGGCCGCTCTCGTGGAGCTGGGTTGCCATGCGGGTCAAGGGTTCCACTTCGGCAAGGATGTCGGCGAGAACGAGATCATCGCCGAGATCGAGCGGCTGCGGTCGGAGGTGCGGCCCGTCCGCATCGTGCGCGACGAGCGCGACGAACAAACCGGCTGACGCCCCCACGTATGCGCCGCGCGGTCCTGGCTCTGGCAATTCTTGCGGTGAGCGCCTTCTTGCTCACCGCGGCCGACGTTGGCCTGATGCCGATTTCGCCGGGGTTGGGGGCGTTGTTCGTGCCCGGGTTCGCCGGCGCGCCCGCCACCGCGAAGCCGTTCGGCTCCTTCTCCGTGCCGCAGCACCCTCACCTCGCGCCGGACGGCAGCAACAGCATGCACAACGATGCCTACGCCACCGACTCCTACCGCGGCCCTGGGCCACTGGGCCACCGGCCCCGGGTGAATTCGGCGACCTACGGCGTTTCCGAGTGCGCAACGCTCGCCTTCGACCGGGCTGGGCGGCTTGTCGGGCTGTGCGGCGGGATCACCGGGCCGCGCCTCAAGCTCATCGATCCCGGCTCGCTGCGCGTGCTGGCGAGCCAGGAGCTGCCCGGGCGGGTGCTGCGGGCCGGGGTGAGCCCGCTGGAGGACCTGTGTGGCGGCGCCTACTTCTATCTCGACGAGGCCGGGCGGGCCGTGGTCGCCACCACCAATCGGCAGATCCACGTCATCGAGGTGTCCACTTCGGACATGTCACTGCTTCATGTTTATGACTTGGCTTATCTGGTACCACAAAATGATTGTCTGATAGCTTTGCTGCCCGACTGGTCGGGGCGGATCTGGTTTGAGACCTCCGGCGGGATGGTCGGCGCGATCGACCCTTCCGGTGCGCCGGGCGCGGCGATCAGCCTGCCCGGCGAGGCCATAGCCAACTCGTTCGCCGTCGATGAGACCGGCGGCGTCTTCGTGGTGACCGACCACGCGCTGTACAGGCTCGAGGCCGACGCTGCGGGCGCGCCCAGGATCACCTGGCGGCAGGCCTACGATCGGGGCTCCAGGCGCAAACCAGGGCAGCTTTCGCACGGCTCGGGAACCACGCCCACGCTCATCGGCCCGGACAGGGTCGCCATCACCGACAACGCCGAGCCGCGGATGAACGTTCTTGTCTACGATCGGATCACCGGGCGGCCCATCTGCGGCGCCCCGGTCTTCGCCCCGGGCGCCAGTGCGACCGACAATTCGCTTGTCGCCGTTGGTAATTCGCTCTTCGTGGAGAACAATTACGGCTACACCGGCCCGGCTTCCACCATGTTCGGCAGCCACAGCGCGCCCGGTGTGGCGCGGGTGGACGTGCAGGGCGAGCGCTGCGAGACGGTGTGGACCAGTCAGGAGGTCGCGCCGAGTTCGGTGCCGAAGGCGTCGCAGGCCACCGGTCTGCTTTACCTGTACGGCAAGCCGCCCTACGGCGTCGTCGCCGCCTGGACCCTGACCGCGATCGACATGCACACCGGCAAGACGGCGTTCCGCGTGCTCACCGGCACCGGCATGCCATGGAACAACCACTATTCGGCCATCGCCCTGGGCCCGAACGGCTGCGCCTACGCGGCGACGCTGACCGGCCTGGTGAGGATCTGCGACACCGCTTAGGCCGGGCGCATCAGGTCGCCCTCCGCGACCGGGCCTGGCTGGACCACCTGCGCGTAGATCCCGGCACATGGTTGCGGGCCAAGGGATTCGAGCGGGACGATGCGATTGTGCTTGGTGAGGAAGCGAAGCACGCCCGGATCGCGCGGCAGCCCACCGTGGGCGAGCGTCGGCACGGCGCAGCGCGGAGTGGGTACCACGACGCGGATGACGAGCTCGGCGCCGATGCGCCAATCGCGGCCGGTCCAATCGTTTTCCACGAAGCCCTCGCCCGGGACATCGACGACGATGTTCGGCCGGAAGCGCCTGACCTCCGCTCCGGTCCGGCGCAAGGTGGCCGTCGTGATCAGGTGCAGGTCGGCGAAGTCGAAGAAGGTGCCCTGCTTGACGTGACCGACGTCCACGCCCACCACGGCATCGATCCCGGCTTGCAGCACCTCGTCTGGGCGGGCCCGGTCGAAGCTGCCATCCGGTGGCGGAACATCGGTCAGGTGCACCGCGCGGCCGATCAGTTTCGACAGCACCTCGTCCACGTTTTCGTCGCTGCTGCGCACGGTGCCTTCGGCGGTTTCGATGATGGCCACCCGATGCGCCATGGTGGCCGACATCGTCAGCAGATCGCGCCACAGCCTTGGATTCTTGGCGCTGACCACCTTGCCGGTGTCGCGGTCGATCAGCGCGAAGGCGCGGTCGCCCGCGAGACCGCGCCGGGTCACCGGGGACTCGGCGAGTCTTTCTCCCAGCATGGATTTCACCGGGTACCGGAACAGCGCGCTCACCTTTCCCACGGCGCACTCCCGAGCTGCTCCTCGCAAGCCTGCCACGCGGCGTCGGACAGGTAGCCGCGCGCCTGCTTGAACAGCCGGAACAGGCCCGCGCTGTGCTTGGCGGCCAGCGCGGAGTCGCGAGCGAGCACGTCCAGCTCGTTGGCGGCGGTCAGCTCCATGAAGGCACGACAGTCCTTTTCGGACGGACAATGCGTCTCGCCGGTGAACCGGTCACGGAAGATGACCGGACCGTCCGAGCGGAACTGCGGGTAGACGGCGGCGCGATCGCAGCTGCCGTACAGGTAGACCAGTTCCTCTGCGGGTTGCCCGATCAGAGCGCCGAGCACGGGCCGTTCGTCCAAGCGCATCAACGAGACATCGAAGCCGTCCGTGCCGTAGCAGGCGTGACACAGCCCGGCGGCCTGGATCGCCGGGTCGGCCTGCCACCGGGCCAGCGTCGCCGACACCCTTACCAGGTGCTCGTATAGCGTGCCACCAGGATGTTCGAGCATTCCCGCGCCCCGTTCGCGAAGAAATTCCTCCGCCCGCTCAACCGACATATGCCCAGTCAAGCCAGCTTTCGCCGGTCGGGGCAAGGCCGTGTGAAAAAGTCGTGACGAAAAAGTCATGCACCGTCTTCGGCGCGCCGACACGCGATGACGCCAGTTCTCCATACCATCGGGTGCTGTGACCGACCTTTCTACCCCAGAAGTGACCCTCGACGTTACCGAGTCCGGGCACACCGTCATTTACAAGAGCTATCTGTCGAGCATCGAAGAGGCCGTGGAGCACATCCGGGCCGCAGACACGCTTGGTCTGGGCTTCCAGCTCGAGTCCTACGATGTTTCCTCCACCGAGGACGCAGGCGCACCGCGTGGCGAGTTCGAGTTCACCCTGCTGGGCGAAATGCCGGCTCGCTTGGAAACCGAAGACTGATTACCTACCGGCCGGGCGCCATGCGGGGCCCGGCCGGCTTTTGTCCCTAGCCGAGTGTTGCCCGTTCAGCGGCGGCGATCGCGTTGTGAAACAGCATCGCCACGGTGAGCGGGCCGACTCCGCCTACGCGCGGCGTGATCGCTCCGGCGACCGCTTCGCAGGACTCGTCCACATCAGGCAGTAGCCGCTTGCCTTCGTAACGAACGCCCGCCCCGATGACGACCGCGCCCGGCTTGACGTGCTCGGGTTGAATGATGCCGGGGACTCCGGCCGCGGCAACGAGAATGTCGGCGCGGCTGGTGTAGCGCGGCCAATCCGCGACCCCGGTGTGCACCACGGTCACCGCGGCGTTGGCGGTCGGGCGCTTCTGCGCCAGCATCATGGCCAGCGGCCGGCCAATGGTCGCGCCACGGCCGAGGATGACCACTTCACGGCCGGCCACCGGGATGTCGTAAAAGGCAAGCAGCGCTTCGATTCCCGCCGGGGTGCAGGGCCTGGGCCCGGGCAGGCCCAGCGCGAGGCGGCCCAGGTTTACCGGGTGCATGCCGTCGACGTCCTTGGCCGGATCCACCGTCAGCAGCGCTTCGTCGTAGTCGAGCCCGGCCGGAATCGGGTACTGGACGAGCATGGCGTGCACCGCGGGATCGGCGTTGAATTCAGCGATCGCCTCGTGCAGCTCACGCTGGCTGGCGGTGGCGGGCAGGTGCAGGTGGGGTGAGGTGAAGCCGAGCTGCTCCGCACGGCTTTGCTTGAGGCGGATGTAGCCCGCGCTCGCCCCGTCATCGCCCACCAGGATGGTGGCCAGACCGGGCACAAAACCCTTGTGGCGCAGGGCATCTACTCGCTGGGTGACGTCGGCGAAGATTTGGTCGGCAACGGGTTGGCCTGGCAGCAAACGCATCGCCCCATCATGCCCTATGCCGGGGCCACCAACTCGAAGCCCTTTTCCACTATCACACCCGCGGGCTGCTTGCCCTTCTTGAAGTTCAGCTCGGGGATCACCAGGGCCTTGACGACCTTGCCATCCTTGGTGAAAACCGCGATAGCCCCCGAAACCATCGGGTAGGTCCCAGGTTCAAAAACATTGGGCCCAACCTCCGCATTGATCTCGTTGGCCGAGGTGCCCTCGTAGTAGCAGAACACCTCCTGCCATCCGAAGCTGGTCAGCGTCGCCAGCGGGGCCGACTTGCCGCTGGCGCGCAGGTCGGCGATCTTGGCGTCGAGGTCCTTGTCCGAAACGGGCGACAATGGCTTTCCTTCGGTCGAGTCTGTGCAGCTGGCGGTCATGGCGGCGGTCGCGAACAGTGCCGCCGCCAGCAGGCTTCGTCTGCGCATCATGATCCGGTATTCCTCCCCGGCTGCGGATGGCCGGGCAAGGTCGTGTCCGAGGGCTGTCCGGTGTCTTCCGGCCGGACCTGGTCGCTGTAGTCGAGCTGCCCGTCGCTGCCGATCACCACCGTGCGGCCTCGGCTGACCGCCTCCTGGATCTTGTTGGCGAGTTCCTCGGCCGAGGCGCCCGAGTTGGCCGTGGCGACCGAGCGGCCGACCTCGTTGTTGTGCAGGTCCATCGCCTCGCGGGCGGCCGGGTTGCCGGGGATCGACTCGTGCGCGGTGGTGAAGCGTTTGGCCCAGTCCTCGCCGAATTCCTGGGTCAGCCGCGCATTCCAGTAGGCGTGCCGGAACGCGTCGTTCTGGTCGTCGTTCTGGTCATCGCTGGGGAACCGCCGGTCGGCCTCGGCGAAGGCCTCGTTCTTGATGTCCTCGAACTTCTTCAGGCCGAGCGCGCCGTATTGGTCCTGCAGCTCTTGCAGGATTCTCGCCTCGGACTCGCGCAGCTCCTTCTGATCGGTGAACCAGCTCAGCGGCGCATCCGGGAACATCTTGGTGTTGGGGTCGTCCTCCACCTGATATTCGCCAAGGATCGCGGCCCCTGGGCGGCGCGCGTTGGGGTCCTTGGCCGCCTGGTAGATCTCGTCCTGCAATCCCGGCGTGCCATAGATGATGTCCTGCGCGTTGCCGCTGTTGGCGAGGAAGTCGGGCAGATTCTTGCGCGCCGAATCGAGCGCCGCGACCACCAGACCGCGCGAGTCGCCCTCGGTCTTCTTGGCGCGGCCGTAATAGTCGCTGGCCTCGTTGAACAACCGGTCGGCCTCACCGCGAACCTTGTCGATGTCGTCGCCCTCGCCCCACTCGCCTATCCAGTCGAAAGGGTTCTGCGTGCCACGCAGGTCCTCCCACTTTTTCATGGGCTGGCCGTCAGGATCCTCGATGTGCTTGATCAGCTCGCCGAGCGCGTTCTCCACCCGCACGCCCTCGCCGACAAGCCTCTTCGCCTCGGTCTGCGCGGTGACGTAGTCGTCGAGCGCCCGGCCCGCCTTGTCGTAGCCGTAGCGCAGGGCCTCCAGCAGCGTGTCGGCTTCGCGCAGCCGCCTGTCCAGCAGCTCCTTGCCCTCACCGCTCCACTCGGTCTTCTGCTTGACCTCGTCCAATGTGGGCAATGCCGAGTCGACAAGCCTTACCACGCGTTTGCAGTCCTCGGCTGCGACATCGACCATCTCGGGCCGCATCTGCTCGATGAACTTCACCTCGTCGCGAAAAGTCATCGCAGCGCCCGCTCAGCCGGCGGCTTTATAGGTCGAGTTGGCCAGGAAGTCGTCGAGCTTCTGTTTGGTCGCCTGATCCATGCCGGTGTAGGCACTCGAGGCCGACTTCAGCTTCATCGACAGGGCCGCGAGCAGGGCCACCACATCTTCGTATTGATCGTGCGCGAACTGTGCGAAATCCTTGGTCTTGCCGGCCACCTCTTCGTGCGCCGCCGGCGCCGCGGTCTTGCCGGTCAGCGCCAGCTCGGGACGCCCGGCCTGCAACAACGCCGACAGCTCCAGCAGGATATTCGCGCTGCCGTCAAGCGATTGTGGTTTGACGTCGGTGCCGTCACCACCCATGAGATCTCCCCCGGTCTGTCTGCAGTGGATCGAGGACCAATGATATCGCCTAGAGCTTCCAGAAACGGAACAGGATTGCGCCGTAGAAGTCGCCGTTGATCGGCGCGCCCGCCAGGTCGACAAAGAGCCCGCAGAACTCGCCAAAAGCCTGTCCCACCGGGGGAATCATCAGCAGGACGAAGAGCCCGAGCACCCCGAAGGGCTTGATCTTATTTCCGGTGTACCGGGTCGAGCTGGGAAGGTAGGGCTCGATGATTCCGTATCCGTCCAGGCCGGGGATCGGAATCAGGTTGAGGATGGCGGTCGCCACCTGAAGATAGGCAAGGAAGGTCAGCGCGGACCAGAAGGCGGCCTGCGGCTCGGCGAGACTGAAGATCGCCCATGGGCCGAAGATCCCCACGATGGCCAGCAGAACTATCGCCGCCGCAATGTTCACGGCGGGACCGGCCGCCGACACCAGAGCGTCGCGCAACCTGTTGCGCAGCCGGTGGGTCTCGATCTGCACCGCCCCGCCCGGGAGCGGCAGGCCACCGAGGATGAGGAATATCAGCGGGAGAACCACTGTCAGCAGCGGATGCCCATAGGACCGCGGATCCAGCCGCAGATAGCCCTTGGCCACGATGGTGTCGTCGCCACCGCGGTGGGCCGTGAGCGCGTGCGAGAACTCATGCAGGCACAGGGTGATCAGCCAGCCGGAGAGCACGAAGAGGAAGACCGTGAACTTTACCGGCCCGGCACCGGCCCACAGGGCCGTGCCGGTGACGAGGAACACGGCGATCAGCGCGAGGAAAAGCCAGGAGATCCGGCCGCGTCGCCTGACCGGAGCGGGGCCGACCGAACGCAGCCGCGGCCCGCGGCTGAACTGGCGGCTTAACCGGGCCTTGCGCTGCGACTTCGCGACCTCGGCCTCGACCGATTTGGCTCGCTGACGCCAGTCTTCCTCCGCGGCCAACCTGTCCAACGGATCGTCGCTCATGCGAAGAGGCTAGCCCCACGCCGAGTATGGGGCCACCCCGCTCGTCACAAGGCGCGTCAAGCCCGGAATTCACCCGGCCGGGGCTGCAGGCCCGGCGCAGAATAGCCCTCCTGCCAGGGGAAGCGGCCTTGCTCATCGTCGTAGCTCAGTTGCAGGACCGGCACCGAGGTGCCCGGGGCCATGCGGTAGTAGCCATTGGCGCCGAGCACGATCTCCGCTGGATTGGGGACCTGCTCGGGCACGATGCGGTGGGGCCACTGCTGGAACGTGATGATGCTGCCGGGCAGCAGGGCCTGGCCCGCCTTCACCCGCCGCCCCAGATCGTTGAGAACACCGCTGGCCGTCTGCGGCGGGACCCCCAGGATCAGCAGCTCCGGATGATTGAGCCCGAAAAGGCCGATCGTGTAGGCGAAAGCGAGCTCGTCCTCCTCGGCGTCGCCGCAGTCGCAGCCGGGCCGGTCGCACATGCGGCCGGAGACGTATTGGATGAACCAGCCATGTTGGCGGACCATCGCTGTCACGTGAGCTTGATGCTGGTCAAGCCAAGCTATTTCCCCGATTTTCATGTGGCCGAGGATAGGGGCCGGGTGCGACACAAATTCTCTCGACGCGTGTCACTGTGCCAGACTTGGCCGGTGACGCCTGCTCCTGCCAGAAGCGCTCAGCAGCGCAAGACAGACACCCTTGCCCGCCTGGAGAACGAGGTTGACGCCTGGGTGGCCACGGCCGATCCGGCCACCGGCCTGCCCTACCTGGTGCCGCTGTCGTTCCTGTGGGAAGGCGGCAGCCTTTACTTCTCCACCGCGGCCAGCAACCCGACCGCGCGCAACCTCGAGGCCACCGGCCAGGCCCGCATAGGCGTGGGCCTGACCCGCGACGTGGTGCTGATTGAGGGTGCGGTGCAGGTGTTGGCCTCCAGCGAGATCTCGCTTGAGCTGGGCGACGCCTTCGCGGCCAAGACCGGCTTCGACCCGCGCACGTTGCGGGCGCGCTATCTCTATTTCCGGGTCACGCCGGTGTCGATCCAAGCCTGGCGTGAGGTCAACGAGCTGGCTGAGCGGAACATCATGCTCGCGGGGCAGTGGGCTGTCTAATTAGGACTGACGGGTTCACTCCCCGCCGAACACCCGTTCGCGCAGATCGCCGCCGCGGGCGGCTATCTCGCCCAGCTCCCACAGGAAGCCGTAGACCCGGGGGTCGGCGCGCCACGGGCCGACCGCGGCGCGATGGTCACCGCGACGCAACCCGAGCGCGAGGTCGTGCAGGCGTACCAAGAGATCGTTTCCGGCTTCCTGAAGGGTTTCGCCGTTTCCGTAGGTGACCCCCTCCAGGGTCAGGTGGCACCTGTCGGAGCGGGCATCGAGCTGCAGGGGTGGTGTCCAGCTGGTCACGCCGGAGAGTCTTGCTCATGACCTGCTGAAACGCAACCCTTTCCGGGTAGCCGGTCGGCAAAAACCAGATGGCGCTGGACGAGGTAGCCGGCGGAGAAAAGCAGCAACTCGGTGCCGAGCTTGGCCACCACCACCGATCCGGTGAGCGCCGAAAGCGATTGCAGCAACACAATATTCGCGCCCAGCATCACGGCAGCCAGCACCGCATAGCGCCAAGCCGACCGCATCGGCCCGCTCCGCCGGTGGGTGCGCGGCGCGCCGACGGGGAAAATCCACGCGTAGTTCATGGCGTAGTTGGCCGAGGCGCTGATGAGGCGTGCTCCCACGGCGGAAAGGGCCAGGTTGCCGGTGAGGCCCGCCAGGACGAGCAGAACGATGGCGTCGATGGTGAAGCCGATCAGCGACGAGGCGGCGAAGCTGAGCAGCGGGCCGTAGATGCGAGCCGAGTCGCGGATCGGGCGGAAGTGGGAGGAGGCATTGTGCTCCAGGTAGATCGTGGCGATCTCCACCTCTTCGATGCGCCGGGCCTCCCGCGCGGCCCGCAATAGCACGCGCAGCTCGTACTCGAACCGGTCGCCCGCGATGGAGCCGAGCCAGGCGAGGGTGCGGGCGGGGTGACCACGCAACCCGGTCTGGGTGTCGATCAGCGGCCGGCCGGTGGCGAGGGCGAAGGCCCTGCGGGTCAGGGTGTTGCCGAATCGGCTGCGCGCGGGCACCTCGCCGGTGAACCGGCGCGCGCCGAGCACGATGTCGGCGCCGGTCGTGGCGAGCCGATCGGCGACCGCGTCGATGTCCTCGGGGCGGTGCTGGCCGTCGCTGTCAGCGCAGACCACGTCGTGCCCGGGATGGTTGGCCAGGGCATGGGCGAAGCCCGCCTTCAGCGCGTTTCCCTTGCCCTGATTGCGGTCCAGCGTGATCAGCTCTGCGCCGAGCCGAAGCGCCCGCGCGAACAGGGCCGCATAGGCCGGGCCGCTGCCGTCGTCGACGACCACCACCCGATAGTGCTTCAGCCGGCCCACCAGCTCGACGAGCCTTCGGTCCGGCTCGTAGGCCGGAATAAGAACTATCATCGCCAGCCTCAGCCCGCGAGATAGAGAATGTCGCTGGTGCCCCGTTCCTGCCCGCGGCCCAGGGGATTGTTGACCAGCGAGCCGTTGAAGACCATCGTCGACGAGCCACCGCCATCGAGGTTGTAGGCGACCCGAGCCCCTCGGTCGACGAACAGCTGGGCCAGCTCGGTCATGGAAACGCCACGGCTGTAACCGTTGCTGCGGCCGTCCACCACGATGAAGAGGAGGTGATTGTTGTCCACCAGCCCGACCGCCGTCCGCGGCTGGTTGCCCTGCACCGAGTGGTTGCCGAAGTTGGTGTCGATCTCGACGGAGTCGATTCCGCCGATGACAGCGCCGTTTTCGACCAGTCCCGGGCCGAACGACAGCGTGTTCCAGACACCCGCGTCCACCAGCGCGGCCGCGCTGGTGGTGGTCTCGTCGTAGAGCTTGGCCGAGCCGTCGGCGTAGAAGGCCAATCCCTGGCGCGCCCCGGAGTCGCGGAAAGCCACCCCGTTGCGGATGACGATGCCGGTGTCCCGGAACCCGTAGTAGTCGCCATTGATGGCGAAAACCGCACCAGCCCCGGCCGCGATATCGGAGGTGTTGGCGATGATGTTCTCGCCGAACTCGTCGTTGGCGAAGGCCGAGCGCAGAATCGTCGCGTCGCTCACCTTGACGTCGGCCACGAAGTAGGTCACTTTGCTGTTGCCCGAACCGGTTTCGGCTCGCGTCAGCCGCAAGTCGGCGGTCTGGCTCGTGTAGGTGGTGGCCGTGGCGGTGCCCGAGGTGTCGGCCTGGGCCACCGAGGCCTTGGGCGCGACCAGGTTCGAAGCATTCGCGACCTCGACGTGGTCGATCACATAACGGTCGAGGGCCCACCCGGCGGCCCCGCCGAGGGTGGCCAAGGCGCCAATCCCGCCCGCGAGTAGCTTTCGGCGGCTGATCGATGGTTGCTTTTGTCTGCTCACAAAAAGCAGTTAAGCCAGCACTCCTGTGCGTGGCCTATGACTGAGCCATGTTCTTGTTCAGGGGCAACCGAACCGTGAACTCGGTGCGGCCCGGCGCGCTGTCCACGGCGATGGTGCCGCCCTGGGCGGTGACGACCGCTTGCACGATCGCCAGACCCAGGCCGGTGCTTCCGTCCTGGCGTGAGCGCGAGCTGTCGCCACGCGCGAAGCGCTCGAAGATGGTGGGCAGCAGCTCGGCCGGAATGCCGGGGCCGGTGTCGGTGACGGTGAGGGTGGCCCGCTCGCCTTGCGTGGTGACGCCAACGGTGACCGAAGTGCCTTCCGGGGTATGGGTTCTCGCATTCGCGAGCAGGTTGGCGATCACCTGATGCAGCCGGGTCTTGTCGCCGGTGACGATGACCGGCTCCTCGGGCAGATCCAGCTGCCACAGGTGTTTCGGGCCGGCGGCATGGGCATCGCTGACCGCATCGACCACGAGCATGGAGAGGTCGACCGGCCCGTGCGCGAGTTTCCGGCCGGCATCGATGCGCGCCAGCAACAGCAGATCCTCGACGAGCGCCGTCATGCGCTGCGCCTCGGACTCGACCCGGCGCAGCATGTGTGCCAGCTCCGGTGGCACCGGCTCGCGGCTGCGGCGGCTCAGCTCCGCGTAGCCACGGATCGCCGCCAGCGGCGTGCGCAGCTCGTGACTCGCGTCGGCCACGAACTGCCGCACCTGCATTTCGCTGGCATGACGCGACTCGAGCGCGCTGCCCACGTGGTCCAGCATGCGGTTGAGCGCCGCGCCCACCTGGCCCACCTCGGTACGCGGGTCGGTGTCCGGATCGGCTACCCGTTGCGCCAGCTCGACTTCACCGCGATCGAGGCGCAGTTGCGAGACGCGGGTGGCGGTGGACGCTATCCGCGACAGCGGGGCCAGGGTGCGCCGCACGATGAAGGCGCCCGCGAAGCCCACCGAGATCAGGGCGAGCACGGTGACGCCGGCTATCACCGCGACCAGAAGGTAGAGGGTCTGTTGCGTCTCCGCCAGCGGCAGACCGGTGATGAGGACAGCGCCGTCGGGCTTGGTATGCCCGACCATCCGATATGGACCCAGCTCGCCGAGATCGTAGGTGCGGGGGGCGGCTCCGCCTGGTACCCCCAAAAATGTTGAAGTGAAAGGGGTTAGGTCTGGTTCCTGTTGGCCTTTTTCGACCAGGATGTCGGCATTGGTGATCCGCCCGTCGCAGACGCGCACGCTGACGGTGCCGATAGCTTGACCCAGCGGGAATTCGTTGTGACGCGGCATGGCGCAGTTGGTTTGCTGGTCGTCGTTGGTGGGCACCCGCCCGGCGGCCGACCTGAGCTGACTGTCGATCCGGTCGTAGAGGGCGTTGTTGAGGGTGACGACGGTGGTGACCCCCACCACGAGGAAGGCGACGGCCAACAACGTGACCATCGCCGCGACCAGCTTGGTGCGCAAGGACCAGCGCGCGGGACCGCGCGGGAGGTCAGTCGGCGGGCTTGAGGACATACCCCGCTCCGCGCAACGTATGGATCATCGGCTGGCGACCGGCGTCGATTTTCTTGCGAAGGTAAGAGATGTAGAGCTCGACAACGTTGGCCTGGCCACCGAAGTCGTAATTCCACACCCTGTCCAGGATCTGGCTCTTGGACAGCACCCGGCGCGGGTTGCGCATCAGATAGCGAAGCAGCTCGAATTCGGTCGCGGTCAGCTCGATGAGGTCGCCGCCGCGGCGAACCTCATGGCTGTCCTCATCAAGGGTGAGGTCGCCCACGGTCAGCGACGACTCGGCGCGCAGCTCGGTGCGGCTGGCGCGGCGCATCAGCCCGCGCAGCCGCGCCACCACCTCCTCCAAGCTGAACGGCTTCGTCACGTAGTCATCCCCACCCGCGGTGAGCCCGGTCACCCTGTCCTCCACGGAATCCTTGGCGGTCAGGAAAAGCACCGGCACGTCGGGCGTCTCGCCGCGCAGGCGCCGCAACACCTCAAGGCCATCGATATCGGGCAGCATCATGTCGAGGACCACGGCGTCGGGCCGGAACTCACGCGCTGTGCGCACGGCGCTCAGGCCGTCGGCGGCGCTGCGCACCTCCCAGCCCTCGTAGCGCAGCGCCATCGCGAGCAGCTCCGCCAGCGTCGGCTCGTCGTCGACCACGAGCACCCGCATCGGGCTGCCATCGGGCCGGCGAAGCTGCGAGCGAGCATCCGCGTTCACCACTGTCATAGTCCGATCATCGGCAACCACGCTGTGAGCCAGCTTTTCCATTTCTGTGTACCACCTGTGCGCGGCCCGGTCAGCGCCGGCCCGGGCCGCGTCCAGCCGCGGCGACCCCGGCCTTCACGGTGGCGGCGAGGGTGGCCTGGCCAAGCGAGCCGGAAGCGGCGAGCCCGCCGATCGAGGTGCCCGCGGCGCTGCCTCCCGCGTAGACCTTGTATTCCTCGCCCGTCTTGATCGCCGGGGCGGAATACACCACGTTCTGCACCGTCTTCGAGGTGACGAAGGTAGCGACGACCTTCCCGGCGGAGTCCACCACGTGCAGGGTGGTTCCGGCCGGCACCGCTGCCGTCAACGTGGCCGACAGCCAGCCCTGACCGGATTGCGCGGCGGGGGAGACCGCCATGCCCGCGCTGCCCGCGGCCAACAGCACGCCGCCAGTGATGGTGAACGATCCGTTGACATCTAGAGCGCCATTGTTGCTGGCGGTGGGCCCATTGACGATGACCGTTCCGCCGGAGATCGTGGCGACGCCGTTGGAGTCGAATCCGTCCCCGCCGGCCTGGATGACCACCTGACCGCCGGTGACGGTGAGCGAGACGTCGGCCACCTGTTCCCCACCGCCCGGGCCGCCCTGTCCCGGTGCCTGGCCCTGCCCGGGTTGGCCCTGCCCGCCCTGGTTCGGCATGGCTTGGCCGCCGGCCTGCTGGCCGGAGCCATTGGCGGCGTTCATGCCGTCGTCGCGGGAGACGATGCTGACCTCACCGCCGTTGATCACGATGTCCTTGGCTTCGAGGCCCTCATTCGACGCCGTGATGTCAATCTTGCCGCTGTCGATGCGTAGGGTGCCCTCGGCGTGAACGGCGTCGTCGCCACTGGCGATGGCGAGCGTGGCCCCGTTGACCCGCACCGCGCCATCGCCGTGGACCGCGTCGTCCGACGCGTCGATAGTCGCCTTGCCACCCTCCAGAACGGTGATGACTCCGGACTTGAGCCCCTTGGCGGACACGTCGCCAGTGACGGCCTTGCCGTTGCCGCCGCCGGTGACGATGGTCAGGCCGCCGTTGGTGACCACGAGATCGGTGGCCGCGTCGGCACCATCACCCGCGGCGGTGACTTTCACCTCCCCGCCGGAGACCGAGATGTAGCCGGAATCGGCCGCCTCGGCGTTGTCCGCCTTGAGGCCGTCGCCGCCGGCTGTCACGGTGATGGTGCCGCCCTTGACGACCAGATAGTCCTTGCCGCGAAGGCCGTCGTCGACCGCGTCGACGGTGATGATGCCCGCCTGCACCACCAGACCATCCTGGCTGGCGATCGCGTCATTGCCATTGCCGTGCACGGAAAGCGCGCCGGTGCCGGTGATGGTCAGGTCGGCCGCGCTGAACAGGGCGGCGTTGACCTCAGCGCCATCGGCATAGGAATCGGTGTCGCGCAACGTGTTCTGGCTGCCATCGGCGAGGACGACGATGACCTCGTCGGCCTCGGTCACGGCGACCGCCGCGCCCGTCGAGCTGGTGATGTCGACGCCGTCGAAGACCAGCTTCACCTTGCCGTCGGGCGCGTTGACGAGAACCTGGCCGTTGGCAAGCTTTCCGGTGAGCCGATAGGTGCCGCTCGCGGTGATCGTCACGGCCGAGCCGTTCACCTTGACACTGCCGCTGGTGCTGGTGGCTGTGTCACCGGTCAAGGAGATGGTGGCGGCTTCGGATGGGCTCCGGCTGGCGTCACCGTCTTGCGCGTGGTCCTTCTTGTTGGCGGCCAGCACAGCCGCCGCGTTCTGCTCGGTGCTGACCTCGCCCGCCGCGGTGGTGGTGGCCGTGGTGCTCGGGGACTCGCTTTCGGCTGTGCAGGCGGTGAGCGAGGCGGCGGCGAGGATCAGTGCGGCTGTGCCGGAAACCAGTTTGAGGCGGCTTCTCATGATGATGTTTCTTCCTTCAGGCTCGGGAAATGGCGTCGCAGAACCGGCCGCCAATGATGGGAGGGGAGGTCGGGGCGCAGGGCGGCGAGCCCGGTGCCGTACTTGGAGACCGAACAGGGCCGGTGCCGGTGCGACCAGAGCAGCCGGTCTACCTCATGGGTGGCGCTGTTCGACTTGGTCTCCACGAAAACTGTTTCCGGCGCGGCGACGGTCGGCCCGCCGGGCAGTGTCCACTCGATCGCGGTATCCACTGTCACCCGGCTTGCGGTAGCCGGGACGAAGAGGGTGGTACGGCTGTACCTCGTGGTCAGCACAGGCTGGAATCCGGTCAGCCGGCGGCGGATTCCGTGACCGGCCAGCACGGCTTCGGCGTACTGGCGTGCGTCGTCGTCGAAGCCGCCCGTGCCGTGGTAGGCCACCCGGTCCTTCACCGTGTCACCTCGCGGACCCCGCGTCTTCACCTCGAGGAAGCTCAGGCCGGAGTCGAGGTAACTGCGGACGCGAACTTTGAACCGATGGCGTCTGCGGTGAGCGGAATCCAGGTAGCAACTCAGCTCTGAACTGTCGAAATAGGACGACTGATAGGCGAACTCACGGCGCGGGCCGATCTGCAGCACCTGGACCCGGTCGGCCAACGCGGACAGCAGCAACCCAAGCTCGCTCACGGGAAGCAGGTACTTGCGGTCCAGCCGGGTGAAGAGCGAGGCGCGGCGGTTCAGCTCATCAAGCCCGATGGGGTGGAGGCGATCGATCACCTCGCTCGGCCTCATCGCGTCACCGCGGCGGCGACAACGTAACGGACCTCCGCCACAGTGGTGTCGTTGACCAAATCCACGTGTTTGATGGAAAGGTTGACGACGCGTGCTTTGAGGAGCGTCTCGAGATGCGACCAGAGCGCGGCCTCGTCGGAGTAAGCCACATCGAGGCGCATGGTCTGCTGCCTATACCGGCGGAACAGCCGAGGATGATCGCCGACCACCAGCGCCACGACCATCAGCAGCATCAACCCGCCGGTGACCACCGTAAGCTTCCCGGCAAGCCCGGCGAGCAGCCCGAGCGCGAGCGAGGCGAAGTAATAGGCGATCTCATGCTGGGCGATCTCGTCGGAACGCAGCCGGATGATGGACAGCACCCCGAACAGGCCGAGACCCAGACCCAGTCCGACGGTCGAGGAGCCCAGCACCGTCGCGACGGCGAGCACGCCGATGTTGACGCCGGTGAAGGCGACGACGAGATCGCGGCGGTGGTGGCGGGGAAAGTACACCCCGAAAGCGAGCACTGCGATGGCGACGAGGTCGGCGGCTATGGCGAGAAGCTGGTTCACGGGATCAGTCCTTGACGATGCGACGTAGGGCGAGTCGCCAAGGGGGCAAGCCTTGGCCATCTCGTGTCATGCATCGCAGCTTGCTGGCCCTACTTAGCCGCAGCTTTTGAACTCCCTGTGCCTGCCCTGTGAACGCCTACTGCGGCTCGGCCAATTTCGATCGCATCCACGGATAAGGATCGTGCAGTCCTCTGCGCCGCTTGCGGCAATCATCACGTAGCTGCCGAAGACTGTCACCGGCGACGTAGTGGCGGCCGCGTGTCTCGCCTTGCGGACGGAGTAATCCAAGCTCCACCAGGCGCATCAGGTCCCGCGAGGCCGTGCGTTCCTCGATTTGTGCCGCCTTGATATATCCGGAACGGCGGAGGCGGTACCCGAGAATGGCTTCGTAAAGCAGATCTGCGACTCGCTCGGGCAGGTGATGCGACCCGATAAGGTCGTCCAGTTCTATCCAGATCGCCTTTGCTTCATCGACACGGCGAGCGACGGTCTGGGCTTGCATGTGGTGGGCGCGCAGGTTGAACGAGACCCAGAGGCTGGCGTCCGCGCGGGGCTGCCACAATCCTTTGCCTGTGATGGCCAGAACCCGATAGTAATCCTCGGTGTTGTGCCCCAACCATTCTTCGATACTCGAAAAAGGCGGCTCGACGATTTCCTTGCGGGAGATGGTCAGGGTCTGAAGCGCGCGTGCCATCCGGCAATTGCCGTCTCGAAACGGGTGGATCATGACCAGGTTCAGATGGGCCATTGCTCCTTGGACCAATGGATGGAGGCTTGAGCCCTCGCGCAGGCTGGCCACCAGCTCGTCCATGAGTTCCGGAACTCGTTCCACCGCCGGTCCTTCGTAAACACGTGCATCACTCTTCTCATCGTGTACGTAGATCGGTCCCTTGCGGTACTGACCCGGGCTCTTCTCAAGGTCGTGAGCAAGCATCATGTAGTGCATGCCCCTGATGGCCGAGACATCGGTCGAGAAGTATGGATCCCTAGCCATTTGCAGAACGTAGCCAAGCGCCTGCCGATAACCCCGGATTTCGGCAAAGGTCAGTTCATTGGCGCTCAACGGAGCTTCGTTGTCCAATGCGGCAGCGGCATCGTCTTCCTCGACCGCGTAGCCTTCGATGCTGTTGGAGCCGCGGATGGCCCGTGCCAGCATGGTGCGGCGGAGGCCGCCCTCCCAGCGCCGGGGTGTCCGCAGAACCGAGGCGAGTTCGCGACGCATTTCGAGCACCTCATCCAGAACAACCCGGTCCTGACTCGCCAGGGCGGGCTCGCTATAGATCATCGCGATGTCCTGATGTCCTAATGATAGAGACATTAGGACATCACAAAGCGCCTAGACGATATGTTTGGGGAACAATTCCCCTTACTTGGCGCGGAAGACGTTGGTTAGGCGTTCGTTGCTGACTAGTAGCTCGACCTCGTCGGCGACCGCGGGGGGTGAGATCGAGTACTTCACACCGCGCAAGCCGAACTCGCGGGCGAAGAAGGCGTCGACGCGCAACTCGGCGACTATCTGTTCGGCCTTGCCGACCGATTGCTCGATCTTGATTTCCTGTACCCAGCCGTCGAGCGTGATCCCGTCGATCTCGATCAGCTGGATCGACACCATTTTCGATGGATCCTTGGCGCTCGGCATCTCTGAGTAGCCGGTCAGCGTGTAGTTGCCTTGAGTGGTCTCCATCCGCTCCTCGAAGACGTGCTCGGCGCCGATGCGCGGACGCCGTTTCGGGCGCAGCTGGGCCTCCTTGAGCTTGGGGAACTGGTTCTCCAGCCGCTCGATGTGGGCCCATTCCTCCGGCGGGTAGGAGGTGGTGGTGCGGTTGCCGTATTTGGCTTGTAGCCGCTCGGCCTCTGTCTGCTGTGGAGGCTTGCCTCCGCCCGGCCCCGAGCCGCCCCCGCCCCCGCCGCCGGAAGGGGTGCCCTTCGGGCCGGTGGCCACCGACATCAGCGCGGTAGAGCCCTTGACCCCCAGCTCCAGGGCCAGCTCCGGGGAGATGACCGTGGCCGGGGTGATCGCCTTGACCGGCACGCTTGTCACCGGCATCCGGATGATCTTCCCCTGCGGGGTGACCATGTCGGCCCAGCCTTTCACCGGCGCCGCCTCGTATGGGGTGGCGCCGGGCGGCGGGTTGCCGCCGGCCTTCGACTTCATGCTGTGCGTGATGATCAGCACGAGCGTCTGTACGCCGATCTCCGCGATCGCCTTAGCGAAGTGCTGGCCGCACAGCTGCAGATCGGCTTCGTTCTTGGCGTTGACCGCGTCCGCGAAGGCGATCAGGTGCTTGATGGCGTCGAAGAGCACCATGCCCACGAAGAGCGCGGTGATGCCGATGCCGATGTCGGCGGCCCAGCCGCCCGGATTCCACTGGTTCAGCAGCCAGATCCCGACCATCGTGGCCAGCGCCATGACCAGTGCCTGCGGGCTGATGAGCTGTTCGATCTCCTTGACGGTGGCGTTGGCGATTTTGGCGCGTTCGTATGCCGCCAGCAGTTTGTCCGTCCCGGACAGTCCTCTGACAACGTCGTCGGACATCGGCTGGGCGAGGTTTGGCTTGGCGGTGTTGACAACCGCTGGTTTCGGCGCGGGGGCGGGCGCGATGGTGGAAGCCCGGGGCACGCCGGCCGCGCTCAGTTTGGCGATGTTGGAGCCGCCGCCGACCCGCGGATTGTCAAGCGCCCCTTGGTGCATGAAGGTGACTTCTTTGTCGGTCAGCTCGGCCAGCCGTGACTGGATGGCCTCATGGTTCATGCCGTTGAGCTTCTCGGCGGCGTCCTGCCAATAGCCGGTCTGCCGGGCCGTCGCCAATGCGGCCCGGTATTCCCGATCGAGCTTGCCCGGGTCGAGGCCGTAGGCGATCCAAGGATTGTTGATCGCGTTGATCTCGTTGGCGCGCCGCAGCCGTCGCTCTTCCTCGGTCTCCCAGGCGATTCCTTTCCTTGTCCCGCCAAGGGTTCCCACAGGTTCGCCGTTGAGCACCGCCCGGGAGGCGGCTCCGGCAGCCCGCTCGGCGGCCGGAGCGTCGGCCGCTAGGGCGGCTGTTCCACCGCCCCGGCTCTGCTGGACCACATGGGCGAGTTCGTGTGCGAGCAGGGCCACCCCGCCGGGGGTGCGCGGGTTCTCGGGCATGCCGATGTCGGTGCCGACTGTACGGGCCGCTTCGTCGGAAGGTTCGCGATGGATGCGCACGCCGGCGAAGTCGAAGCCGAAGCTGCGTTCCATCGGCTCGCGCAGATCCGCCTCCAGCGGGCGGCCGGAGTCCTTAAACGACGGTGCGGCCCTCTCCGGCTCCGCCTGGGCGGCCACGTGCTCCATCCACCGCACGCTAACCCTCGCTGACCATGACGTCAGTCGAGAACCGGACACCCGGGCGGGCGACCGCCGAACTAATGATGGGCGGCCAGGTAGTTGCGCGCTTCGACCGCGGTCGAGTCGAGCTCGAGACACCTTCCCATCGCGTTGAGCGCTTCGCCGCGCTCGCCCAGAAAGTCGTGGCACTGCGCGGCGCGGAACCAGCCGACCGCTCCCGAGCCGGTGCCCAGCTCACCGGCATGGCTGTACCACCGCGCGGCCGAGGCGTAATCCTGTGCCGCAAGATGACCGTCGCCGGCGATGAGCCTGGCCTCCACGCAGTAGGGGTCGAGCTGGATCAGCTCGCCGCACCTGGCAAGCACCCCGTCGCGGGCTTGGATCCGCAGCTCGAGCAGGTAACGCGTGTTCTCCACCGCCACCATCCGATCGGAGGGCTCGGTCGCGGCGGCGAGAAGGCGTTCGTTGAAGGCCAGCGCGGTTTCCATGTCGTGCCGCATCCAGTCCAGCCGCCCTTCCGCCAGGCGCAGCAGCGCGGTCGCCCGGCGGAATCGGCTGCCGACCAGCCAGCCGTGCCAGGTGTCGGGCAACCGCTGGGCTGCCCCGCGCTGCGCGAAATTTCTTGCCAGGGTGAGGTTTTTGGCGTCGCGCAGGCTGTGGCCGATGCCCTGGAAACAGGCGGCTGCCACCAGCATCGGATCGCGGGAGGTGATGCTCAACGCGCCGAACAGGTCCAGGGCTCGGGCGACCTGACCGGGGGTGCGTGCGTGCAGCCGGGCCACATGGTACACATAGTGATCATGATCGGACCTGCCGTCGGGCTCGACCTCGCCGGCGAGCTTAAGGGCGTAGATGCAGTAGGAGAGCTGAGCCAGCGCGAAAAGCACCAGCGCCCGCCGGGCGGGGCCGAGCATGTCGAACCGGTTGACCTCCTGGATCAGGGTGGACCAGGCCGGCGTGCGCAGGGCTTCGGGCAGGGCGGTGGGATCGGCGCAGTCGTAGTGGCGTAGCCCGGCGTGACGCAGGACCTGGTGACGCAGGCCCGGTATCCCAATCATGGAAAACCATGGCCAGCGTTCCTGCGCCGGATCGGCCAGCCACGACGACACCGGCGCGATCATTCGCAGCCGGGTGGGTGAGGCCTCGCTGTCGGTCATGTCGATGAGCGGCCGCCAGAACACGGCCAGCCGGTTGTGCTCCAGATTTGGCGAACCACTCAGATAGGGGAACAGCCCGCGCGGGTCGCTTCTGGTGTAGAACCGTTGCAGCTCTGGCTGACTCATGTGGTACTCCCGAACATGCCGCGATGAAACAGCAACGACGGCGCGGGTTCGGGTGACACCCGGATAGCCGTGACCCGCCCGAGATAGAGCACGTGGTCACCGGCTCGGTGACGGGCATGCTGCACGCATTCGAAGCTGGCGACCGGCTCGGTGAGCAGCCGGGCCGCCTCCAGCCCGCTCGGGCGGTCATGCCGGGCGAAGACGGCGGCCAGCTCCTGCTGATCGGCATGAAGCACATGGACCGCGAAGGTGTCCGTCTGATCCAGCCGCAACCGCATCCGGCTGCCCAGCTGGACGCTGATCAGCACGAGCATCGGTTGCAGCGACACCGACATGAACGAGTTCGCGGTCATCACCTCAAGGTCGGGCGGGGTGCCCTGCGCGATCAGGGTGACGCCGGTGGGAAAGTGGGCCATGGCCGCGCGAAAGCTCGCCGTGTCCAGCTCCGCCAGCGTCACCATCGAAGTCATGGCAGTTTATCCTGCCTTGCGGTAGGTGCCGACCATCAGACCGGAAGCCCAGTCCATCAGGGTCACCACGAGATCGGGCTCGGTGACTATCTCGTTGCGGAACCTGTCCACCCGCTCGGGGTGCTGCTCTGTCCAGGTGTCGTTGGGCAGC
This sequence comes from Rhizocola hellebori, assembly GCF_016862955.1. GTDB lineage: Bacteria > Actinomycetota > Actinomycetes > Mycobacteriales > Micromonosporaceae > Rhizocola > Rhizocola hellebori. The sequence continues at coordinate 37,784 of NZ_BONY01000046.1, read as the reverse complement.
AAGTCATCGCCGATGAGCAGGGCGCCCGGCGCCATGTGGGCGAGCAGCACGTCGCGACGGTTGAACTTGGCGTCGGTGGTGTCGACAAAGATCATGTCGAAGGGGGGCCCGGTATATTCCTCCAGCCACTTGGTGGCATCGGTGGTGATGACCTCGGCACGGCTGTCGACCGCGAGCAGGTCCCGGCAGATGTTGGCTATCTTCGCGTGCACCTCTAGGCCGATCAGCCGGGCGTCCTCGTCCATCCCGGCCAGAATCCAGCCCGAGCCGACGCCCAGCCCGCATCCCACTTCGAGGATTCGCCCGCCTGGTTTGCTCGCGGCGAGGGTGCGCAACAGCGCGCCGGTGCGCGGCTCGGAGGACAGTTTCCATTGGCCCCTATCGGCGATTGCCTGCGCCTTGGCCGCTATCGGCGGTATCTCTATGGGAAAGTCTTCCATTTTGGCTATCCGTTCTTTCGAGATTTTGTGGTACCAGTGCCTGCATCGACCGGCGGGAGAGAAGCTCCGTTATCGCGGCTCGGACGAGCCAGTAACCAAGCACGCCAAGGAAAGCGCCGCCCAGGCCCAAACCTCCGACCTCGGCCAGCAGCCAGCTGACCGGCAGCTGGATCAGCAGGGCCGCGGCCAGATTGGCGTACATGTCAAGGTTGGTGTGACCCAGCGCCCGCAGCACGCTCACGTTGCCCAGCGTCCACGCCATCAGCGGCAGCGCCAGCGCGACCAGGAGCAGCGCATCCGCGGCCGCGTCAACGGTCTCGGGGAAGCCGGTGAACACCCGCGCCACCAGGCTGGGGAAGACGGCTATGAAGGCGGTCAGGATGGCGGCCGGAACCAGCAGCGTGAGCTGGCCCTTGCGCCAGAACACCTTTGCCTCGCCGACCTGTTGCGCACCCACCGCGCGTCCGATGAGGATGCGGGCCGCGGCGGCGAACGCGCTGGCGACGCCGAAGAGGAAAATCATCACCTCGAAGGCGATCCTGCCACCGGCCAGCGAAATGGCGCCGAGCCCACCGATGATGGCGAAGAAGATGGCCACGCTGAGATAGTCCAGACCAGTGGAGACGATGGCGGGCCAGCCCAGCTTCGGAATCGAGGTAACGAAATCGATGGGGATCCGGGAAGCGGGGGTGCGAAGCAGCTGGAGCAGACCGAAATGGCGGGTGGCCACCAGCAGGCAGCCCACGCCCACCGCCCAGGAAAGGGTGGTGGCCAAGCCGTTTCCGGCCGCGCCCAGACGCGGAAACGGCCCCGGGCCATAGATGAGCAGATAGTCGAGCAGGATGTTCAGGGCGTTGATGACTATGCCCGCCCACATTCCGTACTTCGGCTTCTTGTAGGCGTTGAAGATTGCGGTCATCATGACGAAAGCCGCCAACAGCAGCAGGGTCGGCGCCCGAGCCGCCAGATAGTCCGCCCCTATTTCGCGTAGTTGCGGATCGCCGCCCGCGACCAGCCCGGTGAGCCAGCCACCGGCGAAAAGACAGCCGAAGGTAAGCACGACCGCGATCCCGCCGGAGAACCAGGCGGTGGTGCGAAGCGAACGCAGGATCCCGGCCGGGTCCTCACGGCCGGCGAAACGCGCGGCCATAATCTGATGGCCCGTCACCGAAGCCAGGACGATGCCGCTGAAGATGTCGAACACGGCCGACGATGCCGCCACCGAAGCCAATTCAGGTGCGCCGAAGCGGCCCATCATGGCGGTGTCGACCACCCCGGCCAGCGACGCGGACAGCGCGCCCACCAGCATCGGCAGCCCCAATGCCGCGATCTGGCGGCTTGGCGCCCGGGTTTGCTCGGTCATCTTTCCCCCTAGTACCGGACAGATTCAAGATATTGCGCTGCCTCGATGGCCGAAGCATCGAGCTCAAGGCAGCGGCCCATCGCGTTGAGGGCGCTGGCGCGGTCGCCGAGAAAGTCGTAGACCTGACCGGCGCGGAACCATCCCACGGCACCGGACACGGTGCCAAGGTCGCCCGCGCGCGTGTAGCGCAACGCCGCTTCCTCGTAGTCGCCGATGGCGGCGTAGCCGTCGGCCACCACCAGACGGGCCTCGATGCAATACGGGTCCAGCCGATCCAGCCGCTCACACAGCTTGCGGACCTGTTCCGCCGACTCCTTGCCCCGCGCCCGGGATACCGACTTGATTTGTGACTCGGTCAAAATGCGCTTGTTTTCCAAAGCCACCGTCTTGTCGGTGGTTCCTTCCTCTGTACCGGGAAAGAGCTTCTCGCTGAATTCGAGCGCCAGATCGAGCTCGTGTCGCATCTGCTCGAACTGCTTCTCGGCGAGGCGCAACAGGGCGACCGCCCGATGGAAGCGGCTGCGCACCAGCCAGGCGTGCCAGGTGTCGGGCAGCCCGAGCAGGATCTGCTGCCCGTAGCCGTCAAAGCGTTGCGCCAGCTCGATTTCGGTGTTGCTGCGGATGGTGTGCCCGATCCCCTGCGCGCAGGAGGCCAGCGCGATGAGCGGATCCTTGCCGATGGTGGCCAGCTTTTCGAAGACCGGCAGCGCCTTGGCGGCGTGGCCCGGGAACCGGGCGTGGACGCGGCCCACCTCGTAGGCGTAGCGGTCGTGCGCCGGATCACCATTGGGTTGCACCACGCCAGCGATCTTGAAGACGTACTCGCAGTAGGACAGCTGGGCCAATTGGAAGACCACCAGCGACCGAGCAGAGTAGGGAAGCTGATCGAAGCGGGCGATCGCGTCCAGCAGCCTGTTCCACTGTGGGGTGCGGAACTCTTCGGCCAGGCCGGTCGGTTCGCGGCAGTCGTACTGGGTCAAGCCCGCATGACGCAACGCCTGAGAGCGCAGGCCGGCCACCCCGATCATGGCAAACCACGACCAGCGCTCCTCCTCCGGCTCGGCCAGCCAGGCCGAAACCGGTTGCACCATACGCAACCGCATCGGCGCGACCTCGCTGTCGGTCATGTCGATGATCGGGCGCCAGAAGATCGCCATCCGGTTGTGTTCGATGCCGGGAAGGCCGGTCACCTTTGGGAAGATGCCGCGCGGATCGTTGCGCGTGTAGCGCCGCATTAGCTGCAACTTAGCGGATGGCAAGGTGTGCCTCCAGAAACTCCTCGATGGCCCGGAACAGAACGGCCCGATTGGCATTGGACTTCACGTGGTGGCCCTCATCGGCGAAGCGCAGATAGCGGACCGGAACACCCATGGCCTGAGCCTTGGCGACAAAGCGGTCCACCTCGGCCTCGGGCACCCGCGGATCGCGGATGCCGTGCGCCAGCAGGATCGGCGAGGAGGACTTGGACAGCGTGTGGATAGGTGACCTGCGCGCGAGCTCCTGGTCGTTGAGCTGGCGGCCGTCACTGAGCTGGGAGATCTGGCGTCTGAGCAAAATGGACAGTGGCTGCCAATACGGTGGCGGTTTCTGAACAAACGACACCAGGTCGCAGGGCGCGCTGATGGCGATGGCGCACCGGACCAGGTCCGGCCGGGCGGTGGACCCGAGCAGCGCCGCGTAGCCGCCGTAGGAGGCGCCCAGGAAGGCCACCCGATCGCCATCGACCAACCCGCGGCTGATGGCGACCGACACCGCATCGTATAGATCCTCCTGCATCCGGCCGCCCCATTCGCCATTGCCCGATTGGCGAAAGTCGATGCCGAAGCCGCGGGATCCGCGATAGTTGATGTGCAGCGACAGGTAGCCCAGCGACGCCAGATATTGCGCGTCGGCATAGAAGCGCCACAGGTCGCGCCCGGCCGGGCCGCCGTGGACCATCACCACCGTGGGCAGCGGGCCGTCGCAGTCCAAGGGGCGCATCAGGTATCCGCTCAGCGGCCGGCCGTCGCCGGCCACGTAGTGAAAGTCTTCGAGCTTCGGCAGGCGGTGCCCGGCCAGATCCGGGCGATTGTCGAACAGCGGCTCCGACTTGCCGCTCGCCGGATCGAAGGCGTGGTAGGAGATCGGGCCGTTGTCTCGTACATAGACGATGAGCCAGGTACGGTCATCGGCGCTGCGATCGATGATCACAGCCGAGTCGTGCGGGGTCGCCGCCAGCGGCCGCACGGCCGTGGCCATTTCCGGGGAGAGCGCGTGGTAGTGCAACCGCTGATCCATCACCGTGCACACGTCCGGCTCGCCTGTCCGGGGATCGAACCAGACCCCCTCGCCCGCGATCGGATAGCTTTCGATGTCGAGCTGAGCGTGCTCGTAAACGGTGTGCACAGCCGCGCTTGACGAGTCGATCGCGATCAGCCGCCGCGTGGCGGCACCGTAGCTGGTGAGCAGGAAAAGCCTTTCCCCGTCACGGCTGAACCCCTGGATGGACAGGTCGATGACCTCCTCCACCTCCAGCTTGAGCACGCTTCGGGCGGAGTCGAGGTCGTCGCCGAGCAACACGTGGGCCGACCCGTCCTCGGTGAGGCGGGTGCCGCCGCGCGGCCGGGCCTGGCCGTCCACCAGCCATCGGTGATAGCCGGGATTCTTGGCGATCACGACCGGCTGCGCGTCGCGATCGGCGAGGTCGGCGCGGATCAGGTCGCCACGGCTGGTGTAGACGACCACGGCGGAATCGTGGTGCGCCAGCCAATACTCCGCGACCGGCCCGGAAGCGGGCAGGCGAATCCGTTCCAGGCTGCCCATCCTCATCCCGGTCAGCCGCCAGCTCTCCCGCCCGCGTTCGGTGCATCGGTAGAGCAGCACGCTACCGTCGGCGGTCCAGCGCAGATCCGTGATCATCTCGCCGTGATGCGCCGCGAGCTGGTGTTCGCTTCCGTCGTTCGCACGCAGCCACAGCTCCTGCCCGGCGTCGTCGGTGCGGATGAAGACGATCCGCTGACCGTCCGGTGACAGGCGCGGAAAGGTGTTGCGTTCCTGCGCCAGTAGCGCGCGCCGAAGAAGCAGGCTCATGACAGCCCCGTGTGCGTGCGGTCACGGGACTCGTCGGCGAAGTCCACCCCGGACGAGCCGCGCGAAAAGCCCATGGTCAGGGTGTAGACCGGTGAGTAGCGCGACTCGGAAAGCCTGTGCAGGTCCAGATATGGCCGATCCTTCTGGGCAGGGGTGACCAGCGTGCTCAGGCCGTAGGACATGCCCAGGATGATGACCTCCTGCGCCAGGATGCCCGATTCGAGGTAGAGCCGGCGCAGGCCATGCTCATGCCTATACCTCCACTGGTACCGGGGAAAGTCGGCCACAAATCCCAGGGTCCACGCGGCGGTGGCGGGGGAGTGCATGCCCTGCAAGGCATCGATCATCGCGTCTCGATGGTCGCCCGGGCGGATGCCGATCAGCTCGTGGGTGAGTATCTCGTACCGGTAGACGCCCGCCTCGAGCCCGTCCACGTTGTACACGCATAGGTAGAAGTCCCACGCAGATCCATAACTGTCCAAATAGGACATAGGCTCGTCGGCACTGGTGGCCTCGCGCCGCTTGCGCACCTCCGCCAGGGCATACCAGAGCAGACCGGAAAGCCGCTCCAACGGCACCGGCTTGGGCAGGTAGGCGCGCCCGCTGCGCCGGGTGACCAGTAGCTGTGAGACTTGCATGTCGCCCGGTTCCTTCGGCTGTCCGAGCGGGATGCGCGGCCCGGTGGGCTTCGCCTCCTCCGCGGGCGGGCCATCGGTGCTCAGATACCGGCGCACGGCATCGGTGCGGATAGCGCCGTCGATGTCGGTGGCGTCGACAAAGTCCCACCGCCGCGACGCGGCGTAGTACTGGTCGGAGGGGTGCCATCCGCGATCCTGCCAGTGCCGCCAGCCAGGCACCAAATGGGTTCGCGTGTTGGCGTTGAACACCTTCTGCCACGAGTCGCCGTCCCCGGCGAGATCGCGCCGGGACACCCCGCCGTCGAGGATGAAGCGCGCCAGCGACTCAGGCGCCCACCGGAACCGTTTTCCGGTAACGGTGTCGGCGACCTCGACGTCCGGCGAGGCCGGATCGACCGCCGGGCGCACCCGCATGCCCACCGGCCATGGGGCTTCGTCATGTCCAGCCGAAGACATTGTGTAACCCTTTCCGCGCTCAGGCGATACCGTCGGCGAGGGCCACCGTGAGCATGTACCCCTCAGCCATCCCGTCGAGGCCCAGCGCTTGCTCGATTGCGGTGGCGATGTCGCAGTAGAAGATGCCGCCGACCAGGCCCAGCGAGCGTGCCGAGATCCGCATGGAGCTGGCGATGTGGCCGGCATCCATGTGCACGGTCCGGAAGGTCCGCGGTTCGCGGTAGCGGTACATGTTGCGCTCGAACATGCTCGTGATGACGACCAGGGCCTTGATGGGGAAGGGGAACCGCTCGAGGGTCTCCGGGAACAGGCGCATGAGGCTCTGCTCGTCGGTCTGCGGCCCGTCGAGGCGGCGCAGGCTGAACGGCCTCATGGTGATGTGGTACCAACCCGGTTCGAGGCCGGGTACGTCGCGCACGATGACATAGCCCTCGGAGGGGTTGCGCCCGCCTCCGGACGGGCTGCTGCGGCGGAGCAACGGTGCCGAGTCGGTTCTGGGGATGATCGCGCCGATCGCGCCGAACGACAATGAGACCACTTTGGACAGTGACTCGAAGTCGACAACGGCGGGCTCGGGATGGTCGGCCCAGGCGGTGCGGGCGCTCATCGTCGGAATGTCGGTCTCCGGTTCGGGAAGCGAAACACCCGGCCGATCCAGGTACTCAAGCTTGAACCGATCTGTGTCCGGCTCATCGGCCTGGTAACCGCGCATGCGCGCCTGATCCGCCAGGAAGGCCGCCGCCTCGGAGTAGTCCATGCACGGATAGTCGAAGGAGAGCGCGTGGTATTCGGCTGCCTCGTGCCAGCCGAATCGGCTCCAGCTCTTTCTCAGATTGACGAACCAGGCGAGTTGCGGATCGTCGTCGATTGTTGCGGCGTCAACGATAAGCCCGCGTTCACACAGCGACGCGATCAGCTTTTCCCACACCCACACCGATTCGCCGCTGGTGTCCACTTCCGCCAGCCGCTTGGCCAGCATTTCCGGATCCTGTGGGCGGCAGGCGGCCGCCAGGGTGGCGGCTGTCCGCCGGGAAACCTTGTAGCGCTTTCGTTCCAGGAGGTTCTCCGCCATCCAGTGGTCACCGATCACCTCCGAGGGCGGAATGAGGCGCACGGCGGGATTGAGCCTGACGACCATGACTGCTCCTCCAGAAAGGATTCCTGGGCCTTGAGGGCGCACCATGGCGTGGATGGATGGAAGGCATCGGCCACGCCATGATGCTGTTGTTACTACGCGACCACTACTCAGTAGGCGCTTGACTGGAGCAGCATGACGTCGTAAGCAGACGTCTCCTCAACCACGTCGAGGGTTTCGACGACCTCCTCAGAGGTGGTCTCCAACAGGGTCTCAGCCATTTCCGTTCAACCTCCTCTCCCCCAAGAGCAGCGACAGGTTATTGGCCAGCCGTTGGAAATACTTGTCTTGGCGTTCCCAGACCGTCAAGGACGTGAATATATCGGCCGATTACCTAGAGCCACCTTGGAGAATCACTGGAGGGCTAGTGGATTATGTCCGTTGTGTAACATCATCGTCATAGATGAAGGTAACCTAGCGTTTCTGCATGAATAGATGGAGATCGCTGTGTACGAGAGATTCGAAAACTTAAAGTAGTCAATGTGATTCTAATCACACAGATCAATCTAATATGGATCTACTTTGCCCACAAGGGTTTCGCCCACTTCGGAGATCAGCTCGTCGATGGCGTTGCCCGCCATGGTGGGCGGCTGGAAGGCGAGCCGGTGCACGCCGAGCTCGGCATAGCGGCGAGCGGTCGCCACGTCGACCATGCCCGGGGGAGTGATCGTGATTTCGAGCGGGCCTAGATTCTCCGGCCGGCCGTAGCGCTCGGCGGCCGCGCTCAATCGCGAGATCGCCTCGGCCGTCTTGTCAAGATCTAGCTCCCACCCGTACCAGCCGTTGCCGCTGCGCACCGCGCGCCGGTACGCGGCCGGGGACTCGCCGCCGACCACGATCGGCGGATGTGGCCGCTGCACCGGCCGGGGCCGCTGCAGGATGCCGGCGAAGCTGACCTGGCTGCCATCGAAGACGGGTGGCGGCTCGTCCCACAGGACGCGCATGGCCTCGAGGTACTCGTCCGCGCGTTCACCGCGGCCGGCCATGGGCACGCCCAGCGCGCTCAGCTCCTGCTCCACGTACCCGACGCCGATCCCCACGGTCAACCGGCCCCCCGCGAGCACGTCCAGCGACGCGATCTGCTTGGCCAGCAGCACCGGCTGGCGCTGCGGAAGCACCAGCACCGCCGCGCCCAGGCGCACCCGGCTGGTCACCGCGGCCAGATAGGTCAACGCGACGATCGTCTCCAGCCGCGGTTCGTCGGCCGGATCCGGGGCGTCGAAGGGAAGCGCAATATGATCGCCCACCCAAAGCGCCTCGAAGCCCGCCGCCTCCGCCGCGCGGGCGCGCCTTGCCATGATCTGCGGATCGACACTGCTGCCGCGATGCAGACCGTATAGGGCGAATTTGAGGGTTTCAGTCACTCTGACAGCTTAGTGAGCCATCCACATGTGTCACGCCAGACCCGGCCGCGGGTTAGTAGAGCGCGGCGCGGGCCCAGGTGATCAGGTACCAGATCAGAATGCTCACGGTCAACGAGGCGGCCGCGGCGAGACCGAACCAGCGGATGGACATCGCCCGCCAGTGCGGCGCGAGCAAAAGTGCCATGACGGTAGCCGTCAGCAGGATCTGTGCCAGGGACGGCACCAGCTTCGACAGATCGAAAGCATCCAGCGGGCCGGACCAGATCGACCTGACGAAGACCAGGGTGAAGCAGGCTTGGCCGGCAAGCAAACCCGCGGCCAGCCCGGCCGCCACCGATCCGAGCCGCGTCTGACCGACGCGCATGGCATGGCCGAGCGACCCGATGACGGCGCCGCCGGCCGCCCCGCAGATCATCCAGAGCGCGAACGTTCGCACCAGCCCGTGCAGACCGGCATAGGACGGTAAGCCGTCTTCGGAGTTCTCGGCGCTGATCATCCAGCGCTGACTGACGAACAGGATGAGCCCGTAGTAGACGATCGTCGCCAAGATCAGCACGGCACTCGCGGTAACTGCGGCCGATCGCGGAGTCTTGGCTGTGTGCCCGGCGTACAGCGCCACAACTCCCCAGGCAAATCCCGAGCTCACCAGCGGCGTCGCATATGGAGCCGCCGCGTCGGACATGAGGTCGGGAAGAAACGCCGCTGCCCCCAACGTGATTCCCAACGCGATGAATTTTCGCACCCACCGACTTTATTCGCTGAAATTCGTGTCCTATTAGGAGGAGGGCACGGTCAGTCATCAGCCGAACCGCCTCCGTGACCAGGTGAACGTCCGTTCTTTGTCGGCTCAACGGAGTAGGACTAGGTTCACGATGAAGTATTTAGCATCAAGCTATGTGGAGGCGGGCTGTCCTGTTAGCGGTGGTATTCGGTGTGGTTCTCGGCACGCAAGGAAGCGTTGCCCAGGGCGCGGCGGCGGGAAGCACGGTGGACGTCTGGGGCACTGCGCCCGATCCGTTCATCGTGGTGGACAACGCTCCGGCCTGCGCGTTGCGAGACGATGGCACGGCACCCGACATCGAAATCACCATCGACCGGACGCGCTTCCTCTACCGGCCCGACTTTCAGCAGGTACAGCTCGGCAACAGCTTCGACTATCGGGTGAACTACTACAACACCAACTCGTTCACCGCCCGGCTGATTCTGCTCATGGACTCGCCGCCCAGCTTCGATGTCAACCACCGCGTGATGGTGCGGTGCGGGCAAGGCCGGCTCGACAGCGTTGGCACCTGGTCGGGCAAGCTGGCCGAGGGCAACTTCCACGCCGGATTCGTCGGTGGGCGCGGCGACAAGCACGTGGGCATGGTGCTGGCGCAGGACGGGATGGCCTATCCGTGCGAGCAGCCGAGCCTGACCTTCAAGGGCACGCCGCAATCCGCCGACTGGGCGGTGAATCCGGGGCAGCCCTTCGTTTCCCGGTACGAGGCTGTGTTGCCGTTCACCGACGGGCTCAACGAGATCAAGATCTCGTGCGGGGGCAGGACCTGGCGCATGGCGCTGGTCTGGAACGGCATCTCGCCCAGGATCGTGGGCGCCGCGGGCACTGTGCCGCAGGCGCAGCCCGATCTGCTCGATGCCCCGTTCGTGCGCGCGGTTCCAGCTCCCTCCGACCTGCCGTGGGATCCGATCGCGCTCGCCGCGACATTGATGGTGCTCATGCTGCTGGTCGTGGTGCTGGTGGGTTTCCCGGCCGAGGTGGTCAACGAGACCATAAAGAACAATGAGGCGGAAATCAGTGGCTGGTTCGCCCGGCTGCGCCGGCCGGGCCTGACGGTGCAACTCGGTCAGGCCGCTCGCTTCCTGGTCTTCATCGTGATGGCCGCGCTGCTGATGACGTTCGTGGATCCGCGAGCCGGTTTCAATGGCAGCACAGCGATGGTGCTCGCCGCGCTTGCCGTCACGGTGCCCGTCGTGACTCTGGCCTACGCCCTGCCCAAGGAGTGGTATGTGCGGTGGCGAATGAAGCAGAGCGGGCCTTTCCGCGCCGTGCCGGCCGGGCTCGGCCTGGCCTTCGCGCTGGCGGCGGTTTCCCGGCTGGCGGCTTTCGTTCCCGGCTACACCTACGGCCTCATCGGCACCTTCGATCCGCGCAACGACCCGCAAGCCCGCAAGCCACGGGAAAACGTTGAGGCAGCAGGAATCCTGATCGGTGTCGCGGTGACCCTGGCCCTGGCCGGCTTCGCCTTCTGGCGTCTCAACGATGTGCACGCGAGCGCCTCGCTGCCGCAGGCCGATCTGGTCCTCAAGCTGGAGGACGCCATCTACTGCAGCCTGTTCGTGCTGGGGGTGCAGACTGTCGTGTTTGGACTGTTGCCGCTGCGCGGAATGGATGGCGGCCGGCTGCGGCGCTGGCAGGAATCGGCCGCGCCACGGTGGTCGCGTTGGGGTTGGGTCGGCGGGTACACGGTGGCCAGCTTCCTGTTCCTGCACGCGCTGATCCTCAACCGTGAGGCGGCGGTGGGCAGCCCGGAATGGATACCCACGCTGGCGCGGGCACTGGGCATCTTCATCGCCTTCGCGGCATTGTCCTTCGCCTTCCGGGGCTGGTTCACCCTTTCCGGGCGGCCGGGTCGCCTGGCCGTACCCGAACCCGAATCCGCGCCCGAACCCGAACTCGCCGGAGGCGAGCCGGGTGCCTTGCTTACGGCCGCTCCGCCCACCGCCCCCGCCTCGGTGGTCACCCGCGCGCGCCTGATCCGGATGGGCGTCATCACCGGTCTGATCCTGGCGGGGCTGGTGGTCATCACCATCGTGGTGTAGCGAGAACGACGGTTTTGATCCGAGTTCGGCGCGCTATCGCCGATGATGGACTGATGTCGACAGATTCTCATCTGAATGCGGAGAAGATTCGTCTTGCCCAGGCCGACGCCGGCGAGCTGCCGTGGCGGGCCTGGGGGCCCTACCTGTCCGAGCGGGCTTGGGGCACCGTGCGCGAAGATTACAGCGCGCACGGCGAGGCGTGGTCGTTCTTCCCGCATGATCATGCCCGGTCCCGGACCTACCGCTGGAACGAGGACGGGATGGCGGGCATCTGCGACGACAAGCAGACGTTCTGTTTCGCGCTCGCGCTGTGGAACGGCAAAGATCCAATCCTCAAGGAGCGGATGTTCGGCCTGGACGGCAACTCCGGCAACCACGGTGAGGACGCCAAGGATTATTGGTGGTACGAGGATTCGACCCCCACGCATTCGCGGATGAGCTGGCGATACCACTATCCCCAGGCCGCCTTCCCCTACCAGGATCTGGTCGAGGTCAACCGCCACCGCAACCGGCACGAGCCGGAGTACGAACTGCTGGACACCGGAGTGTTCGCCGACGACCGGTACTGGTCGGTCGCCGTCGACTACGCGAAGGCGTCGCCTTACGACATGTGTATGACGGTCACCGTCGCCAACCGGGGACCGGAGGCGGCGACCCTTCACGTCCTGCCGACACTGTGGTTCCGCAACACGTGGGCGTGGGGCAAGCCCGGCCATGAAGCGGTGCCTTCGATCTCCGGGCGGGGCGGCCGCCTGATCGCCGAGCATAAGTGGCTGGGCACGCTTGAGCTCGTCGGCGACGGCGCTCCCACCGCGCTGTTCTGTGACAACGAGACCAACAGTGAACGGCTTTGGGACTCGGCGGGGCGTTCCGCGTACCCCAAAGATGGCATAAATGATCATGTGGTGCACGGCGCCGATACCGTCAACCCGGCCATGACTGGAACGAAGGCAGCACTTCATTACGTCTTCGAGGTGCCCGCGGGCGAGTCCCGTCAGATCCGGCTGCGCCTGGCCCAAGCCAACGCCAACACAGGTCTCGACCTCGGCGATGGCTTCGCGAGCGTGATGGCCGGCCGGCTGGCGGAAGCCGACGAGTTCTACGCCGAGCTGACGCCCGCCGGCACCACCGCCGAGGAAGCTGCCGTGGTTCGCACCGCGATGGCCGGATTGATGTGGGGAAAGCAGTACTACCACTACGATGTCGCGCTGTGGATGCGGGGCGACCGGACCAGCCCGCCACCGCCGCCGGAACGCCTCCACGGACGCAACGCCGCCTGGTGGCACATGCACTCCGCCGACGTCATTTCGATGCCCGATCCCTGGGAGTATCCCTGGTTCGCCGCCTGGGACCTGGCCTTCCACTGCGTCGCGATCGCGCGGATCGACCCGGCTTTCGCCAAACAGCAACTGCTGCTGCTGGTGCGCGACTGGTACATGCATCCCGAGGGCCAGATTCCCGCCTATGAATGGTCATTCAGCGACGTCAATCCGCCTGTGCACGCCTGGGCCGCGCTGCGCGTCTTCGACCTCGACGGCGGCCAGGACCTGGAATTCCTGAAGCGCATCATGCACAAGCTGATGCTCAACTTCACCTGGTGGGTCAACCGCAAGGACACCAACGGCAACAACGTCTTTGAGGGCGGATTCCTTGGCCTGGACAACATCGGGCCCTTCGACAGGTCGGCGCGGCTGCCGGTCGACGGCCGCCTCGAGCAGTCCGACGGCACCGGCTGGATGGCGATGTACGCCGTCAACCTGCTCGAGATGGCCATGCGGCTGGCCGCGCGCGACCACGCCTACGAGGATGTCGCGACAAAGTTCTTTGAACACTTCGCATACATCGCCTCCGCAGCGCACAATCTTTGGAACGAAAAAGACGAGTTCTACTGCGACACGATTCAGGTCGGCAACGAGCCGGCCGTGCCGATGCGGGTCTTCTCCGTGGTCGGCCTGATCCCGCTCGTCGCCACCACGAGCCTGCTCAAAAGCGAAGTCGCCAAGCTGCCCGAGCTCCAAGCGCGAATCAAATGGTTCGTCACCCACAGACCCGACTACGCGACGGTGGTGGGCGAGCACCGGACAGACCACACCGGCGAATTCCGCCTGCTGCTGTCGGTGGTGACCCAGCCCCAGCTGGCCCCGATCCTGTCTCGAATGCTCGACGAGGCGGAGTTCCTCAGCCCTTACGGCCTGCGCAGCATCTCGCGGGTCCACGCTCAGGAGCCGTTCGTGGTCACCCTCGGCGGCCGCGAATTCAGTGTCGACTACGAGCCGGCTGAATCGACGATCGGTGACTTCGGCGGCAACTCCAACTGGCGCGGCCCGATCTGGATGCCGGTCAACTACCTTCTGATCGGCGCGCTACGCGAATTCGGCGCCTATCTGGGCGAGTCAGCCACCTTCGAATACCCGACCGGCAGCGGATCGAGGCACAATCTCGCCGACATCGCCGACGACGTATCCGAGCGGATCATCGACATCTTCCTGCGCGACCAGGACGGCCGCCGGCCCGTCTACGGCGGCACTGAACTGTTCCAGACCCACCCGGACTGGCGCGACCGGATCATCTTCCCGGAATATTTCCACGGCGACAACGGAGCCGGGCTAGGAGCCAGCCACCAGACCGGCTGGACAGCACTGGTCGCCGACCTGATCCTGGGCCGCCGCCCGGATCGCCGCCCACACCACCGGTAACGCCGGGTGTTTTACGCATTGACCGGCTGCGGGATTCCGATTTCGGCGAACAGAGCCTGGGCCGTCGACAGCGAGGCGGCGGACGGCTCACCGTTGGCACGGTAGATCTGGCCGAGGAGATGGTGGGTCCGCGCCTCCCCGGGCCGGTGCTCGGTCTTGCGATGCACGGCGAGTGCATCGAGCGCCCATCGTCGAGCATCGTCGAAGCGTGCGGCCGCGAGGTGGATCTCCGCCAGCAGGGTTTTGGTCTGACCGGCGAGCAGCTCATAGGAGAACTCGGTCGCATCGCGTAGCGCCTGGTTTGCGAGGTCGAGGCTCGCGTCGATCTCATCCTGCCGGAGATTCGCTTGTGCGACTCCGATCCGCGCCTCGAGCTCCGGTAGCCGTTGACCGGTCGCTTGCGACAGCCGCATCCCCTGGGTGTAGTACTGCGACGCATGGTGCGGCGCGTTGAGTGCGAGCCGGATGTGTCCCATGGTGATGAGCGCATATGCCTCGGTCTGCCGATCGCCCGTCGCCTGGACGATGGTCATTGCCTCGCTGGCGTGCTCCAAAGCATCGTGGTGTCTGCCTTGCTCGCTGCGGAGATAGGCCAGGTTGCACAGAGCCAGGGCCTGTCCGTAGCGATCGCCGATCTGGCGGTGCAGGGTGAGGCCGGCCGTGAGGTGTTGCGAGGCGAGGCCGAATCGGCCGAGATAGAAATGCACAAGCCCTAGGTTGGTCATGACAATTGCTTCTCCGCCCGACGAGCGGATTTCGCGGTACAACGTCAATGCACCGTTGAAGTCGCGAAGACTTTGGCCCAGCTCTCCGGTTCTGACCCGGAGGCTGCCAAGGTTTCCCAGCACGACGGCCTCGCTGGCCGGCCGGTCCAGCTGCCGGTTGACGGCGAGGGCATCCGTAAGCCTGTCCCTGGCAAGCAGGGTGTGCCCCACCTCGGCGTAGCTCACCGCGAGGTGCGACAGTGCGGTCGCCTCCGCCTGCGGCCATGGGATGCCGCGGCTGGCGATGAGTGCGCTTTCGAACTGCTCGACACTGTCGCCGTATCTGCCCATGCAACGGTAGGCGCTGCCGAGGCCGATGTGGTTGGCGGCCATGCCCGCCGCGTCGCTTTCGCGGGCCGCTGCGCGCAGCCCTGCGTCGGCGATCGCGAGCCACTCCGTGAGTTGACGATTGGACCAGAAATATCCGCGCATGGCATCGGAGATTAACCATGCCATCGGCCGGGGACCCTCGGCCGCGGCGTGGAGGGTGGCTGCGGTGAGATTGGGAAGCTCGGTGTCGAGCCATGCCAGGGCCGCCGGCCCATCGACAAACGTCGGTTCCGGCGGAGCCTGATCGCCGAGCTCGCTTAGCCGCAGCATTTGTGGATACAGCAGCTGTGCGGCGCCCTCGAGCTCGTCTAGATAGTGTCGGTACATCCGATCGGCGGCCTCGATCAGCGCACTGTCCTTTTCGGACAGTGCTTTGGCATATAGCCGCACGAGATCGTAGAAGGCATATCGACGGGGGGTTACCTCGTAAAGCAAACTTTTGCGCACCAGCATGGACAGGTCAGGTATGACTTGCTCATCTGCGGTACCGGCGATCGCCACCGCAAGGGCGGCGCTGAAGTTTCCGCCCGGCACCACACTGAGCATCCGGAAAAGCCGCCGAATCCGCGCGGGCAACGTCCGGTAGGACAGGTCGAACGCGGCCCGCACCGAAGCGTGGCCGTCGCCGACGAGCTGCATCAGGTCCAGTTTTTCCCCTGCCGTCAGGTCGGCTAGATAATCAGCAGCGCTTCGTCCTGGGGCGTCGGCCAGATTTGCCGCGACCATACGGATCGCGAGCGGCACCTGTCCACAAGCGTCCGAGAGCGCCAGCATCGCCGTCGCCTGGGAATCGACCCTGTCCCGACCGAGCAATGCCACGAACAGGTCATTCGATTCCTTGCTCGTGAGCACGTCGAGCACGACGCGGCTTAGACCATCGCTGGTGGACAGCCCGGTCAGGTTGTCGCGGCTCGTCACCACCACAAGGCAGCCACCGCTGCCGGGCAGCAACGGACGCACCTGCTCGGCTTCGCTGGCGTTGTCCAGGACGATGAGGACACGACGGTCGGCGAGCAGGCTGCGGAACATCGCGGTGGCCCCATCGAGGTCTGTCGGTATCGCATCGGGCGGCTGTCCCAGCGCACGCAAGAACCGCGCCAACGCCACAGTCGCCGGCATCGGACTACCCGGGGCGAAGCCGTGCAGATCGATGAACAGCTGGCCGTCGGGGAACTGATCGGCCATCCGATGGGCCCAGACGGTCGCCAACGTCGTCTTGCCGATACCGGCTGTACCCGATACCAAAATGACACGACCCGCCTGGTGCGCTGTGGCCGCAGCGACGATGTCCAGCTGGTCGAGATAGCCCTGACGGCCCACAAACACACCGACCCCGCCGGGCACCTGTGCCGGAGCGACCCACTTCTGGCCGCCGACGGCCGGTAGTTCGCTGATTTCCGCGGCCGTTGCCGAACCGTCAAGTGGCCGCCCGCGGATGCCACGAATGATTTCGATCTCCAACTCGCTGATCTCGGCCCCGGGATCGAGTCCCTCCTGATCGGCAAGCAGATCGCGGTACGTTCGATAACTCTGCAGGGCCTCGGCATGCCGACCGGATCTGTGCAACGCCAGCATGAGCCGCCGCCGGGCACCCTCGCGAAAGGGATGTGCTGCCACGACAGACATCAGCTCACTCGTCACCGCAGCCGGATTGTCCAGCGACAGCTCAAGATCGGCCAGTTCTTCGATGGCGACCAGGCGCTCCTCCGCCAACCGTAGGCGGGCGGCGTCCACAAACGCGGCCGCCGCGTCGGCCAGGGGCTCTCCATGCCACAGCTGCAACCCCTCACGCAGAACTCTCGCCGCCGTGACCGCGTCGTGAGCCTTCAACTCTTTGGCCTGACGAACCGACCAGCGGAACTGGCCCAGGTCGACGTCCTCGGCCGGCAACAACAGCTGGTAGCCGTAACGTCCACTGACAATGACGTCCTTCGCCCCGATGTCAGCGCAAACACGGCGCAGAGCAGAGATCGCGTTGTGTATCTGCGCCCGCGCGGTCGACGGTTCTGTGCCGCCCCACAATGCTCGCGTGAGCCCTGCGGCGCTGACGGGCTCGCCGACATTGATGGCGAGCAACGCCAGGATGGCACGGGTCTGCGCCCGGCCGATCTCGGGTCGGTAAGCACCCTTTGCCATGCCCACGCGGCCAAGTACCACCACCCGCACCGCCAACCCCCCACTTCGATGCATCGCCTTATGTCACTGTAGCTGCGCGGCTCGTCGGCGGCAGCCCGTATGAGGTGCTGTATAGAGCGATGCCGGACGCTGAGATTTACGGGGCAAGAAACGAGAGGAGATTCCAACGTGAAGAAACGCTTCATGGCGCTCGTGGTGAGCGCGGTGGCGGCACTCAGCACCGGCCTGGTCGCCACGCCCGCACATGCGGTCGTCGACTGCCACGACAGCTGGATTTCGGCCGGCTCGCTCGGACGGGTTCAGGTGTGCTATCCACACGACTACTACTCACCGCAAACCCTGCAGACCGCGGCAACCTTTGGCTACTTCTATGTCAACGTCCACGACTGGACGAACGACGGTATATCGATCTACGTCGAGTACCAGCTCTGGGGCTCGTCCGTGTGGTTCGCCATACCGAACAGCGGTGACGACTACGGCGGCCCGGCCGCGTCGTCAGATGTCGTGGTGAACGAGTTCAACAACGGTCAGCCGATCAAGTATCTCCGTGTGCACGAGGCCGGTCACGGAGCATTCAGCTACCTGTTCAAACCTATCGAAGGCGCTGGCTCCGGCAACGGCTGCGGGCTGGAGAACATCGCTGGGGATCTCATAGGTAAGTGGCGAGACGGCTACATCGTTCCGAATTGTCCAACCGGCGCCTACTAGGCTGCTGCACGGCTCAGCGTGCTGACTGAACACGAGACCAGCCGCTTGCCCCAACCAACAAGCAGCGGAAGTGGTTGGTCCTCTTCGTCGTCTGTGGTGGTGGGGGAGCGGTTGCTCTCGTGTCGGTTTTCGTTAGCAGCGCGCCAGATCCGGTCATGAGCCGGCTGCCGGTCATTGGGCCGCGTGTGCGGCGAGGAAGATCTGGGCCATCGCGCTGGCCAGGTCGGCGGGGTCGTTTGAGGCGGCGGCCCGCCCGCCGGTGGCTCGGGAGATTTCGTTCAGCGCCGCCATGTCGGCATCGGCTCCGTACCCGATACAGAACACCGGAACCGGCCGCTGGGGATCGCGAATGGTGCTGAGGCGGGACAGGAACTCGGTGCGCGGCATGGCGAACGCGGTGTCCTGGTCTCGTCCGTCGGTGAGCGCCACCACCATGGTCACGGTGCCGGGCTTGCTCAGTTTCCGCATCGCGTCCACTCCGCGCAGCACGGTTTCATACAGCGGAGTGCCGGCCTTTTCATACGCGGTATAGCTCTGTGCCATGCGACGCACCGCTTCGCGACGCGGGATGCCGCGCAGAGGCGCGTCCAAAGGACCGAGCGAGACGGCTTCGACGTAGGGCGGGATGTTGGGTGCCGGAGTCGCGAAAAGCCATACGCCCACACTTGTGTCGAGGCCGAACAGCTCTGCGGCCTGCACGCCGGCCGTGCGCAGCAATGCTGCTTTGGTGGTCAGCGATCCGCTGCGATCCCTTACCTGGTCATTCATTGATGCGGATGCGTCGAGAAGGATGAGGACCTGGAATTCTTTTCGCTCGTACCTGGCCCACTGCGCGGCGCGGCTGGTGACGAGGATGGGATCGGAGGGGGTGGCCGCAGCGGCCGGGTATCTCGCCAGCAGCCCGTCGGCGAGCGGAGGGTTCGTCGGCGTTGCTGTGGGCATCGTGTCTGACACCGGCCGGAATCCGTGCTCGCGCACCGTGGCGGCAAAGGAGCCCGAGTGAAAGCGTTCGACCAGTCGGGTGGCGAGGTCCTTGAAGTGGCGGTCGGACGCGGCGGCTGGCGCCAGTACCAGCGGATAATCGGCTTCCATCAGCCCATCTGGATATATGGCGGCGAGCGATATCCCTGGCTTCTTCGTCTGGTACGCCCAGACCGCCTGCTCAGTAACGGGAAAGGCGCCGATGTCCTTCGCCGCGGCCGCCGGGTCGGACAGCGACTCCAGTCGTTGCAGCAGCACGGCCGGGTCGGCGCTGGCGTCAGCCAGACGGCTGCGCAAGGTCAGTGCCCGCATCTGGGCGATGCCCTGGTCCGGCGTGGTCTTACCCATCGCGGCGTGCACGCTGAGCATTGCGAGCAGCCCGGCGGCGTCACGCATCGGGTTGCCCATGCTGAAGCGGAGCTTGCCCCCGACGGTCGCCGTGGCGAGCTCGGCCCAGCCCGCCTGGCGTTGCGGCCAGCCGAACGCACCGGCCGCGGGCTTGGGCACGGCGACCACGATGGGACTGCGAACCAGCGATGCCGCCTTGTCGACGAGCAGCACGTCAGGCGAAGCTGAGGCGGGCGCGGCCGACGCGGCCGACGGCCCGGCAGACGCTTGCGGCGAAGGTGCCAGGCGCAGTAAGGCCGATGAGGCCGGCACCATACCGTCGAGCTTGCCACCGGTCAGGATTGAGCCCGTCTGCCCGGGCTCTAGCGGCGTTATCGCCACGGTCGGGCAGGTAGCGCCGTCGACATCCGATGCGGCCCATTCGACCAGCGGCACCACTTCCGGCGCCACGGCGAGCCGCAGCAGCCGCTGGCCCGCGCATCCGGTGGGAGCGGCGGATTGTTGTCCATCGCCGATAATCCATCTATCAATTCCGAAGTAGATTCCGGCGCCGAGCAGCACGAGGGCGAGCGCGCCCGCGATATGGCGGATCCCGCGCGGCAGTCTGTCGGCAGGGCGGCGGTGTGCCGGCTCACCAGGTGCCGGCTCTGGGCTCGAGGGTGCTTCGGGGGGCTGGGCGGCCGATACCAACGGCCGTTCGGGCCACTCCTGCACGAACGGCGACGGCGGATCTCCCTGTCCGTACTGCTCGCCTTCCTGAGCCATGCGAGGACGCTACAACAGCCATGCACGAGCCAACAGAGGTGACCATCAATTGGTTTCAAATTTTTGCATATGAATGTGTCAGGCGACGACGGGATATCCGATCTCGTCAAGGTCACTTGCGAGGGCACCCAGGTCTATTCCGGGGTTCAGCGCGAGCACCACTTCGTCGGTGAGCGGCACGCAGCTGTACACGTGTGCCACCGCCTGCGGATCCGCCTCGATCTCGAAATACTCCGCCGCGTAGTTCAGGTACGTGTCGGGCGAAGCGTCGGTGAGGATGCCCAGCAGCCAATCTGCGCCATCGGGGTCGAGGTCCTCCGGGTCGGCCGCCGAATAGTCGATGTCGCCGATGCGCCAGCGATCGTCCTGCGGTTGCCGCCACAGGCAGAAAGTGGCCAGAAGCAGACCCTCCATGCCGAACGCGGGCTCGTCGGCCTGCGCCCGGAGCGCGTCGGGAAGATTGTTCAGCAGGCCTGGCCACAGCGCGCGGGGTTCTTGCCGCCACGGTGACATCGATGACTCATGCGCGAAGCCCCGGATGAACGCGCCTTCCGGCGTGAACACGATGAAATAGTCGTCGCCCGATCCATTGCGCATCGACGCCATCTCCTGCCCGTCACTCCAGCGCCGGTTGTAGGAGTAGTAACGAAACTCCCACTCCGGACTCAGAATGGCGTCCAGTACAGCCATCGATCGACAGCGATTCTTGAGGGTGGCGATGTCGGGCAGGCGCCGGACCATGTCGGTAACAGGCACCTTCGAATTCAACCACGACCGGTGTAGATTTTCGGGATGACCGAGACCAAAATGGATTTTCCAGAGGTCGACAAGCTTCTCGGGGAGCTTTCCCGGGCACGGGACGCGGTCGGCGGGGGAGCAAAGAGTTTCGGCGAGGCGTCGGAGACGCTGGGCTGGAGCAGTTACACCACGGCGATCGGAGGGTCGGTCGGCAGCTGGAGCATTCCGCAGCCGGAGTTGGTGTTCGGCGACACGGAGGGAGGCGGACAGTGCTGGTCGGCCCACTACGAATGCAAAATCGTGATGGACACGGTGTTGCCGGCCTTCGCCAACACGCTCGACTCCGACATCGAGCGGCTCAAGACGGCGGTGATGCTGTTCCACCAGACCGATGGTGAGAACGCCGACCGCATGCTGCAGGCGGCCCGGGGCGGCCTGGACGTCCTCACCGCCCACCTGAGCACGGGCGCAAACCCTGAAGGCGAAGCCAATCGGGCGGGGCAGCTGGACAAGATGTTTGGCCAGACCGGCAATGACGCCAACGCCACCTTGGTGACGGGCGACTTCAACAACTCGCCCACCGGCGTCGACACGCCCTTCGGAAAGTCGCTCAATCAGTACGGGCAGCACGGTTTCGACGTGCACGCCGGCGACCTTCACGACGGCCAGGGCGGCACCTCGGCGAGCCACCTGCCGATCGACTACGTGATTCCGCGTGGTGTCGGCTCCACCGAAGCCACCCGATGGGGCCGAGATGAGTCCGATCACGACGGTCAGGTGGTCGATGTGACCATCCCCGACTGGTAGCCGCTCAGTCCACCTGAATGTGGACCTTGGTTGCCGCGCGCCCCTCCTCGGAGTTCTCACCACTGAGCGGAATGACGGTCTCGCCGCTGGTGGAAACGCCGGGGCGGGTGCGCACCACCACCGCGTTCCCAGCGTCCTCGCGGCCCGGGAAAAGGCCGTCGCTGAGGTGCCAGCCGCGGTCGGCCTTGCCGAAGTGGACCTCCCAGTGCTCGCCCGGCGCGGCCCGCTTGTTCAGCTCCTCCTGAAGCTCCTCCGCGTGGCTCTTCCAGACCTCCTGAAGCGTGGCCACGTCCACGTCGCCGTTGATGATCCGCTCGGCGAGGTCGGGAATGTCGTCGGACTGCGTGCCCTGGTCGGTCATATAATGGTTGCCGCCACCGCCGCCCTGGATGTTCCAGTTGAGCACGCGCAAGGTGCGCTTGTTCCAGGTGGTCTGCCAGGCGCGTAGTGGCCCCACCGCCTCCTTGAAGATCGCAGCCTGCGATCGCAGCTCACTATCCACACGCGACCGGATATCACGGGCGGCGCTGATGGCGTTGTTGACCAAAGTCGCCTGGCTGTCGTCGCGGGGTTGAAAGGTCAGCTGGCCGGCATTGGCCAAGACCGGGACGTCGGCCAGCCTGTGCCGCTCGTCGTCGAGCAGGCCCTGGTTGCGGCGCAGCACCGCCGCGCAATGCCCGAGCGCGCGCGACACCCGCTCCGCCAGCTTGCCGCTCTCGCCGAGGTCGGTGGTGAGGGTGAGGCGATGCTTGTCGAAAGCGTCGGCGGTCTGCCCCGTCCAGAATTCCCCGTCAACCACCCGGTTGGCGGCGCGATCGACGGTGTCCTGTGCTTCGTCGAGCATCCCGGCCTGCGCCTTCCACGCCTGCTCAAGGGCTTCCAAGGTCGCCGGGTTGGCTTTTAGGTCCCACACGTCCGGGGTGGTGATGTCGGCCATGCCGCGACTTTAAACCAGTTGTCGTTTTTAGACGGTCCCATGCGGCGTCACCAGGGCTGGGACCGCTTTGTGGACAAGGTCGATCCGGGGCGATGTCAGCGCCAGCCCTCGCCGGTAACCGGTCTGAAGGAAGATGTTGTGTGCCGCCTGCAGCTGCGACAGCGCGAAGGGGGATCCCTGCGGTATGGCGATGGCGCCCTGGGTGGCCTGTGCCTGTGCCCCGATCACCCGATACCCGTTGCGGCGGGCCAGCTGAGCGGCCTTCGCCGCATGGTGGGCCGCCTCATCGAAATTACCGGCGGCGAGATGGGTTTCGGCAAGCAGCGCATGGTTTTCGGCGCGCTGATAGGTGACGTTGTGGCGTTGGGCTAGCTGGATAGCTTTGGTGAGACTGGCGATCGCTTGGTGGTGTCGGGAAAGGCGATGGTGGACAGTGCCCGACACCGACTCCACCGCGATCGCGGCGGTGGGGCTGACGACCGGTGACGACCGGTCGAGCATGGCGCGGGCCTTGGCCGCCATCTTCAGCGCCTGCGCGAGGTGGCCACGATCCCGGCTGCAGGCGGCAAGCAACGCGATGGTGTGGACGGTGTCCGTGTCGCGGCCGAGTTGCTGGTAGGTGGCTAGTGCGCTGGTGAGGCAGTCGTGCGCTTGATCGGTCAGGCCCAGATCGAGCGCGGTGTAACCGGCGCTGTACATGGCCGTCGCCTCGTTGACCGGCGACCGCTGCTGGCGGGCCAGCTTGTGCGTGTGCAGGAAGAGTTCCAGGGCCTGGGCAAGGTGCCCCAGCTGATGCAGACAACCGGCGAGGTTGACGGCGGCGGCGATGGTCCCGGCCGCGTAACCGATGTGGCGCACCAATTCCAGCTCCTCGGCGAAGCAGGCCGAAGCGTCGCCGGGCCGTCCGCGACCCAGCAGGACGGCGCCGAGGTTCGCTATGCACGCTGCCCGCAGCTGCGGCCAGTCGATCTCGTCACACCTGCGCAGGGCCACCCGGTAGTGATCCTCCGCGGCGTCGTAACGCGCGTGTACGCGATGGACATCGGCCAGACACAAAGCGGCGAAGGCTTGCGCGGCGATCGGTCGGGCCTGCCGGGCGGCTGCGCTGAAGACCGCTATGCCTTCGGCGAAGGTGCCGCGGCCGAGCAGATAGCCGCGCAGGAGAAGGGCCAGGTGCCAGGCCGTGGTGGGCTGGGTTTCGCCTGCCGGCCTGGTCGCGGCCGCGATGAGGTTGTGCCGTTCGGTGTCGAGTTGCGCCAGCGCCTGCTCGCGATCGGCGGAGGACGATGTGATCGGTGAGCGGCCGGTGGCCCTGATCGCCAGCTCGGTCTGCTCCGGGCAGAGCACCGATGAGGCCTGGTGCGCTATTGCCAGGTACCAGTCGAGAAGATTTTGAAATGCTTCACCACGGGTGGCTGGTGCGTCTTCGGTGGCGGAAAGGTCTGCGGCATAAGACTTTGCCAGGTCATGCAGGCGATAGCGGCCGGGGCAGCCGCTTTCCACCAGATGAGCGTCTGTCAGCCGGTGGAGAAGATCGTCGGCGACGCCGAGCGGTTGCCCTGCCAGCGCGGCCGCGGCCGTCGCGGTGAAATCCTCGCCCGGAATGACCGCCAGGAGCCGAAAGAGGCGGCGCGCCGGACCGTCCTGCAGGTGATACGAGACGTCGAACGCGGCACGGACGCTGTGCTGGGAATCGCCGAAGTTCTCTAGCGCGGTGAGGCGATGCATGTCCAGCAGCCGGTTCTGCTCGGCAATGGTGCGCTGCGGGTGATGTACCAGATCGGCAGCGATGATGCGCAGGGCAAGCGGAAGGCCGGCACAGTGCGCCACCAGCCGCTGGACGCCTCCCGGGTCGGCTTCCAGCCGCTGCGGCCCGGTCAGTGCGGTGATCACTTCCACCGACTGTTCAGGGTCGAGAGCCGGCAGCGGCAGCGGCATGGCGTTGTGGCTGGCGGTCAACCCGGCCAACGTGTGCCGGCTGGTGATCACGATGAGACCCGCGGTGAAGCAGCCGGCCAAGCGACGTGCATCATCGATGCTTTGCACGTTATCGATGACGATCAGGACTCGTTTGTCCGCTGTCAGCTGGCGCAATGTCGCGGCGGCGTCCTCCTCGACCTCCGGCATCGCGTTTCGCGAGACGCCGAAGGCGAGCAGAAGATGCTGAAACGCCCGAACCCTGGCCGGTGTGCCGTGGTCGTGGTCGCCACACATGGTGACGTAGAGCGCGCCGCCCGAGAACGCACCGACCTGCCTGGCCGCCCAATGCGTGGCCAGTGCGGTTTTGCCGATGCCGGCCATGCCGGTGATGACCGCCATCGAGCTCTCCCTGACCGGTGTGCGGTCGGCGAGCTCGGTGAGCCTGCAAAGCTCGGCCGTGCGGGCGCGGAATCCCGCCGGAGCGGCGGGAAGGGTGACCGGCCCGGCCGATCCGGTCGCGATCGGGGCCGTGCCCTCCACGTGACGCCGGGCGACGACCCAAAGGTGGTGCAGGGTAACGGTTTCCTCCTTGCTCGCCGAGGCCGCCTCGGCCAGCCGCTGGACCACCACGTAGTCGGACGGCACCGCCTGTCCCCGGCAGTAGCGGTGCAGCGAGGCCCTGCTGAGATAGCACACCCTGGCCCAGTCGCGCAGGTTCAAACCCGCCCTCACCTTGACCGACCGCAACGCGGCCGCGAAGTCGTCAGTGGCCCCCGTGTCGTTCATAGACCCTCCCGTTGAGCTGCCGCGGGTGCCTCCGCATCGAAGCATCCACACTTCACACGGTTACGGCCGCCGATCGGTGGCGACATCTTGTCGTGTTGGGACAGCCACAGTCCCGTACGCTGCCCCGACGCCGCCAAGTTGGGACACAGCACGCGCGGCTTTGTTCCCAAACACCCCATATGTCAACCTTCAGCAACTACATCGCTCATTTGCCGCGCCGACGGCCCCTCTGGCAGGTTCTCGCTTCATGAAGCGATCGTTTGTCCTTAGTGGACTCCTCGCCGTCGCGACCAGCGCCGTGGTCCTCACCTCCGCACAGGGCGCGTCCGCCGCCAACTGTGTGCCGGCCAAATCCAAGTCCGGCATCACCGGATACGCCTGGTGCTCAAGCGGATCGAACTACATCAAGGTCCGGCTCAAGTGCCTCGACCAGCGCACAGACCTCATCACCACCCACGACGGCCCCCGGATCTGGTCGGCCGGCAGCAGCCAGCAGTCCGTAAAGTCCTGTCCCAGCAGCAACTACGTCATCGACAGCTACTCGGCCATCGTCGGCTAGGCCATGAGCCATGGAGCGTTCGTATCGGTGTTGATACGAACGCTCCACGGCAGTTGGGCCTTCACGCAAGCATCGTGTCGTTGCTGGCATGTGCTCTGACCACGGATCTAGCGGCGGCGGGATTTCGCGCGGCCCCGCCATTAGCGAAGAATTTACATATATGGCAGTCTCGGGTGTGAGATGCACGCGCACCGAGTCAATTGGAAGGACTGCCAGATGAACCGACGCCAAGCATTGACCGGCCTCGCTGCCACGGCCGTGGGGACCGTGCTGGTCACGCCCGGAAGTACCCAGGCCAATGAAGGCGACGATCGCTTCCCAACGTTGATCCCGCTGCCTGACAACTTCAACCCCGAGGGCATCGCCATCGGCGACCGCCCGGTGGTCTACTGCGGATCACTTGCCAACGGCTCGATCTACCGCGCCAGCCTGGTCACCGGGCGAGGCGCCCTGCTTCCCGCGGCTGCACCTGGTACCCCCTCGGTGGGTATGAAAATCGACGACCGCGGCAGGCTATTTGTTGCCGGAGGCCCTGCGGGCAACGGCCGCGTCGTGAGTGCCCGCGACGGCAGCGTCCTTGCCGCTTACACATTCCAGACCGCACCCACGTTCATCAACGACGTCGTGGTGACCCCGCGCGCGGCCTACTTCACTGACTCGATGAAGCCGTTCTTGTATGTGCTCAGGCTGGGCCGCCACGGCTCGCTGCCAGGCGGCTTCACGGCACTGCCGCTCAGCGGCGATCTCGTCTACCAGGCCGGCTTCAACGTCAATGGCATCACCCGCACCCCCGACGGGCGGGCGCTATTAGTCGTCCAATCCAACACGGCGTCGCTTTTCCGCGTCGAGCCGACCACTGGCGTGGCCACCCGAGTCGACCTCGGCGGCGCTGCGCTCACCGCGGGCGACGGGTTACTGCTGCTCGGCAACTCGCTTTACGTGGTACAGAACCAGCTCAACCAAGTGGCGAAGTTCCGCATGTCCGACAGCGGTCACTTAGGCCGCCTCGTCGGCACCGCCACCGATCCCCGCTTCCAAGTGCCCACCACCGTCGCGGCCTTCGGCCGCCGGCTGTACCTGCCCAACGCCAAATTCGGCGCGACCCCGCCCGCCACCACATTCGAGGTGATCGGGATCCCGAAGTTCTAACCAACCCCGTGACAACGACGTCCCGCCCGCCGCGCCAGGTTGGCGGGACGTCGATCGTTCAACACGCTCCAACGGGGACCGGTGTGAGAGAGTGATCTGGTGAACCGACTCGGTAGCGCGACCTCGCCCTACCTCTTGCAACATGCCAACAACCCGGTGGATTGGTGGCAGTGGGAAGAGGAAGCGTTCGCGGAGGCCAAACGCCGCGATGTGCCCGTGCTGATCAGTGTGGGATACGCCGCTTGCCACTGGTGTCATGTGATGGCGCATGAGTCGTTTGAAGACGAGGCGGTTGGACGGCTCGTCAATGAGGGTTTCGTGGCGATCAAGGTTGATCGCGAGGAGCGGCCCGATGTGGACGCGGTTTATATGCAGGCGACCCAGGCGATGACCGGTCAGGGCGGGTGGCCGATGACGGTCTTCGCCACCCCTGCGGGGGAGCCGTTCTTCTGCGGCACCTATTACCCGAAGGAGCAGTTTTCGGGGCTGCTGCGCGCCATCGGCCAGGCGTGGCGGGATCAGCGTGAAGACGTGGTGGCGCAAGGGATTCAGGTGGTGGAGGCGATAGCCGGAACACCCTTGCGCGGCGAAGCCGAGATTACTTCGGGCCTGTTGGACGCGGCGGCGGCGTTGGTGGCGCGTGGGCACGATCAGGTGAACGGCGGGTTCGGTGGCGCGCCGAAGTTCCCGCCGCACATGGTGTTGCATTTCCTGCTGCGCCAACAGCTTCGGGCCGGTGATGGGGGGTCGCTTGAGATCGCCCGGCATACCTGTGAGGCGATGGCGCGGGGCGGGCTCTTCGATCAGGTGGGTGGCGGTTTTCACCGCTACACCGTGGACGCCACCTGGACCGTGCCGCACTTCGAAAAGATGTTGTATGACAACGCTTTGCTGCTCAGAAACTATACCGAGCTGTGGCGGCTGACCGACGATCCGATGGCCGCTCGGGTGGCCGGGGAAACAGCTGATTTCCTGCTGCGCGACATGCGAACAGCCGAAGGCGGCTTCGCGTCGGCGCTCGATGCGGACACCGATGGCGTGGAAGGCCTTACCTACGCCTGGAACAAAGAGCAGCTTTTGGGGGTACTGGGTCAGCCCGACGCAGATTGGGCAGCCGATCTGTTGGGCGTGACCCAAGAGGGGACCTTCGAGCACGGTCTGAGCGTGTTGCAGCTCAAGCGGGACATCGATGACGCCAGCGAAGAGCTGAAGCACAGGTGGCAGACCATCCGCGAGAAGCTTGCCCGGGCGCGATCGGAAAGGCCGCAACCGGCCCGCGACGACAAGGTGGTCGCGGCGTGGAACGGCTTGGCGATCACCGCGCTGGTGGAGAACGCGAGGCTGACTCAGCGTCAGGAGCTGGCCGATGCCGCGGTCAAGGCGGGCGAGCTGTTGCGAGATCTGCACTTCGGCGAGGGCCGGATCCGCCGGGTGTCCAGGGACGGCAAGGCGGGTGAGCCGGCCGGGGTGCTGGAGGACTACGGCTGCGTGGCCGAGGCCTTCTGTGCGCTGCATCAGCTGACCGGGCAGGGACAGTGGCTGGAGCTGGCCGGAAGTCTGCTCGACACGGCCACGGCAAGGTTCGAAAACGGCGCCGGCGGGTTCTTCGACACAGCCGATGACGCCCAAAAGCTTGTCACCCGTCCGGCGGACCCGACCGACAACGCGACCCCGTCGGGGCTGTCGAGTCTGGTGACCGCATTGATTGCCTACTCCGCGCTGACCGGCAGCGTGGAGCATCGTCAGATCGCGGAGCGAGCGCTCGGCACGGTGGGTGAGCTGATCGCCAAGCATCCGAGGTTCGCCGGCTACTCCGCAGCAGCCGCGGAAGCCTTGGTCAACGGCCCGGTGGAAATAGCCATCGCCGTGCCGCCACCCGCCAGCCCGGCAGGCCCGGCAGGCGGAGGTGCGGCGGGGGAAGGGGCGCAGGCGCTGGTGCGGGCTGCGCTTTGGGCTGCGCCACCGGGGGCGGTGCTCGTGGTGGGGGAGCCCGATCGGGTGGGGGTTCCGCTGCTGGAGGGCAGGCCGTTGCGGGACGGGCAGGCGGCCGCCTATGTGTGCCGCGGGTTCGTCTGCGATCGTCCGGTGACGACAAGTGTCGAACTCACGACAATGCTCCGACGTTCGGGTGATGTAAGCGGCTAATCGGACAAACGTGGCTAGGCTGCTTGCTCATGGCTGGCCTTGCCGCACTGCTCAGTTTCGGCTCCGATCGCACCACCACCCAAACCCTCGCCGCCCTCAGCGAAGCGCTGGCGCCGCGCGGGGATGGTGAGGTCATCGTCGGGCATGGCCCGGCGCGGCTGCTGGTCAGAGCCGGGATGCCCAAGGTGTTCGAGGCCGATGGGAATGCGATCATCGTCGATGGCATGGCCGAGCTTTCGAGCTTGCTTTCCCGGTACCAGAGACAAGGTCCCCAAGCTCTGATTAGCGGCCCGAATCCGTATGCGCTGATTCTGGCCGATTCCGATGGTCTGGTGCTCGCACGCAATCTGGATGGGCCGCCGCTGTACTACGCCCGATCGCGGGGTGCGGTGATGGTGGCGAGCGAGCCGACGGCCCTGCTCGCGGCGGGCATTGCGGCCAAGCCGAACGACGCGGCGGTGGCCCGGTTCCTGGCCACCGGGGCGTGCGATGAGGTGGCAGCGACGTTCTTCGAGGGCATCAGGCGGGTGTTGCCCGGCCAGGTGGTGGAGGTGTCGCGGCACGCCGGATCGGGCGGGCAGGCCGATGGCTGGGCCATCAGGGCGCATCCGCCGCTGGCGGCCAAGCCGAGTCGCGCTTCGGGCAGGATGGCTTTGCTTGGTGCGCTTGGGGATGAGCGGACCGGGGTGGTCATGCTCGGGGCGGGTCAGCAGGACGTGGCGTTGCCGACCGCGGCCATGCTCGGGGCGGCCCTGGCCGAACGGGAAACGCATCGTGCCGTTCCGGTCTATTCGTCCTACATGCCTGGGCAGGAACGAGCGCACGAAGCGTTGCTGGGCCCCATTTCGGAGGCATCTATCCGGCATCGAGCGCTGCCGCTGTACACAGATGAAATTGATGTTGATGGTTTTATGATCGACCTGGGCGAGCCGGTGCCGGGTCTGGCCGCCTACCTGCTTTGGGCGATGGCGCGGGCCTGCGGCGGCGAGGTGGACACGCTGCTCACCGCGATCGGCTGGCGTGGCCCGGCCGCGCATCTGAGCCGGCTCAGCGACCGGATCGCGGCCCGCTATGGCTTGACCCTTCGTTTTCCCTATCGGGAATTGGACGGGTCCGACCCGAACGCCCGCGCGGAGTTGCAGGCGCTCGCGGAGCGCACCCTGCCGCACGCTTCGATGCGGGCGGCTGTCCGGGCCGATGGGCTTGAGCCGGCCCTGCCCGAGGTGTTGCAGCGCTTACGTCCCGAGCTGGCCACCACGCTGCTCTACCCGAAACACGGGACGCGCGATGACGCGGCCCTCGCCCGGCTGTGCCGGCTAGGCCGGGCCAGCGATCCGGACCTCGACCGGCTGTGGCGGCACTATGTGCTTGAAAGATGGCTCAGTGTCGTGGTTCGCCCGGAGCGTGTGGCGGTGCCGGCGAGC
Source organism: Rhizocola hellebori (assembly GCF_016862955.1). Lineage (GTDB taxonomy): Bacteria > Actinomycetota > Actinomycetes > Mycobacteriales > Micromonosporaceae > Rhizocola > Rhizocola hellebori. The sequence goes on along the minus strand of NZ_BONY01000046.1, from coordinate 7,306 downwards.
CGTCCCGCGCCGGAGGCGATTGTGGCCGGGCGCTGGCAACGCCACCTGATCGGGACCGAGCAGCTGGGGCCGCAGGAGCGGATCGCCGAGAAAATCGCTTGGTATGTAGCCGAATTCGTCAACACGGCGGCGAAGCCGACCAGACTGGCGATGCGCCATCCGTGGTACCTGATGATCGTCGCCAAATCGATGGCCGTCGCCGCGGGCCGGGCCATCCCGGTGTGGACCATCACCCCCGGCCGCCTGGCCGGGCTGCTGGCCAAGGCGGCCAACGGCACCAGGCATCCCGACCCGTGGAGCATGCAGGTGGCCATCGATGAGGCGGGCGGAATGCGGATGGGGCTAGCGGTGGCCTGTGCCCGCTTGGGAAAGCGCTCCTGGTACGACCGGGTCAGCGGCGTCGCCGCCGTCGCGGTGAGCCCGCCGCGCGAAAACGCTTGCCCGCCCGGCAATCTGGCCGTGATCCCGCAGCCGGTCGACGGCGACCGCAGCGCCGCGGAGATCGTCAGCGCGCTACGCAGATTGCTGCCGGACGAGGTCGCCCAAGCCCTGGGCGGATGTGCGATCGTCGGCGTGGACGCGACGGGAGTGACCCAGTACGGGTGGGACGGCTCGGCCGAGCCGGCGCCCGAGCTGCTGGCGAAACTGTGCGCGGACAACCCATTCGGGCAGGGTGACGAGCGCACACCGCTGCTCGTGGCGACCATGGCCGGCTCGCGGCAGGGCGCACAGCAGCCGGGCCGCAAAGGCGGTCGCCGCCAGCCCGCGAAGCGCAGATAAGAGTACGGCCTACGATGGGCTGCGATGACTGACATGAAAAGAACCGGAGCTTCGCGCTCATTGCCGCTCCACCATGTCGCTGGTGGGGGTCGCAGGTGAGGAGCCGCAGCGGGCTGCCCGTGGTCGGCATGATCGGTGGCGGGCAGCTGGCCCGCATGACCCATCAGGCGGCAATAGGCCTGGGGCAGTCGCTGCATGTGCTCAGCGAGCAGGCCGACGACTCAGCGGCGCTGGTGACGCCGGAGACCCGGCTCGGCAGTCATCTGGACTTGGCCGCGCTGCGTTCGTTCGCCAAGGAGTGCGACGTCGTCACGTTCGACCACGAGCATGTGCCGGGCGACTACATCCGGGCGCTTTCCGCCGAGGGCGTCAAGATCTTTCCCAGCGCGGAGGCTCTGCTTTACGCGCAGGACAAGCGCGCCATGCGGCAGCGGCTCAGTGAGCTGGGGGTGCCCGTGCCGCGCTGGAGCCCGATTGCCGGTCCAGCCGATCTGGCTGCCTTCGGGCTGCCCGCCGTGGTGAAGACCGTTCGTGGCGGCTACGACGGGCGCGGCGTATTCATGGTCACCGAAGCCGACATGAGCTTGCCCGACGTCGAGCTGATCGCGGAGGAGCGGGTGAATCTGCGCCGGGAGCTGGCCGTCCAGGTGGCCCGTTCGCCCTTCGGGCAGGTGGCTGTCTATCCGGTGGTCGAGACGGTGCAGCGCGACGGGATCTGCGTGGAGGTCCTCGCCCCGGCCCCGAACCTGCCGCAAAGGCTTGCGGTTCAAGCACAGCAGCTCGCCATCCAGCTCGCCAAGGAGCTGGATGTGGTGGGATTGCTCGCGGTGGAGCTCTTCGAGACCGACGACGGCATAGTCGTCAACGAGCTGGCGATGCGTCCGCACAACTCGGGTCACTGGACCATCGAGGGTGCGCGCACCTCCCAGTTCGAGCAGCATCTGCGGGCGGTGCTCGACTATCCGCTCGGCGACACCCGGCTCGCCGCGCCCGCAGTGGCCATGGCCAACGTGCTAGGCGGGCCGGTTGGCGGTATGGGCATCGATGAGCGGCTGCATCACCTGATGGCCGCGGAGCCGGCGGTCAAGGTGCATTTCTATGGCAAGCAGGTGCGCCCGGGGCGCAAGATCGGCCATGTCACGGCGCTCGGTGACGACATGGCAGACTGCCGGGCGCGGGCCGCGCGCGCGGCGCATTGGATCCAATTTGGAGAGTAGCTGTGACGATCGTCGGCGTGGTAATGGGTTCCGACTCCGACTGGGCCACGATGCAAGGGGCGGCTGAGATCCTGGCCGACTTCGGCGTGCCCTACGAGGTGCGCGTCATCTCCGCGCATCGCACCCCGCAGCTGATGCTGGACTACGGTGCCGAGGCGGCCCGGCGCGGGCTCAAAGTGATCATTGCGGGCGCAGGTGGGGCGGCCGCGCTGCCGGGCATGATGGCTTCCGCCACGGCGCTTCCGGTCATCGGTGTTCCCGTGCCGCTCAAACATCTGGACGGGATGGACTCGCTGCTATCCATCGTCCAGATGCCCGCAGGGATACCGGTGGCGACGGTATCGATCGGTGGCGCGCGTAACGCCGGTCTGCTCGCGGTGAGGATTTTGGGCGCACACGACGCCGACCTGCTGGCCAGGATGGAGGCCTATCAGGCCTCCCTGGTGGAGATGGTCGCCGACAAGGACGCCAAGCTGCAGGCTTCCCTTTAGCGGAAGCGGTTGTAGCGTTCCACCGCGCGGCGGCGGCGCTCACTGCTCGCGCCGAGGATCACCAGCACCACACCGGTGATGCCCACGGCCAGCCAGGTCCAGTCGACCAGGGTCAGCGCGTGGAACGCGGTGATGGTCAGCACCACCGAGCCGATGGTGACCGGTGCCCGCTGCTGGTTCTGGGAGCCGAAGGTGAGCACCGCGCTTCCCGCGAGCAGCAGCACGATTTCGCGCCACCACGGGCCCTCGTTGGCCAGCGCCATCACCACCGTCGGCCCGAATCCGGCGATCAGGGCCGGGCCGTAGGCGGCCCAGCTGCCCAGCTGTGGCCGCTGCTTGAGCTCGATCAGGCCGACCCAGAGCGCAAGCAGCGCAAAGGGAACGCTGTAGACCTCGATGATGTCGAAGGTGATGTCGTTGCTGCGCAACATGAGCCACCAGGCGGTGATCTCGGCGGCCGCGGCGGCCCAGAACAGGGTGCGGCGCTGCTGCACGGTGCGGCTCGGGCGGGTCGCGGTCATGCCCAGCACCGCGCCGAAGGAAGCCAGCAATCCCGCGACGTGGACCGGCGAGCGAACCGCAAGCGCGAGGGCGATAACGCCGGCCGTGTAACCGGCCCACTCCATCGCGCTGGCCTCCGGAATGGACCCGGGCCGGGTGAAGCGGGGGAGCAGGGCGGCAGCGGCGAGCAGGGCCGTGCCCACCGCGAGTACGGCGAAGGCGGCCCACTCCGGCTTCGCGCCGATCCGCAGGCTCACGCTGAGCACGAGCAGCTCAGCCGCGACCGCGCCGCCGAGCCAGCCGAGGATGCGAGCGCGCTGCCGGCGGCCGTAAAGCGCCGCGGTCAGGCCGACCAGCACCGCTCCGCCGAAGGTGAAGATGGTCATGCCCGGGGTGGCGAGCGCTCCGGCGAGCCCGGCGCCACCGCCGATGAGGCCGATGATGAGCACCGCCACCCGAAGCGCGCGGACGCCGTTGGTGGACTCGTCGTCGATCGGCGGCTCGGTCAGCGCCACACTGAGCATGCAGACCGTGAAGACCAGCAACCCGGCCATCACGCTTGCGGGCCAAGGCATCCCGAGGCTGACCGGCGTGATCAGGATGGTCAATGCGATGCCCGGCACCACGACCGAGACCGCCCGCGTGATTCCCCCGCCGAAGCCGACCGCGGCCAGCGAGGCCGCGATGGTGAGCAGCAGCGCCGTCAGCACGGCGACCCCGTCGACGGTGAAGTCCAGCGGCGGTGGCGGGCCTTTCCAGACCGCGTTCAGCGTGTCGTAGGGCGTGATCAGCGCGGCGCGTAGCGCCGGCGCCAGCGAGCCGATCGCGATGAGCGCGGGCGCCGCCGCGAGCGCCGCGGCCATCGAACCGGGATGGGTGGGCCACAGCCGTGCCTGGCTCTGGTCAAGGCTGGACCGCCACAGCCGGCGTCCGGCGTCGCGGGCCGGCCTGTCCTGAAGCAGCGGTTTGACGCTGGCGCGCAGCAATTCGGCAACCACCACCAGCAGCACGGAAGCCGCGGCGTAGACCCCGGCGGGCCGCCCAGTCACCAGGGCGAAGGCGGCGACCAGGGTGGTGGAAACGGCCACCCCGACGGTGGCCCAGCCGAGATAGGCAGCCATCGACTCGCGCCAGAACGCGAGGATGGCGAGGCTGGCCGCGGTGGCCAGAATCGTCGCGGTGTAAGCGGCATCGGCCGGGCTGCCGGTGCTGGCGACGTAGACCGCCACCGCCGTGGGCGCGGTCAGCAGCGCGGCGAGCACGCCGGTGCCGCCCACCACGTCAAGATGTGACGGGGGCAGCCCACCCTCCACAATGGACATCTTGGAAATCGATGCGGCCAGGCCCGCCACAGCGGCGCTCACCAAGCCGATCGTGGCCAGCGCGGCCGCCGTCGTCCACATCATGGCCAGGCTGGCGGCCAGGGCGTGCAGCGCGACGATGACTGCCACGGCGAGTCGCGCATAGCCCGCACGCGTGTCGACAGCGACGGTGGCCGCGACCGCGTAACAGGTCGCGATGGCCAGACCGAGCAGGATGGTCGCACCCCAAGGCCACCCGAACGAGGCGGGGGCGCCCACGGTCGCCAGCACCACCGCGGCCGCGGCCGCGTCGTAGTTGCGCGGCCTTGGCAACGCCACCATGGCGGCGATGGCGAGCAGGATCAGCGCGGCCGGTGCCTGCCAGCCGAACGGGACCGTCACCGTCCTTTCCGGCGCCATCGTGCCCCACAGGTCGCCGGGCGCGGTGAGGGCCTGAATCCCCCCGGCGAGCGCGGGATAGCCCGCCACCAGCCCGAGCACACCGCCGGTCAGGCCCGCCCCCACCGCGGGGCCACGACGCCACGCCTCGGGAAGCATCCGGATGCCAAGGGCCACCACGAGAACCGCGGTGGCGGCCATGACCAGCCACAGATCTGGAGAGTAGAGCTCGGCCGCGCGGGCAAGCGAGCCGATGGCCGCTGCGGTCACCGCGGCGGCGGCGATATCGGCCCCGTCGAGGAGCCGGTCGGCCCGGCGACCCTCGTCTATGGACGGAGCGAGCGCCAAAAGCACGGCGGCCACCAGCAAAAGCGCGCCCACCCCGGCGTCGAGCAGGTCGGCGTTGTCGACGCCGAAGGCAGCGCCCGTGATGACCAGCGCGCCGAGCCCGGTGCCGACGGCGAGCGGGGTGCCGATACGGCGATGGGCCACCAACCGCACCGCCACCATCGCCAGAGTCGCGCTCGCGGCAAGGAATCCGGCTGTCAGCGCGGCCGATGCTGGTACCCCATCGAAAAGCGTCATAATCCCGGTGGAAACCGCGCCCGGTGCGGCAAAGGCGGCCGCACCCGTGGCCGTATCGCCGAGCCTGATCGTCTCCGGCGTCTGGGGAAGACGCTTTTGAGCCTGGGCCAGCAGCACTCCGGCGACGGTGAAAGCGGCCAGCACACCAGCGGTGGACCAGGGCGCGGCCAGCGCGACCGCCAGCGCGGCCATCCCGGCCAGCACGCTGGCGGCGATGTGGGCGGTGGCGGCGTGGTTGGTGGTGACCGCCCAGCCGACAGACTGTCCACTCTGGAGCGAGCCGACCCCGATGCCCACGGCGAGAAGCGCGATCGCCACCAGCGTGAGCACCCAGATGCTCGCCACCCAGCCCAGCCCGAGCGACACCGGAGCGGCCAGGCCGGTCAGCAGCGCCCCGGCGACCGCGCTTTCGCGGCGAAACGCGGGCGGCAAAGCGAGCGCGGCGGCTCCAGCCAGCAGGCCGATGGTCGCCACCAGCTGCCAATGCGACTCGGCGCGGGCGGCGAGATTGGCGTCCCAGTGCGCCAGATCGGCCTTCCACATAGGCATCGCGACCAGAATCGGCGCCATCGCGGCGCGCAGCACATCGGCGATGACGAAAATGCTCAGCACCGCGACCGCCGCGGCCGAGGCAAGCTGCGGCCCGCGGCGCGAGGCGTGCGGCAAAGCCCGGACGGCGACACCCGTGCCGAAAACGACGACGGCCACGACAAGCGCGGCCTGCTCGGGGATGGCGACAAGAGCAACCCGTGCCGCAGCACCGATCACCGCAAGGGTGAGCGCCCCGGCGGCCACATCGCCGAGCGGCCGGCGGCGCAGCATCAAGGCCCCGAACAGCCCGACAACGCTGACCAGGAGCAACGCCAGCGCGGCACGCGACGCTCCAGCCACATCGGTCGGCTTGAGCAGCGCGGCCAGCGCGTAAACCGCGGCCGAGCCGATGGCCACCCCGTGCAACACCCAGCTGATCTCCCACAGCCAATGGTTGCTGCGGGTGACCGGGGTCGGTGTAGGACGGTGGAACAACTCCAAACCACGCGCGATAAAAGCGTTCTGCGCGGCGACCACGGCCAGCACCACAGCCCACGCCGCCGGCGTGTCCACGTAGTCGTAGACCAGCAGCGGCAGGATCGGCTGACTGAACAGGACCAGGGCGTAGCGGGCCGAGGTGAGCGCGGTGGCTTGGTGGAAAAGGAAAGCGACCACAGTGCTCGCCGCGAAGATGAGCCCGTAGACGACGGCCTTGGTTGATCCGCTCGCTTGGAAGGCAGGCAGCTGGGCGACCATATAGCCGTCGATGGGTACCAGGCTCAGCCCCACCACCGCAAGGGATTCCGCGGTTGCGGACAGGCCGCGCCGCACCAGAATCGACGGGAAGATCAGCAGACCGATGGTCACGATGCCCAGCACGCTCAGACGTGCACCGGGCGGAGCACCCGACTGCTGTTCGAAAACCGCGAAAATGACCGCGGTCACGGCCAGCAGCAGCGGCCCAAGTGCCAGCAGCACATTCTGGATCAGGCGCGGCGAAGCCTCTGGCTGATCCTCGGGAAGCGGCGCCACGCGGGCCCCACCCGGCGGCCTCGGCTGCTTGGGAAACCGCTGCTGCGGAGGCGGGAACGGCGGCGCTGCCGTCGTCGCGCTGGAATCAGAACGGCGCGACCACGGCCGCTGCTTGGGCGCGGTCTTCGTCTGACGCTCACGCTCGGCATTGGTCAGCAGATTGCGCTGATGCATCGCGGCTTGCAGCTGCTGGCTGTTCTTCTTCATGTCGCTGAGCAGCTGGATGTCTCGCTGCTTCATGTCCGAGATCGCCTTGTTGATCCGGCCGATCTCGGCGTGCAGCACCTCAGGTGTGTTGCCGCACTTCGGGCAGCGAGCAGAAGGGTCTCTCAGCGAGCCGCAATTACTGCACCGCGTGGTGACACTCTGGTCGCCAACTGTGTCACCCACGGCCGCCACCCTCCAAAGAGTCTTCTCAGATCGACTCTCCTAGAGGATGGCGGGCGACGCAAGTACTGTAATTCTGGCG
>NZ_BONY01000045.1 GCF_016862955.1 Rhizocola hellebori | reverse complement strand
CGCCAATATTAGAGCCAGCCGGACTCGGTGGCGATGCGGATTGCGTCGACGCGGTTGCGGGCGTTGAGTTTTGTCGCGATCGCGGAGAGATAGTTGCGCACCGTGCCGGTGGAAAGAAACAGTCTTGCGGCTATCTCGGGCGCCTCGGCGCCGTCCGCGGCCAGCCGCAGCACGTCGATCTCGCGATCGGTCAGCGGGCATTCGACGCTGTCCCATGCCGCGAGCGCCAGGTTGCTGTCGACCACGCGCTGGCCGGCCGCCACCCGGCGGATCGCTTCGGCGAGGTCGCGGGAAGGGGCATCCTTGAGGATGAATCCGCCGACTTTGGCAGAAAGCGCTCGTCGCAGGGTGCCCGGCCGGCCGAGGCTGGTCAGGATCAGCGTGCGGCAGCTGGGTAGGTGTTCGTGGAGGGCGCTGGCCGCGGTCAGACCATCGATGCCGGGGAGATCTATGTCGATCACGGCGACGTCGGGCGTGCACTGCAGCGCGGTGGGCATGATGTCATCGCCCGACGCGACCTCGGCCACCACGTCTATATCGGATTCGAGCTCTAGCAAGGCGACGAGGGCGCCACGCACCATGTGCATGTCCTCAGCCAACATAACCCTAATCGCCACAACGGTAATCTACTTGCCGTCGAGCTGGCCTGCCCAGACCCGTGCCATGTCAGCCACGTCGTGCTGGAGCACACGTGACTTGACCAGCAGTTGTCCGTGCTGCCGGACCAGGACGTCGGCGACCGTGCAGCTGGGCTCGAAGGTGACCTGACCGTTTTGAGCCGTCACGCTGACGATGGCGGTGAACCGGACGTGAAGATCGTCGCCGGTTTCGCTGACCTGAAGCGCGCCCACCCAGTGCCGGAAAACGCTGTCGCCGTAATGCTCCAGGCTCGGGGTGATCCCCGCGGTCAGCTCGGTGCGGCCGTGCAGCTTGAACAGACCGGAGGCATGCTCAAACGACCCGTTTTCTGTAAAGGTCTGGACATATTCCTCCACGCGTCGCTCCTCCAGCAAGGGGAGCTGGCGCGCATAGAACTTCTGAACCTCGACGTAGATGTCCATGCGACGATATTGATGTTGGAGGCTCCACTTCCGCTTTAGCACTAGTGGAGACGGCTTTTGCACGATGCCGCTCATGACAACAACGCGACAGGTTTCTCTCGCCTCTCGCCCGCAAGGCGACCTCACCCTGGCCAACATGGCCCTGGTCGAGGTCGAGCTGGGGCAGCCAGGCGAGGGCGAGGTGCTGGTCCGCAACGAGTGGATGCTGATGGCTTCCGCATACCGCGACCTGATGAATGAGCAACCAACGTTGCCGATCCCGGGTTTCCAGATCGGCCAGGCGCTTTACGGGCGCGCGGTTGGCACGGTGGTGGCCTCGAACAGCCCCACGCTGAGCGAGGGCGACCTCGTTGAGCATTTCTTCGGCTGGCGCGAACACGCCAGCGGGCCCGCCCAGGCGTTCCGCAAGGTCGACCGTGATCTGTTCCCGGACTCCTCCTACTTCCTGTGCAACGGGCCGACCGCGTGGCAGGGAATGGTCGACGTCGCCGGCGTGCGCGAGGGCGACACCGTCTTCGTCTCGGGCGCGACCACCGGCGTCGGCTCCGTGGCCGGCCAGATCGCCAAGGCGCTGGGCGCCAAGCGGGTGATCGGCAGTACCGGCAGCAAGGCCAAGGTGGACTACCTCATCGAGGGCCTCGGCTTCGACAGCGCCTTCGACTACCACGACGGTCCGGTTCTCGATCAGCTGAAGGCGCTGGCGCCGGAGGGAATCTCGGTCTTCTTCGACAACGTCGGCGGCGAGCAGTTCGAAGCTGCCGTCCAGGTGGCCACGCCGTTCGCCCGCTTCGCGCTTTGCGGCTCACTTTCCGGTCAGCTCGGCACCGCCGACACCAAGCTGGATGTCATGACGGCCATCGCCAAGCAGCTGTCCATTCGCGGCTTCGCCTGCTACCACACACCTGAGCAGGTCGACACCTGGAACGAGCACTTCTCGCGGTGGCTCATCGAGGGCCGATTCGTTTACCCCCACACCATGGTCGAAGGCGGGATCACCAACGCGCCCGACGCGCTGATCGCGCTGCTTGACCGGCAGTACAGCGGAAACGTTGTGGTTCAACTGTAGAGAGGCAGGCACGGAAGAAATGAGCGGAAGCGACGTCAAGCCGTCCAGGCTGGGTCTGGTGCTCACCGCCTGCTGCCTGGGCCAGTTTCTCATGGTTCTCGACGCGGCCTCGATCAATGTGGCGCTCTGGGAGATCTCCCAGGCGCTGCATTTCGACCCCAGCGGCCTGCAGTGGGTAGTGAGCCTCTACACCATCGTGCTGAGTGGGTTCCTGCTGCTCGGCGGCAGAGCGGCAGACCTGTTCGGGCGCCGCCGCACCTTCCTGGTGGGCACCGGCATCTTCACGGCCGCAAGCCTCGTGGCTGGCCTTGCGGTCAACCAGCTCACGCTGGTGCTGGCGCGCGGGCTGGTCGGTCTCGGTGCCGCGATCATGGTGCCGGCCACGCTGGCCGTGCTGGGCACCACTTTCACCGAACCTGCCCGGCGGGCCAAGGCCTTCGGCCTGTGGGCCGCGTTCGGCGGGGGCGGTGGCGCGGTGGGCGCGCTGATCGGCGGCGCGATCACGGGCATGATCGGCTGGCGCTGGGTCGAGCTCATCAACGTCCCCATTGGACTGATCCTGCTCGCGGTCACCGCACTGGTGGTGACCGAGCAGAAGTCGGACGTCAGGGGCAAACTCGATTGGGCCGGCGCGATCTCGGTGACGCTGGGTCTCGTCGCGCTCGTCTACGGCATCACCCAGAGCACCTCGGCGGGGTGGGGGTCGAGCGAGGTCGTCTCCGCCCTGGTCATCGGCGTCGCGCTGCTCGCCTTCTTCGTGGTCGACCAGGCCAAGCTGGCCTCGCAACCGCTTGTCCCGCTGAGCATCTTCCGCAACCGCTCGGTCTCGGCCGCCAACGGCGCCGCCCTTTTCGCCAGCGGCGCCTTCGGCGTGACCTTCTTCTACGCCACCCTGTTGATGATGGGCATCCTGCACATGGACGGCTTCGCCGTGGGCCTGTCCTACCTGCCGCTCGCCCTGGGCACCTTTGTCACCGCGCGTGCCTGCGCCCCAGCGGTCAACCGCTTCGGCCCGCGCCCGATCCTGCTGGCCGGATTCATCCTGACCGGTGCCGGGCTGGCCTGGCTCGGCTTCGCCGACGAAACCTCCAGCTTTGCCGCTGACCTGCTTGGTCCCACGCTCCTGATCGGTCTGGGCGAAGGCATGGTCATCGCCGCCGGCACCATCGCCGGGACCGCCGGCCTGCCCTGGCAGCTGCAGGGACTCGCCTCGGGTCTCATCAACACCACCCGCCAGCTGGGGGTGGCGCTGAGCCTCGCCGTCATCGTGGCCGTCACCGCCGTCTACACCAACAACCTGATCGCTTCCGGCACTGCCGAGATCTCCGCCACCGCGGCCGGCTACGGCTTGGCCTTCTTCATCCTCGCCGGGATCGCCTGCGTGGGCTTTACCTGTGCCCTTTTCGTTCCGGCCAAACCCAGACCGGCACCCGAATCCCAGCCTCCGATCGAGGCCAAAGAGCCCGCCCTGGCCGGCTCCAAATAGGCAGCTCCCCAGCACCAACGGCCGGCCCGGCCCCCCTTCCGGGCCGGCCGTCCTTTTGTCGACACATCTGAAACGTTCAATTAATGGAGTAATCGAGGCACCCACGCCATGGCGTTGACGGTGTAGATTTGGTCTACACATACATGTGTGCGGAGGTATTGATTGCGCGAAGTGTCGTGTGCAGGGGCCACAGACACAGTCCGCCGCTGGTTTTAGTCAGCTGAGACTGGGGAATTTGACCTGTGATAAAGGTTGCACTGGCACATCAGAGCGGCTTGACGCGTGGGGCGCTGGCCGCAATTTTGAATCAGAAGGACGACCTCGAGGTGGTGTGGTGTTCAGCTCGCGGTGACGACCTGGGGGAGCAGGTTCGCCAAAAACGGCCGGACATTGTCGTGCTCGACTTTGATCTGCCGACAAGCACACCGATGACTGAACTCTGCAAAGATCTTGCTTCGCAGTGCCTCGTCCTGATGGTGGCGGAAAGGCGTTCAGCCTCATGCCGCAGCGGGGAGCTGGCCACGCTCGTGCCACGAATCGGGCTGATTACTACGGAATCGACGCCGGAAGCGCTCATCGACGGGGTGCGCAAGATGACCCGCGGGGAAATGGTTCTCGATGCGGAGCTTGCCCGCGCCGCGCTGGTGGCGGTGAACAATCCGCTGACCGAGCGGGAGAAGGAGGTGCTTCAGCTCGCCGAGGCGGGGTTAACGGCTCGCGATATCGGGGCCAAGCTGTTTCTCAGCTACGGCACCGTTCGCAATCATCTGTCCCGGGTGCTGACGAAGACGGGTGCCCGCACGCGGATCGAAGCCATCCGGCTCGCCCAGGAGGCGGGCTGGATCTGAGCCGGCCTTGCCGGGTGCGGTCCAATGGCCAAGCAGCTCACGATAAAGCGCTGAGCTGGCAGCCAAGGTCGCGTGATCGGCGGCGAGGGCGTGAGTACCGTCCAGTACCAACACTCTTGGGGCGCGTAGCGCAGAACTCACCCGGTGGGCGATGACGATCAGCGTCCGGCCCTGGGCCGCGAATGCCTGCTCGGCCAGGCATTCGGCCTCAGGGTCGAGATGGCAGGTGGCCTCATCGAGGATGGCGATCGGCGCCGAGCTCAGGTAGGACCGGGCCAACGCGATGAGCTGTCGCTCTCCGGCGGAAAGGCGCCCGGGGACCACCAAGGCGTCGAGGCCGCCGAGCCGCGAAAGCAGATCCCGGGCACCGACCGCCTCCGCGGCGGCGCGGATTTCGCCGTCGGTGGCGGCCGGGCGCAGGTAGCTGAGGTTCTCCCGGAGGGTGCCGCCGAAAACGTAGGCCTCCTGCGGAATGAGCATGCAACCCCCGCCATGCCGAACCGATCCGCTGCCGGGCGTCAACAGTCCACATAGGATCGCGGCCAGGGTGGATTTGCCGATCCCGCTGGGGCCGATCACGGCGAGATGCTCACCGGGGGCGACGACGAGATCGAGGTCGTGCAGCACGGGTTCGGAGTGCGGGCCGTAGGCGAAGGTCACCCGGCGCAGCTCGAGCCCATCGCCGCTGCCGGCCGGGGGCGGCGCAGGTGGATCGGCGTTGGTGACGTCGAGGATCCGTTTGAGCGTCACCAGGAAGCGCAGCCCGCTGCCGCCCAGACCGGACATCAGCTTGCTGACGGCCGGCTGCAACCCGAAGAGCACATAGGTGAGGCCCCCCATGATCTCGCCCGCGGTCAGGCCCCGGGCGACCAGCCACGGCCCTGCCGCGAGCACCACGATGAGCGGTGCCCAGCCCGCGATGGCGAAGCAGGCGGTGCGCAGCATGGCCGGCGCGGCCAGGGCCCGTTCCGCTGCGGCCTGGCGCTCGACCGGTTCGGCGATCATCGTCAGGACGGGATCCTGCGCCCCGCAAGCGATCACGTCGCGAGCACCGGTCAGGACGGTGCCGGTGGCGGTGGCGAGCTCCTCATCGGCGTAGACCGACTCCCGCAAACGTTGCGCGGCGAGCGGAAGGGTGGCCAGGAACGCGAGAAAGCCCACGGCGACCAGCGGAACGATGAGCGCCAGCAGGATGGGGGCCAGCGACACCAGGCCAGCCGCGGTGCCGATCAGGCTCGTGAGAAAGGCTCGTGCGGCCAGGATCAGCCCAGCGTAGGTGTCCCTGACCACCTCGACCTGGCGGGTGAGGCGAGCCACCGCGCCATCGTCGGGGCGGCCGGCGACGCCGTGGCGCAACGCGGCCGTCACCACTCGCCTCACGAGATCGTCGCGCAGCGGCTCGGCGAAATCGCTCAGGCAGCGCAACACCTGCCGCGATCCGAGCGCTCCCACCAGCGACGCGGCCATGACCGCGGCGAGCCAGGCCAGGCCGACGCCGGTGCGGCCAAGCAGAAACCCGTCGTCCACCGCGTGGGCCACGGCGATCCCGATCAGGGCGGCGGGCAGCATCTCCGGCACCGACCAGATCAGCAGGCGGACCAGCGAGCGGCGGCGAAGCCGGGACAGGCCATAGGCCACCGGACTTTGCTCGCCGCGCGAGGCCGGCCGGCGGGGCGTCGGTGTCATGGCGTTTCCGGTTGCAGAACGGCCCGGTAACGCGGGTCGGGCCAGAGCAGGTGATGCGGGGCGATCGCTTGCACCCGCCCTTCTTCGAGCCATACGACGAGATCGGCGCGGGCCGCGGTGGGCACGCGATGGGTGACGATCAGGCGGGTACGGCCGTCGTCTTCCAGCAGCGCCTGCGCGATTTTCATCTCCGTCACCATGTCCAGGCTGGAGGTGGCGTCGTCGAGCACGAGCAGGCGTTCGGCGTGCCAGGCGCGGGCGAGTCCCAGCCGCTGCCGCTCTCCGCCCGACATCGGGGTTTGGGCCAGCGGTGTCTGGTACCCAGAAGGAAGCCTGATGACAAAGCTGTGAGCCTGCACCGACCGGGCCGCCTGGATGGCTGAAGCCGGATCGCGGCCCAGGGCGATCGCCTCGCCCACGGTGCCGCCGATCAGGTGGGGGCGTTCAAAGGCGCAGCCAATGGCACGGCGCAGCTCGTGGTGGGTGAGTTCCGGCAACGGGATGCCGTCGAGCAGCACGGCCCCCGAGTCGGGATCGCGGAGCCGGGCAGCAAGCTCCGCGAGCACCGACTTGCCTGAGCCGGATCTGCCCACCACCGCGACCGAAGCGCCGCCGGGCAAGGTCAGATCAACGTTGTGCAGCAACGACTTCACGCTTACCTGCCGAAACCGCAAGGTGCCCGATGCCGAGGTGGGGAGCGTCGCCGCGCCGTACGCAGTGGACGGCCGGGTGAACACCTCGGCAAGTCGGTTGGTGCCCGCCCTGGCTCGGGCCAGGGCGCCGAGCACGCCGGTGAGACCGCCCAGCCCCGCGCCGAGCACGGCGTAACGGCTGGCGGCGAACAGCTCGCCCGGGGTGATCCGGCCTTGGGTGAGCGCGAACCCTCCCACCGCGAGTACAGCGACCAGCACCACCGGTCCTACCACGGTGGCTTGCGCGCTGGTGCGCGCCAGCACCGTCCACAGGCGACGGCCGTGCGCGCTCAGTTCCGGTACGGACCTGAGTATCCGCCGTTCCTCCTGTTCGGCCGTAGCTGCCGCGGCGATGGTACGGATTCCGGCAAGCGCCTCGGTGAGCCCGGTGGCGATGGCGCCCTGCGCCTTCTGATAGCCCAGCGCGACAGCGGTGGTGCGTCGGGTGAAGGCCCGAAGCACCATGGCCACCAGCCAAACCCCGGCCAGGAAGGCAAGCGCGATCCAGACATCGATCAAAGCGAGCAGGATCAGGCTGCCGAGCGGGGCGAGGACGCCAACCGCGGTGACGGCAAGGCTTGTCCCGGCCTGAGCCGCGTCGACGGCGTTGCCTGAGACGCGGCTGACCAGGTCACCGGTTTCGAAACGGGCGACGGTGGGCGCACTGAGCGACAGCAGATGCCGCACAGTGCGCAACCGCAGCCAGGCCGTAGTTCCGGCGACACAGGCCACACCGGCGGCGGCCTCCGCGAGATCGGTCGCGACGGCCAGCGCGATCAGAGCGGTGGCAATGATCAGCGCTCGCTCGACCTCCCCGCCGGACACGATCGCGTCGATCGCCGAGCCCAGCACGGCCGGCAGGGCAAGGGTCACGCCCGCGCTGGCCAGCGAACAGATAGCCATCAAGGTTAGCCAACCGCGGCCCTTGCGGACGATTTCGGCAAAATGCGTCACGGGGTATCCTTGTGTCTATCAAGAAGGCCGCGGGCCCGGGCGAATGCGAGTCGTCCGGGGCCGCGGTTTTTGGTGGTGTGGTGCGGTGTTTCGCTATCAGTTGGTGAAGCAGGCCGCAACGCTGAGAACGCTGTGGTCGCCGCAGAGCGCGACACTCAGGTCGCTGGCGGTGCAGGAGTGGCCGGAGGAGCTGGAGCCGGTCGCCATGTCGACGATCGGGCTGTCCATCGCCTGCAGGTCGAGAAGTGCCATGATGGCCTCCTTATATCGGGGTGTTTCACTGACCCACGCCGGTCGGCGTGGGGGTCTGCGGATCCGGCGTGTCAGCACGCTGGATCGGGTCGAGCAGTGGCACGTGCACGGGGCTGTCGTGCAGGGCGCAGCCGAGGGCGAGCAACACCCCGGCGGTGCCGGTCGCGAGATCCATCGACATCCGCAGCAGCGCTGTCCCGGGGAAGGCGATGCCGCCGGCGCGGGGCAGGGCGTGCCAGCTCAGCCCGTGGATCTGCCTGAGCACCAAGGGATCCGTCGCCTCCAGGTCGGCCCGCCCGGCCAGGTAGGCCAGGATGCCGGCCCGGCCCGAGAAGAGCCCGGGCAGGATGTACATGATGGATTGAGCGGCGCGCAGTGCCTGGCCGGAAGCCTCAGCGAAGCGATCGTCGTGCCGCCGCTTGAGGAATTCGTCCAGCGCCACCCCCACGCCCACACTGCCGACGTCGAGGTAGGGCATGGTCCGCCAGCCTTCGTTCACCTCGAGCGCGCCGTCCGGGCGCACGATGCACCGCCTGAGATCCTGGCGCAGCGCCACTTCGGCACGATCGAGGTAGGTCGCATCGCCGGTGTCGTCGTAGGCCCGCATCAGGAGCATGGCCGCGCCGGACGAGCCGCGCATCAGGCCCGCGTAAGGGTTCGCGCGGCCGCTGATCTCCGGGACCGAGTCTTCCGTTCCCAGCCGCTCGGCCACCAGCTCGGCAGCGCGCAGCCCGGCTTGACGCAGCACCGGCTCGCCCGTTCGGTCGGCGAATCGCAACAGGTTGAGGCCGACGCCGGCCAAGCCGCTGTGCATGTCGAGGCCAAGCGTTTCCCACTTCTCGCCCAGGCATATGTCTAGAAGGTCGAGAGCATCCTGCTGGTAGCCAAGGTGATCCAGCGCGAAGGCGGCGCCGTGCAGGCCGTCATAGAACCCGGGCGGGGTGCCTGCCTTCGGGCTGAGCGCGCGTTGCCGCAACCATTGCTCGAACTCAGGGAACTGGCCCGCGCCGGTGGCTGACAGCGCATAGAGCACGCCGGCCGCGCCGTAGGCCAGGCTGATTCCGCCGCCGTCGGAGTAGGTGCGGATGTCGCCCGGGAAGAGCCGATCGTCGCGTTGCGGGGTGGCGCTTTCGACGATCGAGCGGACCAGGTTTTCCCGAAGCTGCGGCCATCCTTCGGGGGCCCATTTCTGCTCGGGTACCATCTCCACGCTCTCGGGCGCGATGACGTCAACCGCTTTGGCGAGGTACTCATCGGGTACCAAGGGAAAATGCTCTTTGATGATCTTTGCGAAGTCTCTCGCCTTGGCGCGGGACAGCCACAGCACATTGGTCATCGGCAGGAACATGGCCAGGCGAAGGCAGGCGAGCGCGTAACGGTCGACGTCGAGGCCCTTGGTGCCGCGGGGCGCGGAGAAGCCCTGATTGCCCAGGCCCGGCATGGTCGCGTCGGCCACCGGCGCAACGACCTCGAAGTCGAGCAGGCCGACCGTGCCGTCCTCGCGGACCATCACGTTGAACAGGTGCAGGTCGCCATAGACATATCCGCGCGCGTGGATAGCTTCGACGGTCTCCTCGACCTGGCGGTAGATGTCCAGTGCCCAGGTGGCGAACTCGGCGAAGTCTTCGGCGGAAGCGTCCAGATTGATCATTGGATAGCGCCGGACGATCGCCTTGTTCAGCGGCAGGCCGTCGATGAAGTCCATGGCCAGGAAGCTGTGCTCGCCGACGGTGAAGAAATCGCGAGCCGCCGGGATGCCGGGTATCCCGGCGAAGCGTTGCAGCGTCTCGTATTCAAGCTCCAGCCGGCGCACCGCATCGTGGCGGCGGGCGTCGAGCCCGGAGTGGGGGCGCGCCTCCTTGAGGACGACCTCCTCGTCGGTGCGCGTGTCCTTGGCGACATATATGCCCCCGCCGTTGGAGAAGTGCAGCACCCGCTCGATCGCGTAGGGCAGATCGGCCATGGTCACGGCGTTGCGGGCGGCGAAATGGGGCTCGAGGAACTCGGGCAGGGTGATCCAGGGCGGAACATAGAACACCGGGGCCCGGCGATCCGGCACCAGAGTGCCGGTGTCATCGGCGATGGCGCCGACGAGCTGGCCGTCGTCACCGACCATGAAGCGGTTGACAAAGCTGCCGTAGCGCACGAACAGCGGGCCCTTGCCCCAGCGCAGATCGCTGAGGATGTAGGGGCTTGGCTCGCCTTCGAGCAGCTCACCGAGCTCGTTGAGGATCGTTTCGCAAGCCGCGTCGTCCTCGGGATAGATCGTCACGAGCTTGCCGCTGTAGCCGCGCGGGGCGTACTTGGACACCCGCGCCATCAAGGCAGCGTGCGAGCGCAGAAACTTGAACTCGATGTTGCGCGACACGCAGTAGTCCCACACCGCGGCGAGCACCTTCTCGGCGTTGTCCAGGCACGCGGACACATGGATCTTCCAGCCCTGCAAGGGCAGCTTCGCGTCTGCGGGATAGAAGACCAGCCAGTCATCCTGCTCAGTGCGCTTCCACCCGGCGGGCAGCTCGCGCTCTGCCACGGCGAAGGGGCTGCTTTCCGCCTGCCGCGCGTGCAGGACGTCGTAGAAGACGGGGTCCGCCATGATGAACGCCTCATACCTGTCTTCCACCGCACCCAGCCTCCAAATTGAGCAACCTGGGGCAATCTTTGAGTAACAGCGGGGCTTGCTCTAGTGGCATACGTCATGAGTGGGCCCTGACATGAGCACCAATCTATTCGTTACAAACGCGGAGTTTCAACTCTGTTACGCAGGGGAAGGGCGCCCCCGCTCCCGGAGCCGGCCGGCGGTCGCGGCGACGACCGGGATGAGGACCCAGCTTGCCTGCGCCAACCGCGGGTCGATCAACGCCAGCGGAATGGACACCGCGAACATGGACAGGCCGGCGAAGGTACCAAAGATCAGGTCGCCCGGTGTGGAGCTCGGCGTGCCGTCGCGCCACAGCCTTCCCCGCTGCGCGGCGCGCACCATCAGCACGAAAGCCAAGCCCCACAGCAGCATCACGCACGAGTAGAGGATCGGGCCGAGGCTGAATTTTCCTTGCGAGGGAAGCGCTCTGGTGGCGAACGGGACAACGATGATGCTGAACAGACTCAACAGGTTGAACACCACCAGACTGGTGTTCAGGCGCGCGATCCGCTGGAAGAAACGGTGATGCCGGATCCAGAACATGGCAATCACCAGAAAGCTGATGACGAAAGCCAAGTAGCCGTCATCGAGGTTTTCGGCGAAGCTGCGCCAGATCTCCGCGTTGGTTTCGCCCTCCGGCAGGGGAAGGTCCAATGCCAGCAAAGTCATGGCGATGGCGAAGACCGCATCGGAAAAGAAGACTGTGCGGTCGAGGTTGTAGTCCGGTTGCTCTTTCACCGAAACATTCTGTCGCACCAAGAGGCGCCGGGCCGTGTGTGACGCGGCCCGGCGGCGGGGGGATGGGACGGTTCAGTCGGTCGGGGTGTCCTTGACGATGTACCGGGACTTCGTGTGCAGAACACCGTTGATGCGCACCAGAACGTCGTCGACGGTGAAGGTGGGCTCGAAGACGACATGGCCCTCCTTGTCCACGCGGGTCACCAGCGTGTAGTAGGAGACCTTCAGCGAGTCGCCGTCGCTTGGCTCGATGACTAGATGGTCGTACCAGTGGCGCACCACGACACCTTTGTATCGGGGCAGTGCCGCATACATTCCGGCAATCATGGTGGCGCGTCCCTCGGCCCGCTCGTTGCGGTGGGCGTGTTCGATCCACCCGTCGGGGGTGAAGGTGGCGGCGTAGTCCTCAATCTTCAGATTGTCCAGCAGCCGCATCTGGTTGGCATAGAACTGCTGCACTTCCGCGTAGAGCTCGGCATTGACGGTCATGAGAAGACATTGCCAGTGCGCCCTCGAGCGGCGATCGACCGCCGCTGGCCATGCTGGGGCGAAAAGACTGCCCGCGTAGGAGGAACGATGCAGGAATTGCTGCCATTGGCAGAGAAACTCAAGGCGATCGCCGCCGAGCATGCGCAGGCGGCGGATCGTGCCGGGCGACTGGACATCGCGGTCGTGCAAGCCCTGACCAGCTCGGGGTTCAGCCGGCACTTCGTGCCCGCCAAGTGGGGCGGCAGCGAAGGCACGTTCGCGGAGCTTACGCAGGCGGTTATCGCCGTCGGTGAGGGCTGCCCGGCGACCGCTTGGTGTGCCTCGCTTTCTGCCTACTCGGGGCGCTTCGCGGCCTACCTGCCCGTGGCGGGGCAGGAGGTGTTGTGGGGCAACGGGCCTGACCGGTTCATCGTGTCGGGGCTGGTGGCCTCCGGCTCGGCGACCGAGGTCGAGGGCGGATACCGCATCGGCGGGCGCTGGCTTTATGTGAGCGGCTGCGAATTCGGTGACTGGGCCCTGCTGTGCGGTCCCGCCGGGGATCCCAGTGTGGCCAAGTTTTTCGCGGTACCAAGGGAAAAGTATGCCATCGAGGCGACGTGGGACAGCGTCGGCATGAAGGCGACGGGCAGCCACACGCTCGTCGTCGACGACGTGTTCGTGCCCTCGCACCTCACCTTCGAGCGGTCGGCCATCATGACCGGCCGCAACGAGCACTCGACGGCGCCGGCGCACAACGTGCCCTTCGGCGCGGCCGGCGGCCTCACCTTCGCCGGGCCCGCCCTCGGCGCCGCGATCGGCGCCTTGAACACAACCATCGCCATTCTGGCCGGCAAGAAGCATTCGCCGGGTGTGGCGCAGGGCCTGGCGCGCGCTTCGGGGGAAATCGAGGCGGCTCGGCTGTTCGTCGAGAGGGTGGCCGCCACCCTTGACACGCAACCGGTGACCCGGCCCACCGCCGCTCGCTGCGCTCGCGACTCCGCGCTGGCCGCCGAGCTGCTGGTGACCGCGGTCAACGGTCTGGTGAAGGCCGGTGGCACCAGCGGCCTGGCCGAAACCAACGACCTGCAACGGTTCTGGCGCGATGTGGTGGCGGCGACGAGCCACGTGGCGCTGCGCTTCGAAATCTCGGCCGGCCCGTTCACCGAAACCCTGCTGGGTGCGTGATAGACGAAGGGGGTCCGCCTCGGCGGGCCCCCTTCGCTTACCCCACCGGCGGTTTGGGTCTGGCCTTGAGGTCGAAGCCCGGCGTGGCCACCTCTTGTGGCGTCAGGTCGGGATCGCCGGCCAGGAGTCTGCGGGCGAGCACGTGGTCGGCCGGCTTGTTGGCCGACTCGACGGCGATGAGCTTGCCTTGCCGGAAGCAGAAGACGGAGAACTTTCCCGCTTCGGGGTCTCCAGCGACGACCGTCTGGTCGCAGCCGGTGGAGATTCCGGCGATCTGCAGTTTGATGCCGTACTGGTCGCTCCAGAACCACGGCACGGCCGTGTACCGAGTCGGCTTGCCACAGATGTTGGCCGCGGCGCAGTGGGCGTGGTCGACCGCGTTCTGCACCGATTCCAGCCGCACCCGCTGACCGCCGGAGTGCGCGCTGGGATAGCTCGCGCAGTCGCCGATCGCGTAGATGGTCTCGTCCTCGGTGCGCAGGTATTCGTCGACCACCACACCGTTGTCGACTTTCAAGCCCGCCCCCGCGGCCAGCTCGGTGTCGGGCGCCACTCCGACGCCGACGACCACCAGGTCGGCCTCCAGACGGCTCCCGTCGTCGAGCACCACCTTGGTGACCCGGCCCGAGGCGTCGCCGTCGAAGGCGGTGACCGATCGTCCAACCAGGACGGTGGTGCCCTGACGGCCGTGCTCCTGCGTCAGATGCGTGGACATCTGTATGGAAACGGCTCGGGCCATGGTTCTGCTGAGGCTTTCGATGACGGTGACCGGCACGTCCAGCTTGCGGGCGGCGGCGGCGACCTCCAAGCCGATGAAGCCGCCGCCTATCACCACGAGACGGCGGCTGGTCTCCAGCTGGCCCTTGAGGATTTCCGCGTCGGCCAGCGTGCGCAGCGCGGTGACCCCGCGCAGCCGGGATCCGGGCAGGTTGAGCAGCCGCGGATAGGCCCCGGTGGCCAGCACGAGCCGGTGGTAGGGCAGCTGCCGGCCGTCATCGAGGTGCACCTTGTGCTCTATCCGGTCGATGCCGGTCGCGCTGCGCTCCACCACGTCAATGCGGTGCTGGGGGTAAAAGTCGTCCGGGCGGAACGGCAGATCGGCGTCGCCGTAGAGGAAGGACTTCGACAGCGGCGGCCGTTGGTAGGGCGGCACCCGCTCACCGCACACGAGCGTGAGCTTGCCGGTGAACCCGTTGTCGCGCAAGGAAACGCAAACCTGGAACCCGGCCTGGCCGCCACCGACGACCACCACGTCGCCGACGTCCATCACAACTGCCGCTCGGGCATGTGCACGACCAGCCCGTCCATGTCCTCACTTACCGGCATCTGGCAGCCGAGGCGGCTGTTGTCCTTGCGCTCGCTGGCGGTCACCTCCAGCAGCTCGTCCTCCAGGTCCAGCATCGGCGGCAACGGCACCGTGTTGTCCTCGTCGATGTACACGTGGCAGGTGCCACAGGTGGCGCCCCCGCCGCATTCGGCCAGGATCCCGGCGATGCCGTTGGCCACAGCACCGCGCATCACGCTTCGTCCGGCCGGCACATCCACGATCGTGGTGGTTCCGTCGAAGGACTTGTAGGTAATCTTTGCCATGGGTGACTCCTCAGATCAGGCTGGCGTAGCGGCTGCGGTGAAACAGCAGCGGCTCCCGGCTCGGGTCCTCGCAGTGGATGGCGACCACCCGGCCGACGAGCAGAATGTGATCGCCGCCCGGGTACTCCGCGTGCAGCCGGCACTCGAAGCAGGCCACCGCGGAGGGGAGCACCGCGTTGCCGGTGATCCCCTCGATCGCGCTCAGGTGCACCATGGCCGCCTCGCCGGTGGGCCGGTCCGGCCTGGCAAACCGGGCCGACAGATCGCGCTGTTCCTGTGAGAGCACGTTCACCGCGAAGCTGCGCCGCCTTGACACCTGGGCGCGCATCCGGCCGCTGCCGCCCACGCCGACCATAATCAGCAAGGGCTGCAACGACACGGAGACGAAGCAGTTGAGGGTCATCACATTGGTCTCGGCTCCGGTGCCTTGCGTCAGCAGCGCGACTCCGGTCGGGAAACTGGCCATCGCCGCCCGGAACGTGGTGGCGTCGGGCTGAGAGATCGTCGCCGCGTCTGTCGTCATGGTCGGCTCCGTTCAGCTTTGTTCAGCAGCCTTCTTGGCGTGCTGCATGGTCGTCATGCTGTTGGTGCTCAGGGCGTGCTTTATTTTGTGGCGGGCTTCCTGCACCGTCCCGTTTGGACCGAGCACCTTGGGCACGACCTCAGGGCGGATCATCACCGTGTGCTGGGAGCTGAGCTCCACTCCGCTTCCGTTGTCGCGGATGTCCCAGCGGCCGGTGTGCGCCGCCATGATTTCCGGGGTGCCGGTCTGCTTGTAGACGATGGCCTCGTTGGGGAAGCACACCCGAACCGACCGGGTGGTGTGGATCGAGCCGTCAACGCTCTTGGTGTCCATTTCCATGGACTGCACGTTGGGTACGGTCTCGGTCAGCTCAAGGCGAGCCACGTGCGGCAGCCGCTCCGGCCAGAGGTCGGCCCGGTAGAGGAAGTCGTAGACCTTGTCCGCGGTGGCTTCGACATAGACCGACTCGGAGAAGGTCAGCACCAGCGTGTCGAAGTCCTCGCCGAACTCGGCCGCCTTCTTCAGCGAGGCAAGCTCGGCGTTGCTGTTGGTGTCCACCGCTTTGGTGACGAAGGCTCTGGCTTCGGGATCGTCGTCGATGATGGTGAAGTCGTGCAGCAGCACCACCCGGGTGGACCCGTCGGTCTGCGGCTCGACGACCCATTCGCCGCCCATCGACTCCACCGGCGGCGAGGTCACCACCTGATGGAAGCGGATGCGCAGGCAGCCCGGGTCGAGCGTGCGCCGCGACGCCCAGGTGCGCACCTCGCCATTGGCGAAGGCCCACAGCCGCAGGCGTTCGTTGTTCTCGTCCAGCTGCATGGTCTGCACGTGCACCGTGGGCGAGAAGATGTAGGGCCACTTCGTGACGTCGGAGATGAGCCCGTAAATCGTCTCGGCAGGCGCGTTTATGTTGATGATGTGACTCGTGACGTGGGTGCGACTAGAGGCGACTGTCACGGCCCCTCCTTAGTAATTGCCCAATCCGCCGCAGACGTTGATCGCCTGTGCGGTGATGGATGCGGCCGTGTCGGTGGTCAGGTAGCCGACGAGCCCGGCGACTTCCTCCGGGGTGGAGTAGCGCCCGAGCGGGATCTTCGCGTCGAACTTGTCCTGCACGATCTCCTCGGTGACTCCCCAGTGCACGGCGTAACCCTGGCGAACCTTTACCGCCATTGGGGTTTCCACGTAACCGGGGCACACCGCGTTCACCGTCACCCCGGTCTTGGCCAGCTCCAGCCCAACGGCTTTGGTGAAGCCGACGACACCGTGCTTGGAGGCCGAATAGGGGGAAGCGTAGATCACGCCTTGCTTACCTCCGGTGGACGCGATGCTGATGATGCGGCCCCAGCCGCGTTCCAGCATGCCGCCCTGCACCAGCACCTCCTGGGTGACCCGGAAGACGCTGTTGAGGTTGGTGTTGACAACGTTGAGCCACAACGATTCCTGCAACTTGTGGATCTCGCCGCCGCCGCTCGTGCCGGCGTTGTTGACGAGCACGTCGATGCGCCCGTAGGTCTGCACCGCCTGTGCCACGGCCTCTTTCACCGAATCGGTGGAGGCCACGTCACCGACGGCGCCGGCGGCTTCGTAGCCGTCCTCGCGGAGCTGCTTGACGACGGAGGAGACGTTCTCTCCGCTGCGGGCCACCACGAAGACCGCGAACCCTTGCTGGGCAAGTGTTTGCGTGCAGGCTAGCCCGATCCCGCTGGTCGCTCCCGTCACGAGAGCGACCTTCGCCTGCGTGGACATCAGACCGGGGCCAATACAGAGTTGACCTTGGTCAGGAAGGCGCGCGGGGTCTCGATTCCGTGCAGGTCCTCGTCGGAGACGGTGACCCCGTACTGCCGCTTGACCAGAGCGGCGGTTTCGAGCAGCGCGAGCGAGTCATAGCCGAGGTCGAGGAACGAGGTGTCGAGGATGTCGCCCTCCAGGCTCACGGCATCGTCCTCGCCGGCGCACTCGCGCATAATCTTCTTAAGATCGTCGATGGTCAGCTGGGTTGGCTTGCTCATTGAGTTCCCCTTCTCATACCTGGGCTTGACGCCAAGAAGGTTGCCGACGCGGTCTGGAGCAGAGCTTGAAGTCGCCTGGACGCAAAGGCGCTCGACCAGCCATCTAGTAGCGGGTGTCTGACTTGGATGTGATTCAGCACACGTGGATGGAGGGCGTGCCATGCTTCTGGAGAACGAACTACACGTCTGGCAGGGTGTCGCCCCGCGCGAGACCACCTACGCCGACTGGGCCATGCTGTCCAAAGAGGAACATGCCCGATGGCTGCGGATGAGCCCGGTGACCGCGGCCCGGTTCGCCGCTTCGCACGCGGCCGCCCGCAAGATTCTGGGCGGATATCTGCACGCGCCGCCGATCACGCTGCGGATGGGCCGGGCGACCTGCCCGTCCTGCGGGCGCGCCGCCAGCGGCCGGCCGGTGGTGCACACCGCGGGTGCGCCGCTGTGGTTCAGCCTGTCCCACTCCGGACAGGATTGGCTGCTGGCCATCGGCAGGCACCTGCTCGGCGTCGATATAGAGGTGGCGCGGCCGGTCGACATCGAGGCGCTGGAGTCGCTCGCGCTCAGCGAGCCGGAACGCAAGGTGCTCGCCGACCATGACAAGGCCGACCGGCACAGCCTGTTCTACCGCAGCTGGACCCGCAAGGAAGCGGTATTCAAGGCCACCGGGCTACGTTGTCTATCCACATTGGATGTGCGCCCCGAGCAGGATGAGGTCGTGGTGGAAAGCCTGAGCCGGTCCGGCCCGAAGCAGTGGCTGGTGCGTTCTCTGGCGGTGGGCAGCGGGCGTTACGCGGCCGTGGCCGGCCCGGCCCACAGCGACACCACGGTGGTGCTCAAGCAGTGGCCGACAGTAGCCAAGGCCGCCGGCAAGCCCAGGGAGGACCTGTGACAACGACAGTCGTCGAATACGCGAGCCCGGTGATCAGGCTGCGGGATCTGTTTGACAGCGAGAGCCTGCACCTGCTCGGGCCGATCGATGAGTGCGGGGTGCTCGCCGCCCGCGGCATGATCGACGGCGCACCGGCGGTGGCTTTCTCCACCGACTCCGGCCGGATGGGCGGCGCGATGGGGGTCGAAGGCTGTCAGCGCATCGTGGCGGCGATAGATGCCGCCCTCGCCGAACGGATCCCGGTCATCGGCCTGTGGCACTCGGGCGGAGCACGCCTGCCGGAAGGGGTTTCCGCGCTCGACGGGGTGGGGCTGGTCTTCGCCGCCATCGTGCGGGCCTCGGGGAAGGTGCCGCAGATCTCCGTGGTGCTCGGGCCGGCCGCCGGGGGCGCCGCCTACGGCCCGGCCCTCACCGACATCGTCATCATGTCCGGGGCCGGGCGCATCTTCGTCACCGGTCCCGAGGTCGTCAAAAGCGTGACCGGCGAACAGGTCGACATGGACTCGCTGGGCGGCCCGGACATCCACGGCAAGCAGTCGGGTGTGGCGCACATCGCGGCCAAGGACGACGCCGCGGCGATCGCCAGCGCTCGCCAGCTCGCCAGCCTGCTTGGCCAGCAGGGAACCCTGCTGCCCGCGCTGCTCGGCATCGACAACGATCTGAGCACCCTGTTGCCGGACAAGCCCTCCCGGGCTTACGACGTCAAGCCGCTCATCAAGGCCATTCTCGATGAGCAGGGTGTCGAGCTGCACGGCAAATGGGCGCCGAACATCGTCACCACCCTGGGCAGGCTGGCAAGCCGCACCGTCGGCGTCATCGCCAACAACCCGCTGCGGCTCGGCGGCTGCCTCGACTCGGCCAGCGCGGAGAAAGCAGCCCGCTTCGTGCGCATGTGCGACTCGTTCGGGGTGCCGCTGATCGTGCTGGTGGACGTCCCCGGCTACCTGCCGGGCCTGGGCCAGGAGCGCGAAGGCGTGGTCCGCCGCGGAGCCAAGCTGCTGCACGCCTTCGCCGAAGCGGTGGTGCCGCGGGTGACGCTGGTGACCCGCAAGGCCTATGGCGGCGCCTACATCGCGATGAACTCGCGCTCGCTGGGCGCGACTGCGGTCTATGCCTGGCCCACCGCCGAGGTGGCGGTGATGGGGGCCAGTGCCGCGGTCGGCATTCTGCACCGGCGCAAATTGGCGGCCGAGCCGCCCGAGACCCGCGAGGAGCTGCGGGCGCGTCTGATCGAAGAGCAGACCCGCGCCGCGGGTGGCGTCGACCGCGCGCTGGAGATCGGGGTCGTCGACGACATCGTCAAACCCGAGGAGACCCGCCGCCGTTTGGCCGAAGCCGTGTCGAAGGGCCTTGGCAGCCGGGGCCGGCACACCAACATCCCGCTCTAGGCTCTTTACCATAGTTGAGGAAGCTGGATAGACGTTCCTCAGCCGATCTTTTCGATCTACATCGATGTGTTGTCATTCGCCGAGCCGCCTCGCCAGGGAGGAACAGCGGCATCCGATTTTGCAGACGCTATTCTCGGCTGCGTGGATGTAGCAGTTCGACGCCCGCTACGGGTCGGCATGGTGGTGGTCAGTGAGTATGACTCCGATGCCCGGGTGCGCCGGCAGGCGGAGGCGCTCGTGGACCGTGGCGACGAGGTCACCGTCGTGGCGCTGCATGCCGAGGGCAAGCCCGACGTCGAAACCGTCGACGGAGTGCGCGTAGTTCACCTGCCCACGCAGAAGTACCGGGGTGAGTCGAGCCTTTCCTACATCAAGCTGTACGGCGGGTTCACCGCCCGGGCCACCGCTCGGCTTGCCCGCTGGGCGCGAAAGTTTGACGTGGTACAGGCCCACTCGATGCCCGAGGCTCTCGTCTTTTGCGCGTCGGTGCAGCGGGCGCTGCGGGTTCCGGTGCTGCTCGACGTCCACGATCTGACATCCGAGCTGTTCTCCTCGAAGTTCGAGAACAAAAATGCCCTGATGTCGGCCATTCGGCTGAGCGAGAGAGCGTCCTTTCGGTTCGCGAATGAGGTGCTCACGGTCCACGAGCCCTATGCCGACATGCTTCGCACCATGACCAAGACCCGGGTGACCACGGTCATGAACTGTCCCGACGACCGTCACTTCATGCCGCGCCCATTCAAGACCTGGGATCCAGCCGGTGAAGTCGTTTTCGGGTACCACGGTCTGGTGGCCCCGAGACATGGCCTCGTCCAGGTCGCCGAGGCGCTCGCGTCGATGCATGGGGAAGCGCCCAAAGCGCGGCTGAAGGTGTGGGGCAGCGGAGATGGGATTGAGCCGCTTCGGCGGCGGGTCGAGGAGCTGAACCTCACCGACGCGGTGCAGTTGCCCACCAAGCTCCTGCCGGTCAGCCAGATGACCCGGGAGCTGGAGGGCATCCATATCGGGGTGCTGGCGAGCCAGCTCGATCCGTGGACGTCCAACGTGCTTCCGAACAAGCTGATGGAGTACGCGGTGATGGGCATCCCCGTGATCACGTTCCGCAACGCCACCATCGAGCGCTACTTCCCAGAGGACACCGTCACCTACGTGGATACGGCCAGTCCGGAGAACCTGCGCGATGCCATGCTGCGCCTGATCCGTGACCCGGAGAAGGCAAACGCTCAGGCCGACCGCGCCCGCGAGGTCATGGTGGGGCGCACCTGGCGTTACCAGAAGCAGAACTACTACGAGGTCATCGATCGCCTGGCGCAACGGCGTGGCTGAGGTCGCCATGGACATGCCCCCCGCCGCGTCCCCGTCCGGGGTGCGACGCGGGGTGGCGGTCATCCGGGCAAGTCTGCTGTCGATGCTCGCCATCGCCGCGCTGGGGATCACGCGGCTGGTCCACAGCGCGCTCGTGGCCCACGGCACAGACGAGTCCACCTTCACCGCGGTCGGGATCCTCATCGGCTCGACCATGGTGGCGGGCCTGTTCCTGCCCGGCGGGCTGTCCAGCGCGGCGGCGAAGTTCATTCCTTATCACTTGGGCCGCTCCGACGTGGCGATGGCCCGTGCGGTGTACCGGCTGCTGCTGATCGTCGGCTACGCCTGCTCGCTGGCGCTCGGCCTGGTCGTGGGCGCGGGCAGCCTGTTCTACGGCTACTCGGGCGCTGACGCGCTCTCGGTCGGCCTGCTGACGGTGGCGTTCTCGATCTACAGCATCGAGAAGTCGGCCCTTTACGGCTTCGACCGGGTGGAGTCCTACGTCCGCCTGGAGCTGATCGGCTCGGTGACCGCCATCGCACTGACCGTGCTGGTGGTGGCATTCGGCTGGCACGCCTACCTGATGCCGCTGACGCTCGGCTACACCGTGCTGGTCATCGGCTCCTGGCTGGTCCTGCGCCGCTCCACAGACTCCACATTGGACAATTGGATCCCCGAACAACCCACCCCCCACACCGCCGCCGCCCCAATCACCTCCCGCGACACCCTGGCCAGCAGGCCAAGCGCCCTCAGCGCTGGTGAGTCCGTGACCTTCAGCGGCGGTGCGGCTGGCGAGTCGCGGGCCTTCGGCGGGGCGGCCAACGGATCGGCCGCCGCCAGCGGTGGCGCAGCTGGCAGCGTGGACGCCTTGGGCTGGAACGCCGCCGGTGGGCCGGGTGCGGCGTCTGGCGGCGCAGGCGCTTTGGGCAGTGGCGCTGCAGGTGGGCTGGGTGCTGGGGTGGCGGTGGCCGGTGGGCGAGTGGTGGTGCCGAGGGGGCAACGGCGGGAGATAGCCGGTTATGTCGGCATGGCGAGCCTGGGCGGGCTGGCCAGTGCTGGGCTCTTGCAGGCGTTGCCGTTGCTGGCCGCTATCTATACGACTCCGGCCGAGGTGAAGTATTTCGTCACCGCGGTGAGCCTGGTGGCTCCGCTCTACTTCCTGCCCCGCGCGCTCGGGATGGCTCTTTTCCCCGCGATGGCCCACGCTCACGGCTCGGGGGACCTGGAATCGATCCGCCGTCAGGCCGACCTGTCGACCCGGGCGCTGTTCGTGGCCCTCGCGCCGCTGTTCGTGGTGGCGATCATGCTTGCCAGGCAGGTCCTCACGCTGATCTACCCGCCCCAGTTCGCCGATGGCACGGTGGTGTTGCAGGTGTTGCTGCTGGCGACCTATCTCATGGTGACCCCGGTGGCCGCGATCAACGCGCTGTCCAGCGGGACGCCGCGTGAGGTGCGGGTGCCGGTGTCGTCGGCCGTGGTCGGCTGGTTCGCCGGGGTCGGCGCGGCGATCCCGCTGGGGCTGGCCTTCGGCGATGTCGGGGTCGGTCTGGCCTACCTGATCGCCGCGGCGGTCAGCGCGGCGTGGCCGCTGAGCGCGGTTGCCAAGCGTCACCAGCTGGCCTGGTTCGGGCCGATCGCAAGGTCGGTCGCGGTGGTGGTGGCCGGGCTGTTGGTGGCGCAGGTGCTCCCGCACGGATGGCTGGCCGGCATCGGTGCGGCGGTGGCCGGCGGTGCCATCGCGGTGGCTCTCCTGCGCCGCGACTTGCGGCGGATTCTGGGTGACGCCCGTTACAGCGCGTAGAGATCGCCCGTTTGCAAGCGCCAAGACTTGGCTGCTAGCGTCCATTTTTACGCGGTTAGGTGGCAAGGAGCGGGTGTGCAAACTGGCGAGGTGGTGATGCCACACACCGTTGATCCGCCGCCGTCGGCGCATGCGAGCCCGGTTTCCGCGTGGCTGGGCAAGGCGATCGTGGCGCTGCTCGGGGTGCTTCTCGTCGAGGTGCTCCTGGAAAGCTGGCTTGTCACCGCGCTCGGTGAAGTCGGCTGGCCCAAGACGTTCAAGAGCGTGCTCTATTTCTCGCTTCTCGCGCTCACCGCGGTGAAGTTCTCGGTCGACCGCAGCTGGGGACGGCTACGCACCAGGGCCGATCTGGTGCTGCTGATCCTCGGCGTGATCATGGTGGTGGCCGGGATCGTTGGCGGATCTTCAGCCCTGCTGGTCAGCCAGGCGATGTTTGTCTACTTCCGCGGTGTCCTGGTCTTCTACGCGATGCGGGCCGTCGCCCCGGGCTGGCGCAGCTTCAAGCCGCTGCTCTGGATCGGCGGCGTCATCATCGCCATCAATTCGGTCGTCGCGATCTGGCAGTTCATCGTGGGGGAGTCCGCCTACACCGCCCTCGGCTGGGTCGACCTGCAGTGGGCCGGCGAGCACCGGGCCCAGGGTCTGCTGGAACACCCCAACGACCTCGGCCATGTCACCAGCTTCATGCTGCTCGGGCTGCTCGCCTGGTTCCTCGTCGCAGAGAAGATCAAGCCCCGCTGGTGGGCGCTTTTCGTCCTCATCGCGGTGGGTCTGGCCGTGGCCCAGTCGCGGCTGTCGCTTGTCGCCGCGCTTGCCGCCGTGGTGGCCGTCGCCGTGGTGAGGCGTCGCGACCTCAAGCGCCTCATCGTCGCTGGTCTCATCATCGGGGTGGTCGGGGCCTCACCGATGGTGCTGCTCAAAGAGAATCGCGACGATCTCATCTACCGCGTCAACGGATTCATCGGCGCGCTGTTCACTCCCGGCGAGGACGACCGCCCCGAGTGCAT
Organism: Rhizocola hellebori; assembly: GCF_016862955.1. GTDB lineage: Bacteria > Actinomycetota > Actinomycetes > Mycobacteriales > Micromonosporaceae > Rhizocola > Rhizocola hellebori. Next base: position 58,604 of record NZ_BONY01000045.1, on the reverse strand, counting down.
CGACACAAAATCGCCAGAATGCGACCGGGAGATCCGCATCATCTTCATCAAGCAGGGCACCGAGCTGTGGGCGGAAAGCCCGGTGCTGGGCTATGGGGTCGGCCAGTTCGGCGGAATCGTCGCGGTCAAGGAAGACCCCGACTGGAACATGGACCAGCGTTTTCAAGACGTTCTCGGGCCGAAGGGCTTCGACCTGCACGACTTTAAATCCACCTCGGTGGACGTTTTCTGGCTCCACCTGCTGGTGGAGGTGGGCGCGCTCGGCCTGATCGCGTATCTTGCCTGGATGTACCTGATCAGTGCCCCCCTGGTCAGCGCGGCTCGCAGGCACGGCAACGAGCCGCGCGACGCGATCTTCCTGTGGTCGACCGCGGCCATCGCCTTCGCGGTGCTCATTGCCACCTGGTCGGCGTCGCTGGAGGACCCGCTGTTCCCGCCGATGCTCTTCGGCGTTCTCGGCTTCGGGTGGGCGCTGCTGTGGTCTATGCCCTCTTCGGCGGCCTCGGCGGCCATCGCGGCCGGCGATGAAGATAATGTTCGCCCAGAAAGGCGGGAGATGACATGACGGGTGCGATTGCGCAGATCGGCTTCGGCTACTGGGGTCCGAACCTCGCCCGTAACCTGGGCGCTCTGGCCGGGCCGCGGTGGCGTCACCTGGTCGATCTCTCGCCGGAGCGCAGGGAGAAAGCGGCCTCGCTCTACCCGAACGTGAACGTGACCGACGACCTCGATGCCGTGCTCGCCGATGACGGGGTCAGCGCTGTGGTGGTGGCCACACCGGCCGCGAGTCACGCGCCGCTGGCGCGTCGCGCCCTCGCCGCGGGCAAGCACGTCTTCGTCGAGAAGCCGCTGGCACTGTCGACCGCCGATGCGGTGGAGCTTGCCACCACGGCCGACGACAAAGATCTCGTGCTGATGGTGGGGCACACCTTCGAGTTCAACCCGGCCGTGCGCGCGATGAAGGAATATGTCGACAACGGCGAGATCGGCGAGGTGCTTTACCTACACTCGCAACGGCTCAACCTGGGCCGGATTCAGAGCGACATCAACGCTTTCTGGTCCATCGGCCCGCACGATGTGTCGATCGCCAACTACCTGCTGGGCTCGTCGCCGGAATGGGTGTCGGCGCGCGGTGCCCGGTACCTCAATGAGGCTGTCGAAGACGTCATGTTCGTCACTGTCGGCTATCCCGGCGGCATCCTCGCCCACATGCATGTCAGCTGGCTGGATCCGTCGAAGACCCGCCGCACCACCGTGGTGGGAAGCAAGAAGATGCTGGTTTACGACGACATGGACGCCGACGGCCGCCTGAAGATCTACGACAAGGGCGCCGACCGCCTCGACGCCGATGCCTACGGCGCTTGGCAATACCGGCTGCGCGACGGCGCGATGCACGTGCCGAGCCTGCCGATGGTGGAGCCGCTCTCCACCGAGCTGCGCCATTTCATCGAATGCGTGGACGCCAACCGCCGCCCGGTCGTCGACGGCTGGAACGGCGTGCGCACGGTCGCCGTCCTCGAGGCCGTCGACGAGTCGCTGCGCCACGACGGCGCGAAGGTGGCGGTGAAGGGACAGTGACCATCGCCCCCACCCGCATTCCTCGCCAGCGCGAGCTGCAGGCCGACCCGAGGACCATGGGAACCCCCGAGGAGCCTCGCGATCTGCGGCTGTATAGGCGGATGCGCTTCATCCGGCGGTTCGAGGAGACGCTGCTCGGTCTCTTCGACGAGGGTGTGCTCAACGGCACGACACACGCCTGTATCGGCCAGGAGGCCGACGCGGTGGGTGTGATCGAGCACGTGGAAGAGGGCGACCACATCTTCAGCAACCATCGCTGCCACGGCCATTACCTTGCCCGCACAGGCGATGCGCTGGGTCTGATGGCCGAAATCATGGGCAAGGAGGCGGGCGTCTGCGGCGGCATCGGCGGCAGCCAGCACGTCTGCGCGCCCGGGTTCATGTCCAATGGCGTGCAGGGTGGGATCGTCCCGACCGCGGCCGGGATAGCGCTCGCGATGAAGCTGCGCGGCTCGGATCGGGTCAGCGTGGTCTTCATCGGCGACGGCACCCTGGGCGAGGGCGCGGTCTACGAGACGCTCAACATCGCCGCCCTGTGGGACCTGCCGCTGCTGATCGTCCTTGAGGACAACGAGTGGGCGCAGAGCACGCCGACCGAGCTGAACACGGCCGGCAGCATGCGGGCGCGGTTCGAGGCCTTCGGCATTCCGGTCACGGAGACCACCACCACCGACGTCGCCGAGCTGGATGCCTTGGCGGGTAACGAAATCGCGGCGGTGCGCACGACCGGCAAGACCCGAGTTCTGTTGGTGCACACCTATCGGCTGTGCCATCACTCCAAAAGCGACGATCACCGGCCGGAGGAGGAGGTGGCCCTGCGCTGGGTCACCGAGCCGCTCGCGATCGCCCGGCAGCGGATTGCCGAGTCGCAGTGGCAGCGCATCGACGCCGAGGTGGAAGCGGCGCTGGCCGAGGTCGTGGCGACGGCGAGGGCCCTGCCATGATCTTTTCCAAGGAGTTGGGTGCGGCTCTGCGCGAGAGCCTGGAGACCGACGATCGGGTCGTGCTCATCGGTGAGGACATCATCGATCCCTATGGCGGGGCGTTCAAGGTGACCCGGGGGCTGTCGACCGACTTCCCGGAAAGGGTGCGCACCACCCCGATCAGCGAGGGCGCCATCGCCGGGATCTCGGCGGGGCTGGCGCTGGCCGGAATGCGCCCGATCGCCGAGGTCATGTTCGGTGACTTCATCACGCTTTGCTTTGACCAGGTGGTCAATCACATCACCAAGTATGAGGCCATGTACAACGGGCAGGCGACGTGTCCGGTCGTGTTCCGGGTGCCCTCCGGTGGGCATCGCGGTTACGGCCCGACCCACAGCCAGAGCCTGGAGAAGCATTTCCTCGGCGTGCCGCACCTGAAAGTCGTTGCGGCGTCACTTTTTCACGACCCGCGTGAGGCATTCCGCGGCTTCCTGGAACAGAACACGCCGGTTCTCTACATCGAGCACAAGCTGCTCTACCCGCAGAACCTGAGGCTGCCCGAGGGCGGGATGGTCGGCGACCTCATGGCCGTCAAGCACGGCTCGACGATCGGGCTCTCGGCGGTACCCAGAAATGATTGCACGGCAACGGTATTGGCTTATGGATATCAGGCCATGCTCGCCGCCGAGGTGGTCGAAAGGCTCGCGGTCGAAGAGGAGATCTTCGTCGAGCTGCTGGTGCCGGCGCAGCTTTCGCCGATGGACTGGACCCCGGTCGAGGAGTCCGTCCGCGCGACGGGAAGCCTGGTGACCGTGGAGGAGGGGACAGGCGGCTGGTCGTGGGGCACCGAGATCGCGGCCGTCATGTCCGAGAAGGCATTCGGCCGCCTTCGCCGCCCGATCTCAGTCGTGGCAAGCGAACGCACCGTCATCCCGTCATCGCGGGCGCGCGAGGCGGGAATGCTTGTGGGCACGCCACAGATTGAAACCGCGATCCTGGAGGCGGCGAAATAATGAAGCCCGTCATCATCCCGACGCCCGATGTCAACAGCGAAACCGGCATCGTCGTGGCCTGGTTCGTCGAAAATGGACAGTGGATTGACGCGCAGGCCGATCTCGTGGAAATCGAGACCAGCAAAGCGGTTATCGAGGTGGTCGCGCCTGAGAGCGGATACCTGTTGCAGCTGGCTTCGGTCAAGGACGAGGTGAGCCTGACCAGTCCGGTCGCCCTGCTCTTCGACGACGAGGCGGCGCTCAAGGCGCACGAGGCCCAGCTGGTGGCGCAGCGCGAGGCCGCCGCCGCGGCGGGTGCGGGGGTGCGCGCGAGCGTCAAGGCCGTGAAGCGGGCCGAAGAGCTGGGCGTGGATCTGTCCACGTTGGACGCCAGCCACCTCATCACGGTCAAGGATGTCGAGGCAGCCGCTGCCGCGGGCCAGCAGGTCGACTACAGCACGCTGCCCTTGCCGCTGACCGCGCAGCCGGGTGTCGAGCGGGTGCTCATCATCGGCGGCGGCCGTGGGGCCACCCAGGTGATCGACATCTTCGCCGATCTGCCCGGGCAGCAGGCGGTCGGCATCGTCGACGACAACCGCGACAAGTGGGGTGTCGAGCTGGCCGGCGTTCCGGTGGTGGGCGGCACCGATCGTCTCAAAGAGCTTCTTGATTCGGGGCACTACGATGCCGCGATCATCGCGATCAGCACCTCGGTCGCGGCCCGGCGCAAGCTTCGCGAGCTGTGCGCGGCCAACGGGGTCCGGCTCACCAACGCCATCGACCGCACCTCCAAGGTCGCCACCGGGGTGGTGATGGGCAAGGGCAACGTCATTTGCGCCTTCTGCCACATCGGCACCGAGACGGTGGTCGGCGACAACAACTTCTTCTCCGCCTACAACTCCTTCGACCACCACAACGTGGTCGCCAATGATTGTTCCACCGGTCCCGGCTGCCTGACCTCCTCGCGGGTCAAGCTCGGCGATCAGGTGCGGCTGGGCACCGGCATCCACATCGAGCCCGGTGTGGAGCTCGGTGACCGGGTGCAGGTGGCCTCGGGCGCGACGATCCTGCGCTCGGTCCCGGCAGATCATGTCGTGAAGACCAAAGTCGTCACGACCTCCGTTGTCCCTTCTCGGCGCTCGTGATAGGAGCTTCGCCAATGTCCAAGATTCCTCTGGTGGATCTCAAAGCGTCCTACGCCAAGCAGAAGGAGGCGATCGACGCCGCGATGCAGGAGGTCATCTCCAACACCCGGTTCATCAACGGGCAGGAGATCAAAGACTTCGACGCCGCGTTCGCTCAGTTCTGCCGGACCAAGCACTCGATCGGTGTCGGCTCCGGCACGGCCGCGCTGCACCTTTCGCTCGCGGCGCTTGGCATCGGGCCCGGCGACGAGGTGGCCGTCCCGGTGCACACCTTCATCGCGACGGCGGAGCCGGTGAGCTGGCTCGGCGCCCGGCCGCGCTTCGTCGACATCGACCCGGAGACCGGCAACATGGACCCGGCCGAGCTGAAGGGCTTGATGGAAGGCGTCTCCGCCATCTTGCCGGTACACATCCACGGCCGGCCGGTGGACATGGAGGCCATCGCGGCGATCGCCGCTGACGCTGGCGTACCGGTAATAGAGGACGCGGCCCAGGCGCAGGGCGCGGAGATCGTCAAGACCGACGGGACGGTGGTCCGCGCGGGCGGCTACGGAATCGCCGGCTGTTTCTCCTTCTTCCCGGGCAAGAACCTGGGCGCCTTCGGCGACGCGGGCGGCATCACCACCAACGACGACGAGTTCGCCGCGAAGGTGAAGATGCTGCGCGACCACGGGCGCACCACGAAGTACGAGCACACGGAGATCGGTTACGCGCACCGGCTCGACACCCTTCAGGCGGCCGTGCTCAACGTGAAGCTGACCGTGCTCGAAGAGGGCAACCTGCGCCGGCGCGAGCTGGCCGCCGACTACAGCGAGAAACTGCGCGGTGTCGGCGACCTGCGGCTGCCCCCGGCCACACCCGGCCAGGTCTCGGTGATGCACCACTATGTCGTGCGCACCCACCATCGCGACGCCCTGCTCGCGTTCCTCAAGGAGCAGCAGATCGAGGCGGGCATCCACTACCCGATCCCGCTGCACCTGCAGCCCGCTTACGCGTTCATGGGACACAAGGAAGGCGACTTCCCGGTCGGCGAGGCCTACGCCCGGGAGTGCCTGTCGTTGCCGATCTACCCGGAGCTGACCGATGAGCAGCTCGAGCGGGTGGCGGCCGCCGTGCGGGACTTCTTCGAGAAGCAGTAAATGGCATCCGAACAGTTGCGCGTGCTCGCTGTCACCAACATCTGGCCGGTTGGTGACAGCTTCCGCGGCATCTTCGTCAAGGAACAGGTCGAGGCGTTGCGCCGCCTCGGCGTGCACGTCGATGTCGAGGTGGTCGCCCAGAACCGGGGCAAGGCCGACTATTTTCTTGCCGCCCAACGAGTCCGGCGTAAGGTGCGACGTGGCCGATACGATGTCGTGCACGCCCATTACGGGATGTCGGCCTTTTCCGCCCGCTTCGCCCCGGGTGTGCCGAAAGTGCTGTCGCTTTACGGAAGCGACATCAACGTGTCGTGGCAGCGGGCGTTCACCCGGTTCGGTGCCAAGGACGTCGCGGCGCGCATCTATGTCTCGCAGAACCTCGCGGACAACGCCGGCGATCCCGGCGGGCACGTCATCGCCGACGGCGTCGACTTCAAGCTCTTCGCGCCCGGCGACCGTTCCGGCGCCCGGGCCCGCTTCGGCATTGCGAAAGGGGAGTCCGCGATCCTCTTCGGCGGGCATCCCGCCAACGAGGTCAAGGGCTATGACGTGTTCAGCGATGTGCTGCAAGAGCTGCGTTCGCGTGGGCGCAACGTACGCGAGCTGCTGATCGTCGGACAGAACCAGCCCCGCAGCGAGGTGCCGCGCAAGTTCGACGCCGCTGACGTGCTGCTGTTCACCTCGCGCAAAGGTTCCGAGGGTTCGCCGAGCGTGCTCAAGGAGGCGGCCGTGATGGGGCTGCCGATCGTCTCGGTCAACGTCGGTGATGCGGCTAAGGTGCTGGCCGGGGTCACGCATTCCGAGGTGGTGGACTTTCCTGAACCTTGGGGTGACGACGAGGCGCGGGCTAAACTGATCCGCTTGCTGGCAGACCGGGTGGCCGACGTCCTGTCTGCCGCCGAGCGCTCCAACGGGCGCGAGCTGCACAGCTCGCTGAGCTCGGAGCGGGTAGCCGGGCAGATCGTCGAGGTGTACCGAAAGGTGTTGCAGCGCAATGGTTAGACGCGACGTCTGGCTCGTCACCGGTGGGGCGGGTTACATCGGCGGGCATATCGTCGCGCGCCTGCACGCGGCCGGCCGGCCGGTGGTCGTCTACGACGACCTTTCCACCGGAAGCGCGCATCGCGTGCCCGACGGCGTCCCGCTGATCTGCGCTTCGGTGCTTGATGAGGAGGCCCTGGCGAAGGCGCTCGTCCAGCACGAGGTGACCGGTGTGATGCATGTGGCCGCGAAGAAATCGGTGCCCGATTCCATGCGCGACCCCGTGCTGTACTACCGCGAGAACATCGGCGGAGTCGTCACGCTGCTCGCCGCGATGGTGCACACCGGGGTGAAGAAGCTCGTGTTCACCAGCTCCGCCGCGGTCTACGGGATGCCATCGGCTTCGATCATCACCGAGCAGACCCCGGCCGAGCCCATCAGTCCCTACGGCTACAGCAAGCTGGCCGGCGAGCGGATGATCGCCGACGCCGGCCGCGCCCACGATATCTCGTGGCTCGCGTTGCGCTACTTCAACGCGGTCGGAGCAGAGGGCGACCAGCTGGCCGACCGCGGGGGGACAAACCTCTTCCCGGTCATCTTCCGCGCTTTCGCCGCGGGCAAGCCGGTGGCTGTGACCGGCGGCGACTTCGCCACCCACGACGGAACGGGCGTACGCGACTACATCCACGTCGCAGACTTGGCCGACGCGCATGTGGCCGCGGCCGATCGGCTGACCCGCGGCCCGGCGGCGCAGGTGCTCAACGTCGGCACGGGCAAGGGTTACTCGGTCCTCGACGTCCTCGCGGCCCTACGCAAAGTGACCGGCGTCGAAGTGCCTTATGCGATCGGGCCCCGCCGGGATGGTGACCCCGCGACAGTTATCGCTGCAGTCGATAGGGTGCGCGAAGAGCTTGGCTGGTCCGCTCAGCGTGATCTTGATCAGATGGTGGCGTCGGCATGGTCGGCCCGGCAGGCGACGGACGAAGGTATGCGATGACAGCGCAGGGAGACAGTATGTGGGACAGCCGGGTGGCGCGATTGCTCGATCGCACGCCATCGCACAGGTTCAGCCAGGGCGAGGTGGCCGAGCTGCGCCGGTGGTCCGGCGAGGTGCGGGCGGTGGTGCAGCGGCTCGCCCTGCCCGAGCAGTGCGTGCTTGCCGTGCAGGAGTCCCGCCGTTTGGACAGCGACGGCCTCAGCCGTGAGGAGCTGGTGTTCCGGCGCGACGACGGCTCTACCTTCACCGCGATGCTGGTCCGTCCCGACGAGCAGACCCAGCAGGGCGCCGTCGTCGCCTATGGCGCTGACCCTGACGCGCTCGCTCTCGACGGGCTCACCGTGCTCGCGCTGTCCACTGTGGACGAAGCCGACGACGAGGCGCTGCTTCTGGTGGGGCGCTCCCGCCTGGCGGCGGGGGTCGACGACGTGCTCTCGGCACTGGCTTGGCTGCGCGATCACCAACAGATCGAAACCATTGGGTTGTACGGAACAGACGCCGTCGTCCTGCACGCCGCGCTGATCGCCGGTGGTGGCGCGCCGGTGGCCGTGGATGCGGCGATCGGGTCCTACACCGATGCAGGCAACCGCGAGCTGGCCCTGCCCGGCATCCTGCGCTATGCCGACCTGCCCGACCTCTATGCCGCGCTCGCGCCGCGCCCGCTCTGGCTGGCCGGCGAGAACGCCACCGTGAGCGGGGCATATAAGGCCTTCGGCGCCGAGGAGCAGCTGCAGATCGGCAAGCCGCTCGCCTCGTTCTTCGGCAACGCGCGCGTCGCCACCCCCGGCATCCCACCGCTGAAGGTGCACTTCGGCATCCCGGCCCGGCTCGAGATAGCCGACCGGCTCGACCAGGTGCTCGCCTCGGGCATGCTCACCCAGGGCAAGCTGGTGGTGGAGTTCGAGAAGCTGGCGCAGCGCTTCACCGGCGCCGAGTCCATCGCGGTGTCCACCGGCACGGCCGCCCTCGACATCGCCTACCAACTGCTCAACGTGGCGGGCAAGACCGTGCTCGCGCCGGTCAATACCTTCTTCGCCACAGCCGCTTCCATCGAGCGGATGGGAGGCAAAGTCGACTTCGTCGATGTCGAGCTGGACGGCTTCGGCATGGATCCTCAGTCGCTGCGCGAGGCGCTCGCCCGCCACGATGACGTGGCCGCGGTGGTGGTTGTCCACATTGGAGGAATCGTCGCCCCCTCGTTCAAGGAGGTGCTGGCGGAATGCGCGGCCCGGGGCATCCCGGTGGTCGAGGACACCGCCCACGCGCTGGGCGCCACCCTCGATGGTCAGCTGGCCGGCACGCTGGGCGCGATGGGCACCTACTCGCTGCACCCGGCCAAGGTGGCCACCAGCGGTGAGGGTGGTTTCTTCGTCGCCAAGGACCAGGCCCACCTCGACGCGGCCCGCAAGCTCCGGGACCACGGCAAGATCTCCATCGACAAGAACGTGCACGACCGGCTGGGCAACAACTGGCGGCTCTCCGAGGTGCATGCCGCGGTGGGTCTGGCCCATTTCGCTCAGCTCGACGACATGCTCGCCATGCGCCGCGCTCTTGCCGCCTGGTACGACGAGAACATCGACAGCGTGCCACGGGTGAAGCGATATGCGATCCCCACCGGTTCGGTGAGCAACTACTACAAGTACATGGCCATCCTCGATCCCTCGATCGATCGGGCCGAGCTCAAGGCACGCCTGCGTCAGCGCCACGGGGTCTCGCTCGCAGGCGAGGTTTACGACGTCCTGCTCAGCGACCAGCCCTACTTCGCCGAGCGCTTCGCGGGGCGCACCTTCGAGCGAGCCGAGTGGTTCACCCGCCACCACATCTGTCTTCCGGCCTTCCCGTCGATGACGACGGCAGAGCAACGCCACGTTCTCCACGCGCTTCGCACCGAACTGTCCTGAGAGGAAAACGCAATGCAGGTTCTGTCCAACGGCGTTCCCGTGACCACCGATTCTGAGAACTTTGCGCCGATGCGGGACAGCTCCGCGCTGCTGGGCGATCCAGACAAGCTGCGCGCCCAGTTCGAGCAGGACGGCTATGTCTACCTGCGCGGGATTCTCGACCGGGAGAAGGTCATGCAGCTGCGTGGCTTTTACTTCGGAATGTTCGACCCGGCCTATTTCGCCGAGGACACCTCGCCCGAGGCGGGCATCTGGTCGGGCACCATCCCGGCGGGCCAGCTCTCCCACGGCGTAGCCGGCCACCCGGCGCACACCCTGGTGCGCTCGCCCGAGTTCGAGCAGTTCGCCGCGAGCCCGGAGCTTGAGCAGGTGGCCCGGATCCTTCTCGACGACGACCAGGTCTTCCAGCTGCCCCGGCAGATCGTACGTCACTTCAACAAGGGCCCGCTCTCCTCGCGTGCCCACACCGATTTCGACTACATGGATCGGGGCTCGGCGAGCATCATCACGATGTGGTTGCCGATAGGGGACTGCCCGGTTCAGTCGGGCGGCTTGACCTATCTCGAGGGCTCGCACACCATCGCCAAGGACAAGCTGGACGTTCTGAAGACAAAACGAACCGATCGGCCGAATGACACTCGGCCGATCAGTCACGATTTGGATTGGACGGCCCAGCAGCTGGGCGGCCGCTGGCTCTACGCCGACTATCAGGCCGGCGATGTCGCCATCCACTCGCCGCACCTTGTGCACGCCTCTTTGGACACCCAGACCGACATGATGCGTATGTCAGTCGACGTCCGTTTCCTTCCGCGCAGTGTCGAGCCGGATCCGCGCTGGCTCACCAAGTGGTCCGGCGACGACGGCAACTGATCGGCCGTCACACAACGCAATGGGTCTTCGCTTCGGCGAAGACCCATTTTTAGCGTGATCAGAATCTGACTTTGTTCTTACTGCCCTTCGGCCGCCCGGAGGGCTTGGAGTGTTGCGGGGTCAGGGCGTCTTCTTCGAGCAGGCGGCCGGTGAGGACCGCCCAGGCTCTGAAGTTACCCTCGCGCCAGCGGGGTTCTCGCCGAGGCGGTCGATGGCGCCAGGCGTCCGGCTCTGGGAGATCGGTCGGCCGGGCTTCGCCCTCCTCGCGAATGTGCTTGCGTCGCTCTTTCATCAGATCCCGCATGGTTTGCGGCTTTAGGTCCAGAATCTCGGCAGCGTCGTAATAATCCAGCAATGTTTCCGACGCCAGGCGTTGGGCTCGAGTGCGATGATCGCTTGCCCGCATATCGGCACGCTGCGCTGACAGGAGCTCCCGTGCTTGCTGCAACTCGTCGAGACGTGCCTGCTCGGCGACTGTCAGCTCCCGTTTGCCGTGCTTGACCGCCCTTTCCAGGGGTGGTGTTGTCACCAACACGTTGTCGTCCTCCAATGAAGTGCACCCAGATCGAAGTAGCTGGGGTACTCATAGTTTCGACGCTATGGCCAGGGCCGCCAAAGTTCAACACCGCAACGGTTGGACTCGCTCGTTGGTGCATTTGCCGTTCGGTGGCGGCCGGGCAGTGTTCTTGATTTACTGCGTCTATTCGTGTTTGGTCCCGTCACCAAGTAGGCAATCGGTCGTTATTACGCTCCGTATTTCCGAACACATACTCTAATTCCCAAATAAAAATAATGGCAGCGGAAAGCGTTGACGCTTATCTTCCTGTCCAATTAGTATCCTTCCTGGTGCTGTGGGTAATCAAGGGCTTGTTCCCCTAAGAATAAGCCCTGATATGCGTTGCTCACTTCATGCGGAACCGTGGTGCGGAGGCAAACTGCAAGGCTAAATCGCACAACGAAGGGGGAAACAAAACATGAGTGACTTGAATGACTGGGCAAAAAGCTACGTCTTAACCGATGATCCAAATGATACGTCGGAGTCGGGTAGCGGAAATGATGCGTCAACCGCGATGTAAAGAGCACACCAGCGGTTACCGTGCCGGATGCGAAGCCTGCCGGGCTTACGGCCGCTGGTATACGAGCACCCGCCAAAGGCTTTTGCAGCAAGGGAAATGGGAGTCAGCAGTCAGCACGGCAGCGGTTCTTGCACACATCCGTTATCTGACTACCAACGGTCTTGACTATAAGCAGATCGCCGACAGAGCTGGGATTGATCGGGCAAGCCTGGACGCCATAGTCAAGGGACGGACCCACACCACACTCGCCGTGACCGGGCAAGCAATCCTCGGCGTAAATCTGCCGGCGATGCGAGCCAGGCGTGGGTTCATCGAGGCGACAGGCACCCGGCGCAGGCTGCAGGCACTGGCGCTGGCTGGGTGGACAGCGGCCCGGGTCGGGCAGCGGCTAGGGGTGATCCAGCGCAATATTTCCCGGGTACGACATGGTGACATCCGTCGCGTGCGGGCGACCTTTGCCGCCTCAGTCGCCCAGCTCTACGATGCGGAAGCCGGCCGAGCCGATCTCATCTCGCGATCGGATCGTGAGATGCCGTCGGGCAAAGCCTGGTTGCCGGCGAGGATGTGGACAGCGCAGACCATCGACGATCCACACGCCGAGCCGCTGGCCCCGCTGGCCCAGCCGATCGGTGTGCGGCGCAGGCTGCAGGCGCTGGCCTACATCGGCCAAGGACCGGTTCAGATCGGCGCCTGGATCAACGAAAGCGCTGCCGTGGTGCAGGAGTGGACATTGGGCGGTCCTATCCCGAGCTACGCGGCGCATCTCGTGGACTCTGTATATAGGCGTTGGCAGGCTACCCCGGGCCCGGACACCCAGGCCCGCGAGCTTGCGGCTGAGCGGCATTGGGCGTCCGCGCTGGCGTGGGACGGCCGCGACATCGATGCCGTGGATGCCAGACCACAACGCAGCGCGAAGCCTCCCGATCCCGGAGAGGTCGAAATGGCCAACGTGCTCGGGGCGCTGGCCGGCGATGTACCCAAAACCGATCTCACCCGAGCCGAACGAATCTATGTGGTCAACCAGCTTCACAAGCGTGGTGTATCGGATCAACGAATCAGCTCATTGTTGCGCTGGTCGTCCGATGAGGAACGCGGTCAGGCCGCAGTAGCCCGGTTCAGGACGAGCCACCAGATCGGGCGACAGAGCGATCTTAATCAGATGGCCTTCCCTTCGTTACCGAGTGTTAATCGGAACAGTGATAACAAGGCCAGGGTGGGCCTCATGCGCCTGGGCTACGCGTTCATGACTGGCCGAGCGGCCGAAGATCAGCTCCAGATGGAGGCGCTCGGTCAAGCCCGTTGCGAGCAAATCATTGTCGAGGGTCCGAGCGAGCAGTTCGACCGCCCGAAACTTCGTGCCGCATTGCGCCACCTGGGCCGCGGCGACACCCTCGTGATCTATACGCCCGACCGGGTCGCTGGATCCATGAGGGAATTACTTAGCCTGCTTAACAATCACCTGTACCAGCGTGAAGTCAACATGATGATCCTGGCCGGAGACTTCGCCGGTCTGCACCGTCCCGACGGTCCGACCATCGGCGACAAACTGCTGTTCCAGGTGGCCGCCATGGCGGCCGAGATGGACAAAGGAGGAGGTGTCACCGAGGGCGCGATGGCCGGCGGTGCGCAGACAAGGTCCTCACCGCGGCCGGGGGGTCGGCCCGCGGTGATGAACGAGGAACTGATCGCCGCAGCGCGGGTTCGACATGTGCGAGGGGAGTCGGTCACCGACATCGCTCGTCAGCTTGGGGTGGGGCGGTCCACGCTGTATCGCGCCTTAAGACTTACTGAACGCTAGACATGACGGGTCGTTGTCGAGGTGCCGCAACGCCAATCGGCGTAGTCGCATCGTGATATCTGTGTTCTGCCGAAAGGAGCACAGATGACAGCGTCATGTGCGGTGGAAGTATCGAACGGTGAATGTTATGTATCGCTAACGGGAGAGGTCGATCTCCACAATGCTGAGGTGATTGTGGAGTGGCTGCAGCTCGCGGTCGATGTACCGGGCTGCTCCAGCGTGGAGGTCGATCTCTCATCGTTAGATTTCCTTGATGGGCAAGGTATATCTAGTCTGCTGCGTGGCCACCGTTACGCCGAAGCGCGTGGCGTGAACTTCAAAGTCAAGCAGCCACGGCTGATCGTTGCGCGTGCGCTCAATATCACTGGTGCGGACCGGGTTCTCGGCTTGTGCTAATGCTTGCTTGCCAGTTGAGTCGTCTCTGGTGGTTGTCATAGGGACAGACTGGTATCGGCTTCATGCAGCGCTGTCGCACACATACGGCCCCTGCAAGCGGCCTCAGTCTTTATTGGTTCCAAATACTTCGGGACACTCTTAATCCGGATTGGATGCCACAGTCAGCCATGCATACGTTTACTCCAACCACAGCGAGGGGACTTCGCTTCTTCACTGCGATCATGTCGGCAATGATTGTTTTGGTCATGCTGGTCGCGATGGCGGCGCTCAAGCGCAACAGCGTCCAGACCCGGCCCACGGTGGATGTGCAGACACTGCCGGGACCAGTAGATCTTCTAGAGCTCGCCAACGGCCGGGCGATCGGCCCGCTGGGAATGGTGGTCGCCGTACCGTCCGGTAGCTGGCTGCAGTGGGCCTACATAGACAGCAAAGGTGAGGTTTCCGGCTCGCCTGCGGCAGAACGGGACTCCAGCGCGATGGAATCGGTGGTGAAGGCGTGGATCGCCGCCGATTTCCTGATGCGCGATCCCACTCCCAGTCAGAGCCGTCTGGAACAGATCCGCCGGATGGTGCGCGACAACAACGATAAAGACGCGCAATCGCTGTACGTCAGTCTGGGCGCAGACGAATCGATCGAACGTATGATTGCGGTTTGTAGCCTTGCGCACACCAAGGTGGCGCCGGGTTGGTGGGCTAAAACCACCACCACGGCGGCGGATACGGCAAGACTGAGTCGATGTATTGGTTCGGGTAAGGCAGCGGGTCCGAAATGGACGCCCTGGCTGCTGACCGAGCTGCGGCAGATTCGCGGGCAGGGTGCGTTCGGTATCACCCAGGGCCTCACCGTTTCGGCCGCACCGCAGGTTGGCTACAAGAACGGCTGGACGCTCTACGAGCGAGAATGGGCGGTTAATTGCATGGCTGTGGCTGATACGTGGTCGCTGGCGATTATGCAGCGCTATCCCAAGGAGCTGAACCTCGAGCACGGCGCGCGTAACTGCGCCCAGATCGCCACGCAGCTCATCTTGTTCATGCAGGCCTCCCGCGCCGGTTGACGCGCAGGCCGAAGCGAAACGCCGGGAGGTTGTCGTGAGTCGAAATCGGCTGATGGGTGCCGATGCAGAAATAGGAGTTCGCCTGGCGCGGTGGCGTAGGCGCCGCGGGCTCTCTCAGTCCAGACTCGCCGCGCTGGCCGGGCTCTCCCAGCCCTACCTGTCGGAGCTGGAGTCCGGAATCAAGCCGCTAGACCGTCCATCCACTCAACTGAAACTTGCAGAGGCGTTGCAGATTTCGCTGGCGCAACTACTGGATCAACCGGGTTATCCCGATCACACAAGAAACAAGGTTCTGGCTCAGGTACCAGGGGTACGGGTCGCATTGCTCGAGCTTGCGTTAGGGGAGAGGTCCACGCCGAGCCGCTCGATGGAGGCGCTGCGGCTCGATGTTGGTGACCTGGTGGACATTCGCAACTCGGGTAACTGGTACGGCACCATGCATCGAATGGCTCCGCTGTTGCGTGAGCTTGCCGCGCATGGCCGCGCCAGCGCGGAGCTGATGACCCGAGCCCTGTCGGTCGTCCGTTTCGCCTTGGCCCACTTGGGCTTTGATGATCTGGCCGGGGAGGCCGCGGATCTCGGCGTGCGTACAGCCGCCGGTATAGCTGATGGGGCATATCTCAGCCTCGCCCGCTACTCGTGGGTCAAGTCGTTTCCGGTGGAAGCGGCCGAGATCGGGCTGCGGGCCGCGCTGGGGGCGCTGGCCAGTGCCAAGACCGACAGCCGGCAGGCCACCGAAATGACGGGCTGGCTCCATCTGCTTGCCGCGCAACAGGCCTGTTATCTGGGCCGGGGGAACGACGCGAGCATGCACCTGGACGAAGCGCGGCTACTGGCGAAACTGCTCGGTGAGCCGGTGCGCGTCTCGTCACATGCCGCGGGTTTTTCGGGCAACTGGTTCAACACGACCACTGTCGACGTATGGCAGATGTCCGCGGCGGCCCAGCTGCGCGATATCCGCTGGGCGATGCGAATCCGGGACACCATCGACCTCACGGCGCTCCCGTTTCCGCTGGGCCAAGCCTGGTACCGCTTCGCGCTGGCGCGGGCTCTGCTGGCCGCGGGCCAGGACGAGGAAGCGGTGGCAAGCCTGGTCACCGCCGAACGTGTGGCGCCGCAGCACTTCCGGATGTCGCGCTATACCCAGGAGTTGCTCTCCGAGCTGATGGTGCGAGCGCAGCGCAAGACGAATCGTGACCCGATTCTTGCGCTGGCTCAGCGGGTCGGCCTGAGTCTGCAATGAACGCAAACACAATTATTACTGCCCATCGCAACTGGCGATCGAAATCGGCTCAAGCCGCAATATGCTGAAGGTGGTTCAGACAGTCATCCTATCGAAGTAGCGGAAAGGCTCCTCCGCACCGGTTGCCACCGCTAGGGAGTGGCTGAGCCTGGGTGTGGCGTCCAGACACGTGCTATGGACGCCACGCCCTACTTTTTTGTGCTTTTTGTGCAACTGCAGTTTGTACAACTGTGTATTGGGCATGGCAAAGCCGCGACGAGCGGTCAGGATACGGCCAGTCCCTGACAGCTCGCCGCGGAGTCTTTGTTCGCCGGTCAGTCCTGTGGGTCGCGCGCTTTGATGAATGCGGCCTCGACCTCCGCCAGGACACCGAGTGTCACCGGTTCGGCGTCGGGCCAGCCCGGCGCGGGGTAGGCGCCATCATGACTTGCTATGTATATGGCTCTGATGACTTGGCTGGCGGAGCGGTGGTCGAGATAGCCAAGTAGGGTGCCAAAGCGATGCAGCGCCCGCCCGATCGCCAAAGAGCAGGCGATGAGCAGGATGGCCCAGGTCTGTTCGGTCTGGTCGTGTTTGGGGCTGCGCAGCGATTGCGCGTCGAAAAGCGACACCCAATCCACGAGTATTTCCTTCTTGCCGGGCACCCAGTGCAGATGCCGGGCGACGCTCGCCTCCAGCAGGAGCCGGCCGTCGTCGTATTCGGACAGCAGACTGACCGCGGCCACTATGCCCACGTCCTGTGTGCTGGCATAGGCCCGGGCCCCGGCGGCCATGGCGGCGCTCACCGTGTGCGCATGCTCCGGCTCACCGATCAGGGGTGGTTCTGTCGTCTCGATTTCGAGCATATTGCTTCCCTCATCCTCAAGCTTCGGGTAGCCAACAAAAGAGTCAACGCATAGCCGCGCGATTAGTTTCGTGCCAGTTGACGCTGATGGAGAAGGGCAGAGCGGTCAGGTCATGCAGACGGCGGGCAACTCGAACCAGCGAAGCTGGTCGAAGCGCGGGGAGACGGTCACGACCGCGTCGGGGGACTCGGTGGTGGGCATCGCGTCGCAGATCTCGTGGGCGACCCGCAGATAGTCGCGCAGGGCGGACTCGGGTGCCCTTTCGTGGTGGGCCGGCCAGCGCAGCCGGCCGGTGGCATCATAGTGCAGCTGGGTCAGGCGCAGCGGCGGCTCGACGAGGCCGTCGCGGTGGCGCCACAGCCCGCTGTAGGGGTTGAACCTGTATTCGGGCAACAGCTTCCACGCCTCGTTCGCCACCACGTGCACGGCTTCGACGATGTAGCGGGCGGTCGCCTCGGAAATGAAGTAGTTGAACGAAACCCGCGCCCAGCCGGGCTTGATCCCCTCACAGCCGGCCCGGATCTCCTCTTCGAACTCGTGCGAGCGGGCCAGGTCGATGCCGAGCAGACGATGCCCGTAGGGGCCGGCACACGAGCACCCGCCGCGGGACTGGATGCCGAACAGGTCGTTGAGGATGGCCACGACGAAGTTGTGGTGCAGATGGCGGCCGCTTGGATGCAGTACCCGAAAAGAGATTATGGAAAGTCTCTCCGCCTCGAGATTGCCGAGGATCTCGATGCGCGGGTTGGCCCGCCACGATGTAATGGCGTGCCTCAGGAAGCGTTCCTCCTGGGCCTTGATGACATCCGTGCCGACGGCCTCCTTCAGCTGGAAGACCAGGCCGGCCCGGATCGAGTCGACGATGGCCGGAGTGCCGCCCTCCTCCCGCGCCTCGTGGTCGGCAAGGTAGCGATGGTCAGTCGGGTTGACGTATTCGACAGTGCCGCCGCCCGGGACGCTGGGCACCCGGTTGCGCAACAGATCGCGGCGCACGACCAGCACGCCGGGAGTGCTGGGCCCGCCCACAAACTTGTGCGGGGAAAGGAAAATCGCGTCCTTGTAGGCGTCGGGATGCTCGGTGCACCGGCCGTACATCTCGATCTGGATGTAGGGCGCGGCGGCGGCGAAATCCCAAAACGACAGCGCGCCATAGCGGTGCAGCAGGTCGGAGATGCGATGGGTGTCCGACAGGATGCCGGTCACGTTGGAGGCGGCCGAGAACGAGCCGATTTTCAGCGGGCGATCGACATATTTCTTCAGCTCCACCTCAAGGGCGTAGGGATCGATGTGGCCGCCGTCGTCCTCCGGGATGACGATGACGTCGGCGATCGACTCGCGCCACGGCAGCTCGTTGGAGTGGTGCTCGTAGGGCCCGATGAAGACCACCGGGCGTTCCTCGGCGGGAATCTGCTCACTGAGGCGGTAGCGCTCGTCGAGCTCGTGGGGGATCCGCAGGCCCAGGATGGAGATCAGTTTGTCTATCGCGCCGGTGGAGCCGGAGCCGGTGAAGATGACGGCGGTCTGGTCGTCGCCGCCCACCGAGGCGCGAATGATGTTTCGGGCGTCCTCGCGCAGCCGGGTGGTCTGCAGGCCGGTGCCGGAGGCTTCGGTGTGGGTGTTGGCATAGCGCGGCAGCACCTCGTCGCGGATGAAGTCTTCGAGAAAGCCAAGCGCTCGCCCGGAGGCGGTGTAGTCGGCGTAGGTCACCCGGCGAGGCCCGAACGGCCCCCACATGACCTGGTCATCGCCGATGACCTCATCGCGGATGCGCCGCAGAAGGGGTGCTGCCATACCTCAGTATCCGCCCTCGGCAACGGCCATACCCCCAAAAGATCTTTGCAAGATTTTGCGGGTACGCAACCCTCCTGGCCTTGCCCAGAAGTTGATCAAACGAAAGGAGCAGGTCAAACGGGCTTCACAGTGACGAAAAGCAACCGTAACCTCGGTGAAAACTCCGCAAGAAGTTTCGACTGAGGAGCCCGCCCATGTTCAGAATCCGTCCCCTTTATGCCGGCGCGGCATCACTCCTGCTTACAGCGGCACTCCTGACCGCGGTCGCGGTCAACTCGCCCGCGCTCGAAGAGGTCAAAGCCGACGCCAATCCCGGCGCACGCGACGTCATCGTCCATCTCTTCGAGTGGCCTTGGGCGTCGATCGCGTCCGAGTGCACAAGCGTGCTCGGGCCCAAGGGGTTCGGCGCGGTGCAGGTCTCCCCGCCCCAGGAGCACGTGGTGCTGCCCGGTCAGGGCTACCCGTGGTGGCAGGACTACCAGCCGGTCAGCTATCAGGTCGTGTCGCGCCGCGGCAACCGGGCCGCCTTCGCGAGCATGGTGCAGACCTGCCACACCGCGGGCGTGAAGATCTACGTCGACGCGGTCGTCAACCACATGGCGGGCGGCGCTTCCACCGGCACCGGCAGCAACGGCAGCACCTACTCGCACTACAGCTATCCGTCGGTGCCCTATGGCAACGACGACTTCCACCACTGCGGCCGCAACGGAAACGACGACATCGCCAGCTGGACCGACCGGTGGGAGGTGCAGAACTGCGAGCTGGTCGACCTGAGTGACCTGAAGACCGAGTCGAGCTACGTGCGCGGCAAGCTCACCGCCTACCTCAACGACCTCATTTCGCTGGGTGTGGACGGGTTCCGCATTGACGCCGCGAAACACACCCCGGTCGCCGATCTGCAATCTGTCCTAAGTGGACTTAACGGGACGCCTTACATCTTCACCGAGGTCATCGAGGGTGGGCCGGGCGAGATCAGCCCGACCGAGTACACGGGAATAAGCGATGTCACCGAATTCCGGTACGGGGACAAGGTGGGCAACGCGTTCCGCGACGCCAACCTGTCGGGCCTCAACGACTTCAGCGGCATGCTGCTGGGCAGTGGCGACGCGGTCAATTTCATCGACAACCATGACACCCAGCGCAACGGGCGGGCCCGCCTGACCTACAAGGACGGCCAGACCCACGCGCTCGCCCAAGCGTTCAGCCTCGCCTATCCCTATGGCGTCCCGCAGCTGATGAGCAGCTTCAGCTTCACCAACAACGAGGCCGGCCCGCCCGCCGCCGCCAACGGAACCACGAACGCGGTCACCTGTGGCTCCGGCTGGGAATGCGAACACCGGCGCACGATCGTGGCGAACCTGGTCGGGTTCCACAACAGAGTCAACGGCACCAACGTGAACAACTGGACCTCGCCGCAGAGCAACCGGATCTCCTTCGGCCGCGGCAACGCCGGGCATGTCGCATTCAACCGGTCCACCACCGCGTGGACGGGCACCTTCAGCACCCAGCTGCCCAACGGGTCCTACTGCAACGTGGCCGCCACCGGCTGCACCACCATCACCGTCAGCGGGGGACAGTTCACCGCAACGGTTCCCGCCAACGGGATGATCGCGCTCCAAAATGGAACCACCGGCTCGCCATCACCCACGCCCACGGGCGGCTGCACGAACACCGCGGTCACCTTCAACCTCAACGAAAGCGCCTACATCGTCGGCTCGATCCCAGCCCTGGGTAACTGGAACACCGCGGCCGCCATCCCGGTACCGGGCACCATCAACATTCCGTTCAACACCTCGTTCCAATACAAGTACATCCGCAAGGACGCCGCCGGGAACGTCACCTGGGAGTACGACCCGAACCGAAGCCACAGCACGACAACGGCTTGCACGGCGACCTACAACGAAACCTGGAACGGACCGGGCGGCTCCTGCTCGAGCATCGCGGTCACCTTCGAAGTCAACGCCACCACGGTCTTGGGCCAGAACGTGTTCGTCACCGGAAGCATCGCCGCGCTGTCGACCTGGAACACCGGCTCGGCGATCGCGCTTTCCTCGGCGGCCTATCCGATCTGGCGCGGCACCGTGAACATCGCGCCGTCGACCTCGTTCGAATACAAGTTCATCAAGAAGGACGGCAGCGGCAACGTCACCTGGGAGAGTGGCGCCAACCGCAGCTACAGCACGCCTTCCAGCCCGTGCGCGGTGACCGTCAGCTCCACCTGGAAGTAGCGCGTCAGCGCCAGTCGGTGGTGGCGACCGTGGTCAGGCGTTGCGTGGCGCGAGACAGTGCCACGTACAGGGTTCGGGCACTGTCGACGAGCCCCGGCTCGATAAGAGCCACCGCGTCGTACTCCATACCCTTGGCCGCCAACGCGGTCACCACCCCGACCCGGTCGTCGGCCTTGAGCCACGACCGGACCCGGTCGCGGAAGGCGGCGTCGGGCGCGATGACGCCGACCGTCCCCTCGACCTCGCCGAGCAGTTTCTCGACGGCCTCGCGCACGACCTGGGCGAGGCCGTCGCCGCCCGTCCTGAGGTGAACGGGGGCGATCCCGGTGGACCGGACAGCGACCGGCAGCGGCAGGTCGGGGGAGACCTTGCGGATCACCTCTGCGGCCACCTCGAAGATCTCGGCCGAGTTGCGGTAGTTCGTGGTCAGCTGGTGGTGGTGCCTGGTCCGGCGGCCGATCGCCTCGTCGCGGGCGCGGCCCGGTTCCTGGGCGTCGCCGATCCAGGCCGACTGGGCCGGGTCGCCGACTATGGTCCAGCTCGCCGCGTGCCCGCGGCGGCCGATCATCCGCCACTGCATCGGGGTGACGTCCTGCGACTCGTCCACGACCACGTGGGCGTAGTCGCGATAGTCGGCCTCGCGCTGGACCCTGTCCCGCCGCCCGCCCATCACCCCGAGCGTTTGGGCCTGCCGCGTCTTGCGCTTCGGCTTGGGCTGCGTGCCGATCAGATCCGCAAGCTCATCCAGCAGGGGAACGTCATCGATGCTCGGCTCGGCCCTGACCGCACGGCTCAGCTGCCGCTGCTCCTCATTGCTCAGCAAGCCATCGGCGTAGCGGTGCAACTTGCGCGGGTCGGCCAGCCAGGAGAGCACCTCCTGCGGGGTGACCAACGGCCACCAGTTGCGCAAGAACGCCCGGAAGTCCTCGTGGTCGCTCAGATCGTCGTCGAAGCGGCTCTGCTCGATGTGCATGCGTTCCTTGACGCTTGCCCAGAGCGCGTCCAGCACCTCGCCGAACGCCTTGCCGCGCACCTCATTGCGCCGTGCCCCCCGCCCGACCCGCCGGCGGATCTCCTCCACCTGGCGGCGCGACAGCACCAGCCACTCTCCCCGGTACCGCATCCGCAGCCCATCCGGATTGGACGGTGGCGCGTCCTCGGCCGCCCGGCGCAACACCTTGCGCATCCGCAACGAGCCCTTGACCGCCCTGACCTGAGCGGTCTCCTCGCGGGTGGCGTTCACCCCAGGGACCAGCTGGCCGAGCGAGCGCAGCGTGGCCGACTCCTCGCCAAGCGCGGGCAGCACGGTCTCGATGTACTGCACGAAGACCGGTGACGGCCCCACGATGAGCACGCCGCCACCGGCGAACCGGCTGCGGTCGGTGTAGAGCAGGTAGGCGGCACGGTGCAGCGCCACGGCCGTCTTGCCCGTCCCCGGCCCGCCCTCGACCACGGTCACGCCGCTGGCGGGGGAGCGGATAGCCAGATCCTGCTCGTGCTGAATGGTGGCCACGATGTCGCGCATCCCGGTGCCCTTGGCCCGGCTCAGCGCGGCCATCAGCGCGCCGTCGCCGACCACGCGCAGATCCGCCGCGGCCGCGTTCGGGTCGAGCAGATCGTCATCCAGCGAGGTGACCCGCTCGCCGAACGAAGTGATCATCCGTCGCCGGATCACGCCGAGCGGCTGCGCGGCGGTGGCACGGTAGAAGGCGGCCGCGGCCGGGGCCCGCCAGTCGATGAGCAACGGCTCGCCGTCCTCGGCCCGCACCCCGAGCCGGCCGATGTAGCGGCGCGCCACACTCTCCTCGTCGCGCAGATCGGTCTCGGGATGCATGTCGAGGCGGCCGAAGACCAGCCCCTCGTGCTCGGCGTCGAAGACGTGCCGCCGCTTGGCCGCGTGGAAGACCATCGCATCGCGCTCCACCAGGGAGCCGAAGTTGCCGACCTTGGCCAGCTGATAGCCATCGACCTCGGCCTGCTGGGCATCGGCCCGCAGCCTGGCCAGGCGCGTGTAGACCCGGTCTACATGCTTTTGTTCCAGGGCAATTTCGTCGTGCAAGGTTGTGTCAGTCATGGGCAGTGCTCAGAGCCTTTTTCGCGCGATGTTTGAACCACAGCGTGGTGGCGATACCCGCGACCACGGCGAGCCCAAGCGCGGCCCAGGAGAAGCGGGAGAGCCAGCGTTCCGCGGCCTCTCCGATCCAGTAGATGACCCACACCGTTCCGAACGCCCAGACCAGCCCGCCGGATGCGTTGGCGATCAGGAACTTGCGGTAGGGCACCTTCAGCGCCCCCGCCATCGGTCCGGCCAGGATTCGCAGGAGTGCGATAAATCGTCCAAAGAAGACAGCCCAGGTGCCCCAGCGCGCGAACATTCCCTCGGCCCGGATGAGCTGTTCCTCGCCCAGGTGCTTGGGGAAGCGCCGGCCGAGCCGTTCCAGCATCTGCCGGCCGCCGCGCTTGCCGAAGGCGTACCCGATCGAATCGCCGATGATGGCGCCCGCTGAGGCCGCGATGGCCACGCCCCACGGCGAGCCGATGCCCTTGACCGAAAGCAGGGTGGCGCTGACCAAGGTGATCTCGCCCGGAAGCGGGATGCCCATGCTCTCCAGCCCGATGATCAGGCCCACGATCAGGTAGATGACCATCGGCGGGAAGGCTTCCAGCCAGGCCGTTACCGCTTCCACCGATGACCCCTTCCTGCGCCACGCTGGACCTGCCCGCGAAAAGATACCTGACTCGGGGCTTCTGAGCCCTCTCGTGCGTGACACTTACGACATTTGTTAGCCGTTCGCTTCCCGGAAACTAGGCGAAACAGCGACAGTATTCTCGTGACGTTTCACGCTGACACGGTTCCAGCGCGATCGCAGACGGGTTCCCGACCCGGCCCTGTCGAAGCGCTCGCCAACCTGCTTGCCGGCAATCGTCGCTTCGTCGCCGGCCGCCCGCGATATGGACACCATGTCGCCAATGCGGCAGCGAGCTCGCGCGCCCAGCAGCCCTACGCCGTCGTGGTTGGCTGCATCGATTCGCGAGTGCCTCTAGAAGCGGTCTTCGATCAGAATTTCGGGTCGATCTGCGTGGTCCGGGCCGGCGGCCACGTGCTAGATCGAAGCATCGTCGGGTCCATCGAGTTCGCGGTCGGTGAGCTCGATGTGTCGCTGGTGATGGTGCTTGGCCACGAGCGCTGCGGGGCGATCGCGTCCACCATCGAAGCCATGCGCTCCGGAGATATTCCGAGCGGGTCGCTTGGCTACCTGGTTGAGCAGATCGAGCCGTCGGTCACCGCGGTCGGCATCCATGACCCCGACGTAGAGCACAAGGCGCTGCGCCAGCATGTCGCCCGCACGGTCGAGTCGCTGCGCAAGGTCGACCGGCTGGCCGAGGCCGACCGGGTGGGCCGTGCACACGTCGTCGGCGCGGTCTACGACCTCGACACCGGACAGGTGACGATCCTCAACCCATAAGACATAAGGCCCGCCTGTCCGGGCGGGCCTTATCAATGTCTGTCGGGGCGTCAGCCCTCGAACACGCCGGCTTCGACGAGACGCTTCTCGGTGGCGTCCCAACCCTGGCCCGGGTGGGCGGTGTTGAGCGCGACCAGCTCGGCGCGGATCTTCGTGGCGTGACCGGCGGCGGCCAGCACCCGGATCTCCTCGACGAACGCGTCGGAGGAGGTGCTCAGGTGGACCGTCTTGCCGTTGGTCAGGTTACGGACATAGGCGTGCTTGCCGCTGTTGAGCGGGATGACGTACTTGTACTCGCCAAGCACGCTGAGCGCGCCGTCCTTGCCTGCTTGTCCAGCTCGGACTGACGCGCGCGCGGTCTTTGAAGTGTTGGTCGCCACGAGCTGCTCCTTGGGAAAACGCTGAAGGCTGATTGCCGGAAAAACTCTACACGACCCCGTACACGGGGAAAAAGTTCGGTCTCGTTCTTGGCGAGTCACTGGCGTCACATCGCCGCAGCAGTCATCATGGGCTGACAACTTGACACCCGATCAGCCAGGTCGTAGGGGAAGACGTGCCTGTCCTGCCGGGAGGTCATTTAAGTGCCGACGCGTGGCGTTGTATACGTCCACTCGAGCCCGCTCGCTTTGTGTCAACACATCGAGTGGGCTATGTCTCGTGCGCTCGCGATCCCGGTGAGTTTGCCGTGGACGGTCCAGCCGGTCGAGCCAAGCGCGCGTCGCGCCGAGTGCGGATGGTCCGGAAGACCGGGCACTGCGGCACAAATCGCCCACGAGCTTCGCCAGTGGTCGATGGTCCGCTTCGAGGTGACCGAGGAGCCGAGCGCCGGCGTCGACGGGGAGCGTTTCATGCACGTCCCGTCGCGCGGCCTGTTCCGCGCCACCACCGGTGCCGCGGGCGACATCCAGATCGGTGAGGACAGGCTGCGCACCCTCATCGCGTCGGCCCGCACCCCGGAGGCGCTCGCTTTCGCGCTCGACGCGGCGATGGGCACCGAATGGGACCAGGAGCTTGAGCCGTACCGCTACGCCGCCGAAGGAGCGCCGGTAACCCTGTTGACCCGCGCAGGATGATGCCTGGGTGACCACTCGGCGGCTCGCTCGTAGTCTCTACGCGCTCCGCATCACCGACGAGTTCATCCCCTGGTTTCCCCTTTACGCGCTCTACATGATCGACTCTGGGGTCTCCGCGGGCGAGCTGGCCTCGCTGTTCGTCATCTGGTCGGTCACCGCCTTCACCGTCGAGATCCCTTCCGGCGCTTGGGCTGACGCGTTCTCCCGGCGCAAACTCGTGGCCCTGGGCGCGGCCATCCGTGGCGTGGGCTTCCTGATCTGGACGATCTGGCCCAGCTATTGGGGTTTCGCCCTCGGCTTCGTGCTGTGGGGCATCCGCAGCGCCATGAAATCCGGCGCCGTCGAGGCCCTCGTCTATGACGAGCTGGCCGCCATCGGCCAGACCGACGCCTACCTGCGCATCGTGGGCCGCGGCCAGACCCTGGCCATTGCCGCCATGATGCTGGCGACGGCTCTCGGCGCACCAATCTTTTCCTTTGGCGGGTACGGGTTGGCAGGCTGGCTGAGCGTCGCGGTGTCCCTGGCCGGGGTGGCCGCCGCGCTGTCGTTCCCGGAAACCCCACGGGTCAAGGCCACCGCCACCGGCGGCGTGACCGAATACCTTCACCAGCTACGCGCCGGGCTGCACGAGGCCCGTTTCCACCCCATCGTCCGGCACGTGCTCATCCTCGCCATCGCGATGGCCGGGCTCACCGCCTTCGACGAGTTCCTTCCCTTGCTGCTCAAGGAACTCGGCGCGGCCACGGCCCTGGTGCCCCTGCTGCTCCTGATCCCCGCCGTCGCCATGGCGGCCGCCGCCACAGTCACGTCTCGCTTGGCCACCATCTCACCCGCCACCGCCGGCCGGCTCCTGCTCGCCGCGGCCGCCCTGCTCGCCATCGGCCCCTTGACCGGTCACCCTGTCCTGGCCATGCTCCTGGTGGCCGGCAGCTTCGGCGCCACCCAGATCGTGCGCCTGGTCTCCGAATCCCGCCTACAGCAAGCCATCGCCACCACCGCCCGCGCCACCGTCCTATCCGTAGCCGGCCTCGGCGCCGAGCTGCTCGCGGTCACCGTCTACTTCGGATACGGCCTAGGCTCAACCCATCTACCCGCCACCACCCTGATCGCCCTATTCGCCCTGCCCCTAACCTGCGTAGCCCTCCTCGCCCGCCGCTGGCTCCCCACCCCCCCACCCCACCAACCTCCCGGCCTCCCGCCCCACCGACCCGGTTCGTGGTGGTTGCGCGCCGTGAACTCCCGTGCGGCGACGAAGGCCCGGCGGCTGCGCCGCCGACCAGCGGGTGGGGTGTTGGCAACAACACCCCACCTGCTCGTGGGACCTCCCTGCCGCCGACTCTCGCTGCGGCTGCGCCGCTTTCGCCACCTGCCCCTTTCCGGAACCGCCTGGATCTCGCGCCGCTGAAGGCGCGGTTCACCCCCAGCCTGGGCGGACCCGTGAATCAGGTTGCTGGTTAGTGGGTGTGGCCGAGGGCGTCGATTTGGGTCATCTGCTCGGTGGTGAGGGTGAAGCCGAATATGTCGGCGTTCACGCGGATGCGGTGCGGCGTCACCGATTTCGGGATCGCCACAATCTCGTGCTGGATGTGCCAGCGCAGCACTACCTGTGCCGCCGTCACGCCGTGTGCTTCGGCTATGCCGGTGAGGGTGGGGTCGTTCAGATTTGTTGTCTTGAATGGGCTGTAGCCCTCCAGCACGATGCCGCGCTTGCGGTGCTGCTGGTGAACGGCGGGGTCGTGCAGCGCTGGGCTCCACCTGATCTGGTTGACCTCGGGACGCTGTCCGGTTTCCTTGTCGAGCTCGTCCATTTGGGCGGCGGAATAGTTGCTCACGCCGATCGCCTTGGTCAGGCCTGCGTCGCGGGCGGCGATGAACTCGCGCCACACCGAGACGGAGCGGCGGCCCGCGGGTGGCCAGTGGATGAGCCACAGGTCGATCGCGTCGACGCCTAGCCCGTGCAGGCTTGCGCGGAGGGTGGAGCTTTCGTGGCCCGCTCGGTCGGGTGGCAGTTTGGTCGTGATGAAGACCTCCGACCGGGGCACGCCGCTGTCGCGCAGCGCCCGGCCCACCTCGGCCTCGTTGGCGTACATGGTGGCGGTGTCGATGTGGCGGTAGCCCGCTTGTAGCGCGGCGACGACCGCGTCGTAGCAGCTGCTACCGCGCGCCTGCCAGGTGCCGAAGCCCAGCAGTGGCATCTCGCTGCCACCGGCCAGGGTGACCGCAGGCTGCCCGTCGATAGAAGTCATGATCTTCTCCTCCGCGTCATGCGCCATCATCAAGTGGAACGCTACCCGCAGACGAGCGGGCAAACGCCGAGGGAACTCGGACGTAAGCCATTCCAGCGGCGATGGCGGCCTGGACGCCCAGGTCGGTGTCCTCGAAGACCAGGCAGTGGCGCGGCGCGACATTGAGGCGCTCGGCGGCGAGCAGGAAGCACTCTGGATCTGGCTTGCTTCTACTGTAATCACCTGCGCAGACCATCACCTTGAACTTGTCAAGCAGGCCAAGCTGGCCGAGCGAAGCCGTGACCGAGTCACGCACGCCGCCGGAGACTACGGCGAAGGGGATGCGGCCGAAGGCATCGTCGATGTGGAGGAGAACCTCGGGCACGGCGGTGAGCTGGGGCAGAAGCTGGCGGAAGAGGGCATCTCTGCGTTCGTCCACGGTGTCGATGGGCATGGCCAGGCCGTGGCGCTCATTGAGCGAAGCGATGATGTCGGTTGCCGGCCGCCCGCCCCAGGCGTAGAAGAGGTCCTCGGGAAAT
This sequence comes from Rhizocola hellebori, assembly GCF_016862955.1. GTDB lineage: Bacteria > Actinomycetota > Actinomycetes > Mycobacteriales > Micromonosporaceae > Rhizocola > Rhizocola hellebori. Next base: position 30,342 of record NZ_BONY01000045.1, on the reverse strand, counting down.
TCGCAGCCCCACTCGTGGAGGGCTTGTTTCCAAGCGACGTAGTGCAGGGGCATGGAGTCGACGATGGTGCCGTCACAGTCGAAGAGATAGGCGTGGAAGTCACCCGGAGGCAGCGGCAAGGTCACCAGCGCAGGTTACGCGAACGCGAAACCAAGCACGGACATGGCGTTGCCTCCGCCCAGGAGTTCACCCGGCGGCCCGCCAACCGCGGAAACGCCGCCCGGCGGAAACCAGGCGGCGCAACGGGAAATTGGCGTGTTACAGCGGGATGTTGCCGTGAGCACCGCGCGCCGCGGGGGCGTTGGCCAGGGCTTCGGCTATGCGCTTGCGGGTCTCGGTGGGCTTGATGATGTCGTCGACCACGCCGATCTCCAGGGCGCGCTGGACGCCGCCGGCCTCGTGCAGCTGCTGCTCGATGAGGTTGGCGCGCAACGCTTCCCGCTCCTCGGCGGGGGAGGCCGCGAGCTTCTTGCGGTGCAGGATGTTCACGGCCGCGCTGGCGCCCATGACCGCGATCTCGGCATTGGGCCAGGCGAAAACGGCTGTGGCGCCGAGGGAACGCGAGTTCATGGCGATGTAGGCGCCACCGTAGGCCTTGCGGGTCACCAGGGTTACCCGCGGCACGACGGCTTCGGCGAAGGCGTGCAGGAGCTTGGCCCCGCGGCGCACCACGCCGTCCCATTCCTGGCCGAGGCCGGGCAGGTAGCCGGGGACATCGACGAGCACGATCAGCGGGACGCCCAGGGAGTCGCACATCCGCACGAAACGAGCGGCTTTCTCGGCGCTGGACGCGTCGAGGCAACCGCCGAGGCGCAGCGGATTGTTGGCGATGACACCGACCGTCCGCCCGGCGAAACGGCCGAGCGTGGTGACGATGTTCGGCGACCACTTGTTGTGCAGCTCCACACCCGGCTCGTCGAGCAGCGCTTTGACCACCGGCTTGACGTCGTAGGCGCGGGACGCCTCGGGCGGCATGGAGGCGGCGAGGTCGCGCTCCTCGGCCACGTCGGCGGGGGAGAGGCGGCCTTGCGCGCCAAGGAGTTTGGCGACCTTGCGCGCCTCTGCCAGGGCGGAGTCGTCGTCCTTGGTGGTGATGTGCACGACGCCGGAGCGGCGGCCGTGCGGCTCGGGACCACCGAGGCGTTCCATGTCCACCTGCTCGCCGGTGACGCTGCGGACCACCTCCGGCCCGGTCACGAAGATGCGTCCCTCGGCGCCCATGATGACGATGTCGGTCAGCGCTGGGCCGTAGGCGGCGCCACCGGCGGCGGGGCCGAGCACGACCGAGATCTGCGGCACCCGGCCGGACGCGCGAACCATGGCCGCGAAGACCTGACCCACCCCGTCGAGCGCGGTGACCCCCTCGGCAAGGCGCGCCCCGCCGGAGTGCCACAGCCCGATGACCGGAACCCTTTCCCGCACGGCGATGTCGATGGCATCGACGACATGTCTGCATCCCTCGATGCCCATCGCGCCACCCATTTTGGTGGCGTCAGTGGCGAAAGCGATGACCTTCGTGCCATCGATCTCGCCACGCGCACCGACCACCCCGGAGTCGTCCTGGCCGGTGAGGGTGCGCAGGGTGCCCTGGTCGAAGAGAGCGCGCAACCGCACCAATGGATCACGGTAGTCCACGGCGGTTTCGTCAACCGCCGCCGGGGTGATGGTCATCTATGTCTCCAAAAATCAGGCGCGCGAGAAAATCAACGCCACATTGTGGCCACCGAAGCCGAACGAGTTGTTCAGCGCAGCGGGGATCTGCATGTGGCGGGCCTTGAGCGCGGCGACATCGAGCGTCAGCGCGTCATCGGGGTCATCAAGGTTGATGGTCGGCGGAATGACACTGTCGCGAATGGACAGGATCGTTGCGATCGACTCCAGCGCACCGGCCGCGCCGAGCAGGTGCCCGGTCATCGACTTGGTGGCGGTGAGCACGGGGTGATCGCCAAGAACCCGCCTGACGCCGAGAATCTCAGCCATGTCGCCGACCGGGGTCGACGTGGCGTGCGCGTTGACGTGCATGACATCGACGGCCGCGATGCCCGAGTCGCGCAGCGCGGCGAGCATCGCCCTTCCGCCGCCTTCACTTTCGGGATGCGGCTGCACTATGTCGTACCCGTCGGAGGTCATGCCGGCGCCGGCAAGCCTGCCGTAAATCGTGGCGCCCCTTGCCAACGCGTGATCGGCGCGCTCGAGGATGACGATGCCGCCGCCCTCGCCGAGCACGAAGCCGTCACGACCCTTGTCCCAGGGACGGGAGGCCCGCTCGGGATCGTCGTTGCGCGTTGACATGGCGCGCATCGAGGCGAAGCCGGCGATCGGCAGCGGATGGATGACCGCCTCCACGCCACCGGCGATGACCACGTCCGCGCGGCCTGCGCGGATCATGTCCAGGCCCCACGCGATCGCCTCCGCGCCGGTCGCGCAGGCGCTGGTCGGCGCGTGCACACCGGCCTTTGCGCCGTATTCCAGCCCGACAAAGGCGGCCGGGCCGTTGGGCATGAGCATCGGGACCGTGTGCGGGCTCACCTTGCGCGGACCCGAGGCTTCGAGGATGTCGTCCTGGGCGAGCAGGGTTTGCGCCCCGCCGATGCCCGAGCCGACCACGACCCCGAGACGTTCTTTGTCCAGGCCCGCATCGGCGAGGCCGGAGTCGGCCCACGCCTCGGCCGCGGCGATGAGCGCGCAGGCCTCGGACCGGTCGAGTTTGCGCAGTCTGATCCGGTCCAGCACCTCGCTTGGCTCGACAGCGAGCTGGGCGGCGATGCGAACCGGGAGCTGCGCGGCCCACTCCTGGGTCAGCTTGCTGACCCCGGAGCGTCCGGCCAGCATCGCTTCCCAGGTGGAGGCGACATCTCCGCCGAGCGGGGTGGTCGCTCCGAGCCCTGTTATGACGACGTCAGGCTTTGTCACGATGGTTTCCTCAGGCCTGCTTGAGCACGAAATCGGCGGCGTCGCCGACGGTCTTGAGGTTCTGCACCTCGTCGTCCGGGATCTTCACGCCGAACTTCTCTTCCGCCGCAACGACGACCTCGACCATGGAGAGCGAGTCGACGTCGAGGTCTTCGGTGAAGGACTTCTCCTCCGTGACGTCGTCCGGGTTCACGCCGGCGACCTCTTCGAGGATTTCGGCAAGGCCAGCGACGATCTCGTCCTTGGTCATTTCTTTCCCTTTCGATGGTGTCTTTACTAGAGAGTTACTACAGAACTACGGGCAGCGAACAACCTGGCCTGCATAGGTCAGGCCACCGCCGAAGCCGACGAGGAGGACCGGCGTACCGGACTTGACCTCGCCCCGCTCGATCATTTTGGACAGCGCGAGCGGGATGCTCGCCGCCGAGGTGTTGCCCGACTCGACAATGTCGCGGGCCACCACATCCGGATTTACACCGATCTTGCGTGCGACCGGCTCGATGATGCGCAGGTTGGCCTGATGCGGCACGAAACCGCCCAGGTCAGCGGGTAGGACACCGGCCTTTTCACAGGCCGCGAGGGCGATGCCGGGCACCGTGGTGGTGGCCCAGCGGAACACCTTCTGTCCTTCTTGGACGATGTAAGGCCGCCAGCCGTTGATGGCGATCGCCTCGCTCGGCTCCGAGCCCCAGACGACGGGGCCGATGCCGGGCTCCTCGTCGCCGGTGGTCAAGGTGATTACGGCGGCGCCCGCGCCGTCACCGAAGATCACGGCGGTGGACCGGTCGGTCCAATCGGTGATCTCCGACAGCTTCTCCACGCCGATGACGATGGCGTTGCGCGCGGCGCCGGCACGGATCGCGTGATCGGCGTTGGCGAGCGCGTACGAGAAGCCGGAGCAGGCGGTGTTGAGGTCGAAGGCGGCCGGCGACGCGATGCCCAGCTTCGCGGCCACCTTGCACGCGGTGTTGGGGCTGCGGTCAGCGTTGGAACAGGTCGCCACAATGATCAGGTCGATGTCGGCCGCGGTCAGACCGGAGGCGGCCAAGGCCTTCTCGGCGGCGAACCCGGCCATGTCGGCGACGGTCTCGCCATCGGCGATGCGCCGCTCCTTGATGCCGACGCGAGACTGGATCCACTCGTCGTTGGTGTCGACCATCTGAGCCAGGTCGTCGTTGGTCAGCACCCGCGACGGCTGGTAATGGCCGAACGAAAGGATTTTGGACCCCGTTGCTGTCATGAAAGCTCTCCGATGCGCGCGAGCGGTTGGCCCGGGGCGACCGGGTCGTCGTGGTGGGCCAGCCATTCGATGAGGTGACCGGGCTGGTGGGCGGTCACGTCAACGTTGCCCTGGCGGGTGACCACGCGGCCGATGCTTTCACCGGCCTTGATGGGCGAGCCCTCTTCGAGGCCTGCGGTGGGCTCGAAGGTGCCGCCGACAGTGGCGACCACGACGCGGAAATGGAGCGACGGCTCGTTGGTGTGAGCCGCGCGGTGCCGGCCGATCAGATCACGAGCGGCGGCCAGGTCGTCGGGTGTGTTCAGCGTAACGATCTCGGGGGCCTGTTCGCCCTTGAGTTCACGTTTGATCAGGCCGGCCAGGGTGCCGGCCGGGGGAAGCTCGATGATGGCGGTGATGCCGAGGTCGGCGAGGCTGCGCATGCACAGGTCCCAGCGCACCGGCGCGGTGACCTGCTTGACCAGCCGCGAGAGCATCTCGGGGCCGTCGTGCACGGCGACGCCGTCGGCGTTGGAAAGCAGCATCCTGGCGGGGTGGGCGGCGTTGATGCCGCCGGCCACGGCGGCCAGGGCCTGCTCGGCCGGGGCCATGTAGGGCGTGTGGAAGGCGCCGGCCACCTGCAGCGTGATGATGCGGGTGCGGGCCGGCGGCTCGGCGGCGAACTTCTCCAGCCCGTCCTTCGCCCCGGCGGCCACGATCTGGCCGGCCCCGTTGCGGTTGGCCGGGTAGAGGCCGTGTTTCTCAAGCGCTGCAAGGATTTCGGCCTCTTCTCCGCCGAGTACGGCGGCCATGCCGGTCGGTTCCAGAGCGCACGCCGCGGCCATCTCCCTTCCGCGCACCCCAGCCAGGGTGATCGCGGATTCGGGGCTCAGCACCCCGGCCAAGGCGGCCGCGCCCAGCTCGCCGACGCTGTGCCCGGCGACCACCGAAACGTCGGCGATCGGCAGGTGATCGGCGGCCAGCAGAGCGGCGGCGATCAGCAGCGGCTGGGTCTTGGCGGTGTCTTTGATCTCCTCCGCGTCGGCTTGGGTGCCGAGGTGGAGCAGATCGACCCCGGCGAGCGCGGACCACCAGCGAAGGCGGGCCTCGGCGCCGTCAAGAGCGAGCCACGGGGTGAGAAAGCCGGGCTTTTGGGCACCCTGGCCAGGCGAGAGAACTGCGAGCACCTACTAACCCTGAGGGATCACGGCCGACAGTGCCGTTGATGGCGCTCACCAAATCCTCCTACAACTGTTGTAGGGGGTCTACAAAGAGCTCGTGGCTCCGGGCTCTAAACGCCCTAGTGCAAGCGCGATTCTTAGCGTGAACGCGTCGCGTGGCAAGAGCGGCGCGAAGCCGGTGACCTCCGCCACTCGTCGCAATCGATAACGCACGGTGTTGGGATGGACAAACAGCGCGCGAGCGGTCGCCTCCAGCGCTCCACCGTTGGCGAGGAAGGCGTCCAGCGTCTCCAGCAGCTCCCCGCTCGCCCTGACCAGAGCGCCGTAGGCGGCATGGCGCAGGATCCGCCGCGCCTCACCGTCGCCCGACAGCGCTCTTTCCGGCAATAGGTCATCGGCGGGTACCGGCCGGGGCGCCGACGGCCAAGCGGCCGCCGCCCGGAATCCAGCCATCGCCGAGCGCGCCGATTCGGTCGCCGACTCCAAAGTCGGTACAGAGGGGCCTACCACGACCGGGCCGGGTCCAAAGGTGCTCAACAGCGCGGTGGCCGCGTCGGTGGCATCTTTGGCACCACCGATCACCACCACGAGCCTGTCCCCGTGTACGCCGCCCAGCACCTCGAACTTGGCGCGCCGCGCCGCGCGGGCCACCGCGTGCAGCACCGCCCCGGCCTCGCCACCGGGGGACTTGCCCACCACGACGGCCACCGGCGGGGCGTCTGTCCAGCCGAGCGCGGCGGCACGGCTGGCGAGCACGTCAGCTGAGTCGCCGCGCAGCAGGGCGTCGACCAGAAGCGCCTGCAGCCGGGCGTCCCAGGCCCCGCGTGACTCGGCGGCGCGGGCGTAGACGCGGGCCGCGGCGAAGGCGACCTCACGCGAGTAGCGCAGCACCGCCTCGCGCAGCAGGGCCTCCTCGCCCGGCGCGGCCAGGAAGGAGACCTGCGCCTCGACCACATCGATGGTCACCTGGATCAGCGCCACCGTCTGCTGCAAGCTGATGCTTCGGGCCAGCGCACGCGGGGCGGCGTCGAAGACCTCGTCGGAGACGGCCTGCGGCCCGCCGCTGAGGCCACCGCCCTGGCGCAGCCATTCCACCAGCGACTGCACCCCGGCCTGGGCCACCAGCATGACCCAGGCTCGCTGGTCGGCAGGAAGATCGCGGAACCAGACCAGCGTCTCGTCCATTCGCGACACGCTTGCCGTGGCGAGTGCGCCGGCCGATCGCTCGATCTGCCGCAGCGTCGCGGCGAGGGGCTCCTCGCCCGTTTCGCCGGCGACTTTGGTCATGGTCACAGCCTAGTCAACATGCTGCACAGCGGGTGCCGGCATGGGCGGCGCGACCGGCTTGGGCCGGCGGTTGACACGGATGACAAGGACGACGATGCCGATGATGATGAGGATCCCGAAGATGGCGGCGACCCCGCCGACCAGCAGCCAGGGGAAGCCCACCGGCTCCTCGGAAACCGCCTTGAACTGGTGCTTGCTGCTGAGCTTGACCCGCCAGCTCACGGTGTTGCCGCTGAGGGTGGCGAGGTTGTCGCGCTCGATGACGCGGCCGGGGAAGGTGATGGAGATCCTGAATTCGGCGGCGTTGAGCAGGTCGTAGAACTGCAGCGTCGGGCCGAGATCCATGGTGGCGGTGTCGCCGTTCATGGTGAACGTGTAGAGGCCGCCGCTGTGGACGATCTGCGGGCCCGAGCCGTCCTTGCGGCTGAACTCGGCCAGCGGCACGCGGTCGAAGATGAATCGCCGGCCCAGGTACTTGCTGTCCTCGTAGACCTCGGTGCGCTGGCTCGGCGGGATAGCGCCGATCTGGGCGACGGCGTCGTTGACGATCTGCGCCGGGGCCTTGCCGGACTTGTCCTGCTCGAGCACCGCCTTTTCGATGCCGAAGATCAGCGAGCCGCTGACCATGTCGTCGTCGCTTATGGCGACAGCCATCTCTACCTTGATGCAGCCGGTCAGCGCGAAGGCCGCGAGAATCAGCGCAAGGCAAGCCTTAAGGGGACGCATGCGCGTCAGTATGGCCTAGCGGGCTGCGCGGCGTAAGCGGGCTCAGACCTGCCGGCGCAGCACATAGGCCAAGGCGAATACGCCCGCGGCCACGACGATGATGACGGCGATATTGAGACCCATGAAGTTACGCCAGTCGCCGAGCATGCGGCCGATGTCGGGCGCGTCGGTCGGGGGCGCGGCGCCGCCGCCTCCGCCGCCCAGATCGGCCGGAAGCCCTTGCAGGGGAACGCCTACGGCCTGCAGCGCGCCGGGCATGGAAATGCGGCCGTAGAACCAGGCCTCGCCGACCTGACGTTTGTCGGGCTGCTCCGCCGGGCGGTAGGCGCGTGGACCGCCGGTCGCCAGCGGGTAGAGGTCGTATTGCTCGGTCGCCTTGCCGTCGGTGGAGAGCACCACGGTGAACTTCGGGCCCAGCTTCTCCGGCGGCAGCGTCGCGGCCGTGCCGGCCTGGGTGGCGAACAGGGTGAGCTCGCTGCGCAGGGCGTCCTGACGGGCCGGATCGCGTTGCGAGCTGACGGTGATCGGGTTGGCCAGACTCGTCCCGGTGATCTGTATTGTCTTGACCGGCGGGGCCGGACTCGGCGTTGGTGCCGGCGCGCCGAATGCGGCGGCGGGCAGGAAAACCAGCCCCACCGCGGCGACGAACGGCCCGGCGAGGGTGAGCAGCCGACCTGGCATGAGTGGCCCCACTCTTTTGATATTCCCCGTAAGTTTCCTCATAGACGCCCAGCAGGGCAATGGGGTTGCGCCAAACACAGTCGGATTTCGTCAGCGCGGCCGGGAACTTATCGGCCGGGTACCGTCGACCAATGCTCATGAAGCGTCTGACCTTGATATTCGCCGCGATGGCCGGCCTGGTGCTGACCGTGGCGAGCCCGGCGTTAGCCCATAACACTTTGGTGAAGGCCGAGCCGGCCAAGGATCAGGTCATGACCGCGGCCCCCGCTGAGGTCAAGTTGCAGTTCCTGTCGACGCTCAAGCCAGCTACCAAGTTGACGGTTACCGGCCCGGACGGGGCGAGCGCGATCGGTGCGGTGAAGGTGGAAGGCAAATTCATTTCCGCGCCATTCACCGCGACCGTGAGCGGGCTCTACACCGTCGGCTATGAGCTGGTCTCCGACGACGGCCACCCGGTGAAGACCAGCTACACCTTTACTCTGCAGCTGCCCCCGCCGCCGCAGCCGACCGCCGAGCCGGTTCGCGTGACAGAGCCGCCGGCGGCGAGCAGCCAGGCGGTCGCCGCGCCGGAGAAGAAGAGCAACGACACGCCATGGCTGCCCTGGATCGGCGGCGCGGCGGTGGCCGGACTGTTGGTGGGTGGCCTGATTACCGTGCTACGCAACAGACGCGAGCGCGCGTAGCCGCTGCAGGGTGCGCTCGCGGCCGAGCACCTCCAGCGACTCGAAGAGCGGCAACCCCACGGCGCGCCCGGTCACCGCGACGCGTACCGGGGCCTGTGCCTTGCCCAGCTTGAGACCGTGCGTTTCGCCCACCGCGACGAGCGTGTCCTTGAGCGTGTTGGCGTCCCAAGTGGACAGCGCCTCGAAGGCCTCGATGACCGCGGGCAGGATGGCCGCGTCCTTGGCCGCCTTCTGCCAGGCCGCGTCGTCGAGCTGCGGGCGATCGACGAAGAGGAAGTCAATGTTGGGCACGATCTCCGACAGCAGCGCGATGCGGGTCTGCGCCAGCTCCGCGACCTGGGCGAACACGGCCCGGTCGAAGTTGGGGATGGTGGAGGTCCAGGGCTCACACGCGTCGATGAACTCCGACAGCGGAAGCGCGCGGATGTACTCGCCGTTGAAGGCGCGCAGCTTCTTCTCGTCGAAGAACGCCGGAGACGAATTCACGTTCTCCAGGCGGAACTCCTCTTCGATGACCGACCACGGCACGATCTCCCGATCGCCCGAGGGCGCCCAGCCGAGCAGCATCAGGTAGTTGCGCATGGCGTCGGCGAGGTATCCCTCGTCGCGGAAGGACTCCAGAGCCACCCGGTCACGGCGCTTGGAAAGCTTCTGCCGCTTCTCGTTGACCACCACCGGAACGTGCGCCCAGACCGGCGGGGTATGGCCGAGGGCCTCCCACAGCAGCTGCTGCTTGGGCGTGTTCGGCAGGTGCTCCTCGGCGCGGATCACGTGGGTGATGCCCATGGTGATGTCGTCGGAGACATTGGCCAGCAGGAACACCGGCGAGCCGTCGCCGCGGGCGATGACGAAATCCTCGATGAGCTTGTTCTCGAATGTCGGCTCGCCGCGGATGAGATCGACCACCTTGGTCACGCCCTCGTCGGGCGTGCGGAACCGAAGCGCGCCAGAGGTGAGGCCCCGGTCGCGGCAGTGGCCGTCATAGCCGGAGTGCTTGTTGCCGGTGCGCTCGACCACGTCGTCTCGGGTGCAGTCGCAGTGGTAGGCCTTCTTCGCGTCGACCAGCAGCTGGATCGCCTTGGCCTGCTCGGCGGCGTAGGACGACTGGAACAGCGGGCCCTCGTAAGAGCCACGGCTGATGCCTATCCACTCCAGCGCCGACAGGATCCCTTCGGTCCACTCCGGACGGTTGCGAGCCGTGTCGGTGTCCTCGATGCGAAGCACGAAGACGCCGCCCTGCTGCTTGGCGAAGATCCAGTTCTGGAGGGCCGATCGGGCCCCGCCGACGTGGAACATTCCTGTCGGAGAAGGTGCGAAGCGTACGCGAACAGTCACGGGTCAAGCCTATCGTCTAGCGCCACCCTATTCCGCGGCGGCGACGAGCAGCTGGTGCGTCGCGAGTTCCCTATACAGCTCGCTGCTGGAAAGCAGCTCCTCGTGACGGCCGGAGGCGACCACCCGGCCGCGGTCGAGCACGACTATCTGATCGGAGTCCACGACCGTGGAGAGCCTGTGCGCCACGATGAGCACCGTCCGGTCGCGGGCCACGGTGTCGATCGCGGCCCGCAGGGCGGCCTCGTTGCGCGCGTCGAGGTTGCTCGTCGGCTCGTCCAGCAGCAGGATCTGCGGCGAGGCGAGCAGGGTCCGGGCGATCGCCAGGCGCTGCCGCTCCCCGCCGGACAGCAGCACGCCCCCCTCGCCGACCTGGGCGTCCAGGCCGAGCGGGGTGCGCTCGACCAGCTCTTCGAGGTTGACCGCGCGCAGCACGCCGAGCATGGCCTGCTCGGTCGCGTCGGGGGTGGCCAGCAGCAGGTTCTCCCGCAGCGTCCCGGCCAGGACGGGGGATTCCTGCTCCACGTAGCCCAGCCGTGAACGCAGCTCGTCATGGGCGATGTCGCGCACATCGACGCCGCCGACCCGCACCGCGCCCGAGCCGACCTCATAGAAGCGTTCCATCAGAGAAAGGATCGTCGACTTGCCCGCGCCCGACGGCCCGACCAGCGCGGTGCGGGTGCCGGCCGGGACGGTGAAGGACACCTCCCGCAACACGGGCTCGGCCGAGCCGTAGCCGAAGGTGACCTTGTCAAAGGCGATGGCGCCGGAAGCCGGAGTGGCATCCGAAACGGAGGCGGCGGACTCCAGGGGCAGCACCATCACCTCCTCCATCCGTTGCAGCGCACCAAGTCCGGCCTGCAACTGGGTGTAAGCGTTGAGGGCCTGGCCTAGCGGCATCACCAGGAAGAAGATGAACAGGACGAAGGCCACAAGATCGCCGATCGTGATCGCCCCGCTGGCCACCCGGGCCCCGCCGACCCCGAGCACGAGCAGGAACGAGCCCTGTACCGCGATCGACATCACCGGTGACACGAAGGCCTCGAGCTTGGCGATGCGCACCCCGGCCCGAAACGCCTGAGCCGCGGACTCGTTGACAGCATTGGTTTCCCGCTCCTCGGCGCGCGAAGCGCGGATGGTACGGGCGGCGCTGAGGGCCCGCTCCACGGTCGAGGTCATCTCGCCGATGCGTTCCTGCGCCTGGCGGGAAAGCTTGCGAATGCGCCGGACGAAGACGAAACCGCCGGTCAACCCCAAGGTGAGCCCGATCAGGGTGACTCCGAACAGAACCGGGTCGAGCAGCAGCATCCCGACCGTGGCGCCGACCACCATGATCGCGCCGGTGACCGTCTCGAACAGGCCGGAGGTCACCACCGCGCGCAGCAGGGTGGTGTCCGCGCCGATGCGGGAAAGCAGATCGCCGGTGCGGCGGGAGTCGTACTCGGCGATCGGCAGGCGCAGCAGGTGCCCGGCGAGCCTGCGCCGAGCCGTGAGCACAAGCCCCTCGGCGGTGCGCTTGAGCGTGAAGCTGCGAAATCCGTCGAGGATGGCGACCGCGATGACGACAAAAACCAGGGCCATCACCTCGGTGGTGATGGTGGCGGAGGTGGTGATCCCGTCGATCACATTGCGGGTCAGCAGCGGCTGGGCAAGAGTGCCGGCGGCGCTGACGAGGGAGAGGATGGCCACCACCACCAGCGATCGGCGATGATCGCGAAGATATGGCCAGAGGGATCGCAGGCCCACCTGAGGATGCATGCCGACAAAGGTACTGTGGCCGCGTGCGAAGAGCGTTGATCGTCAGGGGCGGTGCCGACTTCCATCAACCGGTGCAGACCACCGACAGTTTCCTTCCTTTCCTGGAATCGTCGGGCTTCACCGTCGAAATCTCCGATTCGCTGGAGGTCTATGAAGACGTCGAGGCTCTATCCGGTACCCACCTGATCATTCAATGCTGGACCCGCGGAGAGCTGACGCCGCCGCAGCAAGCCGGACTGGAAACGGCAGTGCGTGGTGGGGTTGGGTTTGCCGGCTGGCACGGCGGCGTGGTGGCGGCCTTCGCCGACCGCAACTATCAGTGGATGACGGGAGGCTGGTTTGTGTGTCACCCAGACAACTTCGTCGACCACGAGCTGACCGTCGTCAAAGAACATCCGATTGTCGAGGGAATCACCACCGTGGCGCTGCACACCGAGCGCTATTGGGTGCTGACCGATCCGCTCAACGAGGTGCTGGCGACGATCACCATGCCGGCCGAGCCCGGAAAGCCTTGGCGTGAAGCGGTTACCCACCCGGCGGTGTGGACCAGGCAGTGGGGGGCGGGCCGGATTTTCGTCTCGACTGTGGGGCACCATCTGCCAGACCTTGATGTGCCAGAAATCCGCCTGCTGACCGAAAGGGGTCTGCTCTGGGCGGCTCGCGGCGACTAGCATTTCTGCATGGGCGTGTGGTGGTTCGGCCCTTCCTGCCCGGTGGCTCCCCGGGAACAGATGTGGATCGATGATTCGATGGGCTGGTTCGAATCCGAGTTCGGCGAGCCGCGCGCCATTGTGCTGCCCGCCCATTTCGCCGGGCTCACCAGTGCCCAGGAGGTGTTCGCGAAGGTCGCCGACTGTCTGGGCATCGACCCAGGCGGGGTCGACCTCGAGCTTTACGGCGAACGTCCTTTGCAGCACGATCGGGCGCGCGGGCACAGCGCGGCCGGTCACTATCGCACCCGCAAAGGCCGTCCGGTCATCGCCATCGAGACCGGGCAGCCGCTGAAGTCGCTTGTCTCCACGGTGGCGCACGAGCTTGGGCACGTCCTCCTGCTCGGCGACGGCCGCGTCTCGCACACCCGCCGTGATCACGAGCCGCTGACCGATCTGCTGACCGTCCACTTCGGACTTGGTATTTTCAGCGCCAACGCGGCCTTCGAGTTTTCCTCCCGTCAGTCCGGCTGGAGCTGGGAGCGGCTGGGCTACCTCACCGAGCCGATGTACGGCTACGCGCTGGCCCGTTACACCTGGCGGCTGGGTGAGCCCAAGCCCGGCTGGGCTGAGCACCTTGATCTCAACCCGCGCACATGCCTGCGCCAGGGCTTGCGCTACTTCAGGAACCAGACCTCGGCGTCGGCCAAAAATGCCTTAACCTGACCCTTTATTTGGGTACCGGCGATAGTCAGCGATCCCGAAGAGCATGGCATGACGACCGTCGACAGGCTGTGCGCGACCCCACCCAGGTCGAAGTCGTCGGTGGTGAAGAGCCTTCGGTCGGTCGGGTCGTGTATTTCCACTTCTATTCCACCCGCGCTGGCCGTCATCCCGGTCGCAAGATCGAGCTCTAGGCGCACCGGGGCCAGGGTGATCTCCGGCTCGGGCCACGGTAACCCTTGCACCTCAGGGAAATGCCGGGTGAACTCGCCCGCCAGCCACCGCCCCAGCTCCGTGTTGGTGGCCACCACCCGGGTTCGTTCGTTGTGCCAGCAAACGATGGCCCGCCCGCTCCCGCGCTCGGACCAGTCGGCGCGCCACACGCTGGCGAAGGCCAGGCGGCGCTCGCCGTCGGTGATTGTCAATCCAGGGTTGGCCCCCACAAACCGAATGTCCATCTGTTGTTCACCCGGCCAGAAACGAGAAGCGAACCTGGCGGGTTCGGTTGTCACCATTGGTGTCCACCAAGCAAATCGATTGCCAGGTGCCCAAGGCGATCCTCCCGTTGAGCACAGGCAGGCTCGCGTAAGGCGCCACAAACGCGGGCAGCACGTGGTCGCGTCCATGACCCCGGGAGCCGTGCCGGTGCTGCCAGCGGTCGTCGGTCGGCAGCACCTCATCGAGGGCCGCCAGCAGATCGTCATCGCTGCCCGCCCCGGTCTCGATGATCGCTATTCCGGCCGTGGCGTGCGGGACGAACACGTGCAACAGCCCATCGCCACGTCCTTTCACGAACGCAAACGCCCGCTCGGTCAGGTCGGTGACCGACGGCCTCGATCCGGTCTCGACGGTGATCACAGTGCTCTCCATGGGTACACCCTAGTTAAGGAGCCATCACCAGTCGTGGGCGAGCACCAGGGCATAACGCCTTTCGAAGCGCCGCAGCTCGGCATCGATGAGCAGCGCCTCGCTGTCGGTCAGGACGATTCGCGGATCCTGGTGTGGCGCAAGGGCTAGCATGCGGTGGCGCAGTCCGGTCGGTGGGTGGTGCCGAAACGGCGACGCTTCCTCGCGCACAGTGAGCTGGCGCAGCCGTGCCATCCGCTCCGCACGCTCCGCGCGGGCCTCTTCGACCGCCGTGCGCCAGCCGTCAAAGCCGTGGCCACCGCGCGCCCGGGAACCGATCACCGGTGGCAGTTCGTCATGGAAAAGGTCGAAGAGCGAGGCTGCCCTGCTTCCCGCCAGGCCAGCGGCGACCGAGTCGGCGTAATATTCGGCGCGCTGGCCCTGCCGCGCGGCGACCACCTGGATGGCGATGTCCGCCGTGCGCAGCAGGTGGGCGAGCGCCATCATGAAGGGGCGGCTGATGAGCTGTCCAAGGCGGGTGAGCCCGCCGATGACCGTGCCGTCGTCCCACCCGTTCCAGGCCGAATCGTCCGGGCGGACCAGGTCGGCCATGGACCCGAACATGGTGCAGGCAGGCATTGTCAGCAGGCCTCGCCGGACATCGCGGTTGATGAAGTGGGCCAGCTCGTGAGCTATCAGAAAGACGCGTTCCTGCGGGCGCGCCGCGATCCATAGCGGAACCCCGATCATCATCACTTTCCGGCGCCTGATCCCGACGACGGCGGCGGAAGCGTTCCATTGCGGCCCGACGAAGATGTGCTCCGGTGTCTTGGCGCCCACCGCTTCCGCGGCCCGGTCGAGGAAAGCGTGCAGCGCCGGTGCGTCTGCGCGGGTGATCTCGTCGTACAGTTCCCGGATCGGCTTGAGCCGGCCCAGCCTTGGCCGCAGCAGCCAGGCCACGGCGAGCAGGATCAGGCCCAACGCCTTCAGCGGCCACGCGCCGGCCACGACCAGGTAGACCGCCACCCCGATGACGGCCACCAGGACCGTCATCAACACCGCGGAGATGGCCAGAAGCACCAGCAGAGGCGACGTCATCCCGGGCCGTTTCAGCTCCTCGGCCGCGATCTCGTGGAACAGCCTCCGGTTGAGGTCGAAACCGATGGCTTCAGCCCAGCGATCGAAGCGCCGTCCGGTGAAATGGTCGAGGTTGTGCTCGCACCGCTCACACCACGGAACCCGGCCGTACTCGGCCACCAAGGCGATGTGGCAGGTTGGGCAGACGGCGGGGGCGGGCGCGAGGGTCACCGGGGCATGCTAAGCGCCAAGGCCTCCGCGCGGTGGCCCCGCGCTTCGGCCTTGGCTGTTTGGCTTGCTCAGCATGGGCTTTCGGTGAACGTGATGTAGCCGCTGCGGATGCCCCAGGTGGTGATGTCGCCGTCGCAGTCCTCATACTTGCCGCCGACGGCGGTGGTGTGGGCGGCGTTGCTGTACCAGGTCGTGTAGCAGTAGTGGTCGATCGTGCAGGCGCGGGCCTGGGCGGGCACGGCCGGCAGCACGGCGGTCACGGTGGCGCCGGCCGCCAGCGCGGCGGCGAGGAGGGCACGTCGGAGCATAGCGGTCTCCTTCTCATCGAGAGATTTACACCACTATATATTGCGACACGACAATGCTGGCTCCTGCTAAAGCAAGTCGCGGCAGCGCCGCCCGAAGGCCGGTCTCTTCCCTCGTGATCTTGAAGGCGAAGTGCGTGCCTTCAAGATCGCTCAGTCCAGAGACCGGCGCGGCGCTGTAATGCTGGCTCCTGCTAAAGCAAGTCGCGGCAGCGCCGCCGGAAGGCCGG
Source organism: Rhizocola hellebori (assembly GCF_016862955.1). GTDB lineage: Bacteria > Actinomycetota > Actinomycetes > Mycobacteriales > Micromonosporaceae > Rhizocola > Rhizocola hellebori. Next base: position 14,500 of record NZ_BONY01000045.1, on the reverse strand, counting down.
TCTCTTCCCTCGCGATCTTGAAGGCGAGGTGCGTGCCTTCAAGATCGCTCAGTCCAGAGACCGGCGGTGGCGCTGCGGGTCAGGAATCCCCGCCGGTTTCCCCGGCGGGGGCGGCGGTGACGTCGTCGATGGCGTATTTGCGTGCGGCCTCGGCGGCTGCGGTGACCGGCACCTGGCCCGAGCGGCCCAGCTGACCCAGCACGGCCACCACAATCGACTCGGCGTCGACGTTGAAGTGGCGGCGCAGGGCGGAACGGGTGTCGGACATGCCGAACCCGTCGGTGCCCAGCGACACGTAGTCGCCCGGCACCCAGCGTGAGATCAGGTCCGGTACCGCCCGCATCCAGTCGGACACCGCGACCTTAGGTCCGTCGGCTTTGGACAGTGCCTGGGTCACGTAGGGCACCACGGCCGGCTTGTCCGGGTGCAGCAGGTTGTGCTGCTCGGCCTCGACCGCGTCGCGGCGCAGCTCTGTCCAGCTGGTCGCCGACCACACATCGGCCGACACGCCCCAGTCCTGGGAGAGCAGCTCCTGTGCCTTCAGGGCCCACTGCATCGAGATGCCCGCGGCGAGAATCTGCGCCTTGGGACCGCTGCCGGAGCCGGCCTTGTAGCGGTAGAGACCCTTCAGCAGCCCGGACACATCCACGTTCTCCGGCTCGACCGGCTGGAAGATCGGCTCGTTGTAGATGGTCAGGTAGTAGAAGATGTTCTCCGGGTCGTCGCCGTACATGCGGCGCAGGCCGTCCTGCACGATGTGCGTGATCTCGAAGCCGAACGCGGGGTCGTAGGCGACCGTGGCCGGGTTGGTGGCCGCGATCAGCAGCGAGTGCCCGTCTTCGTGCTGCAGGCCCTCGCCGTTGAGCGTGGTGCGGCCCGCGGTCGCGCCGAGCAGGAACCCGCGCACCATCTGGTCCGCTGCCGCCCACAGGAAGTCGGCCGTGCGCTGCCATCCGAACATCGAATAGAAGATGTAAACGGGGATCATCGGCTCGCCGTGGGTGGCGTAGGAGCTGCCGACCGCGGTGAACGAGCCCACCGACCCGACCTCGTTGATGCCCTCGTGCAGGATCTGCCCGACCGTGGACTCCTTGTACGACAAGAAAAGCTCGCGGTCAACCGGCGTGTACTGCTGCCCGTGCGGAGAGTAGATCTTCGCGGTGGGGAACAGGGAATCCATGCCGAAGGTGCGCGCCTCATCGGGAATGATGGGCACCCATCGCGGCCCGATGTTCTTGTCCTTCATCAGGTCTTTGAGAAGCCGCACGATGGCCATGGTGGTGGCCACCTTCTGCTTGCCCGAGCCGCGCTTGAGATCGGCGTAGGCCTTCTCCTCCGGCAGCACCAGCTTGGTCGCCGCGGTGCGGCGGGCCGGGATCGAGCCGCCCAGCGCCGCGCGGCGCTCCATAAGGTATTCGTATTCGTCGCTGGACTTGCCCGGGTGGAAGTAGGGCGGCTCATACGGGTTCGTCTCGAGCGCCGAATCCGGGATGTCGAGATAAAGCCGGTCGCGGAAGGCCTTGAGGTCGTCCAGGGTCAGCTTCTTCATCTGGTGGGTGGCGTTGCGGCCCTCGAAGTGCGAGCCCAGCGTCCAGCCCTTGATGGTCTTGGCGAGGATCACGGTCGGCTGCCCGGTGTGCTCGGTGGCCGCCTTGTAGGCCGCATAGACCTTGCGGTAGTCGTGCCCGCCGCGCTTGAGGCCCCAGATCTCGTCGTCGGACATGTGCTCGACCATCTTGCGGGTGCGCGGGTCGCGCCCGAAGAAGTGCTCGCGCACGTAAGCGCCGGACTCGGCCTTGTAGGTCTGGTAGTCGCCGTCGGGCGTCGAGTTCATGAGGTTGACCAGGGCGCCGTCGGTGTCGGCGGCGAGCAGCGGGTCCCACTCGCGGCCCCACACCACCTTGATGACGTTCCAGCCGGCGCCGCGGAAGAAGGCCTCCAGCTCCTGGATGACCTTGCCGTTGCCGCGTACCGGGCCATCGAGACGCTGCAGGTTGCAGTTGATCACGAAGGTCAGATTGTCGAGCTCTTCCCGCGCGGCCAGGCCGATCGCGCCCAGGGTCTCCGGCTCGTCCATTTCGCCGTCGCCGAGGAACGCCCAGACGCGCTGCTGGCTCGTGTCTTTGATGTTCCTATGCATCAGGTACCGGTTGAAGCGCGCCTGATAGATGGCGTTCACGCCGCCGACGCCCATCGAGACCGTCGGGAACTCCCAAAAGTCGGGCATGAGCCGCGGGTGCGGGTAGGAGGGCAGCCCGCCACCGGCATGTGACAGCTCCTGGCGGAACCCGTCGAGCTGCTGCTCGGTGAGGCGGCCCTCCAGGTAGGCGCGAGCGTACATGCCCGGCGAGGCGTGCCCCTGATAGAAGATCTGGTCGCCGCCGCCGGGGTGGTTCTTGCCCCGGAAGAAGTGGTTGAAGCCCACCTCGTAGAGCGACGCGCTGGAGGCATAGGTCGAGATGTGCCCGCCCACCCCTATCCCGGGCCGCTGAGCGCGGTGCACGGTCATCGCCGCGTTCCACCTGATGTAGGCGCGCAGCCTGCGCTCCACGTGCTCGTCGCCGGGGAACCAGGGCTCCCGGTCGCTCGGGATGGTGTTGATGTAGTCCGTCGTCGTCAGCGGCGGGACGCCAACCTGGCGCTCGCGGGCGCGCTCAAGGAGGCGCAGCATGATGTAACGTGCGCGCTTAGCTCCGCGCTCATCGATGACTCCGTCCAGCGACTCGACCCACTCGGCCGTCTCCTCGGGATCTATATCCGGAAGCTGGCTCGGCAGGCCGTCGCTGATCACCGGGCGCTTGCGTTCGGTGGCCACAGGCGTTCCCTCGTAGTAGTGGTGTTTTTGACTGTTGTCCTCAGCGCTATCCTGCCCTCCCGATGGGCGGTTCGTCACGTGGACCGCGCTTTGATGCGATGCGCGACACGCATACTGACCAGTAACTTCTCATCGGCTTTGATCATCCTGGGGCATGGCATTCGGATCCCGGTCAATTTCCACCGGATGCGCCAATCGATGAACGGCACTATTGTGAAGCTCCATGCGACGACTCCTCGGCCTGCTGGTGCTCCTTTATGGACTGCTGCTCGCGCTGAACACCACGGCCCCCGGCCTGGCCGAACTCGCCGGTGACAAGGTGACCGCCCACGCGACGGGCGACTCGGCGAGCTGCACCGCGGTGCTGGCGAGGCCGCCTTTCGGTGGTCTGTATGGCAATTGCCCCGCGAGCTGGTCCGGTTCGCAGGGCGGCCGTCTCTTCGGAGCCGATGTCGCCGCCCGGCTGGCCGCGGATTCCGAGGTCGCCGCCAACACCTATCCGCTGCTCGACGACTACGCCGTGCTGCCGCCCAGCAACTCCGATCAGGTGGCCGGCATCATCGCTCTGCTCATCGTCCTGCTCGGGATCATGCTCCTGGTCTCCGAGCGCAAGCGCCGCGGTGGCGGCCGCCCTGGCTACCACGACCACGATTCGGACACCGACTCCGATTCCGGCTCAGATTCCGGGGAATCCGAGTCGGTCGGCAGCGGCGGTGACGGCGGAGGCGACAGCGGCGGGAGTGGCGACTGAGGTTAACGAACCGGCGGAGCTGACCGGAGGTCTGCGGCAGTCGGCCGAGGCGCCGCTAAGCGCTAGCCTGATCACTATGACTCAGCTCGAGGCACCTATCGTCGCGGTTACGGTCTTCCCCGATCGCGCGCGGATCACCCGGCGCGGCACGGTCAGCCTGACCGAAGGCGAGCATCGGGTGCGAAGCGGCGCCCTGCCCATGGGCCTGCTGCACGACTCGGTGCGGGTCGCCGGAATCGGGGCGGCCACGGTGCTCGGGGTGGATGTGAAGACCCGCCGCCGGCCGCAGTCGAGCGACGCGCAGGTCGCCGAGCTGGACGACAGGATCCGCGAGATCCAGGAGAGCATCGATGAGCTGGTCGACGCCGACGCGGTGGCCACCGGCCGCGAGCGCTTCCTGGGCCGCGTCGCCATCCGCTCGGCCGGCTCGTTCTCGGCCACGGACGTGGGGCGGGCCACAGGATTCGCCGATGACATCGACGGCGAGCTGTTGCGCATCAAGGCGGCCAAGCGGCATCGGGAGCGGGAGCGGGCCTACCTGATCAAGGAGCGCGAGGCCGCCCAGCGCCGCCGCGCTGACATGCGCAACAACTCGCACCCCGATGAGCTTGTGGCTGAAGTGACCCTCGACGTGACCCAGGAGGGTGACGTCGAGCTGGAGCTGACCTACGTCACTATGGGCGCGAGCTGGCACAGCACCTATGACCTGCGCTTGGCGGGGGAGAAGCTGACCCTCAACTGGTACGGGATGATCACCCAGCACACCACCGAGGACTGGCCCGAGTGCCAGCTCAAGCTCTCCACCGCCCGCCCGTCCGGCGCGCTGGACGTTCCCGAGCTGGAGCCCTGGTACATAGACCGGCTTCGCCCGATCCGGCCGATGGCCTACGCGGGCGGCCCGCCACAGATGGTGGGGATGGCGGCCAGTCTGGACATGGCCTCGCCCGCGGCGATGCCGATGCGGGCCGCGGCCAAGCCGGCCCCGATGCTCGAAGAGTCCTATGCCGTCGCCGAGCAGGGCCCGGCCGCGGCGACCTACACGCCGACACGCCCGGTGGCCGTTCCGGCCGATGGCAGCAGCCACCGCACCGTCGTGGCCCAGTTCGAGCTGGACGCCGTGCTCGACCACATCACCGCGCCGGTGCAGGCGCAGGAGGCGATCCTGCGCGCCACCGTGCGCAACACCTCCTCGCACACACTGCCCGACGCCACCGCCGCGCTTTTCCACGAGGGCGACTTCGTGGGCTCCAGCCACGTGGAGGCATGGGCGCCCGACGAGGAGCGCGAGCTCGCCCTCGGTGTCGACGACCGGGTCAGGGTGGAACGCGAGCTGGTCAAGCGCAACGCCAGCAAGGCCACGCTCGGCTCGACCCGGCGGGTCGACGCCGAGTACCAGACCACGGTGGCCAATCACAGCCCCCGCACCATCCGGCTCACGGTGCTCGACCAGCTGCCGGTATCGCGCGACGGCCAGATCACGGTCAAGGAGACGCTGGCCAAGCCCGACCCGGCCGAGCGTTCGGAGCTGGGCGTGATCACATGGAAGGCCGAGCTGGAGATGGGTGCCCGCGCCCAGTTCCACCTGGGCTTCCGCGTCGAGTCGCCCAAGGGCGTCGACCTTGCCGGTTGGCGCGACTAGTTTCGGCGTATGCGATTCGACCGCTACACCGTGATTCTGCTGACGCTGCGCCCGGATGCGCCCGTGATGACCGACGAAGAGGCGGCCCAGCTTCAGGATCGGCACCTGGCGCACGGCGCCGATCTGCAGGACCGGGGGCTGATCCTGGCCCGTGGGCCGTTGACGGAGCAGGACGACGAGCGCTTCCGCGGATACTCCATCTGGTCGGTCGACGCGGCGACCGCCCGCGAACACGCGCAGGCCGACCCGGCGGTGCGGGCCGGCCGGTTGGCGGTCAACGTGATGACCTGGATGATGCCCGAAGGCAACATCCAGTTCAGCAAGGTACGGGCGCCCAGGTCGATCGCCGAGGTGATGGCCGACTAGGGCTGTTGCCTCAGACCGTGACGTCGCGCCGGTTGAACCGCCACGTGCCCGCCGCGGCCAGCAGCACGGCCAGGCCGAGCAGGAGCGCGGCGTGACCCGGCTGCACGCCGTTGCGCAAGGGCTCGCCGCCCAGGTACCAGTCAAATGGGGAAATTGATTCTGTCCAGCCAAATCCTTCGATCTGCGGCAGGAACGAGTCGGCCAGGTAACCGAGCACGACCACGGCCGCGCCCGTGCCGATGGCGGCGATCCGCTTGCCTGTCCAGGCCCCGGCCGCATAGCTCAGCGCGGCGAAGAACAGGCCGAACAGGGCAAGCTGGAGACAAATCGCCATGATCTTGCTCGGTGCCACCTCCGGGAACTCCGCGGGCCCGCGCAGGCCGATGATGGCCAGGCAGAGCACCGTTCCCATGACGGCCAGCACCGCGGCGATCGCGCCAAAGCGTTGCAGCGCAAGCGACACCCGGCTCACCGGATGGGCCAGCACCAGATCGAGCGTGCCCGCCTCCTCGTCGCTCGCGATCGCCTTGACCCCCGCCGACACGGCGAAGACGGCTACCAGCATCGGTACCAGAAGGCCGAAAACGCTTGAGGCGAGGTAACTTTCGGGCTGGTTCAGGTTTTGCAGGTGCAGGGCTTCCTTCAGCGACTCGGGATAGGTCTCCATGGCCTTGGCCATTTCCGGATTCTTGCCGATGCTGGTCCAGAAGCTGGCGTACATCGAGGCCACCGCGGTCACCGCCAGCGTCCAGCCGATCCAGCCACGCCTGTTGTCCCGCACCGTCTTCCAAAAGACGCGCATCACGCCTCCTGGGGGTGGGCGTAGTAGGTGAAGAAGAGCTCTTCCAGCTCGGGTTCTTCGCTGACGATATCGGTGACGTGGAAGCCGGCGATCGACTTGATGAAGGCGTCGGCGTCGCCGGAAAGCCTGCCCCGCAAGACGTTTCCGGTGAGGCTCGGCTCTTGCAGCCCCGCGATCTGATCGAGGCCGGGAGGGCTGCCGAAGACCACCTCGACCTTGCGGACAGCTCGCTTGCGCAGGTCGTCGATGTCCTCGACGGCCACCAGCGTGCCGTCGCGGATGATGCCGACCCGGTGACAGGTCTGCTGCACCTCGCTCATCACGTGCGAGGACATAAAGACGGTCTGGCCGTTGCCGGAAGCCTCGCGCACCAGCTCGACGAACTGCTGCTGCAGGAACGGGTCCAGGCCGCTGGTCGGCTCGTCGAGCACCAGCAGCGGCGGCCGGTGCATGAACGCTTGCACCACACCGACCTTTTGCCGGTTTCCTTTTGACAGGGTACCGATCCTCCTGCTCAGATCCAGGTCCAAGGCAGCCGCGAGCTCGTCGATGCGCTGGCGCGGCACACCACCGCGCAGATCGCCCAGGTAGTCCAGCAGCTCGCGTCCGGTCTGGCGGCCGTTGACGACGAAGTCTCCAGCCAGGTAGCCCAGCTTGCCGCGCAGCTCGTGGGAGGAGCGCGGGTCGACACCGAGCACCCGCACGGTGCCCGAGGTGGGACGGATGAGGTCGAGCAGCAGGCGGATGGTGGTGCTCTTGCCGGCGCCGTTGGGGCCGAGGAAGCCGAAGACTTCGCCCTCGCCCACGGTGAGGTCGAGGCCCTTCAAAGCCGTTGCGCCGCTTCGGCCGTAGCGCTTGACGAGCGCCTCGGTCTGGATGGCCGGGGTGGTAGCCATCACTGATCCTTTCTCAGGTGTTTCTGACGGAACTCCTCCATCAGGGACGGGAGCTTCTCGGCGATGAAGCCGTAGAAGTCCCGGGAAACCCGAAGCCTTTCCGCCCTAGTGGATTCGTTCTCATCGAGCAGGGAGAGGCCTCGTTGCATGACGTCGCGCATGAAGGCGAACTTGACCGCGGGGTCGGTGGCCCGGACCAGCGCATCGGGCAGCATCTCGTAGGCGTGGCCCCGGCCCGGGGTGGGCACGCGCTGCACCATGTCGGACCGCTCCAGCATGCGCATGCCCGAGCTGACCGAGCCTTTCGACAGGCCCAGCGCCTCGCCCAGCTGAGCGCTCGTCTGCTGTGGTGGATCGCAGATCAGCAGCCAGCCAAGCAATCTGCCGTAGGCGGGAGGCATGCCCATGCCCGCCAGCAACACGCCAACCTCGTCGGCGAACTGTCTTTCCTTCACCGTAGACTCCGAACGTTTAGAACGTTCTGAACGTTACCACAACTTGGGAAGTGGCCGTTGCCGGTCACTTTCGGTCATAGTGTCGTGCGTGACCGAGCCCAATCCGGACGAACGCCTTCGCCGCATCCTGTCCCAGTGGCGGCCTGCCGAACAGCAAGGCGATCCGCAGGCGAACATCAGGCCGGACAGCGGCCTGACCGGGGCACGGGCGCTTGAACTCTTCGACGCGCAGCTCACCAGCCGTCACCTCGACCTGACCGCGCGCCGGTTGCGCGCCAACGACGCGGGCTACTACACGATCTCCTCGGCCGGCCACGAGGGCAACGCGGCGGTGGCCGCCGCCCTGCGGCCCACCGATCCCGCGCTGCTGCACTACCGATCGGGCGCGTTCTACTGCGCCCGGGCCGGTCAGCTCGCCGAGGCGAAGGTCGACCCGATTCGCGACGTGCTGCGCGGAGTGGTCGCCGCGGCCACCGACCCGATTTCGGGTGGGCGGCACAAGGTCTTCGGCCACCCCGATCTGCACATCATCCCCACCACCTCGACGATCGCCTCCCACCTGCCCCGCGCGGTGGGGCTCGCCTTCGCCATCGAGCGCAACCGTCTGTCCAAACTAGACAAGCCATTGATCAAGGTGGACTGGCCGCGTGACGCCATCGCGGTCTGCTCCTTCGGCGACGCGTCGGTCAACCACGCCAGCGCCACCGCGGCCTTCAACACGGTCGGCTGGGCCGACTTCACCGGCCTGCGGCTGCCCCTGCTCTTCGTCTGCGAGGACAACGGCCTGGGCATCAGCGTGCGCAGCCCCAACGGCTGGGTCGGCGCGGTGCTCAAGTCGCGTCCCGGGCTTCGCTACTACTACGCCGACGGCTGCGACCTCGCCGAGACCTACGCGGTGGCCCGTTCCGCCGTGGCCTGGACCCGCCGCCACCGGCGCCCGGCCGTGCTGCACCTGCGCACCGTGCGGCTGATGGGCCACGCCGGAGCCGACGCCGAACAGGCCTACCGCACCACCGCCGAAATCGAGCACGACCTCGCCCTCGACCCGTTGCTGGCCACCGCCAAGATGCTCGTCGACTCGGGTGTCGCCACACCCATGCAGTTGCTGAGCCGCTACGACGAGATCGGCTGGCGGGTCACCCAGGCGGCTGAGCAGGTTCGCCACGAACCCAAACTCAACACCGCGGCCGAAGTCGTCGCTCCGCTCGCTCCGCGCCGCCCGGTCCGGGTCGTCACCACGGTCACCAAATCGGGCGACCGGGCCGCTGGAGCGCTCGCCGCCGCCCGCGAACGCGCCTTCAGCGGGCGCCTGCCCGAGAAAGGCGACCCGCTCACCCTGGCCCAGACCATCAACGCAGCGCTCACCGACGTCATGCTGTGCCACCCGCAGTCGCTCGTGTTCGGCGAGGACGTGGCCCGCAAAGGTGGCGTCTACGGGGTCACCAAGGGCCTGCGCGACCGCTTCGGCCCGGCCCGTGTCTTCGACACCCTCCTGGACGAGACGTCCATCCTCGGCCTCAGCCTGGGCGCTGGGGTCGGCGGGCTGCTGCCGATCCCGGAGATCCAGTACCTGGCGTATCTGCACAACGCCGAGGACCAGCTGCGGGGCGAGGCGGCCAGCCTGCGCTTCTTCTCCTCGGGCAAATACCGCAACCCGATGGTGGTGCGCATCGCCGGGCTGGCCTACCAGCAGGGATTCGGCGGACACTTCCACAACGACCACTCCGTCGCCGTCCTGCGCGACATCCCAGGGCTCGTCATCGCGGTGCCCTCGCGGGCCGACGACGCCGCCGACATGCTGCGCACCTGCATCGCCGCCGCCGAGGTCGACGGCACGGTCAGCGTCTTCCTCGAGCCCATCGCCCTGTACCACACCCGTGACCTGCACCAGACCGGCGACGGGGGATGGCTTTCCCGGTACACGCCGCCGGGGATGTGGGGCGACACGCACGCCCCGGTCGGGCGCGCCCGCGTCTACCCGCACGGGCAAGCCGACCAGCTCACCATAGTCACCTTCGGCAACGGGGTGCGGATGTCCCTTCGCGTCGCCGCCCGCCTGGCCGAAGACGGCATCGGCAGCCGCGTCGTCGACCTGCGCTGGCTGTCGCCGCTGCCGATCGCCGACCTGATCCGCGAGGCGTCCGCCACCGAGCGGGTCCTGGTCGTCGACGAGACCCGACGCACCGGCGGCGTGGCCGAAGGCGTGATCGCCTCCCTCGTCGACGCCGGGTATGTAGGCTCGGTGCGCCGGATAGCCGCCGTGGACACGTTTTTGCCGCTCGGCCCGGCGACAGCACATGTCCTGGTGGGGGAGGCGGACATCGAACGAGCCGCCCGAACTCTGCTCGGTTCGTAGAGTTTTGCCGGACCCGCCCGGTGAGCCACTTGCGCTAAGCGCTAGAACTGTGTGAACTACGCGCGTCGGGTGTGTCAGGCCCTACGCTTGTACCTAGATGGACACTCCAGTAAGGAGGAAGGCTGCAGTGAACGCGACCGCTGGTCAGGGCGCCCGGTTCGGCATAGAGGCGGGCATGGTGGTCATGGAGATGGGATACGACGAAGACGTCGATCATGATCTTCGTGACGCCCTGGCCGACGCTGCCGAGTCCGACCTGGTGGATGAGGACACCGATGAGGTCGTTGACGCGGTACTGGTTTGGTACAGAGAAGACGACGGCGACCTGGTAGACCTCCTCGTCGACGCCATCGTCCCGCTGGCCGACAACGGAGTGGTGTGGCTACTCACCCCCAAAGCCGGCCGCAGCGGCCACGTGGAGCCCAGCGAGATCGCGGAGGCCGCCCCCACGGCCGGCCTGGCCTCGACCTCCACCGTCAGCGCCGGCCCCGACTGGAGCGCCACACGCCTCGTCGCGCCGAAAGCCGCCCGATCGAAGCGCTGATAGGCTGACTTTCGTGCTGATCGACGTAGGTGCGCAGGCGCCAGACTTCCTGCTTCGAGACCAAAACAACCAAGAGGTCCGCCTCTCGGAGTTCCGCGGCTCGAAGAACGTGGTCCTGGTCTTCTACCCGTACGCCTTCACCGGCACCTGCCAAGGTGAACTCTGCGCGATCCGCGACAACCTCAACGACTTCGTGAACGATTCGACGCAGGTTCTGTCGATCAGCGTCGACTCAGTCTTCGCCCACAAAGTCTGGGCGGACCAGCAGCGGTACGAGTTCCCCCTGCTCGCCGACTTCTGGCCGCACGGCGCCGTGGCTCAGGCCTACGGCGTCCTCAACGAAGAGAAAGGCTGCGCCCTGCGCGCAACCTTCATCATCGACCGCGCAGGCACGGTGAGGTTCGCCGAGGTGAGCCTCACCGGCGCCCGTGACCAGGACAACTGGCGCAAGGAGCTGGCCGCCATCTGAACCCACCCGGCTGACAGGTAGGATGGCCCGGTCGTGCGGGCTGTCCGGCCTGCACTGCGGGCGCGTAGCTCAGCGGAAGAGCATCCGCCTTACAAGCGGAGGGTCACAGGTTCGAACCCTGTCGCGCCCACTTTCACACCCAGGCTCTTTGCCTTACGCCTCAACGGTTTCACCTTCTCCGCTGTCAATCACAGAGTGCCCGTGGTTGGCCGGCGTTGTCCCCAGTTGACCGCGCGTTGTCGCACGTCCATCGCACGTTCTGATCTTGCCTGGTTGGACGAAGCGGGTGTCCAGTCCGAGAGCGGACGAAGGCGTGTCCGTCCCAGACGTCGGACGGTGCCTCCAAGACTCAGATGTCGCCAGCTGGCATCATTAGATGGAATGCTCGCATTCCTCGTATACGGCGAAGGACTTTGATGCCTGAACTAGCTGCCCAATTGCCCCACAGGCCGAGACCGGGGACCTACGATATTCCGTCAATTGTCGAAGGTGCGCTAGCCGGGCGTTTTCGGATACCGAAATTCCAGCGAAACTATCAGTGGGATACAGATGACGTTCTTAGCCTATTTGATAGCATCTGGCGCGGTTTCCCGGTTGGGACGCTTCTGTTCTGGGTGAATGGGGCTCCCGCCGAACGGATCTCATTCGGTCCGCTGGAATTCGAGGTGAAAGAGAGAACGGATGCCCTATGGGTGGTCGATGGACAACAGCGCATTACTTCGCTCGTTGGCGCGCTTAACCCATCGATCCGAGGCGTCGACGATAGGTTTGAGGTCTTTTTTGATCTTCGAGCGCAACGCTTCGTCCAAGCAAAGCGAGGCAAGACCCAAGCTAGCTGGCTCCCGCTGTATGAGGCCATAGAAACTCGTCGAATGCTCGCCTGGCTTCGAGAACACGGTGCAGATCTCACGCCGGATGACTTCGACGTCGCAGATGCCGTGGCAGGTGCCTTGCGCGAATATCAAGCACCGACATACACCGTTGCGACAGAAGACGACTATCTACTCCGCCAAATCTTCGACCGCGTAAATTCCGCCGGCAAACCAATTGGACGTACACAGATATTTCACGCGCTGTTCGCAAGCGATACCGACCCGACTAGCCCAAGCACCGTCGTAGAAGGCCTGTCGCGTCTAGGCTTTGGCCGGCTCGATGAGAACAAGATCGTGCAAACCCTGCTCGCGATCAGAGGCGGAAATATTCAACGCGACCTGCATGGCGAATTTGAAGCCTCAGAGGTCGTTGCCGAGTGGTACGAGAAGACAGAGGTGGTGCTACAGAAGACGATCGAGTTCCTGAGGGAGGAGGGAATACCGCACCTTCTAGTGATGCCATCGACGCTTCCGATCCCGGTTCTTGGAGCATTCTTCTACCTACATCCTGATCCCGACCCTTATGTTCGGAGATTGCTTGCAAAATGGCTATGGCGTGGCACCGTGCATGGGTTCGGTTCGCAGGGTCAAACACCTGCTCTTAGACAAGCGGTTGCTGCGGTAAATCCGTTCAAACTGCAAAGCCACCGCGCCCCAGACGAATACTCGGCGGTCGTTAACCTTCTTCGGCAGGTCTCGGATGATTCTCCGTCATTGGATCTCGGGCCTTTCACCACGCGAGATGCACCGGGCAAGCTTGCGATGCTGGCCTTAGCCTCGCTACGACCGCTGGATCTGAGCGGCCAGCCAATCAACTTAGCTGAAGTAATCGAAGACCGTGGTGTTGCGGCGCTCCGACGACTTGTCCCCGGGCCAAACAACGTGCTCGGTAATCGAGGCTTTTGGCCAGGTAGATCTAAACCCACAGGGGCTGAGGATGAAGCGATCCTCCTGAGCCACGGTATAGGTGCGAACATGGCAAAATTGCTGCGTGAAGGACTTAACGCCGAGTTCATTCGCTTTCGCGACGCTGGATTGGTAGCACTTGTAAACAGCTACGTGATTGGCCGAATCGATCCTAAGAGCGTAATTCGACGTCCTATAGGCTCCTTGATCGTGTCCGACGAGGATGCTCAATAATGCCATCCAATGTGCGTGTCTTGAGCGTCCAACTTATGGATCCGACGGGAAGTTGGGTCGACGTTGGCCGGCTACTCCACAGCAACGAGATTACGCGATTCGAAACATATGCGTCCTATTGGGGAACTGTTAATAGGCCGGTCCTTGGCCAGATATTCGAAGAGCGGGGTCCCGGTTGGAGGCCCAGCCAACGGCTTGCTCTGCCGCCTTGGTTCTCCCATCTGCTTCCAGAGGGCTACCTGAGATCGCTGGTCTCGGACGCGGCGCATGTTAACCCGGTTCGTGAGTTTTTCTTGCTTGAGACAGTGGGCGGCGACGATCTTCCAGGTGCCGTCAGAGTGATAGAGGAGGCAGGCGTCGGGTTTGCTGACGAACTCGAAGAAGGTGACGACACTCATGCGAGCCAGCACCCTTCATCAGACTCAGAAATGTTGTTCAAGTTCAGTCTCGCCGGTGTCCAGCTGAAGTTTTCGGTCTTAATGGACAAGCAGCGCGGTCTGACTTTGCCGGCGCGTGGGACTGCAGGAGATTGGATCCTAAAGCTCCCTGATAACAGGCCTGGCTTTACCGGGGTGCCTGAGGCAGAATTCGGATCTCTTACGCTAGCGGCCGCGGTCGGGATTCCGGTGCCGGATATCCAACTACTGTCCGCTAAAGGTGTCCCTGGACTACCTGACTGGGTGACAGCGAGCAATTCTGACTCGTACGCGATTCAACGGTTTGATCGGGCGGCCGACGGACGTCGCGTTCACGCAGAGGTTCTTGCCCAGGTGCTAGATATCCCGACGTCCGATGAGCGTTACAAATACAGCCGCGCCAATTTTGACACAATCGCTAATGTGCTTGCGGAGCTTTGTGGTCGCCAAACAATAGGCGATGTCATCGACAGGATCGTTCTCAACGCCCTCATTGGTAATGGTGACGCTCATTTGAAGAATTGGGCCATCATCTACAAGGACGGGAGAAATCCGTCGCTTAGCCCTCTCTTTGACGTGCTACCCACTGTTCTCTACATTCCCGGAGACGATCTTGGGCTGAAGTTGAACGGCAGCAGAGCCTTCTCACAAGTGGGGACGAGGAGCTTTGACCGGCTCGCTGTCCGGGCAGGTTTGAGTGTCGAGGAGGCTAGGAATCGTGCGGCTGACGCAGCACTTCGGATAGCGTCTAAATGGGATATTCTCAAGGATTATCTCAGTAAGGCACATTTTGCAACTCTCACGAAGCATCGCGATGCAATCCCGGTGCTCAGAGCAAATCGTTGATCCAGTAGGACATCGGTGATCGCGAGGCCGCTTGACCTGCTTCGTGGGCTTGGCTGCCTGGCAAAGCCTTCCGCTCGATCTTGGTTTGAGCAGGACGGAGCCTCGCCATCCCGTCGCCGTCGGCCCGCACTCC
>NZ_BONY01000044.1 GCF_016862955.1 Rhizocola hellebori | reverse complement strand
GCGGCAGCGCCGCCTTGAAGCCGGTGCCTTCCCTCGTGATCATGAAACGAAGAGCGTGTTTCATGATCGCTCAGTCCAGACACCGGCGCGGCGCTGCAATTTTTCGATGGGTCATCGGGGGCGGTGCAATCTTCGCAACGTCATAGGGGGCGCTGCAATCTTCGTAACGTCGGGGGGCCCTGCAATGATTGCCGATTGTGACGGGTAGCTCAGTGCTTCGAGGGCTCGACGAGGAGCAGAAGGCGGCTGTCGTCGCGCCGCCCGGTCCGGTCTGCATTCTCGCCGGTGCCGGCACGGGAAAGACGCGGGCGATCACCCGCCGCATCGCGCATCGCGTCATCAGCGGCCAAATCCAAGCGCGCCATGTGCTCGCGGTCACATTTACCGCTCGGGCCGCGGCTCAGCTGCGCGAGCGGCTCGCCGAGCTGTCAGCCCACGGGGTCCAGGCCCGCACGTTCCACGCCGCCGCGCTGCGCCAGCTTCGCTTCTTCGGTCCGCGGCTGCTGAAGGGCCGTGAGGTTCCCGCCCTCTTGGAAAGCAAGACGCGCCTGGTGGTCCAAGCCGCGACCCGGGCCGGCCTGCGCACCGATCGGCTGGTGGCCCGAGATCTGGCCAGCGAGATCGAGTGGGCCAAGTCGTCTCTGGTGGAGCCGGGCGAATATGTGGTGGCCGCGGCCAAGGCCAACCGGGAGCCCCCGGTGGAGGCGGCTCAGGTGGAGGCGGTCTTCACCGCTTACGAGAAGATCAAGCGCACCTCGGGCGTCATCGACTTCGAAGACCTGCTGCGCGCGATGTGCTGGGGCATAGAGGAACATTCCGATGTCGCCGAACAGATCCGGGCCCAATACCGTCACTTCGTCGTCGATGAATACCAAGACGTCAACCCGTTGCAGCAGCGCCTTCTCGACGCATGGCTGGGCGGGCGTCAAGACCTCACCGTCGTGGGCGACGCGGCGCAGACCATCTACTCCTTCACCGGCGCCTCGTCGTCCTATCTCGTGGACTTTCCGCGCCGCCATCGGGGCGCGACCGTGGTGCGACTGGTGCGCGACTACCGCTCCACGCCTCAGGTGGTCGGCCTGGCCAACGCCGTGATCGGGCAGGCGCGCGGCGCCGAGTCCCGGCTGCGCCTCGATCTGGTCGGGCAGCGCCCGGCCGGGCCCGCCCCGGAGATGCGCATCTTCGCCGACGAGGTCGCCGAGGCCAGCGCGGTCGCCCGCCGGTGCGGTGAGCTGATCGCGGCCGGGGTGGCCGCCTCCGAGATCGCGGTGCTGTTCCGGGCCAACGCCCAGTCGGAAACCTATGAGGGGGCGCTTGCCGATGTGGGCATTCCTTATCTGGTAAGGGGAGGGGAGCGGTTCTTCGAAAGGGTGGAGATCCGCCAGGCACGGGCGGCGCTGCGGGCGGCGACCCGGGCCGACTCGTCAGCCGAGCTGATTTCCATAGTGGGCGAGGTGCTGGCCGGCATCGGCTGGCAGCCCGAGCGCCCGCCCGGTGGTGGGGCTGCGCGTGAGCGCTGGGAGGCGCTCGCGGCGTTGGTGCGGCTGGCCGCCGATTTCCGTCCCGGTCCCGACGAGCTGGCGGGGCTGGAAGGCTTCGTGGCCGACCTCGACCGGCGGGCCGATTCACAGCATGTGCCGACCGTGGCCGGGGTGACCCTGGCGAGCCTGCACTCAGCCAAGGGCCTGGAATGGGAAGCGGTTTTCCTGGTCGGGCTCGCCGAAGGCAGCCTGCCCACCTCCTACGCCCGTTCGTTCGAGGCGGTGGAGGAGGAGCGGCGGCTGCTCTACGTGGGCGTCACCCGCGCTCGACAATGGCTATGGCTCAGCTATGGCGAGGCTCGATCGCCGGGCGGGCGGGCGCGCCGCGCTTGCCGTTTCCTGCCGCAGTTCGGTGGGGAAAGCCCGGCCGACCGCACCAAGCGCGTCCCGGTGCAGAAGGGCGAGCGACGCCGCACGGTCATCGTGAGCTGCCGGGTCTGCGGGGCCACCCTGCTCGCCGGGATAGACCGCAAGCTGGGCCGCTGTGCCGGGTGTCCGTCCACTATGGATGAAGCGCTGTTCGAGCGGCTGCAACAGTGGCGTGCCACCGCAGCGGCTGCGGCCAGCGTCCCGGCCTATGTCGTCTTCACCGACGCCACCCTGACCGCATTGGCCGAGCGTCAGCCTTCTGACACTGCGGGACTTCTAGCCATCGCGGGGATCGGCTCGCGCAAGGTGGCGATGTATGGTGAAGAAGTGCTGGAACTGCTCCGTGCAGCGCCCACAAAAAAAGATTTGGCAACAGAGGGTTAATTCGTTTGCGCTACCCCTGGGTGGCGGAATAGCCTTCGGACACACGTCAAGGAGAGCACTTCAGGTGCCCTCACCCGCCAAGCGCCGAGAGGAGGCGAGTCAGATGAGGCAGATCTTTACCGAGAACGCGCCGGTGTCGGCATTCGCCGCCGCTGGCGTTTGCAGCGTCTCGCCGGATCCGCGCTTCCACGCGCAATCTCCGGCCGTCGCCAGCTTGCTGGCGGCTTGGCTCCCGCAGGCTCACCAGGTCCAGATCATGCCGATCATGGTCCCTGCTGCGGGCAGCTACCGGGTCACGGAGACCAAGCCGAGCGTGAAACTCGGTGGATTCCGCGGCGTTCCGCCTCGAGGTAGGCCGGTCTAGAACTAGACCTCCGGCTCACCTTCGAGGCCGCGGAACCCGCAAACCGGGATCCGCGGCCTTACTTATTGCCTGTCAGCCCCCACTGGCAGGTTTCGGGGATAAGACGATCCAAAAGATCGAGAACAGAAGGAGAGGTGACCGGGAGATGAGTCTGGCGTTGGCCCCACTCGACGTGAGCGTCGAGCTGGGTGCGGAGCTGCCCTGCCGAAAGTTCGACCCGGACCTGTGGTTCGCGGACGCTCCAGCTGAGCTGGAGCTCGCAAAGTCACTCTGCGGCGATTGCCCGCTGCGGGTCGAGTGCCTGGCCGGTGCTCTCGAGCGTGAAGAGCCTTGGGGCGTCTGGGGCGGTGAGATCTTCGAGCGTGGTGCGGTCGTAGCCCGCAAGCGTCCTCGGGGTCGGCCGCGTAAGGACGACCTGGCTCGGGAGGCCAGCTTGGTCGCCGAGACCGAGGCTCGTGTCGCGGCCGCGGTCGTGGCTCGGGACACCGTTCAGCTTGCTGCATAGCTAGTTCCGCACTTCCACGTCCAGCCCTAACCGGTTGGCAACACCCACTAAGGACAGTCCGAGATGAACATCAACGAGAATGGAATCACCGACATGTATACGATCCACGAAATCCTGAGTCGAGCGCGAATGCGCGAGCCTCAGAACATCCCCTCTGAGGCTTCCCGATCCGCACGCCAGATCAGCATCCGTGCCCGCAAGCAGGCGGCCCGGGAACGCAACGGCTGGTAACCAACCAAAAGTCCGCTCACTAGACCAGTACCCAGAAAAGGCCGGGAGGCTCCCCACTCCCGGCCTTTTCGCGTTAGCCCTTGAATCCGGGCAGCCATCTTTCGAGGATGCCCCGATAACCCGCTTTGGCCTCCAGCTGGCAGAGCACCCCGATCGAGCCGAGGGTCACGCGCTGGATCATCAGGTACGAGGGGGGAAGGTTAAGCTGACGCCCGAATTGGTAGGCGGGACTGCGCGGGCTGGCGATGCGTCCCGCTTCCGCACGCAACCAGGCACGGGTGAAGCGGAACTGCTCCATCTGAATCGGCTCCAATATCGGCAGGAGATAGTCGAGCACCTCCTCGGCATCGATCTGGAGATCGTGCTTGACGAAGCCCTCCTTGCGCAGCCCGACAAGGACCTCGTTTGCCTTACCCTGCAACGCGAGCCGGGTGAGCCGGCCCACCGGCTCGGGCAGCCCATCGGGAAACCGGGCCACCGCCCCGAAGTCGATGACGGCGAGCCGGCCATCGGGCAGCAGCCGGTAGTTGCCCGGATGCGGGTCGGCGTGGAGCATCCCGGCGCGTTTGGGGGCGGAAAAGTGAAGTGTCGCCATCAGCTCGCCCGCGCGGTCGCGCTCGGCGACCGTCCCGGAACCGATGACGGTCGAGAGCGGAATCCCTTCCACCCACTCGGTCACCAGCACCTGTTTGGAGGAGGCCAGCACCTTCGGCACGAGAAAGTCGGGATCGTCTGCGTAAGCGTTCGCGAAACCGGTCTGGCTCTTGGCTTCCAGCTCATAGTCGAGCTCCTCCACCACCCGCTCCCGCAGCTCGGCCACCAACGGCTTCACGTCGAGCCCGGGCTGGATCACCTTGAACAACCCGGCCAGGCGCGAAAGCTGCCCCAGATCGGAGATGAGCGCCGCGCCCGCCCCGGGATATTGCACCTTCACCGCCACCGGAACACCCGTGCGCTTGCGCCCCGCCTTCCACTCAGCTTTGTGTACCTGGCCGATGCTGGCCGCCGCGGCTGGGCTGTCGTCGAAATGGACGAACAGATCTCGCCACTCCGGCCCGAGTTGCGCGGCAAGTACTTTGTGGACGGTCGATGCGGGCAGCGGCGGCGCGGCCTCCTGCAGTTTGGTCAGCGCCTCCCGATAGGGCTCGGCAAGCGCGTCAGGAAGTGCGGCCTCGAACACGCTGAGCGCCTGACCGAGCTTCATCGCGCCGCCCTTGAGCTGGCCGAGCACGCTGAAAAGCTGTTCGGCCGTGCGCTCCTGGATCTCGGCGGAGATGACGTCGGAGGCTAGGCCGGTCACCCGCTTGCCGAAGCCGAGCATTGTGCGGCCGGCGAAGCTCAGCGGCAAAGACGCTAGTTTCGCGGTGCGTGCCACGGCACGGCGCGGGATGTCTGTCACCTGGCCATTGTGACGGACTCTTTGTGCCTGTGTGGTGGAGAACCTGCGCATGTCTTCACCTACGGCTCTTCACTTACGACTCGTGCAGTCGCAGGAGGCGTGCGGCGCCCAGCTTCTGCGCCGCCACGGGCCACCGCCGTTGATCTCGATCGTGGAGCCGATAGTGCTCGGCTCGCCGCCGTCCAAGTAGGTCAAAATCTCGGCCGCGGCGAGCCCCGCCGCGCTGAGGATCGTCGCCGCGGCACACGGAACCGGGTCGGTGTCCTGTTCGGCCAGTTGCGCGGCCAGCCGCGGCCAGGCCGGGTCGCGATCGGTGCGGTGCAGGTCGAGGCAGCGCAGGCAGGGCCCGCCCGCGACGGGCACCAGAGGCCCGACGATCGCGACCCCATCACGCACCCCGATCGCCAGCAGAGGCCGCCGCCGGCGCGACCCCCGCACCGCCACCCGGCCCATCGGCCCGATCTGCACCACGAACGCGTCATCCCCCCGCACCGTCCCCGCCCGCCCACCTTGCCCCGAGCTCTTCCCCGCGCCGCCTTGCGTCGCGCTGTCCTGCCCCGCGCCGCGTTGCGCTGGGCTGTGTTGTCCCGCGGGGGTGGTGAAGGGCGTGGGGTCGACTGAGATGGCGGCGGCGCCGGGCTCGGTGACCTGGCCGACCGTGCCGACGCCGGCGTGGAGAAGCGCGGAGATCAGCAAGGGCGGAAACGGGCCGGCGCCCGCGATGATGACCCGGGAGCGGTAGCGGCGGCGCAGGATCGCGGCGGGGCTGGCGGATCTGTCGCGGAAACGCAAGGCGAGCGCGGCGGCCTCGGCGGCCACCCGGTGGCGGTGCTCGGCGGGCAGGGCCGACGGCAGCAGGCTGTGGGCTGCCACCACGAGCCCGGCTTCGACCAGCGCGTTGAGCACGATCTGGACATCGGTTTCAGGCATTCCGATCCTGGCCATCTCGGCGCAGATGGCGCGGTCGGTGTGGGAACCGTCTAGCAGGTCGAGAAGGCGCGCGGCGGCCGGATGCGGCAGCTCAAGAACCACCGCTTGCGCCGGGTCGGTGCCCAGCTGCACCGTGTGCGGATCGCGCCACAAAGGTCGCAGGCCGGGCAGAAGAGTGGGACGAAGCGGCGACAAGCGGGTCACAGCTCTCGAGGATGGGCCATCTTAAGCCGGCCCTAAGAGTTATCCACAGGCAATCCCCGGTGATCATGCTGTTGTCCACAGGTTATCCACAGGGCCGGGTACTGGCTGGGGATAAGGCGGGTGGGTGAACGACGGATCGTCCACCCACGCCTCGCGTCAGGCTTTGGCTTCGGCCTTGCCCAGGATGCGGTTCACGGTGGTGCCGCAGACCGGGCACGGACCCTTGGCCATGCGCATGTTGGTCTTGGAGATGGTCACTGTTCCTTCAAAGTCGCGCTTCTCTTTGCACTTCACGCAGTAGCCGTTGTACTTCTCCGTCTTGGCCACGATTCCTCCTCATGCTTAGTGGCGGTGCTTAGGACCGATGTCGCCGTGGACGGTGGAAGTCTGCCTGTCCGGACAACGCATACAAGTCAGGTAAGCCGGGACACGCCGTAGGTTTCGTGCATAACGGATACGAGTGATTCTCTGATTCACCCTCACCGTAGGAATCTTTTCGGCAAATGCCACTTATCAGTCTAAATCTAATGATGATCAGAAACTTGCTCTTGCGGACCCCTGCCACCGGCCGGTTAGCGTCCTTTGCGTGGGAGGAGCCCGACGTAAACCAGTGGTTGAGGTGCGGCGCAGCGAGCGCCGCCGCCGAACGGTGTCCGCCTACCGCGAGGGGGAGCGCGTGGTCGTTCTGATTCCCAATCAGTTCTCGCGGGCGGAGGAGACGGAGTGGGTCGACAAGATGCTGGCCCGGCTTGCGGCTCGTGATTTGCGCAGTCAGCGTAGCGATGCCGACCTGTCGGCTCGCGGCAAGCTGCTAGCGGCAAAATATCTGGCCGAATTCGGCCCGATCGTCCAGCCGTCGAGCATTCGATGGGTAGCTAACCAAAATGGGCGCTGGGGTTCCTGCACGCCCGCCGATCGCACGATCCGGATCTCCGAGAAGGTCCGCGACATGCCGTCCTGGGTGACCGACTACGTCATCCTCCACGAGCTCGTGCACCTCATCGTGCCGGGCCACAACGCACGCTTCTGGCACCTGGTGGGCCGCTACCCGCGCACTGAACGCGCCCGTGGCTACCTGGAAGGAATCGCGGCGGCTCAGCTGGCCGGCTGATCCCCCAACGATTTCCGCGCCGCCTGGCATAGCCGGGCGGCGCGGACTTTTTGCGACTGGCGAGGGGTCAGCTCTGGGGTGGAGGGTCGCCACCCTCCTCGGGCGCCTTGCCGAGGTCGTCGAAGCCTTCCAGCATGCCCAGATCGAGCTGGGACTGGGCGTAGGCCACCGGATCGGCGAAGTCGTCATCGGAGGGCAGCAGATCCGGGTGGCCCCAGAGCGCGTCGCGCCCGGCAACGCCGCGGTGCTCGGTCAGCGCCGTCCACAGCGCGGCAGCCTCACGCAGCCGCCGTGGACGCAGCTCCAGCCCCACAAGCGCGGCGAAGGTGGACTCGGCCGGGCCGCCGGCCGCGCGGCGCCTGCGGAACGCCTCAGCGAGCTTTACCGCGTTGGGCAACCGGCCTTCGGCCGCTGTCTCGACGATGTGACAGACCCAGCCTTCGACGAGGGCCAGCGCGGTCTCCAGCCGGCGCAACGCGGCCCGCTGTTGCTCGGTGTCCTCCTGGGCGAAGATGCCCTCCAGCGCCACGCCCTGCATCGAGCTGGGGTCGCGCGGGTCGATCTGGCGCATCGCCTCTTCGATCGCCTCCCGGTCGACCCGGATGCCCCGGGCGTAGGTCTCGACGGCGTTGAGGATGTGGCCGCGAA
Organism: Rhizocola hellebori; assembly: GCF_016862955.1. GTDB lineage: Bacteria > Actinomycetota > Actinomycetes > Mycobacteriales > Micromonosporaceae > Rhizocola > Rhizocola hellebori. Next base: position 76,712 of record NZ_BONY01000044.1, on the reverse strand, counting down.
GCCACGGCACGTGGCCGAAGAGGCGCTGGTGTGCCGCTTCCCGGAGAGCCACGAACAGGCGCAGCTCCGACTGGTCGATTTCGAGGCCTTCCCCGTACCCACGAATGTTGGCGGGAATCAAAGCGGCGGTGCCGCCGGGGCCAAGGGGCAGGCCGATGTCGCCGGCCGAAAGCACCTCGGTGGCAAGCTTTGCCAGGGCCTGACCGAATTGGCCGCCGAACAGGGCGCCACCCAGCGCCGTGATCATGGAGGACATCGGCCCGAGCTGGGCGCGCGCCTCCGGCGGGATGAGATCGCCCATCGCGGCGACCATGCGCTCGGCCACCGGGTCGGCAAGTTTGCGCCACACGTCCATGGTGTGGAAGATCCACTCGTTCCTGTTCCAGGCGGCGGTGGTGACGATGCCACTGGGCAGTGAGGTGGTCGGATCGAGCCACAGATCGGCCAGGCGGAGCGCCTCGACGACCAGCTCGCGATCGGGCGCGGTCACGGCCGGATCGCCCTCGGTGTTGAGAGTGCTCGTCGCGATCTGGCGGGCCAGGTCCCAGTTGACCGGGCCCGACCCGGTCTGGCTGGCGGCCATGAGCTGCTGCAACCCGGCTAGAAACTGCTGCATCTGCTGCGGGTCGTTGGGATCTGGAGGCTGGCCGCCCGGAAGGGCAAAGCCGAACGGGGTGTCAGGCACGTTCTCCACCGTACGCCAACTTGAGCCGACCTGACTCATGCCTGTACCGAGATCAGGGTGACGTCAGGGTGGGGCGCTAGTCTGCTGAGCATGAGACGTCGGGGAGTCACGGTGTTGCTGGGCGCGGCACTCACCGTCCTGCTGGGTTTCCTCATCGGGCGGGCTGACGTGCCTTACGTGGCACTGAGTCCGGGGCCGACGGTGGACACGCTCGGTGCCGTCGACCGGCATGGCGACGCGTGCAGCAACCCGGCGGCCCCCGCGCCCAAGCCCTCCGGCGCGACCCCTTCGCCCAAAGCTGAACCGGATTGCCAACAGGTGATCCAGATCACCGGCATCCCGACCTCCACCGGCAAGGGGCAGCTCAGGATGGTCACCGTCTCGGTGCAGTCGAGCATGACGCTGGTCGACACCATCCGGGGCTGGATCTCGGGCTCCGAAGCCGTGATTCCGCGCAAGCTCATCTATCCCGAAGACAAGACCGAGCAACAGGTCGAGCAGGAAAACAAGCAGGAGTTCGAGAATTCGCAGTCCAGTGCCGAGACCGCGGCGCTGACCGAGCTCGGCTATCCGGTGAAGGTCACGGTCACCGAGGTCACGCCCGATGGGGCAGCCGCCGGGCAGCTTCAGAGCAACGACATCATCAACACCGTCGACGGCACCCCGGTCACCTCGACCCAGAAGCTGTTGGAGCTGATCCAGGCCAAGCCGGTCGGCTCCACGCTGAAGATCGGATACACGCGCGGGGCGGACGAAGGCACCGCTTCGATAACCACCAAAGCGGGCACCGACGGCACGCCCCGGGTCGGGATCGGCGTGAAGACCATTCAGCCGCATCCGTTCGAGCTGAACATCAAGCTCGACAAGATCGGTGGACCGAGCGCGGGCATGATGTTCGCCCTCGGCATCATCGACAAGATCAAGTCAGAGGACCTGACCAACGGCTTCGTGGTCGCCGGCACCGGCACGATCGACGACGAGGGCAATGTCGGCCCGATCGGTGGCGTGACGCAGAAGCTATACGGGGCAAAGGATGCCGGCGCGACGATCTTCCTGACCCCGGCGACCAACTGCGAGGAGGCCAAGTCGAACGTCCCCGACGGGTTGCGCCTGGTCAAGGTCTCCACGCTGGATGAGGCCCTGGCCGCTCTGGCCGCGTTGCCGAATGGCGGGCCGCTGCCGTCCTGTTGATATACAGCTAGGGGACGTAGGCTCTAGCACCGTGGTGACCAGATCAAGTCAGCTTCCCAGGATGAGCCGCCGCAGCCGGGCCTGGCTCATCGTCCTGACCGGACTGCTCGTGGGTTTTGCCATCCTCGGCTGGATTGTCGAGGCCTGGACGGAGTGGCTGTGGTACGACGAAGTCGGCGCCACCCAGGTCTTCACCGGCCAGCTTGGCACCCGGCTCGGATTGTTCGCGGTGGCGGGCCTGCTGATCGCGGGCTTCATCTTCGGCAACCTGTTCCTCGCCTACAAGCTGCGCCCCTTCCTGCCGCCCACCGGGCACACCCAAGAAGCGCTTGAGCGTTACCGGTACCTGCTGGGGCCCCGGCTCATCCGCTGGTTCATCCTCACCGCCGGGATCATCGGCTTCTTTGCCGGCCTGGCCGCGCAGGGGCACTGGAAAGAGTGGATGCTCTTCCGCAACTCGGTGCCGTTCGGCCAGACCGATCCCGAGTTCGGCGTGGACCTCAGCTTCTACGTCTTCCGGCTGCCGTTCTGGGAATACCTGCTCGGCACCGGCTTCACCATCATCGTGCTCGCCCTGATCGGCGCGATCGCGGTGCACTACCTCTACGGCGGGGTGCGCATCTCCGGGCCGGGCGATCGCATCACCACCGGGGCCCGTGCTCACCTGACCGGGCTGGTGGCCCTCTTCGTCATCCTCAAGGCGATCGCCTACGCGCTCGACCGGCGTGCTTTGCTCCTTGACACCATTACGGGTACCAGACTGACCGGCGCGGGATACACCGACATCAACGCCTTGTTGCCCGCCAAGGAGATGCTCATATACATCTCCATCATCGTCGCGGTTGCCATCCTCGTCTTCTCCAATGCGGTGATGCGCAACCTGACCTGGCCGGGTGCGGCGCTCGGCCTGCTCGCGGTCTCCGCGGTCGCCATCGGCGGAATCTATCCGTGGGGTGTGCAGACCTTCCGGGTCGACCCGAGCCGCAACGTCGAGGAAGCCCAATACATCAAGCGCGCCATTGATTCCACCCGCACCGCGTTCGGGCTCAACGACACCAAGAAGACCGACTATCGCGCCGGGATTGTCACGCCGCCGCCGAGCCTCGCCGAAGATCAGACGGTGGTGCCCAACATCCGCGTGCTCGACCCGGCCGTCGTCTCCGAGGCCTTCACGCAGCTGGCCCAGGTGCGCAGCTTCTACCACTTCGGCGACAAGCTCGACATCGACCGGTACACGGTGGACAACAAGGTTCGCGACTACGTGGTGGGCTTGCGCGAGATTTCCTACGACGCCCTCACCGGCACCCAGAACAACTGGATCAACCGGCACACCATCTACACCCACGGCTACGGCCTCGTCGCCGCTCCGGCCAACGAGGTGTGCGGGGGGCAGCCCAAGTTCGTCTCCGGCTTCTTCGCCGGGCAGACCACCGCGGGCGGCTGCGCTCAGAGCACCGAGGTCATCAAGGTGGAGCAGCCACGCGTCTACTACGGCGAGCAGATGAAGGAATACGCGATCGTCGGCAAGCCGGCGGGGGAGACCCCGATCGAGTACGACCGCCCGGTCGGCGCCGACGCCGACGAGCACCACACCTACTCCGGAAGCGGCGGCGTCAAGCTCGACTCCACCTGGCGGCGGCTGCTCTACTCCATCAAGTACGCCGAGTCCAACTTCCTGCTCGCCAACGCCGTCAACGACCAGTCGAAGATCCTCTACGAGCGCGACCCGCGCACGCGGGTGCAGAAGGTCGCCCCGTTCCTCACCCTTGACGGCGACCCCTACCCGGCCGCGGTCAACGGCCGCATCGTGTGGATCATCGACGGCTACACGACGTCGGCGAACTTCCCCTACTCCAAGCGCGTCGACCTCGCCGATGTGACCAGCGACTCACTCACCGACTTCGGCACGTTCGCCCTGGCCAAGCAGCAGATCAACTACATCCGCAACTCGGTCAAGGCCACCGTGGACGCCTACGACGGCACCGTCACGCTCTACGAGTTCGACGACAAAGACCCGGTTCTGAAGGCATGGAATGCGGCCTTCGGCGGCAAGCTCATCAAACCCAAGAGTGCGATCCCTGATGATTTGAAGGCTCATTTCCGGTACCCGGCCGATCTGTTCAAGGTTCAGCGCGACCTGCTGACCCAGTTCCACGTCACCGAGGCCGGTCAGTTCTTCACCGAAGCCGACTTCTGGGCCCTGCCCGACGATCCCGCCAAGGCGGTCAAAGCCAAGCAGCCGCCCTACTATCTGCTCACCCAGCTGCCAGAGCAGAATGAAACTCGCTTCCAGCTCGTCGCGGCCGTCACCCCCAAGGACAGGCAGAACCTTGCCGCCCTGATCTCGGGCTCCTATGTGGACAACAAGCCGACCCTGCAGCTCCTGGAATTCGGCAAGGAGAGCCCCATCTTCGGCCCCGGCCAGGCGCAACAGGAAATGGAGAACAACGCCGCCGCCCGAAGCGACCTCAACATCTGGGGCGCCAACGGCGTCAAGGGCAACCTCCTTTCCCTGCCCTACGGCGGCGGCATGCTCTACATCGAGCCCATCTACCTCAAGAGCAGCGGTGAACGCACCTATCCACAGCTGCAGCGGGTCCTCATGAACTTCGGAGGCAAGGTCGCATATGCGACTACCGTCCAGGCGGGCATAGCGCAGCTCCTGTCCGGCCCCGCCGCGCCCCCACCCAACACCAACCCGCAGCCACCCGGCAACGCGGCGCCGCCGCCAACCAACGGCGCGCTCGCCGCCGCGGCGGCAAAGGTCGAGCAGGCCATCAACGACCTGCGCGCCGCCCAGCAGAAGGGCGACTTCGAGGCCCAGGGCAAAGCGCTAGCCGCGCTCGACGCCGCGATGGACGAATTCCTGGCCGCACAGGCCGCAGCCGCCACACCAGCCCCATCCGCCACACCAACTCCGACAGGTTGAGGCGATTCGATTTGCAGTTCCACCCGCGGCGAGTTACGGTTTACAAGCCGACGCGGGGTGGAGCAGCTCGGTAGCTCGCTGGGCTCATAACCCAGAGGTCGCAGGTTCAAATCCTGTCCCCGCTACAAGGGAAAACGCCCGATCAGAGATCTTTCTGGTCGGGCGTTTTCGCGTCTTTGCTAACCGATTTGCTAACCAACTGCTCCACCGGAGCGTCCACGAACAGCGAAGCGATCGCATCCGCCGCTTCGCGATCCATGCCGGGCAGCGCGTGCGAGTAGACCGTCATGGTGAATCCGACAGAGGCGTGGCCCAGGCGCGAGCTGACAATTTTCGGGTGCACACCGGACTTCAGGGCCGTCGTGGCGTAGGTGTGGCGTATGTCATAGAGACGGATGTGGGGGAGACCGGCCCGTTCGCTGAGCCGGTTGAAGCGTTGCCGAATGACGTCAGGGTGCACGTCCCGGCCGTTCTCCCACGTGAAGACGCGATCAGTGCCTTCATAATCGGTATCGAAGAATGCTCGCTCGGAATTCTGAACCTCCTTCCATTCGCGCAGAGCCGCGACTGTGGCTCTGTCCAAAGACAGCAGTCGTGGCGCGTTGTCGCTCTTCCCGTCGCTGGACATGGCCTTGCCGTTGACGACCACGAGCGAGTCAGGCTCAACCGCCATCGTGCCCGCCTCCAGGTCGATGGCCGGCCACCGTGCCCCACAAAGCTCGCCACGCCGGAATCCGGTAGTAGCGCCGAGGAGGAACAGGGCGTAGAAGCGGTCTCCTCGAACGAATTCGAGGAACGTGCGCATCTGGGCTGCTGTCCACACGGTCGCCTTGCGCCGCCGAACCCGTGGCGGATTGACGTGTTCGGCGACGTTCTCCACGACATACCGCCAGCCAACAGCGTTGGCCAGTGCCGCGTGAATCATGGTGTGCACATTGCGAACTGTCTTCGGCTCCAGGCCAGGTGACTTTCCTTCCGGCACATGCCCGGCCCGAAACCGGCGAAGGTGCGCGTGAACTGTCGGCACCCTCACTTCTGCGGCCTTCGCCAGCTCCCTCGCTGAGGGCTCGCTGCCTTCCTCGATTCCCTTGTGCCACAGCATATACACCACCATCGCAGTGTCTTTCTTAATGCGGCCTGACGTGAGAAGCCGATCGTAGAAAGTCTGAAGCTGTGGTGCGGTTAATGACTGAAGACCAATCTTTCCCAGGTACGGGACCGCGTAGCTCTGCGCGAGCACCTTCCAGTTGCCCCAGGTGCTCGACGCCGTCGATGAGCGAATAGCTGGTAGCCAATCATCAAGGAGGTAGGCGCCCACCGTCCGCCGCGATGGCTGGACATGCCGACCCGTTTCGGCCAGCTCCATTGCCTTGCGGCATTCGGTCCACGCCTCCTTCTCGGTCTTCCAGCCGCCCTTGGATATCTGATTCCGTTTACCTGTCAACGGGTCCGAAGGACCAGTGAACTGGTAGGTGAAGGTCTTACCTCTCTTGTAGACGTGTCCTTTCATGGCGACTCCACCAGCTCGGCCAGGCGAGCGGTAATCACGTAGATGCGCCCACCAAGCCTTTTGGAAGGAATGTCTCCCGAGGAGGCCAGCCGATACGCAGCCGAACGTGAGATCCCAAGCAGCTTGGCTGCTTTGGGCACTTCCAGTAGTAGGGGCATCTCGTCGAAATTCAGCTTGTGCATTTCATCTCCCCGTCGTTGATCTCGTTTGCCGAATTAGCTCGCTCCTGTCTGAGCTGTCGAAGCTGGGCTTTCCAGCGCTGTCGATGCCCGATGCTCCGTAGCAGACGCACGCTTGCGGCTGGGATGTCTGGGTCATCGGGCCGAGCAAGCTCGAAGGTGTAGCGCGACGGCATCGCGTCACCGGGTTGTTCGTCATCGGCCAGGGCTCCGCCCAGGACCGTCTTGACCCAAGTCCGCCTGTCCGCGCGATGGTCGGTGAGCGTCTTGCCCGACCACTGGCGGGATATGAGCACCCGTCGCCCGGTGAAACCCAGCGTGTGCCGCTGGTGGACCTTGCCCGTGCACCGTCCAGGCACCAGGCCCGCCTTGGCTTTATCCGGCTGCACGCCGTAGAGCAGCCAGTTGGCGCAGGAAGGCGAGCAGGGCAAGACCGCCAGCTCCGCATGCAACCGCTCTGCGTGTGCCTTCTGTGCATCGCTTCCGGCCGGAGCTTGTTCGGCCAGATCCTTTGTCAGGTACTTGGTGACGTACCGGATGGATCGTTCGGCGTCCTTCGTGCCAGGGTTGATTCCTCTCGCGTCGACCCGGCCCAGGCGCACCACGCATGCCGGTTTAACGTCGTCCTCGGCCGTCGCCAGGATCGCTTGTTTCCAGGTCTGCAGCGGCTGCTTCGTCTTCGGGTCTAGGTAGGCCTTGCTTCCCGGATCCCATACCGGCGGCCTGTCGACCGAGTAAGTCATCGTGTCGAAGGGCGGCCACCACACCTGGTGATAGGTCGCCGCCGCCACCTGCTTGATGATCCGAGCAGGCATGGTCCCGCGGATCGCGAAGTGAGCGTGAGGCGCGAGCCGCTTCTGTAGCTCGATCGCTCCTGCATACTGGACCTTCCACCCGACCGCACGCCGTAGGTTCTGCCAGAACCGGTCGAGCACCTTGGGGAGGTGGATGGCATCCAAGGCAGCGCTTCGATAGTCGTATTCGTCCGGGTTGATCGGCGTACCCAGCAGCGGATCACGCTGCCCATGTAGCGCCCCGCAGTCACATGGCTTGAGCCCACCACGCCTGTAGCGGGAGCCGGTGTGCACAGCACCGTAGCCGCTCAGCGTGATCGTGAGCAGGGTCGACGGCCGGTACTGCCGTCCGTTCTTTGCCTCGTATACCCGGCCAACGGTCCTGTTGGCAATCGGCAGCCGTGGCAACGGTGCCGCGTCGTTGCGACGCTTCGTGGACCGGGCTATTGGCTTCTTACCGTCACGGCAAGCCACGACCTTGCCGCGTAGCCGGCACTTGGACAGCTCATCGTCTATCTCGGTAATCGCTTCGTCTATCGCCTCCACTTCGGCCGCCCGCTTCACCGTCGGCATGGGCGAGGTCATTGCCTCATGCCGGTCAAACTCCAGGTGTGCCCGCGTGGACAACAGCGCCCGGACGTCATCCGACGGCGGCTCCGCAGGCGGCATCGGTTCGTCGGCCAGGTGCCACCCTTCCCGGATCTGCTCGATACGGGCACGCCGGTTGCGTTCCGCACACGGCTTGCACTTCGAAGCGAGCCTTGCCCCACAAGGGATGTCGAGGACTTCGGTCACTCCTGTGTGGGTATCGGTGCGGCGCATCGCCAGTGGACGAACGCATACGCCGACCTCCTCGGCCATCTTGCGCAGCGCATCCTTGGCCACCGGCATGAGCATCCGGTCTGCTCGTGAGCCCGGCCGAGGCTTGGGCTCCTCGGCCGGTTTGGCGTCTGGGATCAGCAGTAGCTGGCTCATCGGCTTAACCGCCCGATCGGGCCGTTGCTCGCAGAAGCCACGCCTACCGTCGTCGGTTTGTTGGTCGGCTCCCGGTGGTAGACCGGCGGCGCGACAGGCTCCCGTAGCGCAGAGGCCTTGCCGAGCACGAGCTTCGCCAGCGCCGCGAACGCCAAGGCTGGCACTACCGAGACGACCCACCCAGACAGACCCGGTTTGGCCACCGCGAGCTGGGCAGTGATGGACAGAGCGAGCCCTGCGACCAGCAGCACAGCCGGGTAGACGATGCTTTGCCCAGCACGGCGACGCCGCCGCATAACCAGAAGTGCGGCAATCGGCACCAGTTCGGAGATGACGGCATTCGCCCACCCGAACCACTCACCCCGCCCAGGCGGAGTGTGGGCCATGGTCCAGTCATGCACGTGTGTGAACGAGGCCGCACCCGAGAACAACCCGACTACCAGCAGGATTAGCACCAGGGCCATGTCTTCGGACCTCTCGGCCAAGGTCCGCTTCATCGGTTCACCACGAATGCGGTTGCTGGCCTCTCCGGGGCGTAAGCCGAGGCCAGCGCGGCAATGTCGGAGTCGGTGTGAAACGGAAAGCGGACCTCCACAAGCGTCGGGTCGCGGTCTAGGACCATGTATCCCTTGCCCGGCAGCGATCTGGCGATGAGGTGGCAGGCTGCCCCTCGGTCAAGTGCGTCGTCGTCCAGGATCAGCGCGACTTCGGTCTTCTCCACAAGTCGAAGCGCGATCCGGGTGCTGAACAGGTTGCGGAAGGGCAGGATCTCCTTGCGCGGGTCCTGAAGTGCCGCAACCACGTGCACGCCGATCGCTCGGCCTTGAGACAGGATCAATGACATCGCGGAATTGATGCGCTCCTTGAGCTTCTTGTCTGTGACGTATGACGTCAGCGCCCCGAACTCGTCGATGAGGACGACAATGGTCGGCTCAACCAGGCTCGCCTCATGGACACGGCCATGTCCGCGATGACTGGCCTGACGCTGCTTCATCTCCTTGACAAGTTCTTCTAGCGCGTTGGCCATCTCCTCCGGGGTGCCGAAGCAGAAGCGGTGAAACAGATCGCGCCCCGCGTCCAGTTCCATGCCGCCCTTCGGGTCGAAGGCGTAGACCTTCACCAGGCCGTCACGGATTCCGGCCGCCATCGCGGACACGATTGCCCACAGCACCGAGCCTTTGCCCGCACCTGACGCGCCCGCGATGAGCACATGCGTCAGCAGCGAGATTACTGCCTTCTGACCGTCCGCTCTGACAGCCACAGGAAGCGCCTCAACATCTGATACCGCCGGAATCGCAAACGGCGCAACAGTTTCCGTTAGAGGTTCGCGTGATCGGAAATGCAACACGATGCGGTTGTGCCGCGCCGTCTGGACCTGGCATGAGACAGCGTTGAAGGTCTGTGCGAGGTTGACCGCCTTGGCCGACCAGTCTTCCGGAAGCTGCCCATTGACCATTCGCACGGTGACGAGATCCCCGAAGGCGTCGCGACGAACCTTTGCGATCGTGGGGAAGTACTTGTCTCCGCCGAACGTCAGGGCCAATTTGAGGCTGGCGCAGGTGGGATGCCAATGGCGGTAGTAGACCCACCAGCGCCGCCACTGTGCCAGGTAGAACCAGCCAATGAATCGCCGGAACGCATTGGGCCATCGCCACCAGCACGCCACGAGCAGCAGCGCTACCAGAACGATAGTGGCGACGCCGATACGCCAGCCGTGGTCGGCAAAGAGTTTCACGAGGAACAACACGGGGATGCCGACATAGCCGAAGCGGTAAAGGCCGTAGAAGACGATTCGCCACGCCAGCTTGAACAGGCCGCTGATTGCGAGGAAGGGATAGTAGACGCCCCAAGCGATTCGGATCTTCGGCCGCAGGACGAGCCGTGTGGTGAACAGTTCAGGGTCTGCATACTTCTCACCGCGAACCTGATGCAACATCAGAATTCACCGCCCGACATTTCGCTGTGCGCCGAAACGTTGACCGAGTATGTCACCGCAGGTTTGCGCTTTGAGCCCCAACGCTCACAGGCGGTCTGCTTGCGGATGCCCGCTCGTTGCGCGATCTCCGACCATGAGTAGCCGTGCTCGCGCAGGCCTACGACGGCGTCCTGTATCGCGTCGTCGAGGTCGGCGGCGAACTTCAGTAGGTCGGTCAATGCTTCGACGTCACCCGTCGCCACGCGCCGCGAGAATGCCCGTATCACCCGCCGAGCGAATCCAGCGAACGCCTTGTTTTCCACGGAACGTCTGCGGCTTGGCGTCAGGTCGGCCCTGACGGTGTTCTTGCGGGCGCTCATCGGGTGCCACCTGAGCTAGAACGCTTGCGACCACCGCCACGCTTGGCCCTGCGGCGTGCGCGTCGCTCAACTGAAGACAGCTGCGCGCGAGCGTCGCGGACGGCTTGCTGCATGCCGTCGAGCGCGTCTTGCAGGCGGGCCAGTTCGTCGGAGGGATCGCCGTAGCAGTCCCAGTAACCAGGCTCGCTGATCTGGTGGTGGGCGATGTCTGCGATCGCTGCGGCGAGGACTGAGCCGGCCGAGGCGATGTCGAAGACGTCGAGGTCAGTGAAGTGTTCGGCCCGAAGGCGAACAGGGGTGGATCGGTCAGAGTCATGTAGCGTAGGCACGACGGCCCCTTCTGTATGCTGCGGATGGGGTTGAAGCCGTTGGGGCAGGCGGTGTCTTGGCGGATGACGCCCGCCCCAACGGGTGGAGTTAACTTGCTAGGCGGTCACGCGATCAGGTGTGACCATCGCGCCAGCCCGGATCGACCAGGCCAGCCGTGCCCTGCATTTGTGCGGTTGTTTGTCGCCCTTGCACGAGTTGCTGTCGTTGTAGGGAGTCACCGTCACCTCGGTGAACCCGACCGCCGGTGGATAGCCCGGCATTGCCGACTCGGGCGGTTGCGGCGCGTCGTTGGCGGCGATCTTCACCTTCAATTCGGTGGAGCGCCCGAACTTTCCGGCCTCGGGGTCGAGGTCGAGGACCTTGACCGACCACAGCCGGACACCGTTCTCGTCACGGGCCTGGTTGTCGCCATCACGGCCCTTCGCGAAGTCGATCACCTTGTCAACGCTGAGGAACAGCGCGCCGCGCGGGAAGACATACTCGAACGCCACTGGGATTTTGATCGAGTTGGGAACCAAGATCTTGCCTTTCTCCTTCGTGGAACATCCGAGATGTAAACATGTACAACATGTTCAGATTCAGCTTCGTTGACGATCGGCTCGGCCGTCAAGGTTGTCGTTACATCTCATTCGTCCCGGCTGGTTACGACGCTTGAGTGCGTCGATGTATTGAGGATGCGGCAGCAGGCCGGGACGTGGTCACCTAGTCGCTGGACCTCATCGAGATGTCTCGCTTATTGTTGTCACTTGGCAGGACGTCCTGGCGTGGGGGGAAGATGCGTAACGATCGCTTGCGGTCCATTTTGCTGCAGCGTGGCATCACCCCTGAGCAGCTCGCAGCAGAAATCAGCGTTGACCCGAAGAGCGTCGAACGCTGGATCGCCGGCCGTACTCCCTACCGCCGCCACCGCTACAAAGTGGCGACGTACCTCGGCGTCGACGAGGTCTTCCTCTGGCCAGACGCGCTGAGCCCGCACCAGATCGCCAACGCCTCAGAGAGCGAAATCATCAGCGTGTACCCGCACCGCTGGACCGTTCCCTCTGACATGTGGCGCAACTTCTTCGAAGGCGCAGAACGGGAAATCGGCATCCTTGTCTACAGCGGAATGTTCCTCGCCGAGGATGCCGGAGTCGTGAATACACTGCGCCGCAAGGCGATGGCCGGTGCCACGGTGCGCATTTTGCTCGGCGACCCGGACAGCGAAGAGGTCGCCCAACGTGGTGCCGACGAGGAAATCGGCGACAACATGGCCGCCCGCATTCGCAACGTCATCGTGCTGCTCCGGTCGCTGCGCAACATCGAGAACGTCGAGTTCCGAGCCCATCGCACAATCTTGTACAACTCGATCTACCGCGCCGACGACCAACTGATGATTAACACGCACATCTACGGCTTCCCCGCAGCTCAAGCCCCAGTGCTCCACCTTCGGAAGGTCGCCGGTGGCGATATGGTGACCTCCTATCTGGAGAGTTTCGACAGCGTGTGGGACAAAGCCAGCCCATTGGAATGAGGTACCAGCTGTGCCAGGCCGCATCGACTACTTCGACGATCCCGCCGCTCCCCGCGCTAACAGCGTCGTCCCCTCAGCGAACGTGGTGGTAGTCAACGACTCTGGCGACGTCCTCATGATCCGCCGCTCGGACAACGACAACTGGGCCTTGCCCGGCGGCGCGATGGACCTGGGGGAATCCCTCCCCGCCGCAGCCGTCCGTGAGACCGCCGAGGAAACCGGCGTCCAAGTCGAGGTCACCGGCCTTGTCGGCATCTATACCGACCCCCGCCACGTCATCCTCTATACAAGCAATGACGAAGCGCGCCAAGAGTTCTCGGTCGTCTTCATCGCCAAGCCGCTATCCGGCGAGCCCACACCCAGCGACGAATCCCGCGAAGTCCGCTGGGTTCCGCGAGACGAGCTAGCCGGCCTCACCATGGACCGCTCCATGCGCATGCGCCTCGACCATTTCCTGACCGCGCCGGACCGGCCACACCTTGGCTAGCGACTGGGTCGGCACCGCGGCTGAGATCTTCTCCGCCGTGGGCACGGTCGGCGCTTTCGTCGTCGGGTTCATCCTGCTACGCGCCGAGCACCGCCGTGAAGCCGACCGGTCAGAGGACGAACGGCGCAACCAAGCAGCCCGCATCAGCGCGTGGGTTGAGCTCACCCGCTCGCCCTCGGGCGCCCGTGAGATCGCATTCCACATCCACAACGCCAGCGACATGCCTATCTACGAGGTGGAACTACCCCTGCCCGCCGCCTCCGGCGAGGAGCAAACCGAATTCATCGGCCTTGTACCACCCGGCCAGACTGTCCGCCGCGCAGCGCCCGCAGATTGGCTCCGCACTTATGTCGAGCCCGAACCTGTACAGCTCGAATTCCTCGACAGCGCAGGCCGCCGCTGGACCCGCGATGAGCAAGGTCGGCTCACCCGCATGGAGCCGTCTGACTAGCCATTTCGGGCCTGGTCGACGGACGAGCCTCCCGGGTCAGGTGAGTGCCTTGAGGCCTGCATATCGCTTCAGGGCGGCTGACTCCTCTGCAGTCGCTTCCCACACCGCCTGACGTGCGGCGCGGACTACTGGCGCGTCCCGGTCTTGCTGGAGACGTCGTGAGATGTCGCGATCGAAAGCGACGACAACGCGCCAAAGTCCATCGTCGGTGCCTTCGTAGGCAGGTGCCTGAACCCAACCCATGGCCACTAGGCGTTGTTCGGGGAGGCTGGCGCGGAACCAGATCCGATCTTCCCTCTCAAGATCGCCGATGTGCGCAGATACCAGGAAGCACGAATGCTCGCCCGACGCCGCCTCCAAGGCTAGGACCTCGGGCGTTGCGGCACGTCCGTTCACGACGTATTGCTGCCCTGTTTGCTCAAGCGGATAGAGGTAGTCGATCGGCATGCGGCATACCATAACCATCGCCATCAGTACTTGTTGATGGTGAAAGGTCCAAGCCTTCCCGACCGAACGGACACGTCGTCCGCGTTGGCATGAAGCACGGTGTTGCAGCTACGGGGTTTCGTTACTGGTCCCACCTAATGCTGCAGCCACCGACTGCGCCGACCGTTCGATCTCCGGTCGCGCCTTCGCGATCGACTCCGCAACCAGCGACCCCTCGCCGTACCGCGAAAGGATCTCCGCTAGCCGTTCCTGCACCTCAACACGGTCACCATGCGGACTCGTGGTCATGTCTGAGAAGGTCAGCGCGTCCGCGACAAGACCCCCGACAGGCGCGAACTCGGCTAGCAGCTCATCGGCCAGCCCGCGATTCTCGGCCTCGATCGCAGCGCAGGTGTGATGCGCTACCAATCGGCACAGCTGGTCATCTGCTCCCACCTCGTCACGCAGGTAACGCGCTCCGTCCAGTGGGTGAAATCCGGTGCGCGCCAACGGCGGCGCATACCCAATGTCGTGAAGCCACGCAGCGCAGACCAGCATCTCAGCGTCGGTGTCGACGATGTCGGCAATGGACTCCGCCACTCGCGCTACTCCCTGCGTGTGCGCCCACCGCACCGGCAGCGCTTCGGCGAGCAGCTTCTCTGCCAGGTCGCGCGCCCATTGAACATGTTCCACAGGTCCGAGAGTAACGAAGCCGGCCCTCACCGGGAACGCACGAAGCGCCCCTTGCCATGCACCGCGTCGACCAGCCCGGCACCTTCCAGCTCAGCCAGCGCATGCCGCGCCGTACCACGCGACACCCCATACTGCGCTGACAACGCCGCCTCGCTCGGCAGCGCATCCCCCGGCCCCAGCTCGCCCGACTCCACCAGCAGCCGCAGCTCATCAGCGATCATCTGGTACTGCGGAACCGCCTCAGCCCGCTCCCCAGGGCTTGCCACCACCCGCCCACGCCCGGGCATCGATTCGATCAGCCCGTCGGCGGCCAACAGATCCAACGCCCGCCGGATAGTGTTGCGCGCCATGCCATACTCGGCACACAACGCAGACTCCGAGGGCAGCAACGAGCCCGGCGTCAACTCGCCGTCGGCAATCTTGGCGCGCAGGGCATCCGCGACCGCCAGGTACGCGCCCCACGCGGTTGCCCTAGGGCTCACCGCCAACCCCTCTATCAGCCGAGATCTCGCCTGAGCGTAGGCCACCGGCCTACAGCGTGATCCCGCGCCCCTTTGCCGCAGTCAGGACGATGGCCAGGTCAAACGCCACCCCACCGGACACCCGCCCCAGCTCCACAAAGCCGACCCCGCCCGGCCCGGCACCGCTGCTCAACGACGGAAAGTCGCGCCCGACATCGAACCCGACGTCCTCCAACGCCAACGCCAGCAGATCCGCCGCATCCTGGGCGCCCTTCGCATCGTCCTTGCCCAGCGCCGCCCGCCGCTCGTCCATGTGATCTCTCCGCTCGCTATCACCTTTTCGGCACCAGTCTTCGCCCATGGTCATCAACCAGGTACCGCGTCTGAGGGACGTCTTGGTACGTCTTGGCCTACACTGAGGTTCATCACTGCCCGCGAGCTGGGAGGCTTCCGGTGCGACACCCCCTCGCCCGTGCCCTGGCCACCGTCGGCCTGGACGCCGACGACGTCGCCGCGCGCCTAACCGTTGATCCCAAAACCGTCCAACGCTGGTTCGCTGGCCGCCTGCCCTACCCCCGCAACCGCACCGCCCTGGCCAACCTCACGGGCTGGACCGTCGCCGACCTATGGCCCGAAACCATCCCCCGACTTAAGCCCGATACCTCCGCCGACGAACTACGCGTCACCTACCCACACCGCTCCGCCGTCCCCACCGACGTCTGGCACCGCCACTTCGCAAACGCCCAACACGACATCGGCATCCTGGCCTTCAGCGCCCTGTTCTCCGCCGAAGATGCCACGATCCTGCGCACTCTGCAAACCAAAGCCCGCCAAGGCATCCGGGTACGCATCGCCCTCGGCGACCACACCGGAACCCATATCGCCCGGCGGGGCGCAGACGAAGGCATCGACGACATCATGGGAGCCAAAATCCGCAACGCACTCGTACTCTTCCGCCCGCTCACCAACGAGCCCGGCGTCGAAATACGTTTGCACGACACGGTTCTCTACAACTCGATCTACCGCTCCGACAACGACCTACTCGTCAACACCCACATCTACAGCTGCCCCGCCGGCCACGCCCCCGTCCTCCACCTACGCCTCAGTCACCCCGACGGAATGGCTGCCGCATACATGGAATCCTTCGAGCGAGTCTGGGCTCAAGCCCGACCCGCCAGCTAACGCACCACTCGAAGCGCAGCGCTTCTACGGCGGTCCGCCACGATCCGCTGCAGCTCATCTCGCAGGTCGCAGGCCGCCTCCGCGAACGCTTCGGCGAGCAGAACGTCTTCCGCCTCCAGCCGCCGGACGTCACCAACGTCCACGCTAATCACGAGCCTCGCGCCGCCAGTCACAATCTCCAGTATCGGCACGTCGCCTACGCACCGGTCCGTTTTGATGGTCATCCCTTGCGCCAGATCAACCGTGACTTCCATCAATGGGACGTCCCTGCGCCCAGCGCCGCTTGTTACATCGGCGACACCCGACACCTTCGAGTCCATGCTCACCCTCCTCACGCCGCGTAGCGAGGAATCGCGATCGATCACCTCGCAGTGATCTACCGGCGGCCGCTCGATGCGGTTTCCGTCGGTCGCTGCATTGAGCAACTGCAACAGAGTCTTCACGCGCGCAAGGAGTGGAGACACCGTCTCCACGCAGACGTCTTGGCACTCCCGAGTCGTCCCGGCCTGGCGAAAGCAGGCATCCAGGAGGGTCACGACGCTCCGGGCTGATTCCTGTCGAGTCCCGGGTGATGGTTTCCGTTTCCGTCCCGGGTGATGCTTTCCGCCTAGGCTTGGTAGAGCTGGTTGGTGGACCTGGTTGGTGGTGTCGTGATGCGACACTGCAGCCATTACGACACCGTGGACGGGAGATCGTGGTGGCAGTTCGGCGTACTTGGGCAGCAGTCATCGGATTAGCCGGGGTCAGTGGTCTGTTGACGGCCTTGGCGACCTTGCTGGCCGATCGGCCTTGGCTGGCCGCTGTGCTGGCGGTGGCGGGGACGATACTGGCCGCTGTTGGCGGCGCGCTGAGTATCAACCCCGCGAGACCCCGAATGCCAGCCGCTACGCCGGGTTTGGCTGGCGGTAATGACAACGTGGTGTTCGGGGCGATCCCGCATGAGGCGGCCTCGTTTCAGCCACGCCCGTCCGAGCAGCGTCGCCTAGCGAAAGCGTTGGGCCGCCGGAAACGTGCGGCCCTGGTGGCATTGCCTGGCGCTCGCGGTGCAGGCAAGTCACAGCTGGCCGCCGCCCACGCACGAGACTGTGTCAAGCAGGGCTACAACCTGGTCGCGTGGATAAACGCCGAGGCCGGGCCGATCACCGATCTGGCCCAGCTCGGCGTGATGTGGGGATTGACCGCCGCCGAGCTTTCGTCAGATCAGATTGCCGCGCAGGTGATCCAGGCGGTCAGCGTCAATGATCGCAAACGGCGGCTGCTCGTATTCGACAATGTCGACGACCCGGACAGCGTCAAACCCTTTCTGCCCGCCGCGGGGACAGCGAAAGTGATCGTCACGACCAACCGGCAAGAATTCACCGCCATGCCAGGGGTCACTCCGATTGCGGTGGGCATGTTCACTCCGCCGCAAGGTGTTGCGTTCCTGATCAGCGCCACCGGCGACCACGACGCCGACCTGGCTCGCAAAGTGGGGCTCCAGCTGGGTTGGCTACCGCTTGGCTTGGCCCAAGCCGCCGCCTACATGCGCCTGAACCGGCTCACCTACCAGCTCTACCTGGACAGACTGAACACCGTCGAACTCGACGAAGTTCTCCGGCAGCAGGCGGGTGCAGACCACCCCGGAATCCTGAAAGCCACCGCTCTATCTATCGACAGCATTCAGCGTGCCGACCCTGCCGGTCATACCCATCAGCTGCTCACCGTGCTCGCCGTGCTCGCACAGGAAGGCATTAGCCGCTTCCTGCTCACCACGCCGCATGCGCTGACGGCGCTCGACCACGACGCTACGACGATGAGTCGGGCATTGCGGGTACTGGCCAACGCTTCGCTCATCACGCTCGCCGAACGCGAACACGTCGACCGGCCGACCAGCCACCATCCAGCCGACCAAGTGGTGATCGCCGTGCACCGGCTAACCGCCACTATCATCCGCCACCTCGCAGGCCAGCAGCGCCTCAGCCACACGATCGATAACGCGACCGCAATGCTCGACACGCTCACCGACGACCTGCCACTCGACCAGGTCGTACACCGCCGCCGCGAACTCGACGAACTGGTCACCCACATACTGGCCCTATGCCAGCACAGCCCACAGCCCACTGAACTGCTGCTCGCCAACTGCAACTGGGCAGGACAAGTGCTCAAGTCGGCGGGACGGCTCGACGAAGCCATCCCCCTGCACGAGCAGACCCTTGTCGACTGCGAGCGAGTGCTAGGAACCGATTACCCCCAGACTCTGGTCTCACGCAATAGCCTCGCCAGCGCCTACGAGTCGGCGGGACGGCTCGACGAAGCCATCCCCCTATACGAGCAGACACTGTCCGACTGCGAGCGGGTACTGGGAATAGACCACCTGTACACCCTGAACTCACGCAACAACCTCGCCGGTGCCTACGAGTCGGCGGGACGGCTCGACCAAGCCATCCCCCTACAACAGCAGACGCTGGCCGACTATGAGCGGGTACTAGGAACCGACCACCCCGATACCCTCAACTCACGCCACAACCTCGCCTACGCCTACCAGAACGCGGGACGACTCGCCGAGGCCATCGCTCTGCACGAGCAGACCCTGGCCGACTTGATCCGGGTACTGGGAACCGACCACCCCCAGGCCCTCACCTCACGCAACAACCTCGCTAACGCCTACGAGGCTGCGGGACGACTCGCCGAAGCCATCGCTCTGCACGAGCAGACCCTGGCCGACCGGACCCGGGTACTGGGAACCGACCACCCCCAGACTCTCACCTCACGCAACAACCTCGCTAGCGCCTACGAGGCTGCAGGACGACTCGACAAAGCCATCCCCTTGCATGAGCAGACGTTGGCCGACTGCATGCAGATACTGGGAACCGACCACCCTTACACCCTCGCCTCACGCAACAACCTCGCCTACGCCTACCAGAAGGTGGGACGACTCGCCGAAGCCATCGCCTTTTACGAGCAGACCCTGGCCGACCGGATCCGAGTACTGGGAACCGACCACCCCCACACTCTCACGTCACGCAACAACCTCGCCGCTGCTCTACGCGCCGCAGATCAAACCACCTAAGCCCCACAAATTCGCTGACACCGAGCATCCACTGCGTGCCCTCAGGCCGGCTCAAAGCCAATCCCGGCTCCCGGCCAAGCGACGTCCGCAAACATCACATGATCGGCCAGCCGCATCACGGCATGGAAAGTATCAACTGGGACACACAGGGGAGAGCATCACCCGAGACAAGACATCCGGGCTGTTTCCGCACTGCCGAGTTGTTCTTCATTGTCATTAAACGGCCGCGTACGCGGCCGACCCTGGCCGCCGACGGGACACCCGAGGTTCAAACCTCTGCCAGGTCAGTTTCATCAGTCCATCAAACACGACGCTACGAGGTTGCTGCCTGAATCGTGGAGTGGATCACCGTTGTGACCTCGTCCTCTAGTTCATCCAGCAGAGACAAGGCGCGTCTCAACGGATCTCGTAACTTTCGTATCGCATCATGCTCCATCCAATTGCTTGAGGGAGCAGCAAGGAACGCCATTGATTCTTCTTTGAACGCCGCGATGCGTCGGTCGACCGCGACCAGAGGTTCGATTAGATCTGCGATCTCCTCGACCGCCTGGTTGATGCGCATATCATATCGATCTTCATCGAGTGGCTTCGTGGAAAGCTTTCCGTCATTCAGAATGCTGCGATCTTGGAACCACTGCGCCCAGCCGATCACGAAGTTCAGGTAACCAAGGTACTCATTCAAGACGTGACGTGCATCTCGCATCTTGCGGCCACTCTCAAGCCACCAGGCAGTCAGCTCACCAGCTATCGGCACCAATTTCACATCTAGGCTTGCCAATAGCTTTCCCAATGCAGCGCGATAGCGAAGAGGATCTTTCCACTGACGCATGTCTGCATAACGAATGTGCTTAACCGAGATAGGTACGTCGCAGTCGTCAACTAAGACTGGGAGGATTCGAAAACCGTCGGTCTGCTTCTGCTTTACTTTTGCAACGCCAAGTTCCTCGGCGACCCACGCCGAATTCACAGAGGACGTTGACACGACATACAGCAAGTCAGTGGCCGCAGCCAGCCCTTCGTAGATTCTTTCGACAAATGAATCGCCAATTCGGATGTCGCGGTCATCGAGAAAGGTCTCCACGCCAGCGGCCGTCAAGCTAGCATCCAGCATTCGCACGATCGATTCATCTCTATGGCTATAGCTAATGAAGACGCGCCGTGCCATTAAACCTCCCAGCTCCGCTGTTCTCACTCGACCCTTAAGGGCCATCCGAGCCGCTGAACCTTGGCAGCGCTCGCTGAAGTAAGTATTGCGCCGTGCCAGCTGAACACAATGCTTATGTTCATACCGAAGAGTCAGATCAACGACCAGTTACGGGACCGCCCACCCCCTTCTGGCATTATGGCCGGGTCCGCGCCGCCGGGCTCGGCCTCCGGCCGCCCAGCGGGGCGGAGCCGGCCGCTTCCTCTTTGTCTTAAACATTGAGAATCGCAAAGTTGGCCGCGTTCGCGTGCGGTCATTTCATATTTTCAGATCCCCGGATCGAACTAATTTTCTCATCGACATGCCCCGAAAGTTCTAGCCCATGTCGCAGGTCCGTTGTGGTTCCACTCCACTGCTCCCGCCGAGGGTCGTCGCTTCGCTCCTCCACCGCCGTGCTTCCAGACCTCTCGCCTCCGGCGGGGAGCTCAAGCTCCGAGCTGGGGGCACGCGAAGGCCACCCCGCCGGAGGTCGCTCCCGGGCAGAGCCCAGCAGACAAGAAAGCGGGCCGCCAAGCGTCCGTGCGACCGCCGCCGGGTCCGCGACTGCGGGGCAGCCCGCTTTCTCGCCCGCTGCCCGAAGGGCGGGAGCGACGGTGACGGGCAGGGGCAACCTCTACGGAAACCGAGATCGAACGGGCCAGCGGTGGGCCAGTACCCCAGTCCCAGAGTGGTCATGAGCGGGCACCATCGGGCGGATTCACCGCTGGTCACACTATCCAAAACAGACGTATGTTCGAGTTGATCGGAAATTCCCAAGCTGACGGTGCAAGAGACGCAATGGCGGTTGTGGGATTCCTGTCCTCTACCCAATCACCAATCGCGAACGCGACTCCACTTGAGACCAAGTTGAGGATCAAGTTTACGTTGGCCTCTGCGAGTCCAAGCTCACCGACGGCCCAGAAGTAGCCCACCAAAGCTACGGCGGCAAGCCAGAGAGGACGTATGTCGCGAATACGATGTGCCGCACCAGCGGCCCCTTCCGGGGTTGGGAATCGAGTACAGGACAGGAATCCTGCCCAAGTCTAGGCTACCGCGCCCAAGGTGTAGCCAAGATCGACGTTGGCTAGTCAACTCCTCCAAGGTCAGGTAGTGAGCAGGAACCGCTAAAGTTGTCGATCGCAGCTATTCAGGGCCCATCCGACAAGCCGAGAGGATGTGTACGTGCGCACCGTCGAGATTGAGGCTTGGGCACTTCGAGTGATCAACCGGCTAACTGCGGGTGCGAAGGTCGAGGATTCCAACGTTGAACTCAAGAGCGTGTGGCCGAGTGAACCCAACAAGGCGGCTCGCCGCATCGCCGGTTTATGCAACTCCATCGCCGGAGATCAAGCACTTTGGCTGATCGGCGTCGACGAAAAGTCCGGCGTCACCGGAGTTGCCGCCGACGATCTCGCGACGTGGTGGCCGGCCGTCAGCGCCAACTTTGACGGCGCCGTACCAGCCCTGCGCGATGTAGCGTTCCAGGTCCAAGGTAAGGAGGTCGTCGCTCTGCTTTTCCAGACGGACCAAGCGCCGTATGTCGTTCAAAACGAGGTTTTTGGCAAGCAAGGCGGAGGACCCGTGGCACTGGAGGTGCCGTGGCGTAACGGCACTACCGTGCGTACCGCCACACGCGCAGAACTGATCCGCATATTACTTCCGGCGTCCGACCTGCCGACGTTGACCTTGATGGACGCCGAAGCGGCCCTAGACCGCCGCGAGGAGGACTCCTATTCCCTCACCCTCACAGCTGTGTACTACGTCCATGCCGCGATGGGTGACTCAATCGTATTGCCCAACCACCAGGCCGAGGGATGGCTGGCCTTTCCCAAGGACAAGGCCTACTTTGACGATGTCGAGGTCGGCCTATTTGCTCAGCGCCAATCTCGATGGGGCTCGATCGGTGTCGTCGCCCGCACCGAGGACCGCCGTGTGCACACTGTGCACCAAGGAGAAGATCAGATAATCATCGACGGCCCGGGGTTCTTTAGGTCCTATCTCCGATGCTCCCTTACCAAGGAAATGTGGGCTGGCAAGGTTGCGGTGATGTTGGACTTCGGCATCACCATGCGCCCCGCCAGAAGTGACCTCGCCATGACAGCGCAAGGCACCGTGCATCTCACGAAACATGAAGACGTTGCAAAAGGTCGTCGGGCAGCTGAATGGAAGAGCAGGTGAGTAAGCGATCTCCAGCCTGGCGCTGTGCCATGATCTGAGCTCTCAAGAAGACCCGGCGAGTACACCCCCAATCAAAGCTCATCAGCCGTCCGGCCATGGCGTCTTCCATACAGCAGCAAAGTACAGCAACGCCATCGACCGATAGCGGACCCCGGAACACCGCGATGGCCGTCTGACCTCTTGTTTGACCGTTAGCGATCTTCCTGCGGTTAATCCGTAGGTTCAGGGTCGCTGTTCCTGCGCCGGGTGATTCTGCGGCAGGTCCGTGGCCCGAGGCGGGTCAAGAGTGCGTCACCTGAACGGCTATGTCTTTCACCTGATTAACCGGGTTGCCGTGTCTGCAATTGGGTCAGAGATGACTGGGTGGTGGTTTCAGGTATTCCAGTGTCGTACCAATATGGATACGCCTGTTATGTCTAGCCCAAGCAGGAGCTTGGCTTGTGGAGTGACGTCCGGTGGGAGAGCTAATGATGCAGGACCATGAGAGTGGCCAGATCTTTCTCCAGATTGGGAAGCCTCCGACTGCGCCGCCGAAGAGGCGAAGGCGCTCAAGACGGTTCACGATCTTGCTGGCGGCGCTCGCTGTACTCGTGGTTGCGGGTGGCGGGGTTGTCCTTTGGTTGGCGGTCAACGACAAGTCCCTGGCAGATGCCGCTCAGGAAGTGACCGAGTCACCGTTAGAGACCGCGAAGAGGAAATGTGCACCAAGCTCGGCGTACGCCACTGTTGGCGACGAGGGAAACACTTTGATCTTAAAGTCTCAAGGGGAGGAGCAGCCAGGGATCAGCTATTCACAGCTGGAGTGCTTCTGGACCGAGCTCGACGTCTCTGACGCCTTGAGGTCCGAGTTGGGTGCGACTCGGGCTCTCGACGGCCGGCGCTCTGGAGACTGGGGGTCCTTTCACGCCTCCTGGTCCTACCATCCCGACAGCGGCGTCAACATGACCATCACGAGAAAGTAAGAGGATCGCCGCTCGGCCGCACGGATCAGGCATCACGTACGGCCGAGGTGTAGCTGCCCATGAGGGCCTGAACTGAGTCTCGACTTCTGGTGGGCTGCTGTGATCCGTGCCTGCAAGGACGTCTGGGAACGGGCCTACCGTCCTGGCCTGTTCGCGTGGGCCGGAAGGATCAAGGTAGGTGAGCAATGAGTCGGATCGCTGTTGATCACGCCAACTTGCTAACGGATTTGCTAACGAAACGAGTCGGACCGTGACGTTCGCGTGAGACGAGGCGGACGCGATCATGTGGTTGGCCAGGACCGTCGAGACTGCGATGAGCGGGTGGGACAGGACTTGGAATCCTCATAACCCAGAGGTCGCAGGTTCAAATCCTGTCCCCGCTACAACGGGAAACGCTCGATCAGAGATCACTCTGGTCGAGCGTTTTTCATTTCCCCGGAAATGAGGCACCAGCCGTGCCAGGCCGCATCGACTATTTCGACGACCCAGCCGCTCCGCGCGCTAACAGCGTCGTCCCCTCGGCCAATGCGTTGGTAGTCAACGATTCTGGTGACATCCTCATGATCCGCCGCTCAGACAACGGCAACTGGGCTTTGCCAGGCGGTGCGATGGAACTGGGCGAGTCACTTCCCGCCGCAGCCGTCCGCGAGACCGCCGAGGAAACCGGCATCCAGGTCGAGGTCACTGGCCTTGTCGGCATCTACACCGACCCGCGACACGTCATCCTCTACACGAGCGATGGCGAAGCGCGCCAAGAGTTCTCGGTCGTCTTCCTCGCTCGCCCGTTATCCGGTGAGCCCACACCCAGCGACGAATCCCGCGAAGTCCGCTGGGTGCCGCGAGACGAACTGGCCGGCCTCACCATGGACCGCTCCATGCGAATGCGCGTAGACCACTTCATTGCTGCGCTCGACCGGCCGCACCTTGGCTAGCAACCGGGCACAGAAGGCTCCTCGTAGGGTTCATCCCGCTGCGCGCCGAGCCGGTGCCGGCCGGCCAGACCGTCCGCGCGCAATGCACTCGGATTGGCGGATGATTCGCAGGAGGCGGAGATCGTCAGGGACGGCCTGGTGACTAGGCAAGATCCAACCCGCATGAGGACGGGGTGCGTGGTCACCCCGATCTGCTGACGCTTGATCATCCCTAGGCCTCTCCGGGGCACGACTCGCCAACACCATGCCGGCCCGGATCAAACGGGCTCGCTCCACACTGGACGACGGCTTGTTTGCCCCTGATAGAACTATGGCCATGGATCTCAATGACGACTCGCCAGACTGGGCGCGTACCCAGAGATACCAAGGTCTTTCGCCTATTTGGCGTTCAGTCGCAATAGTTATCGGCACCGGCCTCGTGGTCTTTCTTGCCTCGGTCACGTCGATATGGCTGCTCCTCGGGCGCCCGAGCATCGCGACACAACGGCTCGACACCGACGCTCTGCTTGAGGTTGCCCGGATCGCGCTGATCATTACTGGGGGCATCGGCGGGATAGTGGCATTGGTCGTCGCGTACCGGAAGCAACGTATAACGGAACGAGCGGATGCACGCCAGGAGCTTTCGGCCCGTGAGGCCAATTACCAGCTGTTCACCGAGGTTTTCAACAGCACGAGTCTCCTACTTGGGAATGCATCACCTGCCGTTCGGCTCGCAGGCGTCTATGCGATGGCTGAATTGGCGGACGGCTGGCCGAGGTTTCGGCGATTGTGTGTCGATGTGCTATGCGCATATGTGCGACTACCGATGGTGGACGACCACGACAGAGACGCGGAGGAGACCGTTCGGCACACGCTCTTGACCATTCTCGAGGAGCGTATTGAAAGCAACGCTTGGTCCGACGCGAAGCCGCATCTTGATGGCATCGAGTGGGGTGACATGTCCGCGAGCGGAACGATGCGCTTGCGAAAGCTGGTCCGTGACACGGTAAGCCAGCACGAGAACGACAGTCGATGATGGAGCGGCTGCCGTGGGCCGTGCGCCGGAGGGAATCGGGGCAGCGGATTGTGGGCGGGTTTGCCTATGATGCTGGCTCGTCCTTAAAGGAGCAGAATGGTCATCGAGATACCCAGCCATTGGCCGAATGCGGGTTACGGCATCCCTTCCGTGTGCGCCAAACATGGCCGGCCGGAGGTGCAGCGCACGAAGGTGAAGCTGGAGACCGCCACGCCCGATTGGCAATACCTGCTGCTCCTCTTCGGGGTTGTCGTGTACTTCCTGGTCCGCGGTTTCCTCGGGGATGACGTTGGCGGTGTCGGCGTGGCCGTTCTGCGACAGATGTGTGCGGGAGCGCATTCGCCTCATGTGGATCGCGGCAGGCTTCGCTGTTGGCGGCTTGGCGCTGTTGGTGGTGGCGATCGGCTGGTCGAAGCCGTTCTGGGCCGTCTTGGCCGCGGTGCTAATGGTGACCGGGATGGTAGCGCTGGTCAGAAGGGGCTGGCTGTGGCGGCGCCTGTTGGGGGCGAAGCTTAGTGAGAACGCCGCTTGGATTACGGTGGCGAAGCCGCATCCCGCGTTTGAGGAGCAGCTGGCACCGTATCTGCCGGCCGTGGCGGAGTTCCGCACCGCAAAGGGTGGTCTGGCGCCCGCGAAGACTGGCAGCGCGGTCCCATGGATTGTGGCACTGATACTGGGATCCCTGTGTGTTCTTGGGTCGTTGACGGAGATTCTGGCGCAATTGTGGTCAGCCGCCGTAGGAGCCGCTCCGCGAAGCCGTAATTGCGCTGCGGCTCAAGACTTTGACAGCCGCTGCCGCACCATTTGCATCACCCGGATGATTTCGCGGACCCGGTCGCCGCTTGTTTTCAGCAACGCTTTCACGTCGCCCGGGTAGCTGTTCAATACGAAAAGCACGGTGGATTCGCCTGGCGGCAAGGTCGCGCCGAAGTATCGCTCGTGAGGTGATTTGGTCTCCACGATGGTGCCGTCGGCGCTGACTCCCCACGAA
Source organism: Rhizocola hellebori (assembly GCF_016862955.1). GTDB lineage: Bacteria > Actinomycetota > Actinomycetes > Mycobacteriales > Micromonosporaceae > Rhizocola > Rhizocola hellebori. The sequence goes on along the minus strand of NZ_BONY01000044.1, from coordinate 50,304 downwards.
TGCTGTCGCCACAGGTCTTCGTGCAGGGCGTAGCCGGTGCCGATGGCCGCGATCCGGCTGTCGAGCCAGGAATTGGCGACATTGGCGTGGCAGTCGCCGCCCAGGTCCAAGGCAGTGACCGTGGTCTCCTGCAGCACCCCGATCGCGAGGAGCAGATCGAGGTCGGGCTCGGGATGGAGCGGGGGGACGACGAGGTCGCCGCCGTGGGCCAGGAGCAGGCGGCACCACGCCCGCCATCGGTCGCGGAAATTCTCGTCAGCGTCGTAGCCGGTCACTCGCTCCCGGTATAGCGCTAATAGGCGGTCACGGTCGGCCAGCACCTGCCGACCCTAGCCCATCGGCAACGGCTGCTGCGGCTCGTTGGCTTAGTTGGTCTGGCGTGTGGGCGATGTATGAGTGGAGGGTGCCAGGCTCTGCGTGCTACTCGACGGCAGTGACCGCGAAAGCGTTCTGCCATCAGGATGAAGGAGGGTGCGTTGAGAAGGAAAGCTGGCTCGATGGCTATGGCGGTGCTGGCCGCGGCGGCGCTTGGGGCGGTGGCTGCGCCGGTGGCGGCCCAGGCCGGAGATACCTGGGGCAGCCAGAACTGCACGCTTTACTCGTTCACCGCGACCCGCGGGGCGATTCAGTGTTACATCGGCAGTTGGCGCGCGCGGGTCAAGGTGGACTGCTACAAGTTTGACGGCACCTACACCGCGCGTTACGGCAGCTACGTCGACGTCGGGACTTCGAGCGCTACGTGCCCGTCGGGCTATGAGGCGGGGGAAGTCTACGCGCAGTACAACCAGGGGCCGACAAAGAAGTTGACCTGACCTAGCGCGCCACGGCAGCCCTGGCCCGGTCCAGGCAGAGGCTGTAGCCGGTCTGTTCACAGATGGCGAGCGCTTGCCGTGCGGCCGACGGCGAGCGCTCGATCTCAGCGATGGTGGTCAGCGCTTGTGCTTCTTCTTTCCGGTACCCGTCCGTGTCGGCGAGGGTCAGTGCTCGGCGAGCCAGGGCAAGGGCCTCATCGCGATCACGTTGTGCGTAGCGCAGCTGGGCCAGCAGGTCGAGCGCCTGCGATTCCGATTGGCGAAGCTCGATGGCCTCGCTTTCGCGCAGGGCCGCCTTGACCGCGTCGGCCGCGTCGGCGAGGTCGCCGCTTGCCCGGTGGATTCGGGCCAGCGTGATTGTGGCGGAAACATGGAGCCGAATGTCATCGATCTCCCGGGACAGCCGGATCGCGGCATCGGCATGTTTGCGAGCCGGGCCAAGGCGCCGCGCGTGCAGGTAAAGATTGGCAAAAGCGTTGGCGGTGATGGATTCGATCGACCGGTCGTTGAGGCTTTCGCTCATGGCCCGAGCCTGCTCGAGCTGCTCGGTTGCGGCCGGTACGGCACCGAGCTCGATGTAGGTAAGGCCCAGGTTGGCCAGGGTGGTCGCCTCGCCGAACCTGTTGCCGGTCTGACGATAGAGATCGATGGCCTCGGTGAGGCGTTCGACGGCTGGATGAAGTGCGCCGAGGTCGCGCAGCAGCAGGCCGATGTTGCCCAGGTTGACCGCGACACTGGCGGGTCGGCCGAGCCGTCGGTTGATGGCGAGCGCCTGTTCGAAGTGGTCCAGGGCGGCTCGAGGTTCGCCACGATCGGCGTGGGCGATTCCGAGACTGCCGACGATGGTGGCGGCACCCTGTTCCCAGCCGGCCCGGCCCGCCTGCTCGCGTGCCTCGCCGAACAGCTCGATCGCCCGTGGCATGCGGCCCGCGCTGCGGTGCATGATGGCCAGGCTGAGCAGCATCGCGGCCCGCCCGCCCGGGTCGTCGGCCTCGGTGGCGGCGGCGAGCCCAGCGGTGGCTGTGGCTTCCCACGCGTTGATGTCTCGAACGATCCAAAAGTAGCCGCGCAACGCATCGGCAAGCTGCCAGGCCATCGAGGGCGGCCCGTGTTTGGCCGCGTACTCGGTGGAGGCGACGAGGTTGGTCTGTTCGTTTCGCAGCCAGGCCATGGCGGCGACCGGATCTGGGTGGATTTCCGCGGTCTCATCGCCGGGATGCAGCCGCACGGTCTGCGGCGAGGCCACGGTCGCCGCGGACCCAGCCATCCGCAGATAGTAGGTGAGGAACCGGTCCACGGCTTGCCGTCTTTCGCGCGGCGCGTCGATGGTCTGCGCCTGGGCCGCCGCGTAGAGCCGGGTGAGGTCGTGTAGCTGGTAGCGGTCCTTCCCGGTGTCGGTGACCAGGCTGGCCTGGGTGAGCGACGTCAAGGAGTCCTGCGCCAGCGAAGGCGGGCCACCGATGAGCGCGGCCACCGCCGCGACCGAGAAGTCTTCAGCCGGCGCCAGCCCCAGGAGGCGGAAGGCGCGTGAATCCGATGTGGACAATGTGGAATACGAGCGGTCGAAGACTGTGCGGATACTCAGTTCGTCGTCTCCCGGCACCGCCAGCGCGGCCAGGCGGTCGCCCCGGGTGAGTTGAGCGACCAGCTCGAAAATGGGCAATTCTCGATGCAGCGCAAGGTTGGCCGCAGCGACGCGCAGCGCGAGGGGCAGCCGTCCACAGGCGGCGGAGAGCTCGGCTGCGGCGGCCGGCTCTGCGGCCACCCGTCCCGGCCCTACGATGCGTGTCAAAAGCTCAACGGCGTCCGTGTCCGGCAGCGGGCCGAGAGTCACACTGCGCGCGCCGTCGCGGGCGACCAGACCGGCCAGAGCGTCGCGGCTGGTGACCACCGCCAATGAGCCTTCCGCAGGAGGCAATAGCGGTCTGACCTGTTCGGCTGATTGGGCATTGTCGAGCACGATGAGCACGCGCTGTCCAGCCAGGGTGGAGCGGTAGAGTGCGGAAGCACCCTCGAGCGTGTGCGGGATACGTTGCTCTGGAACATCGAGGATGCGCAGCAGGCCGGTGATTGCCTCCAATGTGGACATCGGGCGCTGCGAGTCGAAGCCACGCAGATTGACGTAGAGCTGACCGTCCGGGTATCGCGGGGCCACCCGATATGCCCAGTGCACCGCCAACTCGGTTTTGCCTATCCCGCCCGCCCCGCCGATGGCCGTGACGATGACCGAGGCGCTCGCGTTGACAGAGCCTTCGGCTATTCGGTCGAGTTGCGCCAACTCTTCGGTGCGGCCGGTAAAGTCCGGCACCGCCCGGGGCAGGAATCGGCGGCGCAGACCGTCTGCGAGCTGCGACAAACCCGGATCGTTGTTGAGAATCCGGCGATGGAGCAGGTCAAGCTCGCCGCCCGGCTCGGTGCCCAGATCGGTGTTGAGCCGCTGGCTGAAGGCCCGGTAGACGGCCAGGGAATCGGTCTGCCTGCCACATCGGTGCAGCGCGAGCATGAGCTGGCCGGCCAGTTTCTCGCGTAACGGGTACCCGTCAAAGGCTTGAAGTATCTCGTGGACAACTTCGGCGTGCCGGCCAAGCCGCAATTCAATGGTGAAAAGCGATTCGAGCGCATCCGCCCGCTGCGCGTCGAGCTGGGCACGGGACTGCTCGACAAACGCGCCGTTTATCCCGCCGAGGGGCGCGCCGCTCCACTGCCGCAGGCCTTCTCGCAGGCTCTGCGCGGCGGCTTCGCCCAGCTGCTCGCGCGATCGCTGAACCAGGTGGCGAAAGGTAGAAAGGTCAACATTTTCCGGTGAAGTCGTGAGGTGGTACCCAGCTGGGCCGCCATGAAGCCGATCCGGCACGGTCGGCTCGCGCAGGCTGGTGCGCAGGGCGGAGACGGCGTTGTGCACCTGGCTGCGGGCGGTGGCCGGCGCGGCACCCGCCCACATCGCCTCGATCAACTCCTCGACAGGAACCGGCCGGTTGGTGTGAAGCAGCAGATAGGCCAGGATCGCGCGACGCTGGGCGCGGCCGAAGCCGACCGGACGACCGTCGATGGATGCCCCGACCGGGCCAAGGACCGTGAACCGCACTTCTCGATCCTCTCATTGAGGGTGTTTAAGGATCTCCCCACGCAGGTACGCACGGGACACACGTCATCGACAGATGCAGAAACTAGAATGGAGGCTCGCATGAAACGCGCCATCCTGGCAGCGGTTGCCGTTGCCTGTATGGTCGCCGTGGCGGCGGCACCCTATCCGGTAGCGCAGGCCAACGAGCCTGTGTCGGCGCCGGACGTCCTGGCACTTCCTGGTGACCAATTCTTTCCGGAGAGCATCGCCTCCGGCCCGGACGGAACGCTTTACGTGTCAAGCCTGGTGACCGGGGAAATCGTCCGATTCCGGCCCGGATCAGCGGTCGCCGAAGCCTTTGTATCCGCTGACGTGAACATCGGCACTGGCGGTGTCGCCGTCGACGCTCAGCGTAACGTGCTGTGGGCGTGCGCGGTCGACATCACGTTCCAGTCGACATTTATGTTGCGCGCCTTCGATTTGCGAACCGGTGCGCTGAGGGCTAGCTATCCGGTCGCCGACGAAGGTCTCTGCGCCGACCTCGCGCTGGCCAATGGCGATGTCTACGTGACCGACGCGACGGACCCGACAGCGGTGCCGCTGCGACCGGCGCGCCTGCTGCGGCTGCGCACACCGGATCCGCGCCAGCCCACCGGTGGGGTCCTGTCGGTGTGGTCAGCTGATCCTCTCTTCACCGGCCAAGGCGGAACCCTGCAGATCGACGGTATCGCCTTCGACGGCGGCTCGACGATTTATTTGACCAACGTGAGTACCGGCCAGATGCTGAAGGTCGGCATCGCTCGCGACGGGTCGGCGCTGCCGGCGGCCGAGGTGAACTTCGGGGAGCTTTTCTCGTCCCCGGACGGGATCCGCATGCTCAACCGCTTCGAGTTGCTTGTCGTGGAACTGACCGGCCGCCTGTTGCGGGTCAACGTGGTGACCAGAACGAAGACTGTCCTGCGCGAGGGCCTGGACGAGCCAACGGCCGTGGCCATCACCCGCACGGGCAAGTGGGTCACCGAAGGGCAGGTGTTGCGCCAGCAATCCGGTGAGCCACCACATCTGCCGTTCAAAGTGCGCCGGGTGCAATAGGCGGGAAGTATAGGGGCCCTGCTGGCAAGCGTCGCAGAATCTGTGAAGTGGCTGGTGGGGCCCGGTGGAGTCGCTACCGTCGAGATCATGGTTGTTAGCTATAGGCGATTGCCCAATGTCGTAGCCGGACCTCTGGGCGAACGAATGATTGCATTCTTTGAGAAGTACTATCCAGAATCTACCGAGCTCTATGTGACTTCCGCCAGGGACGGAGACCATGGCATGAGCTCCCACCACTACGGCTTGTCGTACAACGGCTGGCCGACTGCCGCGATCGACCTCGGCGGCTATGACGACATCGAGTCGAACACCAAAGACCAGGAAGACATGGGCCGGGCGGCCGACTGGATATTCGAGTATTTTTCCGATCTGACCGTCGAACTCATCCACACTCAGCCGCACAACGACCACGAAACCTATGTGCGCGACCAGGTTCGAGTCCCACCGTATGCCGCCGCCGACCACGTCAACCACATCCACTGGGCCACTTCAACGGAGTTGATGGACCGCATCGAGGAACGAGCCCGGTCCCTGTGGGGCGACGGTTCAGGGCCGGTCAAACCCGGCGGAGGCGTCGATCCGCAGGAATTCGACCTCCCGCCGGGCCACTACTACGGACTGATCGACGGACCGGCCGAATCGCATGGCGGCTACTACGCCGTCGAGCGGCCGGTGGTCAGGCGCATCCAGGAACGCTTGCAGGCACTCGGATTCGCGCCCAACGTGGCCGGCTGGGCGGACGGCCTTTTCGAGGAAGCCACCGAGTCGGCGGTCAAGTCGTTCCAGACAGCGCAGGGACTGCCGCCAGACGGACGAGTCAACCACGAAACGTGGGACAAGCTCTTCGACAGCGAGACGAAGAAGCAACCGGGGCCCGGCCCGACCGGCATCATGTTCGGCTGCGACATCTACGATTTCACTGTCCAGAACGGACTGACCGAGAACCACGTGCGAAGCTTCGTGGAGAACGGCGGGCTGACCTTCATCAACGCCAAGTTCTGGGAGCAGGACAAGGACGGCGCGACCTACCCGCATAAGAAGGCCGCCAAGATGCTTCGGGTGGCAACCGAAGCCGGGCTGCCGTTCCCGTGTGGTTTCGTCGCTCCGCGCACAGGTGTCAGCCCACAGGTAACGGTCACCAACCTCATTGCCTTTGCCGACAGCAACTTCCCGATGTGGCGCGAGCATCCCGGGTTCTGGTGGCAGGTGGATGTCGAGCACTGGGCGGACGCGAACGGTGACGTTTACGACCCTGTCGACATCAATCTCGGCGTCGCCGTCGCCAAACATCTCATGAAGGAAGGCCAGAAGCCGGCATTCCTCTACGCGGCTCCGTGGGCATACCACGACACGGTTCCGAACTACCAGGGCCGGAAACTCTGGGCGTCCAACTACAGCGGCTCAGGGGCAAGCCGCGACTACCGCGAGATGTATCTGGGCGACAACGCTCCCGGATGGAAGAGCTACTCCGGGTCCGTGCCCACCATCAACCAGTTCTGCTCCGACGGAAAGGTCAACGGCTGGGGGCCTCTGGTCATGTCGGCCTTCCGCGGTGGGCAGGAAGACTTCCGCCGCGCACTTGGCGAAGCACTGGCGCCGTACAAGAAGAAGAGGATAGAACGGCCGACGCCTGAGCCGGTCATCCGTCTCAACGGCGGCCCGCGCGAGCGCACGCTGGTGGCAGCGAGCGTGTACAGGCACTAGCCAAGTCGATATAGGGCGAGCCCACGGCCGGTTTCCGGCGGTGGGCTCGCCGCCGTTTGGCGCGCCGACCGTGCCGCTCGGCGCAATTACGAGCACGAGGTGACGCAAGACATCGATAACCATGAAATACCTTGGGGTGTCGCGCTCTTGCCCGCAGAGCGGAAACTCGAAGGGAGAATTGATGCGAAGGCTCACCTCCACGCTATGCGCCGCCACCCTCGCGGCCGCATGCGTCCTGCTGGCCCCGGCACCGGCATACGCCGAGACCAACGGCGGGGTCAGGATCATGCCGCTCGGTGACTCGATCACCGATGGCTTCAACGTGCCGGGCGGCTACCGGATCAACCTGTGGCAGCAACTTGCCTCGGGCGGGTACACGGCCGACTTCGTCGGCTCGGGGTTCAACGGTCCGGCGAACCTCGGCGACCACGACCACGAGGGTCACTCCGGGTGGCGAATCGACCAGATCGACGCCAACATCGTGACCTGGTTGCGCAACACGAATCCGCATACCGTGTTGCTGCATATCGGTACCAACGATGTGAACCAGAACTTCGATGTCGCCAACGCGCCCGCCCGGCTGTCGGCGCTCATCGATCACGTCCTGGCCAACGCGCCCGGCGTGGAGCTGTTCGTCGCGCAGATCACGCCCGAGTCCAACGCCACGCAGGAAGCCCGAGTCCAGGCCTACAACGCGGCGCTGCCGGCGATCGTGGCGAGCAAGGGTACGCGCGTGCATCTGGTCGACATGCACAGCGCGCTGACGACGGCCGACCTCGCCGACGGGGTGCACCCCAACGCGACCGGATACAACAAGATGGCCGCGGTCTGGTACAACGCGCTGCGTTCGGTGCCGGGAAGCCTTGTGCCATCGGGGCCCGCCATCGGTACCCCGGCAGCATTGGTAAACCCGAACTCAGGTCGCTGCCTTGATGTTTCGGGCGCCTCGACGACAGCCGGATCGGCCGCCATCATCTGGGACTGCCACGGCCGGGCGAACCAGCAGTGGACCCGCACCGCAGCGGGCGAGTTGCGCATCTATGGCACGAGCTGTCTCGACGTGTCCGGTGGCGGAACGGCCAACAACACCAACGTGATTATCTGGCCGTGTCATGGCGGCAACAACCAGAAGTGGACCTTCCGGCTCAACGGTACCGTGCTGGGCAACGCAGCTAACAGGTGTCTCAACCTTGCCGGCGGCGCGTCCGCGAACGGCACCCGCGTGCAGATCTTCGACTGCAACGCCACCGCCGCCCAGCAGTGGGGCGTGCGCTAGATCCGCTGGGCGTCCGGTGCTGACCGGGCGCCCACTTCTTTACCCTTTCGCCGGTTGATGGGACATGCTAGCGTTTCATGTGTAAGAAAGTTCTGACACGTGAAGGAGCGCTATGACACCGCGGCGGCCGACCGGTGACGAACTGGTCGAGATGCTCGCGGCGCTGGCCAACCCGCTGCGGCTGCGCATCGTCGCCCAGCTGGCGGTGGTCGGGCGGGACTATGTGAGCCACCTGGCTCGCGAGATCGGCATCAGCCGGCCCCTTCTTCACATGCACCTGCAACGGCTGGAGGCGGCCGGCCTGATCGTGGGCAGCCTCGAGCTCTCCGAAGACGGCAAGGCGATGAAGTTCTTCGAGGTTGCCGACTTCGACCTGCATCTGAGTGCGGCCACGCTGGCCGAAGCGGTCGCCACCCTGACCCCACCGGACTCCGACAAGGGTCCCTCACACAAGGAGCGCTCCTGATGGACTTCAACACGTGGCCGAGCGTGATTTTGACACTTGGCGGGTTCGCGCTGATCACCCTGATGTTCCTGGCGATCATGGCTTCGATCCACGAATTCCGCAAGCTCAAGGTGACCGCCGCGCAGGAGGATGGCTTGCGGCAATTGGTTCGCCGCTACGAACAGCTCTCCGAAAACACTTTGGACACCCAGCAGCGCGTCGCCGCGGATATGGCCGAGCTGCGCGCGCGAACAGCATCCATTGAACAGATCCTGAGGACGGTGGAGTGATGAAAGCCATTACCCATCGCGGGTACGGCCCGCCGGAACTGCTCCGGTTCGAAGAGGTGGACCCGCCCGTGCCCGGCGATGGCGACTTGCTGGTGAGAGTGCACGCAGCCGGGGTGGACAAGGGTGTCGCGTATGTGATGAGAGGCGAGCCCTACCTCGGGCGTTTGGCTTTCGGGCTGCGCAAGCCGAAGCGGCTGATTCTCGGCCGGGATGTCGCGGGAACCGTCGAAGCGGCTGGCAAGCAGGTCACCGGTTTCAAGCCGGGCGATGAGATCTACGCCGAGATCGACGGCGGCAGCTACGCGGAATACGTATGTGTGCCAGCGCATCGAGCCGCGCTCAAGCCCGCCAACCTAAGTTTCGCGCAAGCCGCGGCGGTGCCGGTCTCCGGCAACACCGCACTGATGGGGATACGGGACAGCGCAAAAGTGGTGCCGGGGCAGACTGTTCTGATTATCGGCGCCTCCGGCGGTGTCGGCACCTTCGCCGTTCAGATTGCCAAATCGCTTGGAGCACAAGTAATCGCCGTGTGCAGCACAGGCAAGATAGACCTGGTCAGGTCGATCGGCGCTGACCGTGTCATCGACTACCGCAAAGAAGACTTCACCACCGCACGGCAGCGCTACGATGTGATACTCGACCTGGCCGGAACACACTCCCTCGCCGCGCTGAGGCGTTCCCTTGCCCCGCAAGGGACTCTAGTGCTCTCTTCGGGAGAGGGCAGTCGCTGGATCGGTCCCATGGGCCGCATCTTCCACGCGGTCGCCGCGTCCCCGTTCACCCGCCAAAAGCTGCAGCCACTGATAGCCAAACCCAGTGCCGCGAACCTCAATGCACTGACAGAACTCTTCCAAACAGGCAAAGTCACCCCGGTCATCGACCGGACCTATCCACTGAGCCAAACCGCCGACGCGCTGCGGCGCTTCGAAGCCGGTGCCGCCCGCGGCAAACTCGTGGTAACCGTCCTCGATTAGGTGCTGGCGATGACCGAATAGCGAGTCGCCGATGCCACAACGATTTCCAGCGCCACGTAGCGGGCGTGAACGTCGACGGCTTCCTCACCCTGAATCGCGGCCGCGCTGTCTTCACGGCTGCGCCAGGTGTCCATGATGACCAGCTCGCCCGGGGTGCCCGCATCCAGTACACGGAAGTCAATGAAGCCTTCATTGACCCTGATGACGGAAAGCATCTCCTCGCTCAGGAACTTGGCGACCTCCTCGTGCTTGGTGGGCGGGAAGGTCAGATGCAGGATCGCGGCGTACATGGGGGAGACAGTAACGTTGTGCTCGTGCAGGTTGGAGTGGTTTTTCCGCAGACCGAGATCGGGGCCGACCCGGTCGTCATCAGGGCCTACGCGGCCGCCGTCGAAGAGCTGGGCTTTCAGCACATCCTGGCCTACGACCACGTGGTGGGGGCCGATCCCGAGGTCTACCCCGGCTGGTCCGGGCCCTACGACATCGACACCACGTTCCACGAACCGTTCGTGCTCTACGGCTTCCTCGCCGCGATCACCTCGCTGGAGATGGTCACCGGCGTGATCATCGCGCCGCAGCGGCAGACGGCTCTGCTGGCCAAGCAGGCCGCCGAGGTGGACATCCTCACCGGCGGCAAGTTCCGGCTCGGGGTCGGCCTTGGCTGGAACCACGTTGAATACGAGGCGCTGGACAAGGACTTCTCCAATCGCGGGCGTCGGATGTCCGAGCAGATCGAGCTGCTCCGGCTGCTGTGGACCCAGCGCAGCGTGACCTTCGCCGGCCGGTTCGAGACCGTCACCGGCGCCGGCCTGGCCCCGCTGCCGGTGCAGCGCCCGATTCCGATCTGGATCGGCGCCTCCACCGTGCCGGCTCTCAAACGCGCCGGCCGTCTCGCCGACGGCTGGTTCCCCCAGCTGCCGCCGGGCGAAAGGTTCACCGAGGCGCTGGCCGTGGTTCACGAGTCAGCCAGGGCCGCCGGCCGCGACCCGGCCGCCATCGGGATCGAAGGGCGAGTCGGGCTGTCCAAGGGGGCCGAAGCGGCAGCGAAGGGCGTCAGCGACTGGCGTCTAGCCGGAGCTACCCACGTCTCGGTCAACACGATGGGTTTCGGTGCCACCGGCGTCGACGCCCACATCGCCGCGCTCGCCGAGGTCGCCCACCTGATCGGTTTGCCCCGAAACCCGGTCAGCTGAACGCCTTCTCCCGCAACGCGGCGAACTCGTCGACGAGGCGCGGCAGCGTGTAGTGGGCGTTAAGGCCGCTTGGGTTGGGTAAGACCCAGACCCGCGTTTGGCCGATGGCTTGTGCCTGCTCGCCGACCTGCGCGCGGGGCGCGGCGAAGGCGGAACGATAGGCGCCGACGCCCAGCACCGCCAGCCACGATGGCGCGAACTTGCCGACCTTGGCCACCAGCAGCCGGCCGCCCGCGATGAGCTCTTCGCGGGTGAGCTCGTCGGCTCGCGCGCTGGGGCGGTCTACGACATTCGTTATTCCTATTTGGTACCCGAGAAGACTGCTTTGTTGTGAAGGGCGCAACTGAGCGGGAGTAAAGCCGCTTTGGTGCAGAGCGGGCCAGAATCGGTTGCCGGGACGGGCGAAGTGGTGGCCGGTCGCCTCCGACATCAGGCCGGGGTTGATGCCGCAAAACAGAACGCGCAGCCGGGGAGCGATGACGTCGGGGAGCACTTGACGATGGTAGACGGGCGTTCCATTCCGGAAGCAATCGTGCAAGAAGGAGACTGAACGTCGAATAAATCTGACGAGATTGTTTCAAACATCTTGCGGGACGATGTCCGGAAGCCTAGGGTCACCTCAATCTCTTCCGAGAGAAACGAGTCACTCGATGTTCAAGAACATCAACCAATTCACCATCGCCCTCGCCACGGCTTCGGTCGTGGTCGTCGGCGTGGCTGGCAGCGCCAACGCCAGCCCCAGCGCGCCCGCCAATCCCGCGGTGACACGAGCCGCACTTGATCCGGCGCTGGTCGCCGGGCGCGGTGCGAGCGTCAGCTTCCTCGAGCAGGAAGCGGAGAAGGCGGCGACCAACGGCACGGTCATCGGGCCCGACCGCACGGCATACACCTTGCCGGCCGAGGCTTCCGGCCGTTCCGCGGTAAAGCTGTTGCCGGGGCAGTATGTCGAGTTCACGCTGCCGCAGGCGGCCAACGCGATCACTGTCCGCTACAGCCTTCCGGACGCGCCGAACGGTGGGGGTATCACCGCGCCACTCGATGTCAGCGTCAACGGCAAGAACCGAAAGACAATGACGCTCACGTCGCAGTTCGCGTGGCTCTACAACCAGTATCCGTTCGCCAACGACCCCAACGCCGATCTGCTCCATCCGGATTGGTGGGTCACCGAATGCGCGTGTGTACCGGCGTTCACCACGCCGGCGCCGGTGTTCGCCAAGCCTTTCCGCCCGACCCACTTCTATGACGAACAGCGGCTGCTGCTCGGCAAGACGTACAAGGCGGGCGACAGGGTGCGGCTGACCGCCCCGGCAGGCAGCAACGCCGCGTGGACAGTCATCGATCTTCTCGATTCCGAGCTGGTCGGGCTGCCCTATGTGAACCTCGTGGCAGCCAACGTGCTGCTGTTCGGAGCCGACCCGACGGGCCAGCGCGAGTCCTCCGACGCCATCGACCGTGCGATCGCCTTCGCGAAGCGCTGGCACCTCGAGGTCTACATTCCGCCCGGCACGTATCAGGTGAACCGTCACATCGTCGTTGACAACGTGACGGTCAAAGGCGCCGGTAACTGGTACACCATCATCAAAGGCAAGCAGGTAACCCTGCCCGCGCCGTTGCCCGACAAGTCGATCCACACCGGGGTCGGCTTCTACGGCAAGTATGTCGCCGATGGCGGCAGCAGCAACGTGCACCTCTCCGGTTTCACGATCGAAGGCGACGTGCGCGAGCGCATCGACGACGATCAGGTGAACGGGATCGGTGGCGCGATGAGCGACTCCACCATCGACGGCCTCTACATCCACCACACGAAGGTCGGCCTCTGGTTCGACGGTCCGATGAACAACGTGAAGGTCACCAACAGCATCATCGCCGACCAGATCGGCGACGGGCTGAACTTCCACGGTGGCGTCACCAATTCGTTGGTAGCCAACAACTTCGTACGCAACACCGGTGACGATGGCCTGGCCATGTGGGCGCAGCCCGTGACGAACTCGAACAACACGTTCGACCACAACACGGTGCAGACCCCGGTGCTGGCCAACGGCATCGCGCTCTACGGCGGATCGGACCTCACCGTCTCCAGCAATCTGGTGGCCGACCCGATCCGCGAAGGCAGTGGTCTTCACGTCGGATCACGGTTCGGGGCGGAACCGTTCGGTGGGACGATCCTGCTCAAGGACAACACCACCGTCCGGGCCGGCACGTTCGAGCTGAACTGGAACATCGGGCTCGGCGCGATCTGGCTCTACGCACTGGATCGCAACATCGACGCGAACACGCAGGTGGTCGGGAATCACTTCCTCGACAACACCTACAACGCGATCATGCTGGTCTCCGACTGGCCGGTGAAGGACCTGGTCTCGATCTCGAACGTCCACTTCAAGGACGTCCGGGTCGACGGCACCGGCACCTCGGTGGTCAGCGCACGCGTAGCCGGTTCGGCCTCGTTCGAGAACGTGGACGCCCGCAACGTGGGTGCCGTTGGCATCAACAACTGTGGGTCGTTCAACTGGCCGGCCACCGGCTCGGAGTTCTCGCTGACCGATCTGGGTGGCAACGATGGTGGCGGAACCACGGGTCCGTGGTTCGGCTCCTGGCAACTGCCAAACACCATCACCTGCAACGACCGCCCGCCGATTGTGGTACCCCCTGCACCATCACCCTGGTGAGAAAAGCGGCCCGGCTCCGAAATGGAGCCGGGCCATTTTCCTTATGGCTGCAACCACAGACCCGCGATCGCGAACAGGGTGGCGTGATCGGTCAGCGCCGCCACGTCTAGCCCAGCCTCGAGGTGTCCAGCCCGACGAACCCATAGTTGACCTCGTGGGCCGCGGGCGCGGGGTGATCGTGGTGGCAGTGGTGGTGATGGGAGTGTTCACTCATAGACCTACATCTAAGTACTCACCGGTGACCAGCACCACCCCACGACGTCGACGATCAGGAAAACACTCGCCTCACGTCGCCCGCTTCTGCTCCCAAGGCTTCTCGAGGGCGTCGAGCCTCGCCAGGTGCTCGCGGTGGCGGCGCGCCGAGTCAACCCAACCCTTGGCCTCAGCCTCCTCCGCCCAGGCGCGGATCTCTGCGATGTCGTCCTCGTACTCAGTGCGCCATAGTGCGTGCAGCACAGCGATATGGTCCTCGAGCGGCTGACCTTGGCCGTGAGGTCCATCCGGGTGAACTCATCCTTGACACGTTGCTCGTCCATCTGTGTCAACCTCCCCGTGTGCTTGATGGGGACAGTGAAGCACGGTGGGGTGACAGTTTTAGAGGGTGGCGCGGAGGTCTTTGCGGAGGATTTTGCCGGAGGCGGATTTGGGAATGGTGTCCACAAAGGACACTGCACGTACCTTCTTGTACGGGGCCACTCTTTCGGCCACGTAGGACATGATGTCCTCGGCGGACAGGGTGCTGGCCGGGGCGAGCGCGACGAAGGCGTGCGGGATCTCCTCGCCGGTGGCGTCGTGGCCGGCGACCACGGCCGCGTCGGCGATGCCGGGGTGGGCCAGCAGCACAGCCTCCAGCTCGGCCGGCGGGACCTGGTAACCCTTGTATTTGATGAGCTCCTTGACCCTATCGACGATGAAGAAGTCGCCCTCGGCGTCGACGAGCGCCAGATCGCCTGTGTGCAGCCAGCCTTCGGCGTCGATGGTGCTTGCGGTCTCCGCGGATTTTCCGAGGTAGCCGAGCATCACCTGGGGGCCGCGTACGAGAAGCTCGCCCGGCTGGCCAGGGCCGAGGTCTGCGCCGGTGGCCACGTCGACGACACGGGCTTCGGTGTTGGGCAGCAGGCCGCCGATCGAGCCGGGTTTCGCCGAGGCGGTGCCGAAGGGCTGGGCGTGGGAGACCGGCGACAGCTCGGTCATGCCGTAGCCCTGTTGCACGGCGCAGCCGAGCCGCTCGGCGCAGGCCGCGGCGAGATCGCCGTCGAGGGGGGCCGCACCGGACATGACCCACTGCAGGCTGGAAAGGTCGTGTTCGGCGACGGCCGGGTGCTTGGCGAGGGCCAGCACGATCGGCGGGGCCACCAGCACCCGGGTAACCCGTTGCTGCGCAAGGGCACCGAGGAATTCGTTGAGGTCGAAACGGGGGAGCACGACGATGGTGGCGCCCGCGGCCAGGGCCGCGTTCATGACCGCGGTCAGGCCGTAGATGTGGAAGAAGGGCAGCACCGCGATCACCCGGTCTTGTGGGGTGTAGGCGATGACGGGCTGGAACTGGGCGAGGTTGGCCACGAGGTTGCGGTGGGTGAGCATGACGCCCTTGGCCACTCCCGTGGTGCCGCTGGAATAGGGCAGCACGGCCACCGTCGTCTTTGGATCGATTGCGACACTCGGCGTTGGATGGTCGTTGCCCATCAGGCCGACTACTGTTTGGTACCCCTCAAAGGAATCGCAAAGAAAGATCTGCTCGACCTGACCGGAGGCCTGTTCCACCCGGTCGAGAAACGCGGAGATGGTGACCAGGAAACGCGCGTTTGAGTCGCGCAGCTGGGCGCTGAGATCCTTGCCGGTCGAGAGCGCGTTGACGGTGGTGACCGTGGCGCCGGCCTTGAGCGCGGCGTGGAAGACCACCGGGTACAGCAACGTGTTCGGGCTGAACAGGGCCAGCACTTCACCGGGGCGCAGGCCCGCTGCGGCCAGGCCCGCGGCCAGCCGGTCAACCCCGTGGGCGAACTCGGCATAGGTCATCGTCTGACCGTTGCGGCCATCGATGAGTGCGGGGTGATCGCCCCGCGCCGCAGCTCCGGCGAGGACGTGTTCATGCACGGTGGATTCGGGGATCTCGACGTCGGCCCAGCTGCTGCGAATCATCCTGAATGCATATCAGCCGTATTGCTTGAGGGCAATGGCTCCGGACTTCGCCGCCTGCCTGGCCATGACGCCGCGCATCGGCCATCTGGTCATCATGCGCATGGACAGGTTCCTGAGGCTAATCATGAACTGGAATCTAGGCGCCAGCCCGTTGATCCCGCCGGGCGGCAATTCCATGGCCTGCTGGATAAAGGGCTTCATTTCTTCTTGGTACCGGTGAAAAGCCCCCTCGTGATCCTCGCGACCTGACGCAAGCTCCCCCGCGAGCACGTAGGCCCCGATCAGAGAAGCGCTCGTGCCGAGGCCGGACAGCGGAGATCCACAATGGGCGGCGTCGCCGACGAGGGCGACCCGGCCCCGGGACCACTGCGGCAGATGCACCTGGCAGATGCTGTCGAAGTAGAAGTCGGGCGCTTCCCACATGGCGGCCAGCAGCTGAGGAATCCGCCAGCCCACGCCGGCGAAGGTGCGGGCGAGGATCTCCTTCTGTTCCTGGATGTCCTTGCGGTCAAAGGAAAGCGTCTCGGTGGCGAAGGTGAGCGAGGCCTTCGCGGTGTTGCCGCGTTCGGGCCGGATCCCGGCGCAGAGCCCGCCGGAGGCGTTGAACATGAGGAACCAGTCGTCGAGGTCGCCGGGATCGGGGACGGTGAAGTATGCGGTATAGCCACCGAGATAGTGCAGGAAGTCCTCTTCCGGCCCGAAGGCCAGCGCGCGCACTCCGGAGTGGACGCCGTCAGCGCCGATCACCAGATCGAAGCCGCGCACCGTGCCGCTGGCGAAGGTCACCTTGACGCCCTCGGCGTCCTCGTCGAGCGCGGTGATCCGGTCACCGAACATGTAGTCGGTGAAGCTTTCCGTTGCGCGGTAGAGGATTTCGCTGAGGTCGCCCCGCATGATCTCGATTTCGGCGACGATTCCCTCGCCGCCGAAGGCTTCGGCCGACAGCCGTGCCTTGACCTTGCCACGTCTATCGACCAGGGCGAAGCCGCGTTCGGGCACGCTCGCGGCGCGGATCTGCGGCATGAGGCCCATCTCCTCGACTACCCGGCGGGCCACCCCGCGGATGTCGACGGCGTGCCCGCCGGGCCGCAGGCCGGGAGCGACCTCGACGATGGTCGGCTGGAAGCCCCGTTTGTGGAGCCAGAAGGCGAGGGCTGGGCCGGCGATGCTGGCGCCCGAGATGAGTACTGTTCTGTTGCGCATGGTGGACCTCCGCTGGTTGTGTACGCTGTATGCGAGCTGGTGCGTACACCGTAAGCAGGCCCCTGGAACACCCGCAATGTGTACTAGTACAGCGGCTTGGAGCGGGCCACGTCGGCCGGCTCGGTGTACTAGTACTGCAAGCAGGAGGAGCCGTGGCGAAACCCCCGTACCAAGTGATCGCCGACGAGATCCGGCAGCGGATAGCCAGCGGCGAGCTGGCGGCGGGTGCGCGCGTGCCGTCGGCCCGACAGATCACGGCGCAATGGTCGGTGGCCATCGCCACCGCCACCAAAGCGCTGGCTGTGCTGCGCCAGGAGGGCGTGGTCAAAGCCGTACCGGGGGTCGGCACGGTGGTCGCCGGTCAGGCGAAGCTGCTCGCGGCCGCCAACGTGGACTCGCCCAGCCTGCTTGACCGGGCTCGGATAGTCGCCGTGGCCATGCAGATCGCCGATACCGAAGGCTTCGCGGCCCTGTCGATGCGCCGGATCGCCACCGAGCTGAACGTCGCGACGATGTCGCTTTACCGCTACGTCCGGGGCAAGGATGAGCTGGTCCTGCACATGATTGACGCCGCGTTCGGGGAGAGCCCGCCACCGCCCCCGCCGCAGGGCTGGCGCAACAGCCTCGATCTGGCCGCCCGTTTCCTGTGGGCGCTTTTCCGTCGGCACCGCTGGCTGGCCTCGGTCATGTCGCTGACCCGGCCACAGATGGCGCCCAATGGCTTGCTATACACCGATTGGGTGCTCAACTCGCTGGACGGGCTCGGCCTTGACGAAGAGGCCATCATCCATATCCACGTCATGCTGTTCAGCTATGTGCGCGGGCTGGCGACCAGCCTGGAGGCGGAAGCCGAGGCGGAACAGGACACCGGCCTGACCAACGACGAGTGGATGGTCACTCAGGAATCCACCATCCGGGCCATCCCCGGCCTGACCGAGCGCTCAGTGTTGATGCGCATCATGCTCGCCTCCAATGTGGCGCTCGATCTCGACTCGCTTTTCGACTTCGGTCTGAAGCGGCTGCTCGACGGGCTGGCAGTGCTCATCGCTAGTCATCGAAAGGGGTAGCGGCGACCAGGTCCTTGAAGTGGAATTGTTTGACGTAGGTGGCGATGCGGGAGCCGGGCTTGAGATCGGTCTGGCGATCGATCAGCTCGCTGAGCAACTGCTTGAACCCGAGCCGGGGATACTGCTCCAACGCCTGTTCCACGAAATGCTTGGGCAGCTCGTCCAGGCGTAGCCCGAGCACGTCGACCGATGCGCCGATGCTGACCCCGACCACCTCCGGTCGCGGGTCCTCCGCCGTGGAAGCCTTGAGGTGCAACGCTATCGCCTCCTTCACCAGGCTGGTCAACTCGGGCGCGGCGCCCCACTGAGCCAGCTGCTCGGCCGCGACCGCGGCGCCGCGCTTCTCGAACGGGGTGACCCCGTCTTCCCAAGTCTCGGTCAAACCAAGGTCGTGCAGGATCGAGGCGAGGTAAAACGCTTCGGTGTCAAAGCTTTTGTGGGCCTGGTTGAGCAGAGCCGCGCCGAACAGGTAGGTGCGACGGCAATGGTTCACCAGCGGCAGCGGCGAGCAGCCGAGCACAAAGGCGTTCGCCGCCTGCGCCAGAGCCGTGTCGGGGAAGGTGGGGATGTCAGCGGTCATGGGAGCTCCTAGAGCCGGAAACGATGTCTGTATTCATTGGGTGTGGTGCCGAGACGACGCCGGAAAGTGCGGTAAAGCGTTTCAGCAGAACCGAACCCGCATCGGGTCGCGACGACTTCGATCGGCGCGTCGGTCTCCTCCAGCAACCGGCGAGCCGCCTCGGTGCGGCTCGCCTCCACAAAGGACGCCGGGGTGGTTGCGGTCTGTTCGGCGAATACCCGCGCGAAATGTCTTTCGCTCATGTGCGCGCGGCGGGCCAGGGCTGGTACCGACAGGTCGGTGGCGAGGTTGCCCACCACCCAATGCTGGAGATCCCGGATCTTTCGCGATCGCGGTTGCGGGGTGGCGGCCGGTGCGGCGCTGAACTGGCTTTGATGACCGGGCCTGCGCAGGTACATCACCAGCCAGCGAGCCACCTCGCGGGCCAGCTGCTCGCTGTGGTCATCGGCGACCATCGCCAGCGCGAGATCCATGCCCGAACTGACCCCGGCACTGGTCCAGATGCGTCCCTCGCGGACGAAGATGGGATCCGGATCGACCTCGATCTCGGGATGTTCCTGCGCCAGCAGGGGCGCGGTAAACCAGTGGGTGGTGGCTTTGCGGCCATCGAGCAGGCCCGCCGCGGCAAGCATGTGCGCGCCGCTGCAGACCGAAGCGACCCGCCGCCACCGCGGCGACGACTCGGCCAGCCAGCCGACCAGATTCGCGTCGATGACCGGGCGCGGCCCGTTCAGGCCGTGCTGCAGCCCGCCGGGCACGATGACGGTGTCCACCGCGCCGGTCACGGTGGCCCAGCTTTCGTCGGCGATCAGCTGAATTCCGGTTGATGTCCTAATTGGACCAGTCTGCTCGGCGACCAGCCCAACCCGGTAACCGTGCGCACGCCGGCCGGCGAGCCGTGAGGCGGCGGCGAAAACCTCGGCCGGCCCGGTCACGTCAAGCATCCCTACGCCGTCGAATACGGCTATCAGGATCCGTCTCGCACCTCGCACTCCCACAGCCTGCCTGGCCGAGGTCATG
The DNA here is from genome assembly GCF_016862955.1 of Rhizocola hellebori. Classification (GTDB taxonomy): domain Bacteria; phylum Actinomycetota; class Actinomycetes; order Mycobacteriales; family Micromonosporaceae; genus Rhizocola; species Rhizocola hellebori. The sequence goes on along the minus strand of NZ_BONY01000044.1, from coordinate 30,776 downwards.
GCGGCAACGCCACAACTATGGCAATTTCTGCCAGCCGGGGCGCCGTGTGCACGATCCATGCCCGGCAGGCCTCCGGCGGTGTCGGCGAAGGCGAATGGTTCCAGGCCGACCATCGGCCCGTCACGCGAACCGCCGCAGGTGGGCCATGCCTACCCCGCACCTTTGCTCTGCACCCATAGGCGCAACTTCATGGTCAATGTGCGTCTATGGGTGCAAAGCAAAGGTGCGGCGAGAGCGGTGTCCCCCGCTGGTCGGCGGCGCAGCCGCCGGGCGCGACCATGCACGGGCCGAACGTTCGCCGCCGGGAGATACGGCGCGCAACCACGGCGAGCCGGCGCAAGGAAGGGTTTGAACCCGATGTCCGGGCCGGGGGCGGCGCTCCGACGTCCATACTGAGAGGGGAGATGAGAGGGCATGGCCGAGATCGAGGAGCTGCTGCGCAGCCTGACCCCGCAGGTGCTCGCGGCGGTGGTCAGGCGCTATGGGCACTTCGACGCGGCCGAGGACGCCGTGCAGGAGGCGTTGCTGGCGGCGGCGCTGCAATGGCCGAAAGAGGGGATGCCGGACAATCCGCGGGCCTGGCTGATCACCGTGGCGTCGCGGCGGCTGACCGATCTGTTGCGCAGCGAGCAGGCCAGGCATAGCCGCGAGGAGACGGTGGCCAGGTGGGCGCTGGCCTCCGATTGGCTGGCGCCGGCGGCGGACGGGCCGGTGGGCGACCGCGACGACACGCTGATCCTGCTGTTCATGTGCTGCCATCCGGCGCTGTCACCGGCCTCGCAGATCGCCCTCACGCTGAGAGCGGTCGGTGGCCTCACCACGGCCGAGGTGGCTCGGGCATTTCTGGTGCCGGAGGCCACGATGACGCGCCGCATCACCCGTGCCAAGAAGAGCATCAAGGAAAGCGGGCTGCCCTTCGGGCTTCCGCCGCAAGGCGAGCGCTCCCAACGACTATCAGCGGTGCTGCACGTGCTTTACCTTATTTTCAATGAGGGGTACGCGACAACCGCCGGCCCGAGCCTGCAGCGTACCGAGCTTTCGGGTGAGGCGATTCGCCTGGCGCGCATGGTGTACAGCCTGCGACCCGACGACGCGGAGGTGGCGGGTCTGCTGGCCCTGATGCTGCTGACCGATGCACGGCGGCCCGCGCGCAGCGGCCCGGACGGAGTGCCGATTCCCATGGCGGAGCAGGATCGTAGCCGCTGGAATGCCGCCTTCATCGAGGAGGGGGTAGCCCTCGTCACGGCGGCGCTGCCGCGTGGACCCGTTGGGCCCTATCAGATTCAGGCCGCCATCGCGGCGATCCACGACGAAGCCCCCACCGCCGAAGCGACCGACTGGCCGCAGATTGTCGGGCTCTACGAAGTGCTGAGGCAAATCTCCGACAACCCGATGGTGTCGCTCAACCACGCCGTGGCGGTCGCCATGGTGGAAGGTCCCCAGCCGGGTCTGGATCTGGTGGCGGCACTCGAATCGGACGAGCGGCTGGCCTCCGATCACCGCTTGCATGCGGTGCGCGCCCATCTGCTGGAGATGGCCGGGCAAATGCAAGCGGCGCAAGAGTCCTACGAACGGGCGGCCCGCCTCACGACGAGCCTCCCGTTGCAGCGCTACCTACACCGCAGAATCACGGGAAGTAGGTGACCACGACGCCGTTGTCGTCGGGGTCGCCGATCCGGCAAATCTTGCTGTACTTCGCCAGCACCAGCTTGCCGTTGCGGGCATCGGACTCGTTGTTGAAAAGCTGCAACGGGTTGTTGTGGTCCAGGACCCGCCAGCCGTCGTTGCCGCCCATGTTCTCCACGGTCAGGTTGTTCTTGTCGTAGTTGCCGCAGTTCTCGTCGGGGATCGACGGATTGTTGCCCGAAGAGTCACGCCAGTATTCGAAGATGTATTGGTTGCTTTCCTCGCGGGTGTTGCCGCGGCCCAGGAAGCACAGCTTCTTGTATCTCTTCGCCAGGGCAACACCTTGCTGGCCAATGTTGCTACCGGGTCCACCGGCCAGGCGCAGCAGCTCCTTGCCGCCATCTCTGATCATGTAGAACCCGGCTTCGTAGACACTGGTGACGTTGCCCGGGTTGTAGGTGATGCAGGTCTCCGGGGTGGGCCACACCGGAGCGGCTGGAGGCGCGCTGCTGGTCGCCGGCTTCGGCGTGGAGGCAGTAGCTCCGGCGGATGCCGTCGCCACCGAGGAGAACTCCGGCGCCGGGCCGGCGTTGTCCGACTTGCTGTCACAGCTAGCGCCGGTGGCCAGGAGAAAGACAATGGCCAGCGGGGCGGCAAGGGTAAGGCGACGCATACCGCCTCACGCTAGGCGGACGGTGATCCGCGCGCAGTCAGGAAGGCGTCTGCGCAACAGTCGCGTCCTTGCTCAGAACCGGCTTCGCAAGGCCCGCACACTCTCTATATAGGCATGGTTTATGTAGTACCCGGGGACATCATCGGTGGCGGATTTGTCGACAGTTCCGTGGCCCACGTTATAAGCGGAGATGACCGCGTTGAGCAGACACCATTCCTTGTAATCGGCCAGGTCGGGATCCTGCGAGCAGTCTTCCTCGCGCAGGGCGTAATCGCCTTGCAGGCCGTCGAAGTATTTGTCCGCAAAGTACTTGATGAGCCATTACAGGAATTTGCTGCCCTGCATCGCATTCCCGCTGACTGTCCGCAGGTCGTAGTCCGGATCGAACTTCGTGTTCATCCAATCGGAGGTCGACGGAAGCACCTGCATCGCGCCGACCGCCCCGACGCACGAGACGATGGCGGACTGCCATCCGCTCTCCTGCTCGGCGATCGCCTTGATCAGGTTGACCGGAAGGCTGACCTGGGACACGGTCCAGAAACGCTTGGCGGCGGCGGCGTCCAGAGCGACTCCTACCTCCGCCCTCGGCGCGTTGGTGCCCTCCAAATGGGACTGACAGCCGGGCGGTTTGGTCGGCGGCGGAGGCGGAGCCGGCACCGAGCTTGCCGCGGGCTTGGGGGTCGGCTTCGGCTTGGGCTTGGGGCTGGCCGATTTGCTGGGCGAAACCGACGGCGACGGTGCCTGGGTGGGCGCCGAGGTCGGCGACTCAACAACAGACGGAGAGGGAGACGGCGTCTGAGAAATCACAAACTGCGCATTTGCCGCGGCACCTGGGTCGCCTCCGCCGGATAGCAGTAGGACACCACCACCCGCAGCCGCTAGCACTACCAACACCATTCCGGCAATAACCGCATACCTGCTGTTTATCCGCACTATCCGTCCTCCCCGTCTCAAGCCCGACCACCGTAATCCCATAGGGGCACTATCGCCAGGCGGGTTCACCGGCCGCTTCGCGGTTTGATCACGCCGAGGGTCCGGCTTTATCAAGCGATCGGACCTCGCCATCGAGCCGTCGAATGTGGAAAGCTCCCCCCGGATATTCGGCCGCTTGTGGGCGGAACGTGGAGGTTGCAGCGGTGGCATGGTTTATCGGACAGTCGCTTTTGGTCATTGCGGCTGCCTTCTTGCTGGGCATTCTCGTCGGCTGGCTGATCTGGGGCCTCAGACGTGATGGCCCCCAACCTGCCATGTCAAGCCAGGCAGCCATGGCGAACGTCACGCCCTCACCAACCCACGACACCCCCACCGAAACCCACAAAGCCCCCGACCCACCCCTCCTCGCCGCCCCCGACCCCGAGCCGGTCACGGCTCAAGCCGACCCAGAGCCGGTAGCTGAGCCAGAGCTTGAGCCAGAGCCGGTCGCTGAGGCTGAGCCGGTGGCCGAGGCGGAGCCGGTAGCAGAGCCGCAGCTTGAGGTTGAGGCCGACCCGGAGCCGGTAGCAGAGGTTGAGCCGAAGCCGGTGGCTGCAGCGGAGCCAGTGGCCGAGGCAGAGCCGGAGCCGGTGGCTGCAGCGGAGCCAGTGGCCGAGGCAGAGCCGGAGCCGGTGGCTGGAGCAGAGCCAGAGCTGGTGGTTGTGCCGGAGCCGGAGCTGGTGGCAGCGGTTGAGCCAGAGCCGGTCGCTGCGGCGGAGCCGGTGGCTGAAGCAGAGGCGGAGCTGGAGCCGGTGGCTGCGGCGGAGCCGGTGGCTGAAGCAGAGGCGGAGCTGGAGCCGGTGGCTGCTGCTGAGCCGGTGGCAGAGGCGGAGCCGGTGGTTGAGCCAGAGGCTGAGGCTGAGGCAGAGGCAGAGCCGACGGCTGAGGTTGAGGCGGAGGTTGTCGCTGCGGCGGAGCCGGTGGTTGAGGCGGAGCCGGAGGTAGAGCCGGTGGTGGCGGCTGCTGGGGATGGGGTGGCGGCGGAGCAGTTGCGGGAGGCGGCGGGAGCTGCTGCTCAGCGGGCTGCGCTGGCTGAGGCGGAGCTTGAGCCTGAGGGTGAGCTGCGGCAAGAGCGGGAGGCCGCCGCCGAGCGGGAGGCCGTGGCTGAGATCAGTGCGGCGCTGGAGCAGGAGGGCGAAGCTGCGCCTGAGGACGAGACGATAACGTTAGCCGGGCTGAACGACCCGGCGGCCGAGCCCGAGGAGGCCGCGGGGGCGGCTGAGCCGGAGGCTGCTGCGGTAGTTGACGAGACAGACACGGCGGAGCGAGAGGTGACGGTCGCGTTGGCGGGGGAGATGGAAGCGGCTGCGGAGATTGCGGAGCGGCGCGACGATCTGGAACGGATCGAGGGGATCGGGCCGCAGATGTCGGGGGCGTTGCTTATGGCCGGAATTCGCACCTACGAGCAACTCGCTGCGGCGGATCAGGGGACGCTGCGGCGGGCGATCGAGTCTCGGGGGCTGAAGTTCGCGCCGAGCCTGGTGACCTGGGCGCAGCAGGCACAGCTGCTGGCCGACGGTGACGAGGAAGGGTTTGCCGATCTGACGCGCCGTCTGGTCGCTGGGCGAGATGAGGGCAGATTGTGAGCGCGGCAACGAGGCGTCCGGCGTGGGTAGCCGCCGTGGTCGCGATCGCGGGGCTGAGCGCGATCGGTGTGGCGCAAGGGTTTCCGAACCGTGATGCGATCGAGGACAACCTGACCCAGCGGTCGTCGGCCGCGCTGGAGCAGGCCGGTGTGTCCGGGGTGCAGGTGAGCTTCGTGGGCCGAGACGGGACGCTGCTAGTCCCGACGCAGGCCGAGGTGGACCGGGCGCGGACCATTGTGGCGGCGGTGGAAGGGGTGAGAGTCGTTGAGGCCCGTGCGGTTCAGGCGCCCAAGCCGGCGCGCTCCCCGGCCGTCACGATCAAGGTTGACTCTGCGCGGGTGACGATCGAAGGCTCCGTACCCGACCAAACCATCAAAAACACGTTGACTGCCATAGGAAACGGGGAGAACCTCACCGTCGACCCCGGTGTGAACGACACCGGGCTGGCCGGGCTGCCGGGGATAGTGCACGCCATGGGCACCAAGGCGATCGACGCGAGCATCCTGCTGCGCGACGGCGAGATCACCCTCACCGGCACGGTGGAGTCGGTGGCGGTGCGCGACGCCATCGTGGCCGCGGCGGGTCAGGCGGTTTCGGCGAGCAAGGTCACGGACAGGTTGCAGGTGAAGGCGCCGGTGGGGGTCCAGCGGGAGCTGACCGACCTGCCGAAGATCACGTTTGAGAACGACCTCGCCACCCTGACCGTGGAAGGTCAAGCGGCCGTGGTCAAAGCGGCGGAAATCCTGCGCGCCAACCCGAACGCCAAGGTGCGCATCGAGGGACATACCGATAGCAATGGCACGCCCGAGTCGAACCTTGTGCTGAGCCAGGCGCGCGCCCAGGCTGTCCTGGATGCCCTTGTGGCGCAAGGGATCAGCGCAGACAGGATGACCGCGGCCGGCTTCGGTGAGACGCGGTTGCAGGTGCTCGGCTCGACGCCGGAGGATCACGCCATCAATCGCCGGGTGGAGTTCGTGGTCGCGTCGTCGTGAACGAGAACGTGATGATCGGGCCGTCGAAGCTCCACTGTGGCTCGCCGTCGATCTGACGGGACATTTTGCGGATAAGCCGCAGCGCTGGGGTGTTGCCGGCGTCGAGGTGCAGCTCGACGCCGTCGATGCCGTGCTGCGGTGCGACATCGAACAGGTGCCGCATCATGGCCGTGCCGATGCCGCGGCCTTGCCACGAGTCCTCGACCAGGATGGCCGCCTCGGCGCAGGAGCCCTGGCCCACGAGGTTGGCCACGGCGATGACGCAGGTGTCGACGGCGACCAGGCTGCAGCCCTGTGCAGGGGAAACCAGCTGTGCCAGCTGCGCCGGGGTCGGCCGGAAGGTCCCGGAAAGATAGCGATAGCTCAAGCTGCGCGCGGTGCATCGCTCGTGCATGGCCACGATGGCGTCCACGTCGGACGGATCGGCGAGCCGGATGGTGGGCGGGGCGGGCGCTACCTGCAAACGCTTGTAGCGGCGGCCAATGACGACGTCGGGAGCCCACTCTATGTCGAACGTCATAGTCACGAGCCTGGGCTATGATGACCGTCATAGTCAAGGAGTAGTGACGTGCGTGACGATTCTCGTCGCTCGATGGTTCGGGCGGCAGCGCTGCTGTTTCAAGAACGCGGTTATGCCGCCACGTCCTTTCAGGACGTCATCGCCCGCAGCGGGGCTCCGCGCGGCTCCATTTACCACCATTTTCCCGGTGGCAAGGAGGAGCTGGCGATCGAGGCCCTGCGGTGGTACTCGGAGCGCACCACGGCGTTGATGCGCCAGAAGACCCAGGAGGGCACCGCGATCGAGGCGGTCGCCGGGTTCCTGGCGGTCAGCCGGGAAGCCTTGCGCAAGAGCGACTTTCGGGCCGGTTGCCCGGTGGCGGGGGTCGCACTCGACCTGGCCGGCGGCGACGACGCGCTTCACGCCGCGGTGGCCGCCGCGTTTGAGGACTGGCGTCGGGTGCTGGCCGCCGCCTTCGAGCGCGATGGGGCGACACCTGCCAAAGCGCGGCGGTTGGCGGCGTTTGTCTATGCCGCTCTGGAAGGGGCGCTGATGCTCGCTCGGGCCCAGCGGGATCTGAGGCCAATGGACGATGTGGCCGCCGAGCTGCTCGATCACTTGGAAAGCAAGTCCTAGCCGAAGTATGACTGTGCCGGGGCCGCCGCTGGCGCATAGGATCAAATCAATCGAGCTATCGGCTGGGAGTGGAGGCGGGAATGCTGCGCGGCCGCCACGTCCGGACAGGAGGCAAACCCGCCCTGGTCTGGCTGATGGTGGCGATGACCGTCAACAGCATCGGCTCCAAAATCTCCCTTTTGGCCATTCCCTGGCTGGTGCTGGTCACCACCGGAAGCCCGGTGAAGATGGGCTTGGTCGGTCTGGCTCAGACGCTGCCATACGTGATCGTCGGGGTTCTCGGCTCGCCGCTCGTCGGGCGTTACGGCGTCCGGAAAATGGTTATTCACAATGACACCGCCAGTGCGGTCCTGGTCGCCCTGATAGCCATGTTCGCGCAGTTTGACTTCACGTTGTTGCTCGTGCTTTCGGCTTTGGTGGGTTCGGTTCAGGGCGTCGGCGACAAAGCCAAACGCATGCTGGTGCAACCGATCGTGGAGGGCGCGGGTGCGTCGCTGCCCCGGATGGTGGCCGTATTCACCGGAAGCGAACGGGCCAACACCGTGGTCGGCGCGGCCATTGGCGGCCTGGTCATAGCCTGGATCGGGCCGACCGGAGCAATTTGGATCAACGCGATCTCGTACGCCTTGAGTGCCTTGATGATCGTGGCGTTCGTGCGGATGCCGCGCAGCGTGGAGGAGGCCGACGCCAAACCCGCGCCGGAGCCGTATACGCGCGCGCTCGCTCGGGGGTTCAGCTTCCTGCGCGAGGACAAGCTGCTTTCCCGCATCGTCGGCATGATGTTCATGACGAACATGTTCAATCAGGCCAGCGGTGCGGTGCTGGTTCCGCTGTGGGTCATGCATCAGTTCAACTCGCCGGTGGCGCTCGGCTGGGTCGCCAGTTCGCTTGCGCTGGGCGCAGTTCTGGGCAATGTGGCATTCATCGGCCTTATCAAGCGCCTTCCGCGGTACCTGACCTTCGTGCTCGGCTACGTGCTCGGCGGCTCACCACGATTCCTGGTGCTGGGGCTCACCGATGACATAAGAGTGGTGCTGGCGGTGACCTTCCTGGCCGGTGTGGCGGGTTCGGTCATCAATCCCGTCTACGGCGCGCTGCTCTTCGAGCGGGTTCCACGCGCTATGCAACCGCGCGTCTTCGGCCTCACCGGCGCGATGACCTTCGGCGGCATTCCGCTCGGTGGCCTGGTGGGCGCGTGGCTCGTGCAGGGCTTCGGGTTGGACTGGAGCCTGATCCTGGCGGGTCTCGGGTTCCTGACGATCACCATGTCGCCGATTATCGGGTACCGGGTGTGGAAGCAGATGGATGCGCCACCGCTCGACCCGGCCCGGCCAGACCAGAGGCACGCGCCGCCGCCGTTGCCGGACTGGATCGAATCGCTTGGCCTGCTGGCCCAACGCAAACTGCCGCTCGCGGTCACCGGGGTGCTGCAGGCGCCCATCGTGGTGACACTGTCCTATTGGGACGGTGTCTGGACGGTGGAGGCCTATCAGGGCAGACACCGGGTGGCAGAACCGGCCCCCATCAGCGCGGCCAAGGTGCTGCAAACGGTGAAAGTGCTTGATCTGCCAGAGATCTACGAGTCGGTGGAGCTGATACACAACGCCGACACGGCCGCCATCGAGAGCCGAATCAAACGGCTTCGCGATGAGCTCGCCATCCACGACCGCATCTACCGCGGCTACCCCTGACCCGGCAGCTAGTCTTCGCGGTCGGCGACCAGCATCACCTTGCCGTTGAGGTGTTCCACGGCAAGCAGGGTGCCGGGCGGATAGCTGTCGAGCAGCTCCGGTGGGAGCTGAACGGTGCCATCGCCCGCGATGACGGCGAATTCGCGGCCGTTGCGCCCTTCCGCACCGACCCGGCCGTCTCGGATCGTCACCACCCGGCCGAGCTTGGCGCCCACCTCGGGGTCGTGGGTGACCGCGACGACGGTGGTGCCCCGTTCGGCGTTGATGGCGGCCAGCGCGGCGAGCACCTCGTCGCGGGCCGCCCGGTCGAGCTGGCTGGTTGGCTCGTCGACGAGCAGCAACCCGGGTGAGGCGGCCATGGCGACCGCGAGCGCGGCCCGCTGGGCCGCACCCGGCGCCAGGTCTTCGACCCGCTGGTGCCCGGCACCGGTGAGGCCGAGCAGGGCGAGGATGCGCTCGGGGGACTCCACGTCACCGGGGCGCACCTTCGCGGCCCGCCGCTGGGCCAGCCAGATGTTGCTGCGCACTGTCGCATAGGGCAGCAGGTTGCGGCGCGCCCCCTGCAACACGACCCCGAGCTCGGTTCCGCGCAGGCGGGCCATTTCGCCGTCGCTGACCCGGCTGATGTCCACCGTGCCGATGCGCACCTGTCCCGCGCTGGCGCGCATCAGCCCGGCCAGCAGGCCGATGAGAGTGGACTTGCCCGAGCCGGACGGCCCGACCAGAGCCACCATCTCTCCGGCGGCGATGTCGAGGTCGACACCCGCCAGAGCGACCACATCATTGCCGTCGACGCGATAGATGTGCACCACTCGGCGGCAGACCACTGCGAGTCCTGTCATTGGACTGTCCCCTCCCCTTCACGCCTGGCCACCCGGGCCGCAACCCAACAGGTACCCAGAAGAAACACAAACGCGGCCAGATAGCCGTTGCCCACGGTGGGATCCGGCCATGTCGGCAGCGGGATCGCGGCGACCGCCGTGGTGTAGACCGGCACCACCTCGCGGGCCACCAGCCAGGCCGCCGCGGTCGCGATCGCACCGGCCACCACCGAAATCAGCACCAGAAATGCTCTGCCCAGCACCGCACTGCCACGTGCCGTGCGCCGGGACAACCCGTGGGGGAGAAGGGCGGAGAGGTCCTCGGCCCTTCGCGACCGGTCGAGGATCGCCGCCACGATGAGGCCGGCCGCGGTGAGCAGGATGGCCGCCAGTGCCGCCAGCCGCAGGAAACCCAGGGCGAGCGCCGGTGCCTGGCGGCTGAACAGCTCGAGGCGGTCGGACTCGCGGATGTCCTCCTGGATGGTCAAGCCCGCACTGCCGATGCGCTGCAGGATGTCTTCTGGAGCGTCCGCGGACAGCCACACCTCGGATCGCTGCGCCTCGGCGCGCGGCATGATCGACAGTTCGGCGTACCGGAGATCGAGCATGATCCCGTTGTCGCCCAGGCGCGGCAGCATCGGTGTGGCCAAGGCGCGTTGCACCGAAACGGTGGAGCCGACCGCCGCGAAACCCTCGGGCACATCGCCGGTGGAAAGCAGCGGCATCGGCTCGGGTACGGACCTGACCCAGATCCGCAGATCGACGGCGATCGGCGAATTCGCCTCGATGGTCAGCCCGTTGCCGGCGGCCGACAGGTCACCGGTCGGCTTCCCGGCGGTGTCCTTGCGCTGCACCCAGCCGGTGAGATCGGTGAGCTGGCCGCGGTCGACGACGACCTCGCCGCTCTCGTTGCGGATCTCGCCGACGGTGACGCTGACCTGCTGCCGGCCGAAAGCGGCCAGGCTGACCGCCATACCCGTGAAGCGGCAAGCCTTCTGAGCACAGTCCGGGGTGGTCACCTCGTAGATCGCGGTGCCCGGCTGGATGGCCGAGGTGATCGGGTTGAGCCTTTCGCCGTTGGGTTTGATCATATCCAGCTCGAGGCGGGCGGTGGAGTTGTCGCCAATGTTGTTCAGCGTCAACGGAATGAACAGGCTGTTCCCTCGGACCAGCTTCGTCACGGGCTCTTGCGGGCGCATGGTGGCGGCGGCTTGCGCGGCGGTCGGCTGCCCCGGCCCGGCGGGCCAGTTCGCCACCCGGGCCAGGCGGGTGCTGTCCACCGCGACCACCGGTGGCGCGTCGGGCAACTGCACGGTCGCCGCCGCCATGGCGAAATTCCCCTGCGGGTCAACGGCTTTGACCGCGTCCATCAATCGGGCCGCGGGTACCGGGACGATCGAAAGCACCCGGTAGGCACCGGTCTCCACGTGTGCCCGTTCCTCCCACGCCCGCGCGGCGGTGTCGGTCACCGTGAGCGCGAAGCCGAACAGTCCAAACGCGACGGTCAACAGCGCCACCATGGCCCGTGAGCCGGGACGGCGTGAGACCGAGATGGTCGCCAGGCCCAAGGCCAGCCGGCCACCGCGGATCAGCCTGCGCCCCAAGCGTTCCGCGGGCGCGGCCACCAGGCGGCCGGCGAGCATGCCGATCCCGAGACCGAAGCAGAGCGGCACGAGCAGGGCAAGCCCGCCCGCGCCCGCCGCGGTGGCGGCCTGGAATCCGGCCACCAGCGCGAGCACTCCCGCCACCGCCTCGACGGCACGTGCCGCGTTGCTGTCCCCGCGCCGCACCACCTGGCGCAGCAGGTTGGACACCGGCTCCCGGGTCACCCGCCATTGGGCGATGACCGCGGTGAGCAGGGCACCCACCACCGAAAGCACGGCCAGCGCGACGGCGGGCAGGGTCGGCGTCACCAGCGGCGCCCCCGGCAACAGCCAGGCGGCCAAGGCGGCGGTCACCGCGTAGCCGAACAGGAAACCTGGAATCGCCCCGGCCAGCACCGGCACCATCGTCTCGGCGTTCGGCAGCCACCAGCGCAACCGCCCGGGAACCCCGCGCAACGCGGTGACCGCCAGCTCGCCGCGGCGGTGCTGAACGGCGCCGACTATGGCCAGGAACATGACGTACCAGCAGATGGCGATGAGCGGCAGGGTGGCCACGATGAGGCTGGAGAGCAGGGTCTCCTCAGCATCCTCGATGTGATCGATCAGGCTCTCGACCTCGGTGTGCGGCTGGAACTGGGTGGCGCTCAGAATGTCCATCGCGGCTTTGATGTCGGCATCGAGGGTTGACCGATCGCGAAACGCTTCCTCGGTCGCGATGAGGTCGGTGGTCAGCAGCTGCGGGCCGTCCGCGCTGCGCACCGTACGGTCGTTGGTGAAGAACGGCCCGCCTTCGCTGCCCGCAAGCATGAACCGGTCGGCCCAATAGACATCCGTGGGCAGGTAGGTCTGGTAGACGCCGACGACGGTGAGCCTTATCGACTCCTCGCCCCGCCCGCCACCGAACGACGACGCCATGAACTCCACATCGCTGCCGACATCGAAGCCGTGTTCCTTCGAGGTGTCCTCGCGGATGACAATCTCGCGGTCGGCGTTGGCGCAGCGGCCGCGGATCAGGGTCAGGTGCTCACACACGCCGGTCCGTGAGCCGAGCCAGAAGGTCTCCCCGACATCGGGATTCAGCACGCCGTTGGACAGGACACTGGTCACCGTTTCGAAGCCACGGATGTAGGGCTGCTTGATCTTTCCGCTGACGACGTCGACGGCCGCCGGGCCTCTTACCCCGGTCAGCAGGTCACCGGTGATGACCCGTTCGACGGTCGGGGCGGCGTGAACCTCGACGGCGAGGGCGGAGTCGGCCGCGGCGCGCGCGTAGAGCGGCCCGGCCAAGGCCACCGCGACGGCGAAGATGGTCAGCACGAACGTGGTCGCGGCTATCCCCAGCCGGGCCCGCAACATGGCCAGCAACAACGTGATCACTGTCCGGCCTCCGCGGTCAGGCCGGGTGCCGCCACGGCACGGGCCACTCGATGGTCGGCCCACCACGCCGCCGCCATCATGACCAAGGCGGTGGCGAGCAGAGGTGGAGCGACCGAGAACAAGGAGAGGTGTGCTTTGGCGAGCCACCAGGCCACCGCGCAGGCCACCAGCGCCACCGGCAGCGCCGCCACGACGACCCCGAGGTAACCGGCATGCGCCACCCGGCGCACCCGGTGCCAGGACAACCCCTGCTCGCGCAGGGAGACCAGCTCGGCGACGCGGTTACGGCGGTCGGTGTCGGCGAGCACCAGGATCGCCAGCAACGCCAGCGCGACCGCCAGCGCCGCCGCGATGAGCTGAAGGCGCAGCCCTAATCCGTCGCCGCTCAGCCTTCCCCGGGCGGCCCGCTCGGCGACGCTGTCCGCGCGAACGAGCACCAGCCCGGCTGCCTGAAGGCGGTCGATGGCATCGTCCGGTGCGGCCGGACCAAGCCAGACCTGAAGCTCTGCGGCATTGTCGACGCTGTCGGCGATGCGGTCGGTGTACTCGAGGTCGACCAGCACGCCGTCTGCCGGTACCCCGGCAAGGGAATCGAAGGTGCGCACCACGGCGATCGGCCGTTCCACTCCGGTGAACAGCGAATCCGCGCTCATCTCCTGCGTCTCTTCCAGCTCGCGCGGGCCGACCACGGCGACCGGAAGCGGGAGCGGCGCGTCGGCGACCTGGAGCCGGATGTCACGGCTGATCCTGCGGGTGTCGGCGGGCCGATAGCGCAGCGATACGGTGTCGTCCTTCGCCGTGATGGTGACCTCCGAGGCCAGGTCGAAGGACGCTCGCCAGCGGGCAGCGGAGGCCATGGCCGGCCCGGTCAGCAAAACCTTGTCGGGCCCGCTCTGGCGCAAGCCTTTGAGCTGTATCTCGTCGGGTGAGCGTTCGAAACTGAACCAGGCGAGCCGGCAACCCTTGGCACAGGCCGGGACCGGGATCTCGACGGCCTGGTCTCCAGCCTGCGCGGCGATGAGCGCTGTTGCGGTGACGGTGGCGCCGTCCGGGCCGAGCAGCACAGCGGTGACCGGGGTGGGGGCGACGGCTTCGAGCAGTGTCGTTTCGAGCACCAGCCCGGTGCCTTGAACCACTATCGGGGCGTTCACGGGTGGGTGCAGCTGCCGCAGCAGCTGGGCAGTGTCGTAGCCGGAGGCCACGCCCAGCCTTGCCGTGTCGACCGCGATCATCGTGCGGCCGTGACCGAGGCGGGCACGGCTGACCGCCATGGCCCATTTGCCCTCCGGATCGGCTTTATGGGTAGCCGCAAGCAAGGCCGGCCGTGATTCGGCGGCGACGGTGAGCACCTGCTGCGCGCCGAGTTGGGCGACGGCTTGGGCGGTGGCCTCCCGCGCCGTCCTGTCCCATGCGTCGGCGGTGAGGCCGACCAGGGCCACGCAGATCACCACTAGCGCCACCACCTGCGCGGCGCCGGGGCGGCGGGCCAGCTGGATGGCGGCCAGGCCCGACACCAGCCGGCCGCGGCGCAGCCGGGCACCCCCGAGCAGGGTGGCGGTGGGACGAACGAGCCTGGTGGCGAGCAGGCCGAGAGTAACCGCGGCGAGGATCGGCGCGGCCAGGGCCACGCCCGCACTTGTGGTGTTCTGCTCACCGAACAGTGTCTGCCCGATCGCAGCCAAGGCCAGAGCTGCCACCACGAAGTCGAGGATGAGCCCTGTCCGGCGCTGGCGCGGCGGCACGCCACGCAGCGCCTCCAGCAACGGGCCTGAGCGCCGCGATCGCTCGGTGGCCACCACACCGACCATGGCCAGGAACAGCACCACGCCACCGGCGGCCAGCGCCTGCCAGCTCATCGGCAACGGGCCTTCATCGCCAAAAACCGTCAGGGTCAGCGCTCTGACCAGCAGCCAGCCCGCCGCCGCGCCGAACGGCGCTCCGATCAGCAATACGACCAGGGTGGGTCCACGCATCAGGAAGAAGCGATGGCGGCCAAGCGTTCCGCGCAACACGCCGAGGGCGTTCTCCCGCTGGCGGCCACGGGCGAGGTGACCCGCGGCGAGAATGAGGATGGCCAGCGCCAGCAGGAGAAGGGTGACCGCGCCCAGTGGAGCGCTGATCCGCAACCGATCGCGCGCCTGCTGGATGTTGCGCAACAGGAACGGCAGGCCGTCGTTCAGCTCGTAGCCGTTTTCCGCGGCCGCCTTGGTCATGTCGATGCGCAGATCGCCCAGTTGCTCGTAGGGCCAATCGGGGCCGGTGATGACGAGGTCGACGGTGGCGTAAATGCTTTCCACGTCGGCGGTTTCGAAGGTCTGAATGGGGGTAAAGACCGGATTTGCCACCCGCAGCGGCTGCGGGACAAGCTGTGGTCGCCCGGCCCAGAAGCTGTCGCGATCGGTGTTCAGCTCCGGCTCATAGCTGCCGACTACACGCAGAATCAGCGGTTCTGGGCTTCCGGCGAGGTTGTAGCGGAACTCTCCGTCCAATCCAGACAGTCCCAGCCGGCTCAGGGTCGAGGTGCTCACCAGCGCCTCGTTGGCCGCTTCCGGGCACTTTCCGGTCATCCGGACGTGTTCGCAAGCGCCGGGCCGTACCGCCAATGGCGAAGCCGACCACAGCTCCTGCGTGCTGTCCAGGGCGATGCCGCGGTTGAGGATGCCGGTGATCGCCGTCAGCTCCTGCTGCGGTGCGCTTTCACGCACCTCGGTCACCAGCGTCTGCAGCGAATACTCTACCGAGTCGATCACCGGGGTCTGTGAGGTGATGGCGATGCTCCGGTCGACCGGAGCGGCATGGCGGAATTCGCTTTCCACCGCGAAGCGATCGGCGGCCATGGTGTAAAGCGGCACGGCCACCCCCGCGGCGACCGCGACCACGCCAAGCAGAAAGAGAGCCAGCGTTGCGCCACCGCGATAGCGAAGGGCGGCCAGCACCAATCGGAGCATGATGTTCATTCCTCGTCTCTATGGCGCAGATCCGCGACGCCCGAACGCTTAGGCCTTTCCGCGTACCAGCTCGGCGGTGCCGTCGGTCAGGTGGAGCTCCGCATCGCAGACGGCGGCGGCCTCCGGATCGTGCGTGGCCAGCACCACGGCCGCGCCCCGGCGGGCCTCGGCCCGCAACAGATCGAGCACCCGCTGTCGGTTCACCGCGTCAAGCTCGCTGGTCACCTCGTCGGCCAGCACCACTACACCGCGCAGCGCGAGCCCGCGGGCGATGGCGGCGCGTTGCTGCTGCCCGCCGGAAAGCTCCTCGACGAGCTGACCTGCCTGCTCGGCAAGGCCGACCGACTCGAGCGACTCGGCCGTGATCCGCCGGGCGTCGTCGGGTGAGGTGCCGTTGGCCACCAGGATGACGTGGACGTTCTCCCCGGCGGTGAGGATCGGGGCCAGCCCGTTGTGCTGGGGCATCCAGACGATCCGGCGTGCGATGGCATCGTCGCGATCGCGTACCGGCTGACCGTCCATGGTGACGCTTCCCGAACTCGGCCGCAGGCTTCCCGCCATGGCCCGCAACAGGGTGGTCTTCCCCGCGCCCGAACTGCCTGTGACGGCGAGCAATTCGCCTGCTCGCGCTACTACCGAGATGTCACGCAGGACCGCACTGTCCGATGTGTACCCAACCGTGATGTGCTCCACCGCCAGCGTCGCTGACATCGATCCCTCCCGTGCGCGCGCCATCGCGGCGTCGCTTATCGCCGCAATCTAGCTGACATTTCCCGCCGATGACACCCCCGCGGGTACCCCGACCAGGGCTGCAGGGGCAATGTTGTGGTTGATCCGGAAGAAATTGTCCGGGTCGTAGGCGGCTTTCACCTGCTGCAGCCGCCGGAAGTTAACGGGCGTAAAGGCCGTGGCCACCCGCGACGGGTCGGCCAGGAAATTGAGAAAGGTTCCCCCCATTCCATACCGGCGCAGCGTCTGACACATCGACGGCACAGCTGTGTCCGCGATGACGGACAGGCGCGCTTCGGGCCGGGCGGCAGGCCCGTCGCCGCGACCCAGCGCGCCGCCCCAGTGTCGAACCTCCACATTGGACACTTCACCGGTCCGGTGCGCCTGCGTCAAAGCCGCGATGGCCGGGTCGGGCAGATCGCGGAAGAAGTCGAAGTAGCGTGCCGCGGTGCCACCCATCACGGCCTGGGCATAGGTCATCGGGCGCAGCTCGTCGGTGAGGGCCGGGCCGGCCGCGGCCCAGAGCGGGGCCAGGTGACGGCGTGCTGACGAGGCATCGCCGGCGTACATCGCTTTGACAGTGAGCACCTTCTGGGAGTCGGGCAGCGTGCGCAGCACCACGGCGGTGCTCAGCTCGTCGGGCGCGGTGGACAGCCAATCCCGGTACACAGAAAGGAAATCGCAAGCCCCGCCGATGGCGAAAGAGGCCATTCCGGCGTAGACCCGAGCTACCGGGTGCAATTGGAACTCCAGTGCGGTGACCACGCCGAAATTTCCGCCGCCGCCGCGCAACGCCCAGAACAGCTCCGGGTGCCGGCTCGGGCTGGCCACCACCAGCTCACCATCGGCGGTGACCACCTTGGCGCGCAGCACGCTGTCGGCCGCGAAGCCGAACTTGCGGCCCAGCCAGCCCAGCCCGCCGCCGAGTGTGTAGCCGGTGACGCCCACGGTCGGCGACGAGCCGGAAAGCGGGGCCAGGCCAAACGGTGCCGCCGCCGCGAGGACATCGGCCCACCGGGCACCCGGACCGACCCGGGCCACCCGCCGATCGGGATCCACCAGAACATGGGCCATCGCGGTGGTCTTCAGCAACATCGCGCCATCGGCCGGGACGTGAGTGCCATGGCCGGTGGCCTGGACCGCGAAAGGCAGCTCAAGGCGCCGGGCGGCCAGCACCGCCGATTGGACGTCACCGGCGTTGAACGCCTCCACCACCATCGCCGGACGCGGGTCCACCGACGGTGAGAGCGGCTTGCGGTGCAGGTCATATCCGGGCTCACCGGGCAGGATCAGATTCATGCCCGGTAAGACCAAACGGGCCCGCGAAACTCATCGCCTCGGGCAGCGATGAGTTTGGGCCCCGGCGCGAGTCCTATCTGGGTGACCACCGAAGTGATCTGGCTGCTAGGCCCGCCGTTGCGCCGCGGCGACATTCCACAGCTGTGCGACCAGCTGGGCATGCTGATCACCTACACCGGAGCACTCGTGGTGATCTGCGATGTGGGTGATTTCGCCGAGCCCGACATGGTGGTCGTCGATGCGCTCGCGCGGCTTCAGTTCACCGCCCGTCGCAACGGCGCGCAGATCCACCTGGCCAGGGCGAGCCCCCGGCTGCGGGGCCTGCTGGCCCTGGCCGGACTCGGCGGCACCGTGCCGCTAGCCGGTGACCTGCGCCGGGAGACCGAAGAGCGGGAAGATAGCGTCGGTGTCGAGGAAGTTGTTGACCCCGGCGATCTTTCCGTCTGAAATCTCCAGGACGATCAGCGCCCAAGGCAGCCAAAGACCACTGGTCTCAGTCGGCCTGTACTGGCCGAAAGCGGGCAGGCCGTTGGCGACGGTGGGGATGAGCTTGGACCCGCGACAGCCACAGCCGGTGCCCAGCATCCAGGCTCGAATCTCGGAGATGCCCTGCAGCCACAGGCTCAGCGGCGGCATCGACAGCCTTGCATCCTCGTGCAGCAGCGAAGCCAGCGAATCCATGTCATAGCGCTCGAACGCGTCGACATAGCGCGCGAGTAGGGCAAGCTGGTCGGAGTCGAGCGGCTGAAGCGTCGCACTCGTATCCACCGCCGTCAACGTGGCACGAGCCCGCTGCAGGGCGCTGTTGACCGATGCCACGGTGGTGTCCAGCAGCTCAGCCACCTCCGCGGCGGACCAGGCGAGCACCTCGCGCAGGATCAGCACGGCCCGCTGCTTGGGGGGCAGGTGTTGCAGCGCGGCCACGAAAGCCAGGCGGATCGTCTCCCGCGCCACGGCGACATCGGCCGGATCTCCCTCGGGCAGCACCCGGCTGTCCGGCACCGGCACAATCCAGGTGCTTTCCGGCAGCGGATCCGAGGGCATGGCCGTGGCCGGCGAAGACGGGCCGAGCTCCATCGGGCGGGCGCGGCGCTGGCTGCTGCCGAGCATGGTGAGACAAACGTTGGTGGCGATGCGATAGAGCCACGATCTGAGGGCCGACCGGCCTTCGAACCCGCTGAAACCGCGCCAGGCCCGGATCATCGTCTCCTGCACGGCATCTTCGG
The DNA here is from genome assembly GCF_016862955.1 of Rhizocola hellebori. Classification (GTDB taxonomy): domain Bacteria; phylum Actinomycetota; class Actinomycetes; order Mycobacteriales; family Micromonosporaceae; genus Rhizocola; species Rhizocola hellebori. Next base: position 12,097 of record NZ_BONY01000044.1, on the reverse strand, counting down.
CTTCAAAGGCGGAACCCAGCATGCGATAGCAGTAGCCGGTCAGTTCCACCCGAAACGGTTCGAGCAGATGCTCCACATCGGAGGTGAGGACATCACTCATGTCCCAAACCTACACGATCACCGGAAAGTCGTAATGGCGACTGCCTGGCAGCCAATCAACGGATTGTGCGGCAGGTCACGGAGGGTGTTTCCTTGGCTCGTATATCCGCCAATGTCAATCGCGACAAGGATAAATTCAGTGGATCTGTTGGTGTATGCGGTAGCCGTGCTGCTGCTTGGCTCTGTAGTGCTCTTCGTAAAGGTGGCGCTGTTCAACCGCCGCCCGCAAAAGACGGGATTGCTGTTCGCGCTGCTTTCTTTGCCGCTGTACGCGATCTACTACGCCGATCATTGGCCCTGGGGCGACCTTCCCCTCCTGCGCCAGTCCATCGAGTGGCTCAAGAACTTCGAGGGCGCTGATACCGCCTTCAAGTCCGATCCCGCTCCCGCCTTCCTGGTCGCCGGGATCCTGCTCGTGCACATGACCGTGGTGCAGCGCGTCGCCGCGGGCAAGCGGCTGGAACGGATTCAGGATCCGATCGCCAACTTCTTCGGCAGCACCATGCTGGCCAGCCTCGCCGGCGGCATCGTCGTGTCCACCTTCCACCTCGGCTGGGTTGGCGCGCTTGTCGTGGGCGTCGCCTACACCCTGGTCTACCTCGGTGTGCTGGCACTCCTTGCCGCCATCGTCGAGGTCCTGGTGGAGCTGGCCAAGCTGATGCTGGTGTGGCTCAAGCGCTGGGCCTTCCTGGTCGCCACCTGGATCACCCGGGTCAGCAGCTTTGTCTCCTCGCTGGCCGGCCGTCTCGGGCTCACCTCGCTTGCCGATCGGATCCGCGCCGAGCGCGGCGAGCAGGAGCAGGTCTTCCTCACCGAGCAGGATCGCCAGGACAAGGAGCTGTACGAGGCGTTCCTGCGTGACCGGGCCAAGCAAAGGCGCATGTCCGGCCGTACAGAGCAGCAGGTTCAGGACGAGATCGCCGAGCTCACCGCACCTGAGGCGGAGCCGGCGCCTTCCCCGGCCGTCACTGCGGCATTGCCTTCCACGCCCGCCTGACCTGCCGTCCGCGCGCTCCGATCTGGACAGTGACCGATGGGGCTGCGCCGATTCGCACCACACGCTAGCGTGCGGTTTCATGACCTTCGAGGAGTACGTTCTGCCCGGCGATCGGGTCCTGCCAGAGGGAATCGTGGTGGGGCCCGATCGCCAGTTCTATTCCGGCAGCAGCGCCGACGGCACAGTCTTCCGCGGCCACCTGGATAGGCCCGTCACCGAGGCCTGGCTGGGGCCGGGTCTGGACGGCCGGATCTCGGCGCTGGGCATGGCTATTCGCGATGGTCGGCTGGTGGTCTGCGGCGGGCGGGCCGGGCGTCTGTTCGTCTACGACCTGTCCAGCGGCGAGCTTCTCGACTCCAAGGCCGTAGACGGATTCCTCAACGATGTGTGCTTCCTCGGTGACTCCTGCTATGTCACTGATTCCTCCCGGCCGGTGCTTTGGCGCTATGACTTCGGCGGCGACCTCATTGAGGTGGGCTTGCCGGCCGCGACCGAGGATGCCTACCTCAACGGCGTCGTGGTGACACCGAGCGGCGAGGCATTACTCGTTGCGGCGCAAGGAACTGAGACGCTTTGGCGACTTGAGCCCGACTCCGGCAAGGCGGAGCTGGTGGCGCAGGACTATTGCGCTGACGGCCTGCTGCTCATCGGCGACACGCTTTACGGCGCGTGCAACCGCGGGGAAACCATGGAGGACGCGGTCTTCTTCCTTGCGGCGCTACGCATCTGCGACGACGGGCGGAGCACGATGCCGCTGGGCACCTACGTGGAGGACAGGTTCAGCACTCCAACAACATTGGACACCGACGGCGAGCGGTTGCTCATAGTGAACTCGCAGTTTGCCAAGCGTGACGCTGCAGCGCCTCCGTTCCAGGTCATCGCGGTTCCCTTGCCGCTGATTTGGCAGTGACACGCTGCGGTAGCGTGCCCTGCATGACCCTCACGGAAGACGGGCAGATCGTCGTCTCCGGCTTGACCAAGCATTATGGCAAGGTCAAGGCGGTAGACGATCTGTCGTTCGCGGTGCGGTCGGGCCGGGTAACCGGGTTCCTAGGCCCGAACGGCGCCGGAAAGACCACCACACTTCGCATGATCCTCAATCTGGTCACCCCGACCTCTGGGACAGCAACGATCGGCGGGCAGAGATACAGCGACTTTCCCCATCCGGTCCGGCAGGTGGGCGCGATCCTGGAAGCGTCCGCCGCGCACAAGGGCCGCACCGGCCGCAATCATCTGCGCATCATGTGTGCAGCCGCGGGGTTGCCGCTCAGCCGCGCCGACGAGGCACTCGAGCTGGTCGGGCTCACGCCGGCCGCCAAGCGGAAGTTTCGCGGCTACTCGCTGGGCATGCGCCAGCGGCTCGGAATCGCCTCGGCGATGCTGGGCGACCCGAAGGCGCTGATCCTGGACGAGCCAGCTAACGGGCTTGACCCGGAAGGCATCCGCTGGATGCGTGATCTGCTCAGGAAGTTCGCCGGTGAAGGCCGCACGGTGCTGGTCTCCAGTCACCTGCTCTCGGAGATGGAGCTGCTCGCCGACGACATCGTCATCATCGCGAACGGCAAGCTCGTCAAGCAGGGGCCGGTCGAAACCATCGTCAATGGCATCTCCCAGGCCGAGCGGGTGCGGGTGCGCACACCCGACGCGGACAAGCTGGCGCAGGCGCTGGCAGGAAAGGCCACCGTGACGCAGGAGAACGGTGTGCTGCTGGTGACCGGGATAGGTGCGCCCGCGGTTGGCGAGGCGGCGCTGCGGGCCGGGGTCGTCCTGCACGAGCTGGTGGAGGAACGCCCCGACCTGGAGCAGGTCTTCCTCGAGCTCACCGCGGGAAAGGCGGGCATCCGATGAACCTCATCCGCAGCGAGCTCATGAAGATCCGTACAACCAATGTCTGGTGGCTGTTCGGCATCGGCGTGCTGGTCTTCACCGCCCTCTCCGTCACCCTGTGGATCTTCGCGGGCAACCAGTTGATCGACGATGCGAGCAGCAACGCGGTCTTCCAGCCGCCGCCGCCCGAGTTCGAGATGAGCCCGGAGCAGCTCGCGGAGGCCCAGCGGCAGTTCGAGCTGCAACACGACATCAGCCGGGTGCTCTCCGGCGCCGCGGCGCAGATCTACACCTCGGGCCAGTTCTTCGGGCTGCTGTTCGTCTCGCTGCTCGGCGTGATCCTGGTGACCAACGAGTACTACCACCAGACCGCGACCGCTACCTTCCTCACCACCCCGCAGCGCACCAAGGTCATCCTGGCCAAGCTCGGCACCGCTTCGCTCGCGGCGCTCATCTTCTGGGTGGGCACCACCGCGATCAGCGGGATAGCCGGCAGCATCTTCTTTTCCAGCAAGGGATACAGCAGCCAGCTCGGCGAATGGCCGGTGACCCGGGCGGTGCTGATGAATGGCCTTGCCTACGGTCTATGGGGAATCCTGGGCGTAGGCCTGGGAGTGCTTATCCGCAACCAGATCGGGGCCGTCATCACGGTCGCCGCCGGTTATCTGCTAGGCACCTACGTCGTTCAGATCGCGGCGTTTCTCGCCTCGCAACTCTTCAAGTCCGACTGGGTGCAAAAGGCAAGCGTCATCTGGCCCTCCGTGGCCTCCGAGGCGATGGTCTCGACCGAGCCCATCTTCAGCAACCCACCACCCTGGTGGGTCGGCGCCCTGATCCTCATCGGCTGGGGTCTCGTGCTGGGGCTGGTGGGCACCCTGATCACCCGAAAGCGTGACATCGCCTAGCCGCGTCACCGATGGCCGGGGTGCTCGTTATTCAGGGCACCCCGGTTTGTGCTTCCAGATTGGGAAGGGGGCACATTCCATGAAACAGGTCACGCCAGGCAACGCCGCCCTCGCCGTAATCCTCATCGGCGCCCTTGCCGCTATCGCGCGCTGGCTCGGCTTCAGCGGCCAGGAAACCTTGACGATCCTGGGCGCTGCGCTGACTCTCGCCGGAATGATCGCGGCCGGCCGGGCGGGACGTCGCCGTACCCATCCGACCGACCGCGACAAATCTAGCTAACCCTTACCCCGTGGGGAAAAGGCTGCCGTAATCCGCGAATGCCATCGCGATATCGGCCTGCGCCCAGAACCGGTGGTACTGGAACGAAGGCGCCGCACCGGTGCCGTTCATGTAAGCCTGCACGGGGCCCCAAGCGGGGTCACTGGCATAGAACGGGCGGATGCTCATGAAGGTGGAGTTCGAGTTGATCTGAGCTCCACTGGGCATGGTGCCGCTGAAGCCGGGCGGAATGAACAGACCCGTTTGCGAGGTCGAGTTCCACACGTCGTCGAAGCGGTTGTAGTCGGTACGGGTTTCCGAAACGACAATGCCCTTGCCGGTCGCGTCATTGGCCTTCAGCAGAATCATCCGGTCGAGCAGGCCCTTGGCGGTGTTCTTCGCTTGCGTGCCAAGGGTTGTCGCGCCAGCCTTCGCTGCGTACCAGCTCAGTGTCCGAGCGTAGGCCGCGGCCACGCCAACGTCGTTGGACGTGTTCGCGATGGCCACGTGCAGGTTCGGGTTGGCGCCAGGAACGGTGCCGCCACTGATCGACGCGGCAGGCGCGCCAGACCATGTCATGTCCGACGGGATGGTGAAGGCCGAGCCCGTACCGAGAGTGGTGTTGGCGATTGCCCAAGGCACCCAGCGGTCGAGGATCGTCTTGGCCTTCGCGTCACCGGTGACGAAGTAGTATTCCGCCACCCGCTCCAGCGACCACGCCTGGAAGCCGAACCACTGGTTCGACGGCGGGTCGTGGAAGACCGGCTGGAAGTCGTAAGACCAGCCGTAGAAGGTCGGAGTACCAGGCGCCGGCGCCGAGTAGGTGCCGTTCACGCTGTTCGTCGCGCCGCCGGCGATGCCGCCTTCGGCCGACTGCAGCCACAGGTACGAGTCGAGCTGACGGCTAAGGCTGGTGGTCCAGTCCGTAGCCGCGGTTGCCGACTGGGGCCTGAGCGAGGTCGGGCCGGCCCCCGAGAGCACCCATGCGGCAAGCGGGTTCTGGTAACCCTGGTGCCAGGAGCTCGAGCCGATCCGCCACGACCACGCGTTGGCGATGTCGCCACCCCATGCGTAGTACCAGGTCAGCATGTAGGAAGAGCTGCTCTTCCCACTACCCGGGGTGCATGAGGTCGAGGTGCAGCCAGGGTTCTTGAAGTACTTGTCGAAGAACGCGTACCGCAAGAAGTCACCCATCTTGGCGGCCTTGGTCAGGCTTGCCGAGATCTGCGACTGGTTGCCCTGTGCCGTAGCCCATTGCAGCGCCCAGTAGGTCGCCTGAACCGCGCGGGCGTCGGCGTCGGGAGCGTTGGTGTAACGCCATTGGTTGCCGCCCGAGCCGGAGATGAACAGCGCCGGGTAGTTGGCAAACCGTGCGGTGTCACAGGACGGGTGGGCCACTGTCTCCCACACCGATTCCTGCGCGCCGCGCTGGTAGGTGTTGATGTAGGTCACGCGCTGCGTGTTGTCACCACATTCGGCGGCGGTGCGGCCGGTGCCGTAGCCGTAGACGTCATCGACGTCCAGCAGCCAGTGCATGCCGTAGATGTTGCGGTTGCCGTAGGTGGTTTGCAGCTCGTTTGCCAGCGGGTCGGAACCCGCGATCACGCCGGTGTTCAGCGTGGCCGGGTAGCCGCTGGGCTGCGCCGCCTCAGGGGCGTAGTCGGCCGGGTCGGCGGGGTTGTAGCTGGTCGATCCGCCCGGCTGGCCTGCGGCCGACGGGATGATGTACTGCTCGGTCAGGTTCCAGGCGTTGTTGAACGGCGTCCAGTTCCCGGTCACCCGGCCGTACTGAGCCTCGAGCCAGATCAGGAAGCTGAACGCCTCCGAGGTGGTCTCGTGGCCGTGGTCGGGCGCTTCGACCATCAGGGTTTCGATTGAGTGGTAAGGAATGCCCTCGGGCGACAGGTAGCCGCTCGCCGGGTTCTTGATCTTGTCGTACTGGGTGGTGAACTCGGTGATGTACGAGTTCTGCGTGGCCTCGTCGTCCACCTCGGTCGCGTTGACCGTGACCGAAGTCAGCCCGGTCGAAGCCACCGTGATGGCGCGGGTGCCGTTGGCGCTGTCCGCGTCCTGGGCCGCGGCCAGAGTCACGCTCTGGTCCATGTTCCAGTTGGCGGTGGTGAAGGTCAGCGACGCTCCACTTGAGACAGTGATGTTGGTGTCGCCGGTGCCGGCCGTCGAGGTGACGGTGACGTTGGCGGTGGGCTGCGCCGCGAGATGCACGGCGTAGACAGCCGTGGAGCCCTCGGGCACGTTCACCGTGGTCGGGGTGACCACAAGTGCTTGCGCCGGGTCGTTGTCGGCCTCGGTCGCGGTGACCGCTACCGAGGTCAAACCGGTGGACGCCACCGTGAAGGTCCTGCTGCCGTTGGCGTTGTCCGCGTCTTCCGCGGCCGCCAGCGTCACGTTCTGGTTGACGTTCCAGTTCGCCGTCGTGAAGGTCAGCGAGCCGCCGGCCGAGACGGTCAGGTTGGTGTCGCCGGTGCCGGCCGTCGTCGTGACGGTGACGTTGGCGGTCGGCTGCGACTGCAGCCGCACAGCGAACGTGTTGGTGCCGCCCTCGGGAACGCTGAGGGAGGTCGGCGTCACGATGATTGATTGACCGGCCGGGTCGTTGTCGGCCTCGGTGGCGGTAACCGTCACCGTGGTCAGACCCGACGATGTCACGCTGAACGTCCGAGTGCCGTTCGTGGTGTCGGCATCCTCGGCCGCGGCCAGGGTGACGTTCTGGATGACACTCCAGTTCGCCGAAGTGAAGGTGAGAGTGCCACCGGCGGAAACGGTCAGGTTGGTGTCACCGGTGCCGGCCGCCGTCGTGGTGACGGTGACGTTGGCGGTCGGCTGTGTCTGCAGCCGCACGCCGAAGGTCGCGGTGGCCCCTTCCGGAACGCTTACCGCTGTCGGTGCCACGACGATCGCCTGGTTCGGGTCGTTGTCGGCCTCGGTGGCGGTGACCGTCACCGATGTCAAACCGGTGGACGCGACCGTTATAGGTCTCGTGCCGTTGGTGGCATCGGCGTCCTCGGCGGCGGAAACCGTGACGTTTTGAGCCACGTTCCAGTTCGCCGAGGTGAAGGTGAGCGTGCCGCCGGCGGTAACGGTGATGTTGGTGTCACCGGTGCCCGCCGTCGAAGTGACGGTCACGTTGCTGGAGGGCTGTGACTGCAGGCGCACCGAGTAGGTCGTCATGCCGCCTTCAGGCACGCTGATCGCGGTCGGATTGACCACAAGCGCCTGTGAGTTCGGGACACCGGTACAGGTGACACCGTTGATGGCGAAGACCGTCGGGTCGACATTGGATCCGCTGTAGGAACCGTTGAAGCCGGCCCCGAGCGAGGCGCCGTTGCCGAGGTTGCCGTTCCACGGCATGTTGGTCACGGTCACGTTCTGACCGGTCTGCGACCAGTTTCCGGACCATCCGCCACCGGGTGGAATCGTCTGGTTACCCGGGAAGGCAAAAGTGAGCGTCCAGCTGGTAAGCGGGTCGCCGAGATTCTGAATGGTGACGTTGGCACCGAAGCCGCTGCCGTTGTCCCATTGCTTCGCGTAAGTCACCTGACAGGCGACGGCTGCTTGCGCCGGGCTGGCGTTGACGGCCAGCCCGGCGACGATCAGGACGCCCACCGCCAACAGGGCAGTTTTACGGGGGCGCCGCATTATGCGGAACACATTGACTCCTCGCGGGATTTCCGGTGCGAGGCAACGCACCGGCCAGGAACGGGTCGCGGCGCCGCATCTGCCCTAGCGGTGCCGTCATCGCGTGCCCTTGCTCCTATCGCGAGTCGTTCTTAGTTTGTCATGGAAACGCTCCCATGACAACGTTCGTCGATCAGCAGCCACCACAGTTGTAGTAGAGGATGTCCCAGTGGTTGCCCTCGTCGGTGTAGAGGTTTCCAGCGCCGGAGCGGTACTGGTAGCCCCAGCCGGAGATGTATCCGACATAGGTGAAGTTGTTCTTGATGTAGTTGCCGACACACGTGTACTTGCTGATGTCTAGCTTGTAACCATTCCAGTGACTGTAGGTGCCGCTGCCGTGCCCGGTCTCGGTTCCACCGGTGACATTGATGGCGCACCCGCTTGCGCTGCGCAGTGTCCTGATTCCAGAGATGGTGGTTTGCCGGACATTGGTGAACGAGGTGCAGCTCGGGTTATTGCGGTCGCTGCACCCGCCACTCGACGACCAGGAGATTCCCGATGCGCTCAACTGGCTGGTGGCCTGAGCGTGGGTGAGGAAAGTGGCCGCCTGTGCCGGGCCGGCCATCACCGTGACGAGTCCAGCGGTGGCTCCGGCGAGCACGACAAGTCCGCGTTGGACGGTGCGTAGCATGAGTCTCCTCAAGGGGTCGATGGGAGATAAGTTCCATGCCTCGCGAGAACATGTGAAGGATTCCTACCATGACATAGGTCGATGGCGCTACCCCTGGGTAGGGGTAGCGCCTTCCTATTGCGACATTCAGGAAACTGTGCAGGCAGAACCATTGAGAGTGAATGCGGTCGGCTCCGGGTTGGAAGTCGTCCAAGCTCCGGTGAAGCCTATTTGGGTACTAGCGCCAGGCCCCAGGACCCGGTTCCAGTCCAGCGGCACGACCGACACGTTGGCTCCGGTTTGGGTCCAGGTCGCCGACCATCCACTTTGGACTCCCTGGCCGGCGGCCGGGAAGGTGAAGGCCAGCGTCCAGCCGTTGATGGTGGTGGTGCCGGTGTTCTTCACCGTCACCTTGCCGGAGAACGCGCCCGGCCACTGGCTCTCCACCACATAGGCGATGTCACAACTCGCGCCTCCGCCGGTCGGCAGGGTGGTGAAGCTGACCGCAGCCGATGCGGCGGAGACGTTCCCGGCCGCGTCGCGCGCCCGCACCGTGAACGAGTAGGCCGTCGCCGCGGTCAAGCCGGTGGCGTTGAAGGTCGGGCCGGTCGACGTTCCAGCCAGGGTGGTACCCCGGTAGATGTCATATCCCGTGACCGCGACGTTGTCCGTGGACGCCGCCCAGGTCAGCGTTGCCGAGGTCTGGGTGATCGCCGAGGCGGTCGGGGTACCTGGGATGGAAGGGGCGATATTGTCGGCCACCGGCGGCAGGGTCGTCACGTTCACCGCGGCCGAAGCCGGGCCGACGTTGCCCGCCGCATCGCGGGCCCGCACGGTGAAGCTGTAGGCCGTGGACGCGGTCAAACCCGTTGCGGTGAAAGAGGTCGTGGTCGACGAGCCGGCGAGCGTGCTGCCCTGGTAGATGTCGTACCCGGTGACCGCCACGTTGTCGGTGGCCGCCGCCCAGGAGAGGGCGACCGTCGTCGAAGCCGGGGTGGCCGTCGGGGTGCCGGGCGCGGTGGGCGCGATCACGTCACCGCCGCCGGGCGGGTCGCCCCAGACCTTGGTGGCCCCGTCGAACAGCGTCATCTTGGCGTTGCGGCCGAGCGTGGCCAGGTATGACCAGTCGTTGGTGGGATCCCACGTGCCCGAGCTGGCGATGCGGAACTGGATTTCGCGACGCCAGTCCGACTGCCCGGCCGGGGCGATAACCTGACCGGCGCAAGAAACCGTTATGTAGTAGGTGTTTCCGCTCACCTGGGTAGGCCCGGTCGGTGCGGAGCACTGGTTGTAGGCCGTGGTGAGCGTGATCTGGCTCGGGGTCGTGGATCCGTCGAGCGTGAAGTAGTACCGGAAAGAGCCATTGGTCAGAGCACGGGCCGGCCAGGCCGACTTGTTGTAGACCAGCGTCTTCATCTCTGTGAAGTTGGCGCCCGACGCGTTGACATTCGTCTCGATGTACATCTCGTTGTCATCGACGGTCTCGGTGGGCGGGAAGTTGGTCAGCGGGGTGCCGCCGAACTCGCTGTACATGCGCACCAGCGCCGAGGTCAGCCCGGCGTTGTAGTCGGTAGCCACCTCGTTGGCCTGGAAGTTGCTGCGATCGTCGGTGTAGCTGTCGTTGGCCGAGCCCGGCCCGCCCACCAAAGCTCCATAGAGCGTGTGCCGGTTGTTGGTCGGGTTCTGCAGACTGTCGGTCCACGAGCCGTGACCCGTGCGATGGTGTGGGTTGCGCGGCGAGTTGTTGCCAAACCCGATCATGTAGCTGCGGTTGCTCGGGTTGCTGCCCAGAATGTAGTTGATCTGCGAGACCGCAAAGTCGTGGTAGCGCGCCTTCCGGGTCGCATCCGTGATCGCGTCCGAATGGACCATCGCCAGGAACGCGGTGTTGGCCGAGTAGCGCAGCGAACCCCACTGCTGCAACCACGCCTGACCGCCGGGCGAGTAGGTGATGCGCGCCCCGTTCACCCCGACCGTCCAGTAGTCGAGCCACCTGTTCGCGTCGTCGAGATACTGCTGGTTCCCGGTCAGCTTGGCCATCAGCACATAGCTTCCGTAGGACTTGTCGTCCCAGTCGTGGGTCCATTTGTATGACCGGATCGTCGACTGCGGTTCGGTGCTCAGGTTATTGTAGTAGCTGATTGCTTTGTCCAAGTAGGACTGTGTATTGGTGGCGCGGTACAACCAGATCGCGCCCCACACCAGCTCATCGTTGAACCCGCTCCACGACTGGTAGTAGCCCTGGGCGTCGGTGATGCACTCGTGATACTTCTTGCGCACCGTGTCCGCGAACGAATACAACTGCGTCGCGTGCGTCACCAGCGTGTTCGCATAGGTGGCATCGGTGGGCCGGAACACGATCGACGCCGCCGCCATGGCCGCCGCGGTCTCCGCCGCCAGATCCGACCCGCCGCAGGTCGCATTGATCTGGTAGGCCGGCCGGTTCATCTTCATCACCTCAGCCGGACCCCACCACGCATGGTCGAGCCCGCCGTTGCCCACCTGCCCGTAGAGCACATTCGCAGATGGATGGGCCTTGATGAAGTAATCGTTAACGTAGCGCAGGTTGTTCAGCAACGGGGTTAGCTGACCGCTTGCCTGATAGGCGCTTCGGTATTCCACCGCCCCCCACGCGAGCATCGTGGCCGTGCTCGCCATCGGGAACCCAAACTTCACGTGATCACCCGCGTCGAACCAGCCGCCGGTCAGGTCCCGGCCAACATCCGAGCCGTCCGTCATCGCCGAGTTGCCACGCCAGGAAACCCTGTTCCACGCCGGTTTCGGCCCGCTCACCTGGGTCTCGTAGAACCAGATCGACTTCTGCAACGCTTCCGCGTAGTTGTACAGCGGCGCAGCCTGGGCCGGGCTAGCCACCGCCGCGCTTAACGAGCTCGCCGCCAAAGCTGCGGCGAGAAGGAGTCCAAGTTTCCTGGACACTACGATTCTCCTGTCCGAGCAGCCGCGCCCGTTCAGACGGCCGCGGATCGGACAGCGGGGCGGATGTGGACGCATCCGCCCCGCGCCGCCACCGTCTTCCCCAGGCGAGGACATGGGAGCGCTTCCATCGAGCGTTGACACGATTTAACCGCGCTGAAACGGGGTTTGTCTACGCCGCCCCCACCGCGTTGTCCCGCCCCTTTGTCCCGTTCCTTTTCTCTACGCCGCCCCGTCGTGGTCCCTCACCGCAAGCTCCCGCGCGGCACAAAGCTCCGTGCATGGTCCCCCCGGCGGCTCCGCCGCCACCCCCACCCACCCACCCACTCACCCACCCGCGCCCCCTCCAACCCACCGCGCCGTCGCCGCCAATCCCACCCGCCGCCTGCTGCTGCCTGCTGCTGCCCGCCGCTGCTGCCTGCCGCTGCTGCCTGCTGCTGCCCGCCGCTGCTGCCTGCCGCTGCTGCCTGCTGCTGCTGCCTGCTGCCGCTGCCGCCTCTGCCGCTCCCGCTGCCGCCTCTGCCCAGCCTCTGCTGTCGGCCTCTGCCCGCTGCTTCCGTGGCACCTACATCTCTGCGTTGGGATGGTGAGGCAGAGATGTAGGTGCCACGGACCTCCCACCGCCGACACCGCTGCGCGCCGCGCTGCCTCTGCCTACTGTCCTGTCCGGCGGCTGCCAGTGATCTTCGGGTGGGGGAGGGCGCGTTTCAGGGAAGTGGTTGTTGCGCGGCGAGTGGATCGCGCGTTTTCCCTGAAATTGTGATGATCTT